>JBDTWI010000030.1:0-45733 GCA_040006775.1 Saprospiraceae bacterium
CTAGCACCATCTTACAACACACTAGCTCGATCTCATGACATATGAGCTAAATCTCATGACACACTAGCTCGATCTCATGATATACAAGCTGGAGAATTATAGATACTAGCACCATCTTACAACACACTAGCTCGATCTCATGACATATGAGCTAAATCTCTAGATACACAAGCTTGAGCTTATAATATACAAGCTCGATCTCATGACATATGAGCTAAATCTCTAGATACACAAGCTTGAGCTTATAATATACAAGCTCGATCTCATGACATATGAGCTAAATCTCTAGATACACAAGCTTGAGCTTATTATATACTAGCTCGATCTTATGACATATGAGCTAAATCTCTAGATACACAAGCTTGAGCTTATAACACACTAGCCCGATCTCATGACATGTTTCCTCCCGCTCTCTACTTATTGTATCACATTCTGTATAGTTGTATCAGGATTTGTTCTTCATCTTGCATATTTGTTTTAGGACGATACACATATAAATATCTGGTAAAGGCTATCACCCTATTATAGAAAAGTGATACAAGGAGCTAATGACTTTCCTTAACTTGGCAGTCGGTCTTCAGTGAAACCGGTCTAAAGATTGGCGATTAATAATCATTGCACAATCGTGGTTAAGCTGTAAAAAATTGCGGCAAATTAGGTTCTGAGTATTTGTATTATTCTGTTGGTGAAGAAAAAAGCGAAGGTTTGTGATAAATTTGTTGTAGATATAACAGAGTTATGCCTCATTCAAAGAACTCTAAATTAATAAGATTAATCTTTATCTTTGCTAAATGGGAAAGGCTTATAAATTATTCGAAAAAATAATAAAGGGTCAGTCTGATAACAATATTATGTTCAATGAACTTTGAATCTTACTGACAAAACTAGGATTTGAAGTCAGGATAAAAAGAAGTCATTATATTTATTATAAAGAAGGTGCTCAAGAAATTATTAATATCCAAGAAATAAGTGGACATTCGAAAGCTTATCAAGTTAAACAAATTCGAGAAATTATCATTAATTACAAACTAGAAATACAAGAAGATGAAGAATTATAAATATGAAATTATTATTTACTGGAGCGAAGCTGATCAAGTATTCATTGCTGAAGTTCCTGAACTAGCTGGTTGTAAATCGGATGGTATAACTTATCAAGAAGCGGTAAATAATGTTCAGATTATAGTAGATGAATGGATTGAAACTGCCAAGTCTATTGGAAGACAAATTCCAACTCCTAAAGGAAAATTAATGTATGCTTAGAAAAAGCAAAAAGAACGAGGCATAACACAGTATAGACTCTACACCGCCAATCATCTAAAATCATTCTCTTTTGATTTTTTCCTGTAATTAAAATTAATTACCTAAATTTGGCTGCCAATAGTTTGGCGGTGCAGCGTCTATACCAAATCCGTTATGCACAATTTTCACCATACTACCCCACATTGAAAAGACACCTGAACAACGATATCAAGAATTAATGGAGGTAGTGAAAAACAGAATGGATTCAATTGACTCAATATTCGCGATTGAATTTGATAGTTTTTATAATTCAGAAACAGCTGCGTTTCATGGAAGGAAAATCATTGAGGCTACCTTGATCGTCGCAGTTTGAAACTGCGATGCAATATGTTTAGAATTTGTAATTCTAAATATATCATATCTGTCAAGCTTTAGCATGAGCAAATCTATAAATCATTCAAATCATACTGTCAAGCTCAAGTATAAGTTCAGACAATGAACTGAGACCATCTAGTTTATTTAAGATTTTTTAGAAAATCCCTAGTAATACTTCACAAATTTAATTTGTTCTGACAGATTGTTCAAACCTTTTATATCAAGAAAATATATTCCTTGAACTATATTTGAGATATCAATTACTCCATTTCGATTAATGAGTTCATCTTTATAAATTATCTGTCCAGTAGAATTATAGATGATGTAGCTTTCTCCAGATTTGAAATCGGTTCCATCCAATTTCGAAAGTACCAATGTGGAAGTGCTTTGTTGGAATAAATAATTGCTTAGTAAACTAGAATGATTGCTTTTATCGATCACATTAGAAAATATATCCGTTCTTGAGGTATAAATTCCATCGTAGGCCAGGTTAAGAACAGTTTTTTGTCCAGGCGTAAGAATTGAAGATCTGATACTTCTGTAATCCTGGTCTTCAGGAAGAATTCCAGTTTCATCTTCAAAGATAGTTTTGCCTACATCCTTACTAGTAAATGGTATAGGAGATCCATTTGACCATGATGAATATCCAAATAATTTGTCGTCAGATTGAAGTTCTAATCTTGAAGGATGACCACTAAAATTGGAGGAGAGCAAATCGAATCCTCCTGATGAATTACTTAGAAAACTACCATATTTTTTAAACTTATCTTTTCCTGAGATGAGATACCTGTTGTCTGAAAGTTGTTGTATAGCACTTACAAATTCAAAATCTTTAAATCTTTGATCTACCTCCCATGTTTTTCCAAAGTCTTTACTAATTAAAATGGAAGTCGGAATAAAGGACAATTGATCTGAGAATGCTAGCCAATGGTTAAAGTTGTCTACAAAAATTTCGAAGTCCGGCGAAGGATCATGACTTGAAGTCACAAATGCTGTAACCTCATCCCAATTAAGGCCTCCATCAGATGAATGAAATAAGTAGTACTTTACAGGATTAATGTTACTTTGACTTATTCCTGATATAAACAGCTCTCCCTTGTTAGAATAAAACTGCAATAGTATAATCTCTTTTATTTTTGTAATGGGTGAATTGATAAGATTCCAGTTATCAAGATCACTATCATGAATATAGATTGATTTGTAAGCCAGCGCAATAACTTCTCCATACTTGTTAATTCCAACACTGCTTACAGGTTCACCATTTATATAAAAGCTATTCCAATCTTTTCCATCGTTTTTACTTTCAAGATAGTTGTGGTTTGTCAGATTTTCACAAGGTCTGAAAGCATAAAGTATTCCCTTTTTATCTCTTTTTAAGTTGGACAAATTATCCTTATTTAGATTCAATTCAACCTGTCGCCAAAGCTTGTATTTTGGAGTAAAAGAATAAGCAATAGCCTGTCCGCAATTATCCCCAAGGTTAATCAATGCATTAAGACTGTCTTTAATATAGTAATTGATATCAAAATCATTGACACTTGGCAAAGGCATATTATTACTTAGTCCTTCACATTTAATCCATTTCGATGGATCATTATTATTGTTCAAATAAATTCCGTTATCTGTTATTGCAAATAATTGATTCAATGGACTATTAAAGTATTTATAATTAACTCTAATTTCTGAATTTGAATCAATTAATGCTTCAATAAAGGAATAAGGAGCTTTTGCCAGAGCATAATGAAAGTGTACATTGTTATTAATATATTCACTATAAAAAACATTCCCTTTTTCAGAGATATAAATTTCACTAGGCACTTGTTTATTAATAAAACTACTATATAGTTTTTTGACTTTTGTACTGGTATTTAATGTGTAAATTCTTGTTGAATCTTTACCATTTGTAACTACTAAATAATTCTTATCTACTGAATAAAAAAAGGATTCCAAAATATATTCCTGAGCAATTGTTTTATATATAAGATTATTAAGATCTATCTTCCAATCTGCATCCGTACCATATACATTGTAATTATCAACTAGAAATATATTTCCGTCTATATCACTTTTGACATGGTTAAAATATGAGGAACTTATTGAGAGATTGACAAGTTCTTGATTTTCATATATATAACGCGAACCACCTCCGGTTATACCTAAATAGATTTGATTTTTTACAGATCTAAAATATTTTTTATTATATTTGGCTAAATATTTATTTGTCTGAGTATAGTTTTCTTCTTTCCAACTTGCAGCACTATCTCTTGAAATAAATACGTGATGTGTGTTTTTTGAACTAAGAAATAAGTCATTATTGCTTGCAATGATTAGATCACCAATTTCGTAAATTGGAGGGGATTCTGCTCTTTGCCAGGTATTCTGTGCAGAAATGGTATTGCAATAAATCAAACAGAGAAAAAAGTAAATTAGAAAATTCTTACTATTTGCCTTCATCACATAAGCATTTATAAGTTACACGGGCTCTAATTTCTGAATTAAAACATGTTGTTGATCCTGAGGAACAAGAGCCATCAATTTTTTGTAAAAACAATTGAAAGGAATAAATATCTCCTTTAATACTTGTATTATTCAAACATGTGGGCCTTGAGTTGAAAGCTTTTCTTCTAATCTGATTAAGTATTTGATTTTGTTGGGCAATATTTAAGGAATTATGCATTGTTCCAGAAACGTCTGAACAGCTAATACTTGTGCAATCGTCATCAAGGCAGTATAAATAAGGATTTAGATCAAAAATTAAAAGTGTACTTAATTTAAGAATACTGCTTTGAAAACAAGATGATAGAGAATTGGAATTAGAAATTTTATTCATACTTTTATTGAGCTGCAGATTAAGTTCTGATATAAGTGAAGTAGTAAAGGCTAATATATTTGGATAGGAACAGATATTTAGATCCGTTTGTAAGGGTCTCTTAGCTAAATCAGTCTCATTAATTGAACTTTTCAACTCTGCATTATTTATAGTAGCAGCTTGTTGAGAAAGAAGAGAAAATGAATTAAAAAGTAATAAGCAAGCAGTGAAGCTCAAATCAATATTTGCTAGAAATGT
Source organism: Saprospiraceae bacterium (assembly GCA_040006775.1). Classification (GTDB taxonomy): domain Bacteria; phylum Bacteroidota; class Bacteroidia; order Chitinophagales; family Saprospiraceae; genus Vicinibacter. The sequence continues at coordinate 4,682 of JBDTWI010000030.1, forward strand.
CAATTTTGAATGCTTGAAGAAATTGAAATTCATTTGCTTTTCATTTGTTTATGTAAATATATAGATTCTCATTGAATATTAACAAAATAACGATTTATTTTTTATGTTATTAACATATGTGAATCTATGTGCCAATAGAGCATATTTTGTCAAGCAAATCAGCCTATTTAACTACTTAATAAATCTCGTTAATATTACTAGTGTCGAATTGCAAAAAATTAATAGCCCATCAATTATCCAGATTAATTATACTTGTCAAGCTAGGGCTCTTCAAGCAGTATATCTGTGATGTCTGGGATTTTTAAGATTTAGACAGAATAAATCAGAAAACATTTTCATTTCTAATATTCCTATACATCCCATCGATCAAAGTTCAGACAAAGTATGCAAAAATATTAATTGTTGCAGTTTGATACTGCGATGACTTATATTTTTTGAATCAATTTTGTAATTCTATTGCTTGTCTTATATTTGAAAACTGAATCAAATTAAATCTTTACAAATCTTCCCGTCCAACTAACAATATTGCCATCAAGCAATTGTAGTATATAAACACCCTCTGTTAAGGTCTGTATAGAAATTTGTTTGTGATTCAAGTCTGAATGTCTAATACTTCTGCCTTGAGAATCATAGATCCAATAATTATCAAGGTGAATAGCATCATCATAAGCTAAATTGATGAATTCAGAAACAGGTTGAGGAGAAATTTGAATAGAATTATTCTGATTAATATCAAAAGCTCCGATAAGTGGATTTGAAAGTGAATAAAGTCCATCATTTGCGAGACAAATCAGAAGTTGATTCTTTGTATCCAGATATGAAAAATTCACTAAAGCTATTCTGTCATCACTTCTCTTGTTAGCAATGTCATAGTTTATTTGATTCCATTGATTTCCGCTATCTTCAGAGTAATAAAGCTTAAATTCATCTGGCTTGTTATAAGTTTCTAAAATGATTTTGTTTTGTAGCTTATGTACATTAAAAGTAATATTAAAAAACTGTCCTAGGCCGGAAGTAAGATTTTTAAAATTGATAAAATCATTTGTAGAATATAATGCAAAAATATTATTAATTTTTGTTGTCATATAGTAAGTGCCATCATTAGAATATTCTAAATGTCTAATTTCCCTTCCTTGAAATCGATCATCAATATTCCAACTCTTTCCATCATCCATTGAGATGAAATAATTTATATAAGAATAACTTATCAAATTATTGTTATGATCTAATTCAAATATATTTGAGTCAAATTGGTTTCCCTGATCAATAAATTTTAATTCATAAGTTTGCCCATAATCATAACTCATGTAATATTGAGCATTTGGAAGAATCGGCTCAGATTTTATCAGAAATTTTCCATTTCCTAAATAAATCATTCGCTTTGTTTTGGGAGGTAATTTACTTATACCCTTCCAAGTTTTCCCATAATCATCTGTTGTAAATAATGAGTCCTTATAAAATGCTAAATCTTTCTTTTCAGTAATTTGATAATATGTATAATCAGTAGGGAAGGATTGATTATCTATATTGTTTACTCTAGGAATCAGTTCCCAATTTAATCCTTTATCAATGGATACATACCTTCTACAATCATTTAGTACGCTTAAATAATTTCCTTTCTCATCTACTTCAAACTCTGATAAATTGAGATTATCTATAAGATTATAATTGAAAGCTTTCCATTCTCTATTCCTTCCGTCAAGAAAATACAAATGCTCGTATGTACATCCATCCATTACAACTGCAATAGCATGCAGGCTATCCCAGACTACAAGTTCTGTAAGTCTCCCTTGTGGAAGCTTCTTATTGATTGAAATAGGCTTCAGCCATGTCTTGCAATCATCGTAAGATATATAAAATTTGTCTCCTTTAATTATAACAAGCTCCTTATTAATTCTTCCTCTTGCAAAAGCTGAAATATAGCCATTCGAAAAGGTATCAATCAAAGGAACAATTAAATTTTTTCCAAAATCACTAAAATAATACAATTCCTGTCCGGTGGGAATATAAAATCTACCATCGCGATCGAGAATTGAAAATTGGCCAAGTTTAATCGGAGCATCAAAGGAATGAACAATAATACTGATTGCAGTATTTGTATTCAAATTTAATATATTATTCTTTGAACTCCCAGGCAAGTACTCAAGAATAAAATTAGTGTCCGGAACATAAAATGATGGTGCAAATAAATTTGCGCTATAATTATTAAAGTAAAGTTTATTAAGTGAATTTATTTTCCAATTTATTGTGTACTTATATACAGATGAAAAATCTACAGAAAACGATTCACCTAAAGTATTATAATATGTTGTTTTTGGATCGCTTAGTTTCCCGTTAGTGCCATCCGACAATAAAACAGGTATATAAGTATTATTATGATATGTATAAACATTCCCGTTAAGAATTGGGTGAATTTCGTCATTGTAACCTGTAAACAACAACATCCCATATATTTGTTCTTTATTGATTATAGGCTTTTCAAAAAGCTCCTTACTTCCTGTAAAAATATTTACTTTAGCAATCCTTCCAACTTCATTCAAAGAAACATAAAAATTGCCTTTACTGTCAGAACACAAGGTAATAAGCTTATTCTCCTGTACAGTATTGATTTTATTCCAAGAATTAGATTGACATAATGATGCTGAAAGAAAAGCTATCATTGAAATAAAAATCGAAATAAAGTTTCTAAACTGGCTCATGACAAAGTATTTATTTTTTTAATAAAATATTTCACTCAGGTACATAAGTATATTTATTATCAAATTATTTTTAATTATTGAGGACAACAATAGAAACTATGAAATCTCACTATTAAACTTAGATCATGACATGAAGAAGTTTTGTTTGTATTATTGCAACCTGAGCCAGTATTGCAGACTCTAAATTCCATTTTCAAACCAGCAAATGTGTAGCCATTTTCACAGGACCAAATCCCTGTACCAATACTTCTTAGCCATGATAATAAAGCATTTTGATAAGCTACTGTCATTGTAAAGTGATGTAAAGGGTAAGTACCACTATTACATGTATATTCATCACAAAGTGCTTCAGAACAGAATTGAAATGGATTTCCACCAGATACTATGGCTGTAAGTGAAGAAGGTACCGTGGTATATGAAGGATCTCCTAAATCTAGACAAATTGGACTGCCAACTTCTACACAACCAAATTGATATTGCTGCTCATAACATCCATTTGCTACTTTTGTTAATTCACAAGCTACTGCTTTAGCGAATTGAAGTCCATCAGAATAATAACATGGATCTAAATCCTGTCTTGTACAGCAAGAAGTTTGATGGCAATAACATGTAGAATCTGGAATATAACATCCATTTGTTGAATTACAATTTATTTGTTTATATTTTTCTATGTCATTGATATTTGTTCTATGACCTAAAGACCCTACTGCATTGTTTAATTTAATTTTCTCGTCTGAGCAGCTTAGGATAAACAAGCAAATAACATGAAATTTAATAATAGAGACTATTTTCTTATTCAATCCTAGTTTAGAAAGCCTTCTAGGTGTTTTTTGAAATCCATTTAAGATCTGTTGTATTTTGTTTAGGTTCATAACTTTTTATTTTAATCTAAATTTAATTTTATTATTGAATGATGAAGAACAAAATTGGAATAAATTTAACATTTATCGAAAGCGATATATAGTAATTAACGATCTATTAACAGCAAATTAATTCGAATTCATAGCTGCATTTCGTCAATATATTTAATTCGTAACTACCAAATTATGTATGAAATTCATAAATGTTAAATTAGAATTTCAGCACAAAGTAACAAGCCTAAGTAATGTTAATTTTGAAATCAAGAACCTAAAAAATTCATTTTCTAAATACTCTCAAGCTTATTTTATTAAGTGAACAGATTTTAAATACTATTAATAGTATTGTATAATTACTATAAATAGTATTTTTGAAACAAATAGTCAACAAATATAATTTGGTAAGAAATGACAAATAATTCAAGCTGATCTTTGTTTTGAATATTTTTTTACTTAACTTACATTTTTAAATCTATGCCAGAATCTTTTAGCCCCACAACGGGCAGTTTTATTACTTTAAGTCAAGGCCAAACAATGGTCGCAGATTGGATTTCCCTTCAAGGAAACATGAGTCTCACAGTTAGTGAAGCCAACCCAAAAGCTTCAGCTTTTGGTAAGGATCGAGTTCAAGAGATACTTGATCAAACCGGATGTGAAGGTATCCGGATTTATAATGGATATTATGATTCTAAACGTCGCTTCGTACTTATTGGAATAGATGAAGATGGAAATGACATGACGAGTGGACGAATTCTTGAGTTCTCCTCTCCCTGTCCTCCTTATTGTGCACCTTCAACATCTCTAGGTTGAACTTAATTTCAAATTTTTCGATAATTTCAACAGTTGCTGTAGCAATGTATTCCCTTAAATCTAAAAATCAATCTGATTTACAGAAATGGATGCGTATATATTGCCTTGTAAATGCTTCTGTTGAAATTATTGCTTTTGTATTGGCGAGGTTTGGAGTTAATAATATTCCTTTATTTTATATTCTTATTTTAACGGAAATATCTGTTATTATTCAATTTTTTTATGTGGCTACCAACTTCGTATTTAAAATTAAAAAACTACACTTGTTTATCTTTGTATATTCCATATTATTGGCATTAATTTTTCAGCTAGATTCCTTTAAGAATTTTAGTACATATGTTGCAATATTTGAGGGTTTTATTGTCTTTATATTTTGCTTGTTTTACTTAGCAAATGAAATTAAGAATCCATCTGTTTCCAACATAGTTAAAGCACCTGTTTTTTGGTTTGTTTCAGCATTTTTAATTTATTACGGCTGTTCATGGTTAATTTTGTTAGGAACTCAACTTTTTGCAATTGAACAAGAATTGTTTATTTATATTTGGGACGGTCAAAATATATTGAACATACTTAAAAATGTTCTAATAACAATTGGATTGCTATGTCTGCGCTAGGAATAGAAAATTTTATTCTCATTGGCACCCTGCTAATGTTAATATTCATTCTATGCTTGATTGTATTTATTGCAGTATTTCAGAATCGTGCTAGAAATAGAGAAATAAAACAAGAAAAATTACTTTCAGAAGCAATGATAAAATCTCAAGAAAATGAACGAAGAAAAATAGGCGAAGAATTACATGAAGATATTTCTCCGGTCTTAGTGAGTGCATTAATAAATCTCAATATTTTAGTAAATAAGTCAAAAGATTTTGTTGAATCAAATATTGAAAACGCTATTGAAAATGTTGAATTAGCAATAAAAAAAATAAGAAATATATCTCATCAATTGCATCCTGCAGCAATTGAAAAATTCGGACTTCTATTAGGGTTGAAAGATTTTGCAAGATCGATCAATAATTCTAAAAATGTTACTATAAGGATACAATCCACTTTCGAAGAATTAAATTTAGATTCCTTTGTGCAATTAATTATTTTTAGAATTATACAGGAGTTAATCATTAATGCGATAAAGCATGGAAATTCTAAAAATATTCATTTAGAACTAAATTCCGAAAATAATTTATTACAAATATCAATTAGTAATGATGGGATAAAATTTAATGCTCAAACTTATAAAAGTGGGATTGAAAATACCGACTCCTTGGGTTTAAAAATTGTACAACAAAAATTATATTTGCTAAGTGGAACAATAAAATTTAATTCTAACCCAAAACTGCTGTATAGTAACATAGTAATTCAAATTCCAATGTATTAATTAATTAGTAATTCATGCTAGAAGCTAACCCGATAAAAATTGCAATTGTTGATGATCATGACATTTTTCGTGCATCATTTATTAGATTACTAAGTGACTATAATGACCTAGAAGTTGTTTTAGAAGCAGGATCGGGAACAGAATTGCTTCAAAAACTTGAAACACAAATAGTAGATGTGATAATCATGGATTTAAACATGCCAAGACCTAATGGGATTGAAACTTGTAAACTCATTCGTGAAAAAGATAAAAATGTTAGAATTCTTATTCTTACAATGTATGATGAACCAAGTTTTGTAATAAAATCATTCGAAGCCAAAGTAAATGGATATTTGGTAAAGACTGCTAAACCAAAAGAGGTTCATGTTGCTATAACAAAAGTGTTGCAAGAAGGTGTCTATGCAAATGAATTTGTAAAGGAAGCATTACTGAGAGATATGATGCAAAAAAATAATAGTAATCCATTAACGCAAGATCATGTAGTCGAATTTGATGAAAAGGAATTGCAAATATTAAGACTTATCTCTCAAGGAAAAACTTCGAATCAAATTAGTAAAGAAATCTTTAAGGGAAAAGACACAATCGATAAATATAGAATTGCACTTCTTCGAAAAACCAATACACATAATACAGCTGGATTATTAATTTATTGTTTAAAAAATAAAATTGCACTTGAGTAATTTAAAGTAATAATTAACATAAGCATATATTTAGTTTTATTCGATAAGAATTGTAAATATAGTATAAAGCAAGTTGCTAATAAATATTATAGATAAAAGCATTTGTTTGGAATTAGTTATGTTTAAGAATGGCATAAATAGAAGTGGTATTGAAAAATTACCTAATAATAAAATTATTACAAATAGTAAAGAAGAAATAATATTTATATCTTACAATTGCTGCTTTGAATAAATATTTTTGTGTTCAACTTGAGAATTGACAAAAATAATGATTAGATTGATTTGACGTCCAGGAGTGCTGGTATTTATATTTTGAAAATTCAATATTTAAATAGAAAAAATCAATTTGTTATAATTCTCAAACAATAAGTTTACTTTTTTAATAATAAATCAATAATTATGCAAATTAATTCCTATCTTTCAATTTCAATTCGATCTAAATTTATTCTTATTATCATGTTAATTGGAGCCGACTTTCTTACCAAGTCTTGTAAGCAGGACATTCATAATAATGGAGACCTAGCAATAAAAGTTATTAATAAACCATTAAATTCAGTTTATGATTGTGATGGTGTTGGTAGCATGGTTTGTGATACTGTAATTGGTTGTAATTATAATCCAACATGTTGCAGTACAAGACAAGATCTTATAAGAAGTAATTATTCATCGAGCACTAGTTATGCAATAGCATTAGCTCGTGAGCTGGAAAAAGTAATGAATGGATGTACACCTCAAGTAGTTCATGAGGGCTGTACTACTGATAAATTTTGCTGGGCCTTTAATAGTGCTACGTTTGGAGGTATTAATAATTATTTTGGAGCAAGTACTAACCCATTTGCTTTCTGTACTTTTGCAACTACCACCAGTCCTTATACTTGTGGCGGTATTCAATACAACGTTGATATTCCAATTGCATTACAAAATATTATGGTTTCAGTTATAAGAATGCAATTTCTAGACCCCAATGGGACGACTTGCCCAGAAGGTGATACTAGGAGTTTAGTTGAAACCAGATTTAGAATTTGCAGTGACCCTTCTATTAATTGTGTAGAATATCCTGATTGTTTTAATATGTTTCTTACTGCCGAATTTACAGTTGCTTGTTGCCATGGAATTTCTAGTTATAAATGATTAAGATTTTAATTCAAGTTCTATTTTTTCTTGTTAGCAATTTAGCAATAAGTCAGGAATTCTGGACTCGAGTGGATAAGCCTTCGGATCTGGTAGTTAGAGATTTGATTGCCAAATCTGATGGAACTGTATATTTTTCGATTCAGGGCTCTCAGTACATATACATTTATAATATACTGGAAAAAAATCGTGGCTACTCCAAGTTACCAAAAGTGGTACAATCTTATCCAATAATGAATGATGATAATCTTTATTTAAACTTAGATTTTGACAGTTCACTCATTGCTTATTATTTTAGATTTGGTATTTATTTATATTATGGAAATAGTTTTATGCGTCCGATATTAAAAGATACAAATGAATTTCCAAGGGTGAATGATTTAGCTAATATTAAGTTTGATAAGATAGGCAATCTTTTTTTAAATGATGGAAGCTCTATTTATCTACGTAATGAAAAGTGGTCAAGTAAAGGTGAAGCTAAAATTTTTGAGCAGGCAGGATACATAGTTAACTTTTTTCCATTTACAGATAGTATCAATTACTCAATACACAACGAAGATGGCATTTACAATATTTACAAATACAGTGCTACTTCTGGTATATCTCGCAAGTTGTTAAGTCTTCCTTATCGGATAGATAGGAATTCATTAATCAATGAACAGGGAGACATGTTGCTAGGCGTAGGTCAGGAACTTTATTATTACAAGAAGGATGGAGAACAACTGCTTGTTCCGTTGATAGATAGCACTGGTAATACTAATGGTTTTTTAGAAGGAATATTTCAATCTTTTTCAGACAAGTCCTTAATTTGCTATAAAAATCCAAATTTTTTCATAACTTATGATTCCTGCAAGACTTGGACAAAGATCCAAAAGTTTAGCAAAAATGTCCCAAGTAGAGGAATTAATAAATTATTTTTCTGGGATACTTCTCATGCAGTCTTATTGACAAAATCTTCCTCTTGTGGAAATAATGAGCTTTTTGAAATAACAAACGAAAGTGATTCTTGGCAAAGAGTTCTACCTGAACAATCTAATTACAATTTTAGAGGAATTAAAAATTTTGCAAATGAATTTATAGGAGAGCATGATTGTTTATATATGAAATCACAAAATGATGGCCATGATTGGAATAAAATGATTTCACCAAATAGTCTAGTTTTCTCCAGTGCGGGTGATTATATTAGAAATATTAGTCAGCAAAGTGTCGGGCCAATTATCTTTGCCTTCGAAAAAGGTCAAGATACACTATTTCGATCTTTGGACTTCGGTAATACTTGGAAGTGGAACACAGCAATCAAAAGGATTAATCAGGTCTTTCATATAAACTCTACAGAACTTATACTAAAAAGTGAAGTTGGAAATATTGGAAACTTAAAAGCTGATCTCTACTATAGTAATGACCAAGGAAATACATGGCAATTAATTGGTAAAAACACTGAATTTTCTTATCAAATTAAAGCTATTATGTATGATCCGGATGGTAATTTAATCATGATTTCTCAATCAAGTTCTGCAAAAATATATAAGTCCACAAATAAAGGCATAAGTTGGATTGTGGATAATCGTTTTGATCGATTCTTAGTTGATAATATTGTCTTTGAAAAGGATGGAAGGTGCATAATTAGCGGATTTGACAATATAAATAGTACCAGTGGACTTTTTGCAAGTTATGATTTTAAAAACTTTATTAATTTAAGTTCTAAGATTGGAAACTTTGTGGTGTCAAAATTCAGAGTATTAGGAGCAGGTAAATATCTTGGTTTTGCTCATAGGATTCCACATAAAAATGAAGAAGGAATATTCATTACTGAAGATGATGGACTTAATTGGAGAGACATTAGTTATAATCTTCCAGACTTTTATAGTGCTGAAAAATATTATGATATTAGCGATATCGTCATTGATGAACAAGGGTTTCTTTATGTGTCATTCACTTACGACGGAATGTGGAGATATGATACAAAGCTTGTAAATACGAAGTATGTTGAAAAGAATATTCTTTGTGAGGTGTATCCTAATCCAGTATTGGAAAAACTAATGCTGCGAGTGCCGGAAGCATTTCAACATTCTGAACTTCATTTTGTAATATTTGATTTGTTTGGTAAGGTAGTGTTTGATAGAAATTTTAGAGGAAGTGCAATCTTGGATCTCTCTTTTCTGTCCAGGGCTACATATATAATTCAAGTATCTTCGAATAATCGATTAATTTATACGAATAAGATATTGAAGTACTAATTATTTCTTATTAGAGTTATGTAAGTATTGTGCAGTCATAGTTGTTGGCATTGTTTGATATTAGAATAAAATGGCTCACTAATAATTTCTAATTCTTTGAATGCTTGTTTGTTAAAATTTAAAGAATAGACCACTAAATATTGTTATTGCGCTTTTCTTCAATAAGTTTAAATCCTTCAGTCATTTGTATGCGTTCGCCGGTATCATTTTTTTTAGCCTCATCATATAGACGAATATCTTCCAATTCTTCCAGTTCTTCCATAAGGATATTAAACTCCTCAGCTGAAAGTATTACCATTGATTTATTTCCGTTAGAGTCTTTAATATATTGTGGATGAAAAGAAATCATCTTTTGTAATTTAAAAAATTAAACAATACAAATATACAATAGAAATCAATGTTCAGAATATTTAGAGAGAGACTTTGTGTAATTATTTAACTAATGTCAGTTGATATATGGTTTAGGACAGCCTTGCTACCTGCGTGGTAGGATTCACATGAATTCGTGTGTTTCTAAATTTCTAATTTGAATATTTGTAAAAGCTACATCCTAACTATTCACTATCAACACCGGAATTTTTATTTTATGTCTTACAGTATCTATCAAAGAACCAAAGAGTATGTCTTTAATTCCTCGGTGACCATGCGCACCCATAACGAGTAAATCCAGCTGATCTTCAAGAACTATTTTTGCAATGGCATTCGTTGGATCACCGAAACCAACTTTATATTTAGCATTATAATGTAATGCGAGTACTTTTTCCGCATAGTTTTTAAGATACTCTTCATCCAATTGGGTTTCTTTATCTAGCGTGCTATTGCCATAATACATGGCTCCTGCTGTTTCTGTTACGTGAATGAAAGTATAGCTTGCGTCTTTTCCACCTAGAGAAAGGGCAGTGTTAATAATATTTTGATCATTACCTGAAAAGTCAATAGCAATACCTATATTCGAATATCGGATATTTTCACTTTTATGAAATTCCAAAGCTTGTCCATGCGGCAATTGTAATTTTTCAGGATAAACTTTTTTAATCAAAGGCTGTATAATAACATAAAGCAAGAGAAATGCACAGGCGAGTGCAATGGGAACTACAAGCAAATAAATGAGGTATTGGTTTTCTCCGCCGGACTGAATCCAACCTGTTATTTCGTCAATAACCAATCGGACATTTAAAAAAATAATAATCGAAGCACTTATCCAGGCAAGAATTTTAACCCAAGTTTTTATTGCAAAGCCCTGCATCTTCTTTTTGTCAGAAGTGAAGTGTATCAATGGTATGACTGCAAAGCCTAATTGCAGACTCAGAACTACCTGACTTAATATGAGCAAACTTCCCAACGCAGTATCACCAAAAAACAGAATTGTGCAAAGTGCCGGTATGATAGCAAGCAATCTAGTTATTATTCTTCTGAGCCATGGCTGAATCCTGAGGTTCAAATGGCCCTCCATTATTATCTGACCGGTTAGAGTGCCAGTTATCGTTGAACTTTGTCCTGCAGCTATTAATGCAATTGCAAACAGGGTAGGAGCAGCCTTTCCAAATAATTCTTCCAATAAAATGGATGCATCTTGAATTTCAGCAACCTTATAGTATCCATTTAAATAAAATGCTGTTGCTGCTAGTACCAGAATGGCAGCATTTGCAAAAAATGCCAAATTCAATGCAATGGCAGTGTCAATAAAATTAAACTTCAAAGCCCTCTTAAGACCAGACTCAGAGCGATCTATTTTTCTGGTTTGTACTAAGGAAGAGTGTAAATACAAATTATGTGGCATGACGGTTGCACCAATAATACCAATGGCAATATACAAAGCATTTCCATCCAGACTTGTTGGTATGAATCCTGTGATAACATTAGAATATATAGGATCAATAATAAACATTTCTGCAACAAAACAAGCACCGATGATAAAGACCAATGAAATAATAAACATCTCCATATAGCGCATGCCTCTTTTCATCAAATACAACAAGAGTATGGTGTCAAAAGCAGTTATGCAGATACCCCAAATCAACGGAATTTTAAAGAGCAAATTCAAACCAATGGCCATTCCAACAATTTCAGCAAGATCGCAAGCTATAATTGCAATCTCAGCAAGAATCCACAAAGGAATGTTTATCCATCTCGGAAAAGCAGTTTTTGAAGCTTGAGCCAGATCTAATCCCCTTATTATTCCCAATCGAGCGCTGAGGGATTGTAACAAAACTGCCATAAGATTGGACATAAGCAATATCCAGATCAACTTGTAGCCAAATTGTGATCCTCCTGCGATATCAGTAGCCCAGTTACCTGGGTCCATATACCCGACACTGACTAAATAAGCAGGCCCTAAAAAGGCAAATATCCTTTTCCAGCCAATTTTTTTATCGGTAATAATGGTAGAATGAACTTCACTGAGAGATCTCAATTCTTGGTTTTGCATATTTTATTTCTATCGTTTATCCTAATGTTGATGGTGATAATTAATCCTTTACTGGGTAAATTCAATATTAGACACACAAAGATAATAAGTTAGACTAATCTAACATTAGATTTCGAAGTATTTTATTATTTTTACATCATATTTTTAAAAAATGGCTTCCCAGACAGAGGAAAATTATCTTAAATCTCTATTTTTATTGGCAGATACAAATGGAGAGATCAGTCTTTCTGATCTGAGCAAAGCCATGGAAATTTCTATTCCAACTGCCAATAGCATGGTCAATAAATTGCATACCAAAGGTCTTCTTAAGTATAAAAAATACAAGCCTCTTTCTTTAACTTCAAAAGGTAAAAAAGAAGCCGCACTAATAATTAGAAAACACAGGCTGACGGAAATATTCTTAGTAGAAGTGATGGGATTTGGATGGGAACAGGTTCATGAAATTGCAGAACAAATTGAACACATAAACTCAAGCGTATTTTTTGAAAGAATGGATGAACTCTTGTCCTTTCCGACAATAGATCCACACGGTTCGCCCATTCCGGATAAGAATGGTAAAATAGTATGGAAATCTCATGAAAATTTGAGCAATTGTAAGGTCGGTCAGAAAGTTAAATTAGTAGCATTAAGCCAATCTAGCGATGAATTTTTAAAATTCCTGAACGCTAAAAATATATGCCTGGGAATGAAGATTGAAATTCTTTCAATTGAAGTTTTTGATCAGAGTATGTTGGTACTTTGTGAAGGTCTAAGAAAGGAGCATCTGAGTTTTATTGTCAGCGAAAAATTACTCGTTGAGGTTTTATAGTTTGGGATCTAAATTAAGAGTTTAATAATTGCAGAATGAGCTTGTTGGAATCCCGAATACAGTGAATACTTAAGATTATATACTAATTAATAGTAATATATAATTATTTAGTATAGAAGCTTTTAATATATTTATAAAGATCTTCTTACCTTTGAAAAAAATGCGATGATGAAGAATATGGCTGATGTATACGTGGATTCTGAAATAATGCCTTTAAGGAAGGTCATTGTGCATGCACCGGATAATGGCATTGCGCGTATTAGTCCACGTATGGCAGGAGAATTACTATTTGATGACATCGTCGATCTTCCAATCATGCAGAAAGAACATGCAGTGTTTAGAAAAGTATTGCAATTCTTTCTGGGCAATGAAAATGTTCTTGAAACAGAAAACCTAATTGCAGAAGCATTTGACGCCAATGCGGATTTAAAAAAAGATCTCATTTCCCTTGTAAAAGATTTTGAAGAACTTCCTAATTCTTATGTTGATCGATTGTATAATTTGGATCACAGAAGTTTGGCTGAAGTAATGATTTCCGGCTATGACAAAGCCAAGGACACATTTTTGTTTGACCCCATACCAAATTTTATTTTTACTAGAGATATTGCATTAACTATCAAGGATCATGTGGTCATCACTAAAGCATCCAAAGCAGTGCGAAAGAGAGAAAATTTACTTACGAGATTTATATTTTACGCACATCCTCAATTCAGTCATCTATTGGGTGAAAAAAGATTGATAAACCTAAATGTTGTAGATGATTATCCTCCATCCAAACGCGGTGAGCCGGTAACCATTGAAGGTGGAGATTTAATGTTGTTGAATTCTGATTATTTGTTGATTGGCAACAGTGAACGAACGACCGATCATGCACTCTTGACTTTAAAAGATGTACTGTTTGAGAAAGGTTTGATTAAAAATATTGTTGAAGTCGATGTGCCCAAAGAACGTTCATTTATGCATATTGATACCTTGTTTACTCAAATAAATCATGAACAATTCGTTGGATATAAACCAATTGTAAAAGATGGTCTGGGATCCTATGTTACCGTCCACAGACATCATGGAGAACTGGTAGAATATCCTTCTGTTATTGATTTCCTACATTCAGAAATTGATCCCGGAATAAGTTTTATTTGGGCAGGTGACGGTTTGTCTCCATTTCAGGAAAGAGAGCAATGGACGGATGGTTGCAATATGGTGGCCATTAAGCCAGGCATTGCTCTAACCTATGACCGCAATCCATTTACAGAGAAAGCACTAAAAAATAATGGATATGACATTCTTCATGCGGAAGATTTGATCAGATCGGTTGAAGCCGGTGAATTGAATGTACATGATCTTACAAATACTATCATAACACTGCCATCAAGCGAATTGTCAAGAGCTCGTGGTGGATCACATTGTATGACCTGTCCGGTAATTCGCGATAGAATAAATTAATTTAATGTATCAACATAAAACTCAGGTGAGAGTCAGATATGGCGAAACAGACCAAATGGCTTATGTGTATTATGGTCAGTACGCCTTCTATTATGAAGTGGGTAGGGTAGAAGCCTTGAGAAATTTAGGACTGTCTTACAAATCCTTAGAGGATGATTTGGGAATATTTATGCCTGTAATGTCTATGAACACCAGATTCATTAGACCGGCTTTTTATGATGAATTATTAACTTTAGAAACTACCATAGAGCAACTTCCAGAAAAAAGTATCCGATTCGATACAAAGATTTATAATCCCAATAATGAATGGATTAATTTTGGACAGGTATTCCTTTGTTTTGTAGAAATTAAATCTAAAAAAAGAGTGCCGGTTCCAAATCAAATTATTGAAAAATTAAAACCATTCTTTGAAAAATAAGATCAGAACATTTATTAATAAAATTCCTGAATTACCATTAATCAGGCATCTAATTCAATGGTCAAAGGTTCATACCCTTCCTGGATTCCAAGGAGTAAGTATTTACGCTACTTTAAGTTTTATTATTATGGAACTTAGACGAAATGATCTCGAAACAAGAGCAAGTGCAATGTCTTATAGTTTTTTTATAGCTTTGTTTCCTTCCTTAATATTTTTATTTACCTTATCTGCCTATCTACCTAAAAGCTGGGACTTCTATCATACTTTGGAAGCTTCATTGAATTCCATTTTACCGGACCAAACGCAGGATTATTTATGGCAAAATATTGTATCAAGTTTAAAACCTAAAGCCAAAGGAAGCATCTTGTCTATTGGTTTTTTTCTAGCGCTTTACTTTGCTTCGAATGGAATATTGACGATGATGCGGGGATTTGATAAAACCTATCATACAAGTTTTTATAAAAGGTCCTTCGTTAAAAAAAATGCGGTGGCTATTCTAATAACTTTCTTATTTGGCATTTTATTGATTCTGTCCGTTGTTGTCATTGTTTTAGGGAATTTAATCTTAAATTGGCTTTTTGCAATAGTAAAACTCAGTTATTTGGCAAATTTATCTATTGGAATAATGAAGTACTTAATACTTTTTATTTTATTCTATATTACTATTGATATCATTTACAGAATTGGACCTGCATTGCGAAGACCAATTAATAGTTTTTCTCCGGGAACAATTTTTGCAACAGTCACTTCAATTATTACATCCGTTCTATTTGCATACTTCTTAGATAATTTCTCCACCTATCACAAAGTATATGGCGCTATATCGGCATTGATTATTACCTTAGTTTGGATTAGAATAAATGTTGTAATTATTCTATTGGGCTTTGAATTAAATGCAGGAATAATTGTTAACCGAGATCTCATGAAACAAGTCAATGAGAAAATATCTGAGTACGATTTGTAATTATAAAAAATACTAAATTTTATTTCTCAATGAACAGTTAGAAAATCGTTCATTGCTTTTGCATTCTTATAGCAATCTAAAACCCATTTTTCAGCTTTTCCTTTCAAAATTATTTCTGCATCTTGTTCAGAACTAAAGTAAAATGCTTTATTAAAAATAAGTGGTTCTATTTCAGAAATTGCAGAAAATTTTGGATCTAACCTTTTTGCCTTGTCGCCAAGTATTTCATGAAATTGTTTTACAAATGCTTTTGATTTTCTCAATTTTGTAAATTCAGCGGTATGCTTTAATATCTTATTTCTAATTTTTTCTAAATGCACTTTATCCGGTTCATAAAGTCCGGAATAAACTTTTAATTGGTCAGCTCCCAACTCAATGTATAAACTGGGGTTTTTGAAATCCTTTCTTCCTCCTGCTGCTAAAAGTGCGGACATTCTTATTTTATAGGGTGTTTTGTCTTTGCTGAATCGGACGTCTCTATATATTCTAAAAACACAATCTTTAGCTTCTATTTTTAATTTTTTATCCAATTTCTTAATTTCCTTAAGAATTGCATCTATAAATTGGACAAAGGGTTCCTCAACCACAGATTTGAACCTTTCTTTATTTTGTGCAAACCATTCGCGGTTGTTATTGATTTCAAGTTCTGAAAAAAATAGTAAATAATCCTTATCAAATTTGCTCATGAATACGATTTAACTATAAAATTACGCCTTTACACTAAATAATTTGTAAACTGTGTTTATAAAATAAGCAAAATATTTTAGCAGGTATTTTCTTTGGAAAATCATGCGTTAAACTACTTATCCTATCTATTTAAGGAACAATTCAACCTTCAGATGGCTTAGGCGTTTCTTTTAATCAATAACTGCTTAATTGTTCTAATAATTATCTCAGAAAATGAACATTAGCAGGCCACAACTTTATAATTTTGTCCAATAATATGTTTTA
Organism: Saprospiraceae bacterium; assembly: GCA_040006775.1. Lineage (GTDB taxonomy): Bacteria > Bacteroidota > Bacteroidia > Chitinophagales > Saprospiraceae > Vicinibacter. The sequence goes on from JBDTWI010000030.1 coordinate 21,483, forward strand.
TCGCTTTAAAGATTTCAAACCGGTTGTAGATCCTAGTGCATTTGTTCATCCTTTGGCCTGTGTTTCGGGATCAGTTCGAATTGGTAAAAATGTATATGTAGGGCCATACGCCGTTCTAAGAGGAGATTTTGGTGAAATTATCATCGAGGACGGATGTAATGTTCAAGAGCACTGCCTAATACACATGTTTCCTGGAAAAACGACGCATTTGTTTCCGGATGTTCACGTAGGTCACGGGGCTATAATTCATGGAGCAGTAATTCATCAAAACTGCCTAATTGGAATGAATAGTGTTATAATGGATGATGTAATCATTTCGGAAGAATGCATAATTGGGGCAATGAGCTTCATTAAAGAGCGTTCAGTTTTTGATCGGCGAAGCTTAATCGTAGGAAATCCGGCTAAAGTTGTTAAATTGGTATCTGATGAAATGATCCATTGGAAAAGTAAGGGTACCGCTTTATATCAACAACTTGCTTCAGATTGTCTTACACAATTGGAAGAATGTGATCCACTAAGATCTTTGCCATCAGATTGGAAAACACCTAACGGTGATTATGTAAGTTGGAAAAATGAAATCAATTAAATAAATTTGAAGATGGATCAATACGTCAAAAGAACGGATTCCGGTAAACTTGCTACAATTGAGTTTTATTCTGAAAAGAGCAATTCCTTGCCATCAGAAATTCTAGAAAAAATTGCTCAGGAGATAACAACAGCCGGAAAGGATTCCTCAATTCAAATAATTCTTTTAAAAAGTGCAGGAGATAAAGCGTTTTGTGCCGGGGCAAGTTTTGATGAACTCAGATCAATTGAAAATTTTACTGAAAGTGAAAAGTTCTTTTGTGGATTTGCAAATATTATCCTTGCAATTCGTTCCTGTTCAAAAATTGTAATTGGCAGAATACATGGCAAAGCAGTAGGTGGTGGTGTAGGTTTGGCGGCAGCTTGTGATTATTCTGTGGCGAGCATTTATGCTACTATTCGTTTAAGTGAATTGGCCGTTGGAATTGGACCATTTGTAATAGGACCAGCAGTAGCTAGAAAAATTGGATTAGCAGGCTTTTCTGAATTGTCTTTGAATGCATCAGAATGGAAAACTGCTCAATGGGCAAAAGACAGAGGACTCTATCAGGAAGTATTTGAAAATGTTGAATTAATGGATGAATACATTCAACAGTTTTCTGAAAGACTGATGAATTCAAATCCGGAAGCGCTGAAAGAATTAAAAAATATATTCTGGGAAGGAACTTCTCATTGGCCGGAATTATTAAAACAAAGAGCTGCTGTTTCAGGAAAATTGATCTTGAGCGAATTTGCAAAAAACACGCTCTCCAAAATAAATTCTTGATTAACTATTTAGATGAAATACACGTCAAAACTATTACAAGATACCGTTGAAGCATTTAGTGCATTACCAGGAATTGGAAGAAAATCTGCTTTGAGAATTGCCTTACATTTGGCAAAATCTGATGTTCAAAATTCAATTCGATTTGCTCATGCCTTAACTGCCTTGGCAGAAAATTTAAAAACATGTAAGAATTGTTATTCTTATTCTGATTTTGAAATTTGTGAAATTTGTTCAAACCCTGTCAGAGACCCTAATCTCATCTGCGTCGTAGAAACTATTCGAGATTTAATGGCGATTGAGGAAACCCGCCAATTCAAAGGTATGTATCATGTATTGAATGGTTTGATTTCTCCAGTGGACGGAATTGGCCCTGAAAAATTAAATATTGATGCACTTTTGACGAGAATTAAGTCGCTTGATGTCAAAGAATTAATAATGGCTATTCGTCCAAGTATAGAAGGCGACACAACAGTCTATTACTTAACAAAGCAATTGAATAATTCAAACATAAAAATCAGTATGATTGCAAGAGGAATCGCATTTGGTTCAGAATTGGAATACGCAGACGAATTTACATTGGGTCGCTCTATAACAGAACGCACCCCTTATCAACTTCATTCTAATTAATGCTCATGGACCTATCGGTCATTATTGTAAGTTACAATGTATCTCATTTCTTAGAGCAGACGGTAGTCTCCTCACTAAAAGCAATGCGTGGGATTGATGCAGAAATTATTGTAGTAGATAATTTCTCTGTGGACAATTCTGTGGACATGATTAGATCTCAATTTCCACAAGTTAAACTCATTTGCAATAGTGAAAATTATGGATTTGCGAAGGCGAATAACATTGGAATTAAACAGGCGATAGGGGAGTTTATATTACTGCTTAATCCGGATACGGTAGTGCAAGAAGATTGTTTTGCAAAATGCTTGGATTTCATGCGCAAAGATCCTAAAGTTGGTGCTGTAGGCGTTAAAATGTTAGACGGATCAGGAAATATTCTACCCGAATCGAAAAGAGGTTTCCCGACTATTTGGGCATCTTTTTGTAAGATGAGTGGCTTGTACAAGCTCTTTCCAAAATCTAAATTTTTCAACGCGTATTATATGGGTCATCTTGATTACAACAACAATCACGAAGTTGAAATATTAACCGGCGCATTTTTTTTTACTAGAAAAAAAATTCTTGAAACTTTAGGTGGACTCGACGAATCCTATTTTATGTATGGGGAAGACATAGATCTATCTCATAGCATTCGATTATTAGGCTATAAAAATTATTATCTGGCAGAAACTCAGATCCTACATTTTAAAGGAGAGAGTACAAAAAAATCAAGCCTAAATTATTGGTCAGCATTTTATTCTGCCATGTTGATATTTGCAAATAAATACAACAAAGGAAATTCAAAAGCGTATTTGTTATTTTTAAAAACAGTAATTTTCATAAAGGGACTTTTGAGTTTTGGTAAATCTATATTGAATAGAATTGTACCCATACTTTTAGACGGATTTTTTATTGTATTGGGTATTTATTTGATTAAAAATGTATGGTCCCTATATTTTTACCATGATCCTTATCATTTTCAATCCAAAGCGTTTTGGTTTAATGCATTTTTATACGGAGTAATTTGGATTTTTTGTTTTTATATAAATGGTGTTTACGACAAGAAATATAGGTCTCAAGATTTAGTCGTCAGTTCAATTATAGGATTTATTATTAACTTAAGTTTGTACGCACTTATTCCGGAGAGTTTAAGGTCTTCGCGTATGATTCTGACTTTAACATTTTTCTATATCTTATTTTATAGCATTTTCAGTAGGTATTTGTACAACTTACTTTTTCTAAAATCAAATAAGATAGGAAAAGATATAAAGAAATCAATATTGGTCATTGGAACAGAGGAAGAAAAAAAGATTATCGAATCCATTCTAGATTTGAACCAAACTTCTTATGTCATCACCGACAGAATAGACAGTTCAGAGGATTTGGAAAAAAATGATTGGAATGCCTTGAACAGTTATTATAAATTCAATGAAATTGTATTTTGCCCAAGTGCTTCTTCGGTGCAAATCATGATGATGGTGATTGGTCAACTGCCTGAATCCGTTCATGTCAAATTATTAAACCCAAGTGGTAGCGGAATTATTGGAAGTACCAGCAGTAAATTAGCCGGCGAATTATATACCTTCGATTTTATCTATAACCTTCAAAAAATTAAATATCAAAGACAAAAAAGATTTTTTGATCTGGCATTTAGTTTAATTGTTTTGGCATTTAGTTGGATCTTGGTTTTTTTTCAGCGAGATAAAAAGAATTTTTTTTATAATATCTTTAATGTAATATTTGGATTTAAAACCTGGATAGGAATTCCGGAAGACAACATTAATCTGGTTGGCAATGAGATTATTAATGTTAAAGGGATTCTAGAGCCATTAAATTCCAAGCAGAAAGCGCAGGGTATTGATTTTGCAGCGGAAGCATATAAGAATTACCTTTGGAATTATTCTATCTGGATGGATCTGGATATTTGCTTAGATGACATTACACAATTAGATCGTTAGAAATTGTTAAGTACGGATAAAATTAAGCTATTTTTAAAGGAAAAAGAATCTGAATTGTTGCAGATTAGACACCATCTTCATGCTCATCCTGAATTGTCTTTTCAGGAACAAAAAACTTCTGAATACATTCAATCACTTCTCGATTCTTGGGGAGTCAAATATACTAGTGGCTGGGCAGGTTATGGAATTGTAGGTCAGCTATCGGGTAAAAAGGATAACAACAAAGTAGTCGCACTTAGAGCAGACATGGATGCCTTGCCAATTGTGGAAGCTTCCGGATTTGAATTTTCTTCATTGAATCATGGTGTTATGCATGCCTGTGGTCATGACGTTCACATGAGTTGTTTGCTTGGAGCAATTTGCGTATTGAATCATTACAAAGAAGACTGGGATGGAACAATAAAGTTTATTTTTCAACCCGGTGAAGAAAAATTACCCGGTGGTGCGAGCATATTAATTCAAGAAAAAGTCCTAGAGAATCCTTTTCCAAAAGTTATCATTGGACAACACGTTCAGCCTAACATGCCCGTAGGAAATGTTGGTATTTGTGAGGGTCAGGCAATGGCTTCCTGTGATGAAATCTATATCACTATTCATGGCAAAGGTGGTCATGCCGCAATGCCACATTTGAGTATAAATCCTATTGGTATTGGCGCAGAATTAATTCTGAAACTCAATGACCTGCTTTTGTTGGAAAAGCCTGATAATATAAAGTCTTTGCTGAGTTTTGGTAAGTTTAATACGATTGGTGGAGCAACGAATATCATACCGGAGACGATCAAGATAGAAGGGACTTTCAGGTGTATGAATGAGGAATTTAGGCTTTATTTTCAAAACAGAATGAAAACCATCAGCCAGGAATTAGCAGGTACTCATCAAGCTATAATAGATTTCAACATAGATCATGGATATCCATGCCTCATCAATGATTCCTATTATACCAAGGAGTTCGTAGAGATTGCAAAAAATTTTGTTGGAGAAGAATCTGTTCAGATCTTGGAACCAAGGATGACTTCTGAGGACTTCGCCTATTACAGTCAACTCGTTCCGGCCGTTTTTTACCGTCTTGGAACCGGAGCTTCTTCAAACGTACATTCACCACAATTCATTGTAAATGAAGAGTCTATAGTCATCGGATCTGGTCTAATGGCGAGCCTTGCGCTGCATTTTTTGGCTAACACATAAAATATTTTCATAATTTGTAACTATGTATTAATCATATAATTATCTTTGGGGCTTATTCTTAATATTTGATGTTAAAGGATTGATGGCTAAGATTTTAATTGTAGACGACGAACAAAGTATTAGAAGGGCGCTTAGAGGTATTCTCGAGCAAGAGAAATACACAGTAGATGAAGCAGTTGATGGACTTGACTGTTTAGTGAAACTTAAACAGAATCAATACGAAGCCATCATACTCGACATTAAGATGCCTAAAATGGATGGAATGGAAGCGCTGGATAAAATTCAGCAGCTAGCAGTAGATGTTCCAATAGTAATGATAAGCGGTCATGCTACCATTGACACTGCAGTTGAAGCAGTCAAAAAAGGAGCTTACGACTTTATTTCTAAACCTCCGGATCTCAACCGATTATTAATCACCTTAAGAAACGCAATAGACAAGTCTTCACTAATTTCAGAGAAGAAAATATTGCAAAGAAAAGTTTCGAAAAATAAAACTCCTGAAATAGTAGGCGATTCATCTAGTATTGCTAAAGTTAGACAAACCATTGAGTTGGTTGCACCTACTGATGCAAGAATATTAGTTACTGGACAAAATGGAACCGGTAAGGAACTTGTAGCTCGTTGGATTCATGAGAAGAGCAACAGAAATAACGGCGTTATTGTAGAAGTCAATTGTGCAGCAATTCCTTCTGAATTAATTGAAAGTGAATTATTTGGTCACGAAAAAGGATCTTTCACCTCTGCTATAAAACAGCGATTAGGAAAATTTGAATTAGCCAATGGAGGAACCTTATTCCTTGATGAAATTGGGGACATGAGTCTTTCTGCACAAGCTAAAGTATTAAGAGCCTTACAAGAAAACCGCATAACTAGAGTTGGTGGAGACAAAGAAATTCCTGTAGATGTTAGAATTGTCGCTGCAACCAATAAAGATTTGCGAGAAGAGATTGCAAGAGGAAAATTCAGAGAAGATCTTTATCATCGTTTAGCAGTAATCATCATTGAAGTACCATCTTTAAATGAAAGAGTTGAAGACGTACCAATCTTAGTGGAGCATTTCACCGAACATATTTGCTATGAATACGGAATGCCGGTAAAAAGATTTGATGATGCGGCCTTGATAGAATTACAAAATTACAATTGGACTGGTAATATTCGAGAACTCCGAAACGTAGTGGAAAGACTGATCATTTTATCAAAAAATAAAATCGGTAGAAAAGAAGTTCTTGACTTTGTAATTCCTGCAAGTCAAAGACACAATAAATTCAAAGAACTGTTCGAACAATTCGACACCTTACAAGAATTGAATGAATTTATTAAAAAAGAATTCCAAGCATATAAATCTTAATGCGAATAATCGCATTCTGAACCCCTAAAATTATTACTACATGCGGTCAATAAAGCAATGGAGTCAACTGAAAGGAGAAAACAGTTGGATGATGTTCAAAGTCATTGCAGAATTTGTTGACGGCTTTGAAACAATGAATCGACTGGGACCATGTATCTCTATTTTTGGTTCAGCTCGCGTAAAAGAAGGACATCCTCACTATGAACTAGCGAGATCGATAGCCAAACATCTTACAGATGAAGGATTTGGAATTATAACTGGTGGAGGTCCCGGTATAATGGAAGCAGCGAATAGAGGAGCATTTGAAAATAATGGAATTTCTGTTGGTTTAAATATTAGTTTACCTTTCGAACAAGACAACAACAAATTTATTGACGCGGATAAAAATTTAAGTCACAGATTTTTTTTCGTCAGAAAAGTAATGTTCGTCAAATATTCTCAAGCCTTTATTGCTATGCCAGGTGGCTTTGGTACCCTAGATGAATTGTTTGAGGTACTAACATTAATTCAAACCGGTAAAATAAATAAGATTCCAATTATTCTTGTTGGTACAGAATTCTGGTCTCCGCTAAAACAATGGATTCTAGATGTAGTTTCAAATACTTATCAATATGTTAGTGTTGAAGATCTAGATCTAATGCCAATAATTGATGATCCTAAAGAGATCGTCAAACTAATAAATAAATTTTACGGAGGTGATGGATCTGTTGGATTACAACCTACCTTCGAACTGTAATACTCTAATTTATTTCTACTTACAATTTTTGAAATTTCAAGACACTTAGTCTTCCATCATCATCAGATACATGAACAATATAATTTCCTGCAGGAAGATTTGAAACATTTATTTCTTTTGTAGATACAGATGGTTCAAAGGATATAGGTTCAAAATAAACTACGGAACCACTTGCATTAAGTAAGTTTATAAATCCATCAAATTTTTGAAATACGCTTAGATTTAAGTTAAGGGATTCTTTTACAGGATTAGGACTGATTTCGAATTTTAATTTCTTAGATAAATCTTCAGTAGCAACTGGAACAGATGCAAAAATAGAACCTACATCTTCGAAAACTCCAATGTGACCACTGTTCTTATTAAAGAAATAAGGAGTTCCAAAGTATGCTTCATTGTTAAAGCGATAATTAAGACTTATGTTTTTAAGTAAGGAAGCATCATTCTTAGATACACCTTCATATTTATAATAAACATCAAGTTTTTTATTTCCTTTTCCGGCTAAGCTAATTTTATACGTTTCGTAGCAAACTACATTATCTTTTCCTGTGCTCATGATATATAAATCATTGCCCTTGCTTTCGACTCTAACATTGGATAAGAATTTGCCAATTGCAGTACCAATATTTGCATTAGTTGTTGATAATACATCATTACACGTTCCACACTGTTTGCAATCACCGGTACTTCCACCACTTGAAGCACAATTGTCAGCAATGACTAAATCTTTAAAATTGTCATTCACTGCTACTGCCTCAACATTACCTAAAACATAGAATGGAGCCGATTGGGAACCACCTCTAACGCCAATTTTCAAGAAGTCAAGTTTGAGATATGCATTCGTTCTTTGATCCTTTCCTGTATTAGGATCAATTGTAGGTAGAATATATTCTGTTTTTCCACAAAATTGGAACTGTATCGTCTGTGCTTGCAAAGAATTTAGTAAAAATGCAACTAGTACTGGGGAGATAAACTTAATCATTATTATTATTTTAGTGCAACAAATATAACAGTTGAAACCAATATATGAATCTAATTCTAAAAATAAATAGAAAGAACTCAGGTTTACTTGATCAATTAAGCGATTTGGCGGATGGATTTTTCAATTATACCAACTGAATCTTCAAGTTGTTCTTTGTTAATAACAAGAGGAGGTGTAAGTCTTATTATATTCCCATGAGTTGGTTTAGCTAGAAGCCCGTTTTTCGCTAGTTGCAAGCATAATGTCCAAGCAGTATTGTCTTGAACATCTAATACTATTGCGTTAAGTAGTCCTTTCCCCCTAATAATGCTAATTATTGGCAGGCTAGATTGAAGGCTCTTGAGCATTTCTCTAAAATAATTTCCACCAATTGCTGCATTTTCGGACAGATTTTCATCTTTTACAACGCTTAGAGCTTCCATGGTAACTGCACAGGCCAAGGGGTTTCCTCCAAAGGTAGATCCGTGTTCGCCTGGATGAATACACAGCATAATTGGATCATTTGCCATGACTGCAGAAACAGGAAGTACTCCTCCTGAAAGCGCTTTTCCAAGAATTAGAATATCGGGTTTAATTTCAAGGTGATCCGATGCCAAAAGTTTGCCTGTTCTTGAAATGCCGGTTTGAATTTCATCAGCAATAAACAGAATGTTGTTTTTCTTGCATATACTATATACTTCTTTTAAATAAGCATCATCTGGAACTACGACTCCAGCTTCTCCTTGAATCGGTTCAATCAGAATTCCGGCAATATTTGGGTTGTTTGAAATCAATTTGAAGGCCTCAATGTCATTATAAGGTATTCGAATGAATCCAGTCAATAGTGGTCCATATCCTTGATAACTGCTTGGGTCATTTGAAGCAGATATTGCAGCAATGGTCCTTCCATGAAAATTACCTTCTACAACAACAATTTTAGCTTGATCGATAGCTATACCCTTTTTTTCATAGGCCCATTTTCGGCAAAGCTTAATTGCTGTTTCAACGGCCTCAACACCCGTATTCATTGGCAATAACTTGTCATAGTTGAAATACTGTGACATGAATTTTGAGTATAAGCCTAATTGGTTACTGTAAAATGCCCTTGACGATAGGGTTAATTTTTGACTTTGATCAATTAATGCTTTAATTATTCTTGGATGTCTGTGACCTTGATTTACAGCGGAATAAGCAGAAAGGAAATCATAGTACTTTTTTCCGTCCGTATCATACACAAAAACACCTAATCCATGGTCTAAAACGATAGGCAGAGAATGATAATTATGAGCACCATATTTGGATTCCATCGCAATGTAATCCGACTGTGTTAGATGTTCTAAGTGTACCATATTTTTCTAAGACTTGATATTTGCAAAATTAATCAATTCCTGATGAATCGAAAGAACCTGATTGACAATAGAAAGATGTTGATCGTTTACTATGATATAATCAGCAGCTTCGATTAAATCCTTTTCTGGACGTTGATTTGCTATTCTTTCGCTTACTTGTTCACGAGTTAAATGATCCCTTGTAAGTATTCTTTGTATTCTTAATTCCAACGGTGAAAATACGAGGATAATTTGATCAATATTTTGTGATTTTAAGGTATCTAAAAGAAGGGCAGATTCCTTAATAACATAGGCAGTATTATAATTTTTCCACCAATCGTCATAGTCCTTAAATACTTCCGGATGAACAATTGCATTTAACGCATTAAGTAGCTTTGAATTTTCAAAAACCTGTGAAGCAATGTATTTTCTATTTAAATTATTTTCCTCATAACTTTCCAAACCCAATAGTTCAATAATTTTGTTCTTAACTTCCAGATTCTCTTCCATAATTATTTTAGCCCTTTGATCTGAATTGTAAACAGGAATTCCTAAAGTTTCAAAAATTTTGGCAACAGTACTTTTACCACTACCAATTCCACCTGTCAATCCAATATGAATCATATGCTCAAATTTATTATTTCACAATCCTGGATTTCAAAGTTAATTAAATCTTGAATTGGATCTTTGTTCTCAATACTAGATTTTAGTTTGCTAAAGAATTTACTTTGAACAATTAAAGGTAGTTCAAGATCAATACTTGCATTGTCTCCAAGCACTAGATTTTTGTAATTAACACCCATTTGTTTGACAAGATGAAGTATCTTATACATTATACTCTCATTGGTTTTAATCATATAAATGTGTTCAATATTTCGTTCAATTATCACAGACTTCTTCAAGACTTCAAGTGCCGCTGTTTTATAAGCTTTGGTCAAACCTGCAACACCTAATAAGGTTCCACCAAAGTATCTCACCACCACTAAGAGCACGTTCGTCAAGTCAAAGCTGTCTATTTGACGAAGTATTGGTTTTCCGGCAGTTCCGCTTGGTTCACCATCATCATCGCATCTAAAATTATTCAAATCCATACCTAGTCTGTATGCATAACAATGGTGTCTGGCTTTAGGATGAAGTGCTTTTATTGTAGAAAGAACTTCTTTAAATGAATTTGTATTGTTTATTTCAGTGGCGTAGGCAATAAACTTGCTTGCCTTTTCCACATGAATAGCTTCAAACTTTCCTTCTATACTGAGATAACTTGTTTTCAATGATAACCAATAAATAATATTGCAACAACAGCTATTACATAACCAATTAATTGGCGATTGGTTATTTTTTCTTTGAAGTATATGAATCCAATTAGTCCCGAAATTAAAATTATAGAAATATTCAACAATGGAAAAAACAAACTTCCATTTATTCCTGAACATAAAGATTTGTAAAGAAACAATATGGAGAAAAAATTGGGAATACCTAGTATTATTCCATAAATGAATTCCATTCTGTTAATAGACTTTCGTTCTTTTTGAACAAAATGACTTATAAGTCCAAATGTAAAAGCGAAAATGAAAATTAAGCAGGTCAAGGACATGGCAATTTTTGAATTTTCCTGAAGCTTGCTGTGATACAAAAAACACATTTCGATTAAGCTAGATACTCCAAAGCTTGCAAGTAAAATATATGCATTGCTACCTAATTGGAATTTCTTTGACTCATTTTTAAAAAATAACAGATAGATTGCAGAGAAAGCTAGGCAGATTCCAATGCTTTGAATGAACTGTAGTTTTTCACCCAAGTATAGAGCAAAAAATATAGTAATAATTACGGAAAGCTTTTGCACTATAGTAGCCATTCCAACGCCATATTGAACAATGGATCTACCGAAAAAATTAAATCCGAGAATAAACAATAGCCCTAAAATCATCGAAAAAAAATAGTTGTCACTCTCCTGATGAAACAATTCATCTTTTTTTATAATTATTCCTAATATTGAACAGATAAAGTAATTCACTAGGACGACATGAGATAAGTTCAATGGGAGTTTTTTGAGATATTTAAATACCAATCCCAAAAATGAAGTACAAAGGATGCAAATAATTATATTGATCACAGCAAATGCGAAAATATTAACAATTACTTGAATAATTTTTAATTATTTTTAACCTAAATCAATTTGTTCACCATTAACTTTGTTAGTTATCTAATGAATAGGATTCATTTCAGAAGCTAATTCTAATTAAGCCAAAACAATCAAATAAAATCTATGACCATTCTTACACTCTGTGGGTATATCGCTCTCGTTGCAGGATTTATGACCTTCTTAATGTTCAAATACAGTGAAGAGGTTAAATCGATCTGGTTAAGTTTTTTACAGAATTTTTGCGGAGCATTATTTATCTTTTCCGGATTTGTTAAGGCAGTAGATCCATTGGGAACCGCCTATAAGATGGAAGAATATTTTACTGAATTTGAGAATACAGCTAAAGGAACGTTTTTGAATTTCACTTCTAGCATATTTCCAATTCTGGCAAAATATGCTATAGGCTTTTCAGTATTTATGATTGTATTAGAAATCATGATAGGCCTGATGCTGATTCTCGGATATAAAAATCGATTAAGCAGCTGGTTATTCTTTCTGATAATGGTATTTTTCACGGTACTGACTGGTTTTACCTATTTGACAGCTTATGTGCCACGAGAGGATAATTTTTTTGAATTTGCCAAATGGACTGCTTTTAATGCAGAAAATATGCGGGTAACCAACTGCGGTTGTTTTGGTGATTTTATTAAGCTCGACCCGAAAACTTCCTTTACTAAAGACCTTTTTTTAATGATTCCGGCTCTTATATTCTTATTTAGCTGGAGAAAGTTTCATTCGATCTTTAGTTCCTCAATCCGCTCCGCGATCAGCCTTCTTACCTTGGTAGGCCTTATTCTCTTTTGCATTGCAAATTATAAATGGAATGAGCCAATGATCGATTTTCGCCCTTTTAGAATTGGAACTGATGTCAAAACTATAAAGGCCGCAGAGTTAAAAGCTATGGCGGATATCAAAATTGAGCAATGGAAGCTAAAGAATAGAACTACAAATGAAATTAAGCTCATTCCAGATGAGGAATACATGAAAAATATAAAGTCCTATCCTAAAACAGACTGGGAAGTGGTGGATCAGATTAAATCAACTCCGTCAATTCCTAAAACCAAAATCGCGGATTTTGCAATGTATGACTTGGATGGCAATGATGTCACGGATTTAGTATTGGACGAACCAAGATCAAGGATTATGGTTAACTGCCCGAAACTATTCTATACTTCTGAAACAACCAAATCTACTATAATGGATACGGTTTGGAAGACAGATACTGTATTTACCCTAAAAAATCCAATACCAGAAATAATGCGCACAGTTGCCGAAGTTAAGGAAAAGACTGTAAAAACAAATCACTATATCTGGGAAGAAGAGTACAAGAAGACCTTGACAACCAAGATACTACCTTTCCTAGATTCCATAAGACAGGACAGCATTAAGGCCTTTTTTGTTTGTGGTGGAGCCAGCGAAGATGCTTTAAAGGCTCTTTTTGGTCAGCTCAATGTAAATATACCGATCTATACAGCTGATGATATTCTTCTTAAGACCATTATGAGGTCAAATCCAGGAATCTTACTTTGGCGAAATGGAAAGATAATTATGAAGTGGCATTATAAGCTTTTACCGGATATGACAGAGATGCGTAGAGACTTTTTGGACTGGAACGCACCAATAATACATTAATAAAATATACTATTTAATTTGAATGAATGGTTCAATTGCTGTTTCTTTGCACAAAATTTAGTTCTAAAGGGTATTCATGCTGAGTAGACGCAATGTTCGCATCAAAGTGATGCAGCAATTATATAGTTTAATCCAAGATAAGGAATTGACGTTTAACGATATCAAATTGACTTATCACAAGTCTATTCAGGATACATTCAACCTCTATTTGCTTAACCTTCACAGCCTTTCAAAGGTATGTTTTTTTTCTATGGAAGATTTTACCATTAGACAGAAAAAACATTTAAAAACTGAAGAAGACTTAAAATTTACAGACAAACTCTATAACAACCCTTTGGTAAAGTGTTTAGCTACAAACGTTAGCCTCATGCAGCGAATTAAAAAGCTAAAGATTGGAGAGGGTATCGATGAAGATATTTATAGAAAAATTTATAAGGAGTTTACAAAAGAAGAGTTGTTCAATAAGTTTATACTTAATGATCAGAATACTAATGAAGAAATAGTAGAATTACTCTTAGAGCTTTACCGCGTCTGTAGAAGAAATGAATTGTTCAACGAAATAATGGATGATAATTTTTCCGGATGGTCGGATGATAAATCTCTAGTTATTGGCGCTATCAAAAAGACCTTAAAGATTCTTCCTTCTAGTGGGGACTTTGTGTGTGAGCACATTCCTGATGAGGAAACTGTAAAAGAATTTGGAGAAGTACTTCTCACAAAAACTTATGAAGAAAATGAATTTCTTGAAGGTTTAATTAAGCCAATTCTTGAGAACTGGGATTCTGAAAGAGTCGCGATAATTGACCTTATACTCATCAAAATGGCTATTACGGAAATGATTAATATAAAATCAATTCCTCCAAAAGTTACGCTTAACGAATACGTTGAACTTGCTAAAATGTATAGCACAGATAAGTCTCAGGAATTTGTAAATGGAGTCCTAGACAAAGCCTTAAAAGAATTATTGGAAAGCAATAAGATAATAAAAGAAGGTAGGGGATTAATAGAAGAGTAAATCTTACTCCTACTTTAGTTAATAGCTATGCATGAACGAGTAATAATACTGGACTTTGGTTCACAGGTAACGCAGTTAATCGCCAGACGTGTAAGAGAACTTAAAATTTATTGTGAGATACATCCTTACAATAAATTTGATGAATTGGATAAGTCAAATATTAAAGCTGTTATTCTCTCTGGAAGTCCTGCCTCAGTTAGAGACAATACACATCCTTCTCTTGACTTAAATAAAATTGTAAATCACTATCCTGTATTGGGAATCTGTTACGGAGCTCAGCTAACCGCTCATTTCTTTGGAGGTGAGGTAAAAGCATCAGGAAACAGAGAATATGGATATGCGGAATTGATAAATCTGGAAATGGATGACTTGTGGGAAGGCTTTTCAGAAAATTCTCAGGTCTGGATGTCACACAGTGATAGTGTTATGACGCTACCAGCAGGCTTTCATAAAATTGCTTCTACAAGTTCGATAAACAATGCTGCATTCAAAAAAACAGCTTCAGATCTACCGGCCTATTTCTTGCAATTTCATCCTGAAGTTATGCATACATTGAATGGTTTAACCATACTAAATAATTTTTTAATAAAAATTTGCTCTATAAAAGCCGATTGGACTTCAGGATCCTATATCAATGAAACCATAGAGACTATTAAAGAAAAGGTTGGCGAAGATGAAGTATTGTTGGCACTATCAGGAGGTGTAGATTCATCAGTTGCAGCGTTGTTGTTGCATAAAGCAATTGGAAAAAAACTTCATTGCTTTTTTGTTGACAATGGACTATTAAGAAAAAATGAATATCAAAATGTCCTTTCTACTTATCAAGGATTGGGTTTGCAAATTAAAGGAATAGATGCAAAAGACTATTTTTATTCCAGTCTTTCAGGAATATCAGATCCTGAAACAAAAAGAAAAATTATTGGCAAGTGTTTTATCGATGTTTTTGAAAAAGAAGCCGCAGAATTACCCCAAGTCAAATGGCTGGCGCAAGGAACCATTTATCCTGATGTTATAGAATCTGTTTCTGTTTATGGTCCATCCTCTGTTATTAAGTCTCATCACAACGTTGGGGGTTTACCTGCGAAATTAAAATTAAAAATAATTGAACCCTTGCGTTCCTTATTTAAAGATGAAGTCAGAAATGTCGGCAAAGAATTGGGTCTGCCATCACACATCCTACAAAGACATCCATTCCCTGGACCAGGCTTAGCAATAAGAATTATTGGTGACATTACTCCTGAAAAAGTATTGCTTACTCAGGAAGCCGATGAAATATTCATTAATTGCTTAAAGAAATTTGATATTTACAATACCATTTGGCAAGCTGGAGTTATTCTGCTACCTATCAAGTCTGTTGGTGTAATGGGAGATGAGAGAACTTATGAAAATGTGCTCGCATTGCGAGCAGTGAGTTCAACAGATGGGATGACTGCTGAATGGAGCAAAATACCTCACGACGTATTGGGTTTCGTTGCTAATGAGATTATTAATAAAGTAAAAGGAATTAATAGAGTAGTTTATGATATCAGCAGTAAACCTCCGGCGACTATTGAATGGGAATAAATTTATAATTTATTTATTTGTTTTCAATTTTGTTTTTATCGCTTGCGCGACTAAGAAAAAAGTAGTTTATACAACTCCAAATAAAGGAGCACCTAGTAAAAAGGAAAATTCAATTCCAGCAAAAGTTGATACCTTAACTTGGACTGCTGAAGATAAAGGGAAGCCATCGAAATCAAACGATAACAAACAATCAGATAATGATCCAAAGTTTGATACACCGAAATATAAAAATAAAATCAACAAGGAGGAAAATGTCTACAGAGTAGTCTGCTTATTGCCATTTAAAACCATAGCAAACGATACCGCTGCTTCTAAGATCAATTCATCCAGTTACAGATTTATTCAATACTATTCAGGTATGAATATTGCAATCGAAGAGCAAAATAAAGATCAGGGAAAAAGAATTGAATTTGATACCTACGATTGTGAATCTGCAGCAGAGGTTGGAGAGATTCTTAGTAAGTATGATCGCAAACCTCCCCACTTAATTATTGGTCCACAAAAAGTTGAAGCATTAAAATTTGCATCAGAATGGGCTAAGTCACATGAAACATCCTTGCTTAGTCCATGGGTAAGCAGCTCAAGTATAGCAGAAGATAATCCTTTCTATGTTCAGATTAAATCAGGTCTGACAGCACATTATGAAAATATAAATCAACATGCAAGAGCACACTTTCCCGCTGAAAATATAATATTAATTTCGAAGTCTGAGGATGAATCAAAGGCGAGATATTTCAATGACTCTACACAATATAAGAACATAACTGAAAAAGTTATTAAAGAATCAGATCTTTCAACAGGTGTTGATCCAATAATAGCTCCTTTATTAAAAGAGAATGGTCCAACAGTTTTTATTTTGCCATTAGCAAGTTCTAAAGACGAAAACTATATCTATCATTTCATTCGTAGAATGGCCTCTGAAAAAACAAATAAGGAAATTATTATTTATGGAATGTACAAATGGTTGGAAATGAAAAGTGATATCATTGATTTTTTAAACATTTATAAAATCAGATTAAGTGTTGGAAATTATTTTGATCCCGATGACAATGATATAAAATCTTTTAAAAGAAGATACTTTGATAAATATAGAGAATTTCCATCTCAGGATGCATTGGAAGGTTATGATCTAACTAAGTATTGCATTAAAGCATTGAGGCAAATTGGACCAGAATTTCAATGGAAAAATGAACATCCGAATACGAATTATCTTGAAACGGATTTTATTATAAAACCTGTAATAAAACTTAAAGACATCGGTCAGAATAAGGTAATCGATTATTATGAAAACGCTTATTTGAAAATTGTTGAGATAAGAAATAATAAATACAAAATTGTAGATTGATACGGCTTGTATTTATTAAAAATTTAATTTGGAATTATTGCAATTGATCTAATGCAATTTTGATTCTCCTTACCGCCTCAATGATTCTTTCTTCAGAAAGCGAATAAGATATGCGCAAACATTCCGGGGCACCAAATGCATCGCCTGCAACTAAAGCAACATGAGCTTCATTTAATAAATAAATGGCTAGATCTTCTGCGTTTTGAATAACAGAGTCTTTATTTTTTTTGCCAAAATAATAGCTCACATCCGGCAATAAATAAAAAGCTCCATCAGGTTTATTGATACTCCAATTAGGAATCTGTAACAATTCATGAAGAAATACATCTCTTCGATTTTTAAAAGCCGCTGCCATAGAGTGGGTAGGAGCTAAATCACTATTTAAAGCAGTAGCACCTGCTGCCTGAGTGAATGATGCAGCCCCTGAAGTTGCTTGACCTTGAATTTTTGCACAAGCATGTGCTACTTCTAATGGAGCTCCCATGTAACCTAAACGCCATCCGGTCATAGAAAATCCTTTTGAGAATCCATTGATTGTTGCAGTTCTCTTTGACATAGATGGAATAGATCCTATGCTAAAATGTTTCTGATCAAAAATGATGTACTCATAAATTTCATCTGCAACAACTAGCACCTGTGGATATGGTTCTAAAACAGCTGCTAAGGCACGACAATCCTGCTCATTGAATACCGTGCCGGTTGGATTGCATGGACTTGAAAAGATTAGCATGCGCGTTTTATCACTCAATGCCTTTTTAACATCTTCCAAATTCGGTTTGTAATTTTCTTCAACTTTGGAATGGACAATAACAGGCGTTCCTCCACAAACTTTGATAATCTCATAATAAGAGACCCAGTAGGGTGCAAACACTATAACTTCATCATTGATATCATCTAAAAGTGCATTGCAAAGATTTGAAAAGCATTGTTTAGCACCATTTGAAACAACTATTTCATGAGTGGAATAGATTAAATTATTGTCTCGCTTGAATTTGTTGCTAATAGCTTCGCGAAGTTCCAAACTACCTGCAACAGGTGTATATTTCGTCATTCCCTTATCAAGGGCATCCTTGGCACTATTCTTTATGTGAATTGGAGTATCAAAATCAGGCTCTCCTAGACTCAAATTAATGACATCAACGGACTTAGAAGCCAGCTCCCTGGCTTTCTGAGCCATCCGCAAGGTCGCGGATTCGTTCATTTTGGTGACTCGGCTGGATAGTTTGAACTGACTCATACGTTTTGAATTGCGCTCAAAGATCATAAAAAAAAAGGAAGCACCATATTTTGATGCCTCCTTTTATGTATTTTGTTTGATCTTAACAATTAATGGCTAACCACTAATTTGCTTGTTGTGATCTTACCGTTTATAGATAATTTGATCAAATAACTGCCATTTTCGAATTCTAGTGTATTAATTGGAAGAAGTAAATTGCCAATTAAATTCCCATAATTTCTTGAAGTAACTTCTCTTCCTGTTAGGTCAAGAACTTGAACGCTTACAGACGCATTTTCATTCAAATCAATTTCAAGGTTAGTGAAATCATTACTAGGATTTGGTGCCAATTTTGAACTACTTACGATTGGATTTGGATTACTTGTGCTTGAAAACAAGCCATTGGCTTCCGCCTCAGCTATTGTGGTTTCAGTTGCGTTTACGATTTCGCCACTTGGTCCATACAATAAACCAATTAATTCAATATTAGCTGACTTAAAGGTATCTGCAAGAGTTAGGGTATAGTTTATATAATACGTTGAACCATTTTTAATAGTATTTGGCAAGTAACCTTGTAAGCCAACTGCATCATCAAATATTGCTCTTGCAACATGATTGTAAGTCATTTTAGCTGCTGGTACTGGATTAGGAAGTTTTTCAAATCCACCCATAATTATTGTACGTCCAGAATAGTAATTTACTTGACGATAACCAGTTCCAGGAAAAGCCACTTTATTCTCAATAACTACCAAATTGAAACGATAATCTCCTGAAATATCAGCAATAAAGTCTCCCTTAACTGAAACTTCTAATTCTCTTGTTGAAGCATTGTACTTAGCTCCATTGGTAAGAATGACTGGAGTAGGCACAACGATATGTTCATAAAAATCTGTCTCCACAGTCTGAGGATCAGTCAATTGGTTTCTATCATTTACAATACTTGGATAGCCCGTAAATCCAGGAAAAGTACCAAGCCAGGCATCATAAATCGGAACAACCATAGGATCTGCATTGTGAACAGCGATTCCAATAAAGTGATCAGGGTAAGTTCTTTTCATTGAATCTAAAAATACAGCTCCTCTTGGACAATATTGACACCAGGTACCAGTCGCTTCTTCGGTAACCATAACCTTATGTGGCGCAGGTTCAACTCCTGTTAAAGGCAAAACTTTGTCGTTGTTTGTCGGTTCATCATCTGCAATACCATTGACTTTGGTAATGCTGCAATTAAGATTGGTAAGTCCTTTTTTATAAGTTATAGGAGGTACATTAACTGTTGAAAAACCTAAAGACGCTACGTTTAGATTAGAAACTGTAGCAACTGTAGGAACTCCATTGTCAACATTACAACTCAATTCCAAAGAAGTAATTGCTGTGGTTCCAAGGTTTCTAATCTGAATGGAACCACCCGCAGAACTTCCTGCAAGAAATTTATTCTTGAAAGTTGCATTAACTAAACCTGCGTCTAAAGTTCTTAGAACATAAGGTTCAAATGTAGCAGTAACATCATCTACGAAAAATAAAGAAGATGCTCCCTTTGCGATGTCTCCACCAAATAATGGGAAAATATCTATAGAAGCAATAGTGTTATTTGGATTTGAAAATTTAGCAACAGATACATTGTTTAGGAATACCTCCCAAATATTATCCGTTAGGTTAGCTACTAAAGTGTACTTCAACCATTTTTCGAATTCAAAATCAACATTGCAAAGCTCGCCATTATTTGCAGTGCCTAGATTGCAAATAAACTTTCCTTCAGAAGTAAAGTAATTGTCTAAAGCCCAGATATCGCCTAATTTTGGTTTACCTTGAAAGTTAAAATAGGCAGCGTTGTCTGCAGTAATATACAACCACATACTATAAGTCATTTTACCAACATTTTTTTCACCTCCGAATGGAAGTACTAGATCAGTGGGACCTGAGCTTGCTGATCCGGCTTCCAGTCTTATGGAATTTAAACCAGAATGAGCGACCTCATTAGTTATTTGAGCATCTTCAGCGGTACCTTCTCCAGCTGCACCAGACCAAACCGTCCAATTTGAAGAAGATTTCCCTACATAGGAGTCCACTGTATAAGATTCCATGTCATCTTGGAAGTTAAACACAGCTTGAGCTCCAAGAATGCCACAGGTTATAAAACTTAATAAAACAAGTAAATTTCTTTTCATCTGAATGAATTTTATTGATAAATAATAGGCGAAGTTAAGTAATTATTAAATATAGTGCTCAAATAGAGCTCAAAGTTTATTTGAGGCCATTCTTGATGATTAAAATAAGTTTAAATTTTAACATTTACGTTTGTAAAAACAACTTTAGTTTGAGGATTTAGACATTGACCGAAAAAGTCATTAGACTTTTTGCTTTTGGCTGACAATGCCGACGATGCTGACGATACTGACGATGCTGACGATGCTGACGATGAATGTCAGCATGCTGATCGCAAGCATCAGCATGAATGTCAGCATGCTGATCGCAAGCATCAGCATGAATGTCAGCAAGCTGATCGCAAGAATCAGCATGAATTTTAACAAGCTTATCGAAAGCATCAGCATTGAAAATGAATGAGTTATTTGTTTTATAAAGTAATTTTTACTTACATTTTCAATGTCAAGGTTAATCACTTTTGCAATACACGAGAGTAAATAATGGATCAATATGCTAACCGTAAGCGTCAGCACCCGACAAATCATTGTAAAACAATGATTTTGTAGGCCAATTGGACAAGTGTCTTTTCAGATGAGAATTTGGGATAAATATGGTTCAAAAAAAAAGCTTGTCACCGATTAGATGACAAGCTTTTTATAATTGTGCTTTTATTATTTACTTTACGAATTTCAAATTTCTCAAATCATAAGAATTCTGAATTCTAATAATGTATACGCCTTGTATGATATTATTTGTACTAATGACTATATCATGTGCGCTTCTTCTGATTTCCTTCGCTGGAAATACCTTTCCTCTAATGTCTGTTAAGTTATAAATAAACCAATCTGGAAATGCATCTTCACCATGAATGATGATTTGGTCAATGCCGTATCTCAATTCAACAGTTCCTACATCAAATCCACCAGGATTAGATTTAAAGCATTTTAATGCTGTAAATTTGGTTTCAGCACAACATTGATTGTTGTCATTCTCACAAACTTTAAGGTAATCCACTTCCTTGCCCGAAGCTTTGAAATCCTTGATCGTTAAAGGAAGTGAAGTGTATGGATAAAATCCAACCGCTTTTCCACTTTGATCAAATACATCAAATCCTACTCCCTTTGTTCCCTTGCTTGTAAAGTTTAAAACAACAGAGTATTGATTTGCACCTGTGCATTCCACAGTTCTTACCTGAAGATTTTCAATTTGGCAATCCGCTTCTAGTTTTTCACAGCATACTACACCAAGTGGTAATACTAAAGAACATCTCTCATTTTTACAGTCGCGAATTACAAACTCATACTTAGTTTCACAATTACCTTTTAGAGGTCCAATTTTTATTGGTAAACCAGTATATTTAAAAGTTCCATAATTAACTCCATTACCTGTAACAGTAAAGCACTCTGAAGTATTTTTATGAGCAAATTTAAGGTTGAGATAAAATTGTCTGTTGGCATCACAAGCAGTTTTTTCATACTTCAATTCACTCAACATGCAATCTGTAGTTTTTTTGCAACAAACTTTACCTATTTCTTTTTTAAGATAGCAGCGCTCATTTTCACAATCTGCAATGGATAACACATAATTCGTTGTACAATCACCTTTGAATGGTCCCAATTCAATTGGTAAAGAGCTGTACTTAAATTTACCAAGAATATTGTTGTTTTGTCTCACAATGAAACACTCGGATACATTTCTGTACTTAAAGTTTATTCGAATAATGAAATTACCTGCGTCATTGCAATCGCCTTTCACTGCTTCAAGCTGACTTAATTCGCAAAGTTCTTGGCTTTCACAACATACCTTTCCAAGGTTGCCAAACAAGTTGCATTTTTCATTTTCACAATCGCGTATAGCAAACTCGTAGTTTGTTTCACAATTTCCTTTTAGTGGACCAATCTTTATTGGTAATTGAGAATATTTAAATGTTCCATAGTTGATTCCATTTCCTTGAACCATGAAACATTCAGTTGTATTGTTATGATTAAAATTAATTGTTACAGTAAAAGTCTTGTCTGCGTTACATGCAGATTTTTCAATTTTTAACTCAGAAAGTTTGCAATCACCACCTTGAGTTTCGCAACACACCTTGCCAAGCACAACTCTTGCTTGACAGCGTTCATTGTTGCAATCATACACAAGAAAATTGTATTCTGTTTTGCAGTCTCCTTTGAATGGACCAACTAGAACTGGAATTGTACTGTATAGAAATTTACCAAGGATATTGTCATTCTGTTTTACAACAAAACACTCTGAACCATTCTTATGGTTAAAGCTTAGTTTGACAAAAAATTGACCTTCTTTGCAATCTGTTCTAGTAGCAACTAAATCTGTAATGTTGCAATCTCCAGTTTGAGTTTCACAACATACTTTGCCAAGATTTCCATCTATCGCACATTGCTCATTCTTACAATCGCGTATTACAAATTCGTAATTGGTTTCACAATTTCCCTTTAGAGGGCCAATTTTTATTGGAAGATTAGCATAATTGAAATTGCCATAATTTTGACCATTGCCACTTACTGTAAAACACTCAGAAGTATTTTGATGATTAAAATTCAAGGTAACGTAGAAAGTCTTTTCTGCTGTGCATGCAGACTTTTCAATTTTTAAATCTGAAAGTTTACAATCGCCACCTCCCTGAGTTTCACAACATACTTTGCCTAATACTGTCTTTGCAACACAGCGTTCATTATTGCAATCATATACAGTGAATGTGTATTCCGTCTTGCAGTCTCCTTTGAACGGACCTACAGTTACTGGAATTGAACTGTAAAGAAACTTACTTATAGTGTTGTCATTTTGTTTCACAACAAAACATTCAGAGCCATTTTTATGGTTAAAGCTTAAGGTGACATAAAACTGTCCTTCCTTACAATCTGATCTTGTTGCTACCAAGTCAGTAATATTGCAATCACCAGTTCCTCCAGTTTCACAACACACTTTACCAAGTACGCCTTCTATGGAGCATTTTTCATTTTTGCAATCGCGAATTACAAATTCATAATTGGTTTCACAATTTCCTTTAAGAGGTCCTATTTTTATTGGAAGATTAGCATAATTAAAGTTGCCATAATTCTGTCCGTTGCCAGTTACAGTAAAGCAGTCAGAAGTATTCTCATGGTTGAACTTTATATAGACATAAAATTCTTTATTCTCATTGCATGGAGTTTTCTCAAAACTGAGATCTGATAGCTTGCAATCGCCTCCTTGTGTTTCACAACACACTTTACCTAGATTTCCATCTATTGCACATCTTTCATTTTTGCAATCGCGAATTACAAATTCATAATTGGTTTCACAATTTCCTTTAAGAGGTCCTATTTTTATTGGAAGATTAGCATAATTAAAGTTGCCATAATTCTGTCCGTTGCCAGTTACAGTAAAGCAGTCAGAAGTATTCTCATGGTTGAACTTTATATAGACATAAAATTCTTTATTCTCATTGCATGGAGTTTTCTCAAAACTGAGATCTGATAGCTTGCAATCGCCTCCTTGTGTTTCACAACACACTTTACCAAGATTTCCATCTATTGCACATCTTTCATTCTTGCAATCGCGAATTACAAATTCATAATTGGTTTCACAATTTCCTTTGAGTGGGCCTATTTTTATTGGAAGATTAGCATAATTAAAATTGCCATAATTCTGTCCGTTGCCTGTGACTGTAAAGCAGTCAGAAGTATTCTCATGGTTGAACTTTATATAGACATAAAATTCTT
>JBDTWI010000031.1:0-45406 GCA_040006775.1 Saprospiraceae bacterium
CTTAAATCGCAACCTGATGAAAGTGTTGATTTGATTTACTGCGATATACTTTACGGAACTGGCAGAAATTTTGGAGATTACCAAGACTTAAAACCGATTAGAAGTGAAATAGAAAAACACTATTTACCAAGACTTATTGAAATGAAACGAGTTTTAAAAAGCACAGGTAGTATTTATTTACAAATGGATTATAGAATTAACCATTGGATTAGGTGTTTAATGGATGATGTTTTTGGATATAGTAATTTTAGAAATGAGATTATTTGGTGTTATACAATGCCAAATAATTACAAAAAAGCATTCAATCGCAAACACGATACTATATATTTTTATTCTAAATCTGATAATTGGACTTTTAATTGGAAAGATGTTACAGTTGAATATAGCGAAAGTTCTAAAAACAGAGCCAAATACGCTCATTCAAAAACAAGTCAAATGGGTAAAAATGGCAGTATGCTGTTAGATGAAGGTAAATTGCCAGAAGATTATTGGTTAATTCCCGTTGTTGCAGGGAACGAGAGATTAGGCTACCAAACCCAAAAACCAAAGGCATTAATTGAACGAATAATAAAAGCAAGTTCAAACGAAGGCGATACTGTTGCTGATTATTATTTAGGAAGCGGAACAACGGCAGTAGTTTGTAAAGAATTAAACAGAAACTTTATTGGTTGCGATATAAACCCAAACGCTATTGAATTAACTAAAACTCGATTAAATGCAGTTTCTTAGCCTTGCACATAACATCTGTATATACGCACATAATCCCAATTTTAAGAAAATAAAAAACCAAGCATGAAACCTATAGGTCAAATTATTCAAAACGAAACTGGACTTATCAATTCAGAACACAAGCTATCAAGATTCTGGGAGGAGGGATTTGATAAAAAAAATGCGATAGAACAACCTAAGACTCAAAAAGAAATTGAATATTGGGATGGCTTAAAGACAAACTCAGATATTATTTTCACACCAGACCAACAAAAGTTTATATTCTCCAAGTTTTATCGACAAGTTTTAAAAGTCGGAACTGACTTAAGCGAATCAGACTATAGAAGCAAAACAAAATCAGACCCAGAGCTTAAAAGTTTAATACAAAGTCTTATCGATTGGTACTTCAAGAACACATTAAGCAAGAAGGGAGGTTTTTTAATTTACTCAACTCCGGGAGTGGGTAAAACTAAAGTGGTCAAAGCTCTTTATTTGATGTCTCTACTATTTGGCACTAAGTCAAATCAAAACAAAATAGAATTTTTTGACCTTAACAGAATGATTGGAAAGCACAATTCAGGAGCCAATCAAGCACAGGACTTTTCATTTTTAGTCAATGAAAACATTATCATTGACGAACTATCTGAGCGATTATTGAACGTTCAAAGCTATGGGTATAAATACAGCCTATCAGAAGTATTTGAGAACAGATATAGCATTTGGCAAGGCTCTGGAGCTTCTACGATCATCACTACTAATATATTTCCATTCAAGACAGTAGGAATAAATTCTTTGCAAGAAATGGTCGGAGAACGAGCCTATGACCGAATTAAGCAACAATACGAAGTTATTATTTTGACTGGTGAAAGTAAGAGGGTATGAAAAGAAAATTCTGGACAGAGGAAGAAAACAAGTACATGAGGAAGTATTTTCCTCATTACTACACCGATGAAATCGCCAAGGTTTTAAAACGATCATACAGCTCAGTAGCAGCCCAGGCATATGTTTTGAAATTAAATAAGTCTGAAAAGCTGTTAAACATTCAAGCAAAACATACAGTTCAAAAACTTTTAGAATCAGGTATAAAATCTAGATTTCAAAAAGGGTGCATATCTCACAATAAGGGCAAGAAAATGGCAGAAGATGTAAAGGATAAGATCAGACCCACAATGTTTAAAATAGGAAACACACCTCACAATAATACATTTGATGGATCAGAAAGAATTGATGATGAGGGATATAGTTTAATTCGTGTTAAGTCAGGTTGCTTCATCCTTAAGCATCGCCTTATTTGGTTATTAAGCCATGGTCCTATTCCAGAAGGAAACTTAATTGTCTTCAAAGATGGCAATAAGCAAAACTTAAATATCAACAACTTAGAAATGATATCATCAAAGGAAAATATGGAACGAAACTCAATCACAAGATACCCTTTGGAAGTAAGAAATATAATTCATTTAAATAACAAACTCAAAAAAACTATTTATGCCAAGGAATAAAATTGAAGATCTTAGAAATCATTTATTCGCAACCATAGAAGGATTAGTGGATCTAGAAAATCCAATGGATTTAGATCGAGCTAAAGCCATTTCAGAGGTTGCACAAGTATTGGTCAACTCAGCTAAGATTGAAGTTGCTTGGATTAAAGCAACAGGACAAACACAGAGTACTGGATTTTACTCAGTGCCTCAGTTGTCAGAATCAAAAAAATAAATTCAATGCAAGTAGCCAAATAGCATCAAATTAAAATCAGTTACAAAATGTAGCAACATCAATCAGACATACAATAATACAAAGTCCACTATCTAGGATATTTGCATTATTAAGCCAATTGATGCCAAGATATATTCCGTTCATTCACAATATACTTAAAGCAAAGAAGGGAGACCGCTTTGAAGAACAATTCGACTTTGAAGCTGGATTTTTAACTGGCAAATCAGCGAAGGCACAAATCAGAACCGAGTATGGAGGATCAAGTGTACTTGAATTCATTTCAACAGGATCCACAATAGTTATAAGTGGCAATTCACTTACGTTGATTTGTCCAGCTAATCTATTTAACTTAGAACCAGGCTTATATTTCTACGACATTCAGTTATTCACATCAATAGCCGATGTCCATACAGTAGTAGAAGGAACATTTGAAGTCACCAATCAAATCACCGTCTAATGCCAGTACAAGTAATACTAACAGCAATTCCACCAATTAATGTCATAGGCACTTATGCTACTGCCGTTCAGGTAGGTATTTCAATAAGACAACCCATTGAATTAGTCTTAAAAACTAATAACATTTCAGCATCATCCTTAGAGGTTAAAAATGAAATACCGATGGGATTAGTTGATGGAAGCAACCCGACATTCACCTCATACAATTTATTTATTCCAGAAACTATCCAAGTCTATATGAATGGAGTAAGGAATAAAATAGGATATGACTTTATCACAATTGGAAACGATACTATACTGTTCAGCACCAGCCCTATAAATGGAGATATAATTTTAATTGATTACCAAAAATTATAAACAAATAGCATTTAATAATAACACTTTAAAATAACACACAATGGCAGCTACAAGTATAGTGCAAAGGCAGATCGCAGATGGAGCGATAAATGACGCAAAGGTTCAAGCAGGAGCCGGTATCGTATCATCAAAACTTGCGGATGGTGCAAATTTTATAAAGAAAGACGGATCAGTCGCAATGACTGGTGCGCTTAATCTGGGCTCGCAACTTATTACCAACGTTCTAACTCCGTCTTCAGGAAACGATGCAGCAAACAAGAGTTATGTCGATACACAGATCACTAATGTTACAACTCTGTTTACTTCAAAAGGAACTGTAAAAGTTGCAACAACAGCAAATGGAACATTGGCTACAGCATTTGCAAATAGTCAAACCGTTGACGGAGTTACACTTGCAACCGGAGACAGAATTTTGCTAAAAAATCAAACGACACAATCTGAGAACGGACTTTATACCGTCAATGCATCAGGCGCTCCAACCAGAGCAACTGACATGGATGTTTGGTCAGAAGTTCCAGGAGCATGGGTAACTGTTCAACAAGGTACTGCTAATGCAGATACAACTTGGTTAAGTACAGCCGATCAAGGCGGAACTTTAAACACAACTGCAATCACTTTTACTAATCCGATTACAAGTGGTGGATTAACTTCTGCAAACTTTGTAGATAAAGAAATTCCTTCAGGATCAATTAACGGATCGAATGTAACATTTACACTTGCCAATACACCAACAGCAGGAAGTGAGCATGGTTATTTAAATGGCATTTTGCAGGAGTCAGGAGCTGGTAATGATTATACAATATCTGGGGCCGTATGCACTTTTATTGTAGCCCCGTTAACAGGGGATAAAATCAGATTCAGCTACAGGAAATAATTGATAAATAATCAATTATACATATGAAAAAGCACAATAACTACGGAGAAATAAAGACATGTAGTCACAAAGATTGCAGTGTAGCTTTTCAGCCAACAACACGGCATAAAGGTCAAATTTTCTGTAGTATGAAATGTGGCGTAAATGCAATTACTTCAGTTATAAATAAATTAATGTACGTTGAGTAAAACCAAAATCAATTCCCCTTTAATTGGCAGTATTGATTACATAGACTTCTTAACCAATGCAACGCCAGCAATACCAGCTGCTGGCGTTGCACGACTTTATAACGGTAGCAATAAAGAACTTTATTTCAAAGATTCAGGCGGTGCCATAACAAAAGTTTTTCCAAACACACATACGTTGTCATTTACTTTTTACAACGGTGGCAATGTTTTACAAGTAGGTGATAAAATTGCATTTTATACTGATTTTACAATTGCTTACATTCAGTGGACACTTGGTTCTGTTGACGGAACTTCAGGATCCATAACACTAGATATATGGAGTAACACACATGCGAATTTCCCACCTGTCGTTGGGGACAGCATCACAGCTTCAGCAAAGCCCAATATTTCATCAGCTATAAAAGGGCAAAGCTCAACCTTAACAGGATGGACCAACCAACTTTCAGCTGGATATTGGCATATCATAAACATTGATTCAGTTACTAATATCAAGCACTTATCTGTTAATTTACAATATACAAAATCCTAATGGCTACATTTACAAAAACAATTCAAACAGCTCTTGCATCACTTCAAAATATTGCAGCATCTACAGTTGTAGTGGGATCGGCTTTTGATTTTGGCACTAAATTAGGAGGTATTATTGGAGTTCGATTTGGAAGGAGGTCAGCAACTGCAAGCTCAGCAGGGTGCAATATTAGACTAGAATGTTCATTTCATGCAAGTTTGGATAATTCATGGTATCCTTTTGCTGTTCTTACAACATCATTTGCACTTGTTGAGTCTGAAGCAGTGACAGGCACAGTTGCATCAGGGCAAAAGGTAATTACAGTTGCATCTACTACTAATCTAATTGCGGGAGGAATAATTTTTATTTCAAATGGAACAGCTGGTAATTCAGAATGGGCACGTATTGTTTCAGTTGTTACAAATACTAGCGTAACTATTGAAGATAATTTAGTTAATGCACAAACGAGTTCAACAATATACGCTGGAGCTGAAATATTTAATGGGATAAACGTACCAGATGGCTGCAAAAGAATAAGGGCTGTAATTGACGGATCATTATTTACACAAGCATATTCAATTGAAGTTGATTTAATAACTATTGATTCGATTGCATAATGATTAGAAGTACCAAACCGTTATTAGGTACATTGTTAAATAATACACATACACTGAATAGTGGGCTTCTGGCTTGTTATATGCTTCAAGAAGGGGCAGGAATAAGAATAAATGATTCATCCTTTAATCAAAATAATGGAACATTAACTAATGCATCGGTAAACTCATTAACGTCTGGATGGTCAGGAGGGCAAAGAGGGAGTGTATTATTTTTTGATGGATCGAATGATTATATTTCATTAACTGGCAATAAAAATTTAGATAATTTAAATAGTAGCTCATTTAGTTTTTCATTCTGGGTAAAGTCAAATGAATCGACACCTTTCACAACTGCGTTTATTCCATTCAGTAGAGGATATATTGGCGCTGGTGGTATTTATGGATTAGCTATTGAATTAGGCAGTACATATATTCAATTATTGAGAAATATCGGAGATGCAGGATACCATTATAGTCAATCAACAATAAGTTATGGTTCAGGGTGGAATCATTTTGTTGTAATTTATGACAAAGCAAAATTAATTCATTTACATTATAAGAATGGCCAATCAATCTCATTAACTATTCCAGGCGCTGCGGTATCTGCTTCAAATATTGGCTATAACGCAACATATGATTCTGGATTTAGTAT
Source organism: Saprospiraceae bacterium (assembly GCA_040006775.1). Lineage (GTDB taxonomy): Bacteria > Bacteroidota > Bacteroidia > Chitinophagales > Saprospiraceae > Vicinibacter. The sequence goes on from JBDTWI010000031.1 coordinate 6,053, forward strand.
AGGGGCACATAGAAGAAATATATCAGACCAATATGGAAAAGGTTATATAGATGACCTTATAATATGGAACAGAGTAATCACACCAGACGAAGTTATGACATTATATTACGAACCGTATTCAGTTTTTGTTAAAAACAAAGCCTTAGATTATGGAGGATTAACATTTGAAAATCCTTACCAAAGAAGATTATTCATAAACATGTAAACAAACAACCATAACAATATGAGACAAAAATTATTATTCCTTTCCCTTTTCATTATAGCCATTGGATTCCTGACAAGTCTAAAGCCATTAGACCAGACCGAAAAAGCAAAATGTAAGATATGCTACACTCCTGAATATGTCATCACAGAATCAGGAGACTACGAAGCCTTAATCCAAGTCAGCGATCTTAAACACTGTAAATCCATTGTCGTACCAATCAAAGTTAGATGCGATGGATTAAATGAAAATCAATCACCAACCGAAAATAGAAGTTTCTAATTTTTAGGTTCGGAAATGTCCAGACTAAAGAAAAAATAAACGCTAATCTTCATTCAGGTATCTTCATAAATTGGTTACAGCTGGTCCTAAAAAAGCCAGCTGTTTTTATAAAGTGTTGAAAACTTTTATACACAACTTGGATATATTATAAAATTTATATATATCTTTGTAAGGTCATAATAACACAAAACACAAGTATTGAGAACACATGTGATTGTTTATTCAGGGCAGAATGATGACACCATTCGCCTTATTTCTGAAAAGTATCCAAGGACTTTAATATGTCTGGATTCTGGAACATCATTCAGAAATAAAATTTATAGCTATTACGCACCTTCTAATATTGCATTAAACCTTACTACCAGACCTCACAATGTGGAGTTCATTACTATTCAAGACCTTGAAGCAGAGGACATTAAGGCATTGTTTTTAATTAAGAATAAAATTGAAGAACCAAGTGTAAGCAATAAAACATTAATCAGAAAAATATTACAAGGAAACCCAATAAAAAAAATACCTACTCTAATGCTTCCTGATGACATAGACGAATACATCAGAAACATGAACGGAGTAGAACAAACTTTAAAACCAGCATTATACATTGAAGCAACCACTTCAATACCGAGATACCGAATCGAAATGAATGAAAAGTTATTAACAAAAGAGCTTGAAATATACAGAACCAACCTAGATAATTTTGATGAAATCTATAAAAGAATATAAAATATGGGACAAAGATTAATAATAAAAATAATGCTAGGCATAATTGTCTCAGCATTTCTGGTTTTGTATTGCACAAAGGACAATGAATGTCCATTTATAGGTAAGTGGTGCGAAATTGATTCGATTAAAGGATGTGTAAAACAATACGAGTTTACAGATGACAACAAGTTCTTTATTGGAACTGGACTAAGAGGTAAATGGGAGTCATGTGATTGCAAAACTATTAATATTCTCAATCCAGACAATGGTGAATACTGGACAACATTTGTATTCATAAGTAAAAAAGACGATCAATTAGTAATGAATATTGAAGGATTTGACATAATACTAACGAAGGCTAAATGATACCGATAATATTAACAACTCTAATCTTAATTTTTATTGGTCAGACCGATGAAATTATTAAAAAACAAAAAAGAAAAATTAGACTAAACGAACCAAACCCCTAACCCATGAATATCAAACACTTAATCCTATTCTTAACAAAACGAAACACAACAATAGAATGAAAATAGGAAACATCATTAGTTCAACTGGCAGAACCTCTGAAGTAGTCGGGGAGACGGATGTTCGAGCCATCCATGATGTTCAAAATAACGAAATGGATTTAATCGATGTTTAAAAACCAAATGAAAAAAATATGCTAGTAAAAGATTTGCCAAATAATGGAGAATTTAAGGGACTAAGAGACCTAGTGGAGTTTAGGCATGATCCTAAATTTTTACCATACTACTATTCAAAGAACGGTTTATTAAAATTTTCATTTAGCTGGTATAAATCTCCTGAAGGTGAATTCTTTTGGGATAAAATATGCAATGGTTCGATGGGTGTATTCAAAGAAAAATACCCTAACGGCTGGGCTAAAGAAATGGAAGAACCTGAAGTGCAAAGTGATACAATATCACATCTTGGGTCTAGGATTGACACCACAAATTATGAGATCAAAAAGCAAGCTAAGAAGATCAAGAGGCTGAAAAAGGATTTAGAATATCTTAAGGATCAAGTTTTAAAGATAGCTAAAATAATGGATGTTAAAATGCAATCTGGACAATATTAAAAGAAAAAATACCATGTGAGTAGTTTTAAAAGGAATAAATACTAAAAAGTTTAGTAAAAACGGATTAGCATAGATATAACATAGATGGCTGTAACCCCCAAACAACTAGCAAATTTAACCGCAAATCATATATCAACTGATCCAGTTGGTTTTCAAAAGAAGTCAGTTGAAACAAAGTTAAGAAGGGGAATGATCCGAAGAGCAACCCTTGAAGCTCTAAACACAGGCAAGATCAAAGTCCAATACAAAGACGTATCAATCATTGGTAAAGACGGTAAGAAATTGGACATCGAATTTGATTATGCTGAAATGTATGTTCCCAACTACACCGCAATAGGAATGAAAATAATGAAAGAAGCATTATCAGGAAATAACAAGTGTATTGAGATATTAATCGGACTGGATGAAAACTATGAGAATAGGAAGATCAAACAGAAAGACAAAGAGATCAACAACCAAGAACAAATCCTAGACCACATCAAAGGAATAACAAAGTTTAACCCAATAGAAGAAGGAGAAGTAATTGAGTACGAAGAACTAAAACGAAGTGTCGAATAATGAACGGAGTAATGAAACTTTGGGATGACTTTACAGACTTATACGCTTGGAATACCAATTGTACTAAGCCAATTGTAATCAACCAAGGAGGCACTTATTCAGGAAAGACTATCGCATTAGACCAGACAATAATCGATAGAGCCGTTTTTGATCATGGAAGCACCAGCACAATAACAAGTCAAGACCTTCCAAATCTAAAAAGAGATGCCTTAAGAGAATTCAAAGCCTTAATTAATCAACCAAAGGTTAGCCCTTTTTTTATTAATCCGAAATTAGACATCGGTCCATATAAATTATACAATGGATCATTGATTGAGTTTGTTTGCTTTGACAGCCCAAAAGATGCTGAAGGAGCGAAAAGAGATTATCTGTATGTCAATGAAGCTCCTGGATTAAAATGGGATATTTTCTTTGAGTTAAAGAAACGAACCGAGAAGCAAGTATTTATCGATTATAATCCATCATATGAATTCTGGGCTCATACAGAACTGATGCATTTACCAGAGACACAAGTATTCATATCCACTTTCATGGATAATAAATTTTGCACTGAAAAGAAGAAGGATGAAATATTATCATGGTATCAAAAATGGATAACCACCAAGGACGAATATTGGCTGAACCAATGGAGAGTGTACGGACAAGGCAAGACTGGAATAGTTTCTGGTGCTGTATTCCCTAACATTAGGAGAATATCAGAGTTTCCAGCCGAATATTACTTACAATCTGCATCAGATGGTACAAAGTATATATATGGCTTAGACTTTGGCTATAATCCTGATCCAATAGCGATATGTAAGGTAGGCTTCAGAGCTGAGAATGACAGGATAGTTTCTGAAGAGATATTTTATGAAAGCAAAGTGAACTCATTTGATTTATATTCAATCCTTCCAGAATTAGGAATTCGAAAAGGTATAGATATTATCGTTGCTGACAGTGCCAATATGGAAGCTATTGACTTATTAGTAAGACATGGATACCGTATGGTCGCAGCGAAGAAAGACCCGGGCTCAGTATTAAAGAGAATCGAACTTATAAACAAACATGGGCTAGATATTACTCACTATTCAAACAATTTCTTTATCGAGCAAAAACAATATGTTTATAAAAACAAAAGTGGTAGATCGGATCGACCTGAACCAGTAGATAGATCAAATCACTTATTCGATTCATTAGGCTATGCATCAATGTATTTTAAATACGGTTGGGGCGAAATGAGAACACCAATTACAAGACCACAAAGACAAAGATCAGCAGTAGCAATATAATTATGGAGACCAAAAGAATAACAAATCAGACTAAAATATTAGAAGCCCTTAATCTCAAACCAATGAGCGTGACTGAACTTCACGAAGCAACAGGAGTGAAACTAAGTTGTGTTATGGCAAGTATATCTACATTCTTAATTCCAAGTGGAAAGATCGTAGTAGATAAGCTCATTCCTAATCCAGTCAAAGGCAAAAGAAGAATCAATATTTATAGGTTAACCAGACCAGAAGAGAAGCCAGATAACAGACCTAGTACAAGGATCATTTTTCATATTCCAGTTGAATTGAAGCAAGCATTCCAGCAGAAGTATCCAGAGACTTCAATTTCTAGGAAGCTAAGGAATATGGTTAAAGAATTAATTAATAACCCAATATAAAATTATGAGTGAAAAAAGAATTTACCCAGCAGGAATTACAGCGTTCAAACCACATGTAAATGCACCTGAATTTGTATTAGCTGAAATTATCATCACTCCAAGAGACTTAGTCGATTGGATTAAAGAGAATCCTGAACATCTAAAAGATTACAAGGACAAGAAACAGATCAGACTACAACTTACAAAATGGGAAGAGAAGTTAAGTATTTCAATTAACACTCTTGTGGCAAAACCGAAGGAAGAAGCTGCATCAAAACCAGAGCAAAAGCAACCTTCATATCAATCATTTCAAGGTGATAAGCCTTTTCAAGAAGACCTACCTTTTTAAATCAATTAGTAATGCCAATAGATTACAAAAATTACGCAACTAACTGGAAGTCTGAAATAAGGCCAGCTATCCTTAAGCGAGCAAATGGAAAATGCGAGCTATGTAATTTGATTGATCATATTGAAGGCTACAGAGATAATAACGGAGATTTTATTTCGGTTAAACAGATTGCGCTAAAACTACTAGAAGGATATAATTATTTTGAAAATGAGCTGGATAATATTAAGATAGACCAGAAACCAATTAGGATAATCCTTACCATAGCTCATTTGAATCACGATGTAAAGAATAATGATCCTGAAAATCTAAAGGCACTTTGTCAAAAATGTCATATCAACCATGATAAGCACTATCACAAATCTAACAGACGAAAAAACGAAGCTAAGAAGCGAGGTATTGAGCAAGACAATTCATTTGAATTCAATTTTATTGTAGACCAGAACTAAGAAAATAATATGGAGCATGATTTTAAACTAAATATAGTAGCTTATTAACATGACAATACTACTAATATACTTTGTTAACCAATTAGGGCAAATAGATACACTCCAAGAATTAAACATTGGCAATCAATTATTTACACCTCACACCAAGAACTTGACAGGATATAAATGGATATGCATTGTATTGATTATTTTAGACACCCTTACCCTAATATATTTTTTTAGACCCTAATTAAAACTAAATAACACACTATGAGTAATTTAATAGAACCAATTATCCAGTATGCAGAAAGCATAATTGGTAAGCCCGGAGCGGTGGCAGTAATTCAAGAACTAAAAATATTAGTTCAGAAACTTTCACCAGACAAGTATGTGGACAATCCACGCATGTTTGATATTGACAGACGAGCAAGAGATTCTGATTCTCCGATCATTCAAGGAGACAAGAAAACATTCAAGCCATTCTCGTTTTCACCAGGTGATTTTGAAGACCCAAAGCCGATGCCGCAGTCTGCGCCACCTGCGGATTTTGAAGTTAGGGCGCAAGACAAATCAGTTGAGGTAACTCAAATAGAGAAAGAAAGATTTGATCTATTCAGTTTAGGTCAAGAGAAGTCCGAAAAGTCATATCCTGACTTGTCAGATTTTGCCAAGAAGTGCAAAGAGCTAGGATGTGAATTCAAGAAAGCCCCCAAGACTCACTTAGAGGCATGGACAGCATTTGAAAAGTACGCGCGTAAAGAAATGCAAATCTAATCAGTTGATAAAAGCTGAGTTAATCAATACGAATGGGAAGTCAATTCTGATTCCAATCCCAGAGCGAGCCTCTGAGATTAAGCTATTGCAATATATAGATTTTAATACTTATAGCTCAGACTTAATCGAATGGCTCAAAGAAAACCATGAACAAATAGAATCTAAAAAATGGCAGTACATAATTAAACTTATTGATTGCCTTAAAGCCTTTTATGGTGATCTGGTTGACTTCTTTGAGCTTGATTCTAGTTATATTGATGGAATATCAAAAGAAGATTTAAGCGATCATATTGAGATTATAACAGGAAAAAAACAAGACCATGTGACTGCCACAGATACATTGATTCAAATTTATAATATGATCTTCAATGTGATTAAAGACTCCAAGCCAGAATTAAGAGTTGAGAAGCACTTCTTCTACAAAGGTCAACAATATGAAATCCCAGCAATATGGAGCGACACATTATGGAACAAGACCAACTTTGAAAGCGTAAGCGTAAAGCAAGCCATTGAAGTTCTTCAGGTCCAATCTAATTATAATGATGTCATTAAGGACCTAGCCAAGGATGACAAATCAATTGCCAACTTCGCTTTTCATAAATACCTATCTGAAGTTTCATTATTAGCACTTAAGCCAGATGAGAAGATTCCATTAGCTGAGACAGAGTTCAAGAAGTTCATGTCCGAGCGAATAGACTTATTCCAAGATATAGACCTTCAGACTGTCTTAGATATTGAGAACTGGTTTGAAATGTATTACAGTGGGTTAAGAGACGATAAGGAAAACTATTATTACTTCAATTCAAAAGAACCAGGAAGCCCGGAAGAGTTAATCGCAATCCAGAAAGCGAAGAAAAAGAACGAGGAAGTCCAGAAAAGAATAGGATGGAAGTCATTCATTTCACGCATGGTTGAACTAAGGTCATTCAGTGGAAGAGAAAAGACTGAACTAGAATCAGTTTACACCGCTCCATTTACTGATGCTGTCAAAATGGTTTCAATAGACAATTCAAATTAATATGAGCATGTACATGATATATTTTGAATTATTCGGTCACAAAATGAAGTACAAAGTTGAGGCTAATTCAGAACATGAAGCAAAACAAAAGGTATTAAATGAAGTCAAGTTTCATAAGGTCAATAAATTAGAAGACCCTACCGAATTTGAACGTGTATCCGATGACAAAGTAGTGAATGATTTATTAAATATTTTTGGAATAAAGAAATAAACCCTATGACAACAAAAGCGATTAGAAGTAAAGTTTCGGAAGAAGAACTAAAGTCCAAAATTAACCTAAAAGAATGGATTGCTCAATTGCCACCAATGGTAGAAGAAACATTCCATTTCAGGACAATCACAGGACAACAATATTATGATGCCTTAATTAAGGGTGGTCAATTAGATAAGGCCAATATCGTTGACTTAACCAAAGAATACAACGAGCGATTTGTCAAGCTTAAAGAAGTTGACCACAATACATTAGTACCTAAAATCTTCGCTAAGAAAGGAGCCAACGGACTTAAGAAGTACTATGAAGATCTTGTCAAGCAGAGCTACTACATAGCAGGGAAGTATCCACAATTCGCAAAGACCGTAGAGCCCAAAAGTAAATTCAAAGTATCCCTTAAAATGAATCTCGATAAAGTCATTAGCTCTATAAAATCATTATTCAAAAGAAAGTAATATGGCATTTATAACGAGATCGAGAATCCTAGAATTAATCAAAGAAGCTGTTGCATTTAGCCCAGCCTCAATGACATATAAGAGACCCAATACTTTCGCATTGATAAACGGTTTGTCAGACTTTAACGCTGATAATCTAGGATACATTACTGAAGATATTCAGAATAATGATGTTTGGACCAGAAAGCAATCTACTCTTAATAGGTTCATTCTTGAGTATCCTATTGTCTGTCCGATGCTGTTCTCAGGAGTTCAAGAACGAGATATCATAAATAATTCAACTGTAATCCAGAAGGATGATGTTAGAATCCTTTGTGCTGATTTGTACGTGGACCAGAAAGAAGGAACCACAGCATCACAACGAAGAAGTAAAACCCAAATCTATGATGACACTGAAGAAGTTCTTAATAATATCATTGAGTACATCAGACATGTAGTCTATGCTAAGATCGAAATAACCACAGGAGTTTACACTGAAGGATTTTATAATGAATCTTATCTAACTTGGCTAGACACTAACAATAAGATTATTGGATTCGATCCAAGTCAACTGTTTCAATTCGAACAATTCAAGAGAGAGAATGAAGTTATTCAAATCCAAAGAATTGAATATCCATCAAGCAAGGACCTAATTATAGGTACTTATATGAATCTTAAGACAACAACCATATCATGCCCTAATCCAGAGTTTACATTCTCAGGAGACTTTAGCACAGCTGTTTTAAAATCAATAATACCATTTGGAAGATGATCGGAACAAAAACATTTTCAAACTGCTATTTTCTTCTGACCATAGTTTCAGGCCGAGGAGCTATGCAATGCGAAACAACTTACAGAATTGAATTCAAAATCCTTGCAGGAAATGAACATTTAGAAAAAGTCTGGTCCGAAACAAGTAAGATGCTACATAATCCTTATCACTTAGAAAGAGCAAAATTAAATTGATTGATTTAAAAAACATAGAAAAGGAATTTGAGGTCGCAATAAGTGATCTTGCTAAGTTTATGATCGATGATCTTAAGGGTGAAATCATTGACCAAGGACACGTATTGACAGGAACACTAAGAGATAGTATTGAGCAAACAGGAATTCACGCTGCCAATGGAAGTATAGAAGCCTTTGTTTCATTAGAATCTTATTATGGAATCTTAGACCAAGGAGTTAAGAGCAACCGAATTCCTTATGAAAGAGGATCCGGAAGAAAGTCTAGTAAATATATAGACGGATTAATTAAATTCTGGATGATTAAAAAAGGATTAAGTCATTCAGAAGCCAAAAGCGCAGCCTTCGCATTGGCTAATAAGCATAAAAAAGAAGGAATGCCTACACAATCAAGCTGGCAATATTCCAAGAATGGAAGAAGATTAGAATTTTTTACCAGAACATTAGACAGTAATCTCAATTACGACAAATTCGAAGAAACAATTCAGAACCAACTTGAAGAAGTTAGTAATGATATTCTTAACGTATTTGAAAAAAGTTTAAAATGAGTAGAGTAGTAGCGTTTAGTCTTAAGTTAGAAGGATCAACAACGACCATTGCGGAGCTGTCCAAGATCAATAAAGCACTGGATAGTATTAGTGATCAGATTAAAGGTGTTAAGAAAATTGATACTTCAGCGTTTGTTAATCTGACTAAAGGTCAGGATATATTTAAAAAAGCAATTAATGAAACGAATAAGTTACTAGACGCGCAACTTAAAAATCTTGATGAAATATCCAAAAGCAAAGGAATTAATACGACCATTGTAGATAAACTAACTGAAGATATTAAGAAACTTCAAAAAGAGATAGCTACTTTAAAAGCTCAACTTAGCGGTGTTCAAAGCCCAACAATAAAAGTAGCTACTCCTGAAGGATTAGAAAAGATTGCAGCCAAGGCTAGAGAATCAGTTGCTGAAATTGCGAAAATGGCTCCTGCATTTGAGGCGCTATCACAAGGAGCTGCAGCAACTTTTTTAAATTCTATCGCTGCAATTGATCTTAAGTTGCAGGAAGTTAAGAATAATATTAGGAGCGTTAAATCAGGAGATTCACCGACCAAGACACAGGATTTATCAAGTCTATTGACTCAGGAGCGCTCATTATTATTACAGAAAAAAGAACTCACAACTCAGATTAAAGAAGAAGAGAAAGCATTTATAGCCTTGAGTCATTCTATTGATCCGACATCAGTAGTTGGAATGCGAAATGAGCTAAATAAACTCAAAAAAGAATTCTTAAATCTTGACCAAGCAGCAAGAGAAAGTCAAGAAGGATTAAATAAATTAGCAAAGATTCAAAACCTAAATAGCTCAATAAGTGCCATTGAACAAAGCACTGGAAACTTTACCAGGAATGTAGGTAATTATAGAGATGCTATTAATGGCTTAATACCTACTTTAGAAAGACTTCAAAAAGAAGGTGCAATTTCTAGGAATTCATTAGCACAAACATTTAGAGCGCAAAACGTTGAACTTGTAGAATCATTGAAGCGTGAAATAAATCAACTTGTTCAATCTTATGATAAGTTAACAGAAGCTGAAAAAAAGTCAGGCGCTGGTATTGAAGCGTTTAATAATTTAACTAGAAAAGCAGATGAATTAAATTCAGCTGTTAAGACTATTCCTCACGAAGTAGGGAATCTTAAGAAGTCATTTCTATCACTTGGAGACCTTATCACAGGCGGTCTTATCACTGGTGGAATCCTAGCAGCAGCAGGAGCATTAAAAGCGTTTGGATCTGATTCAATACATCAATTCACTGAAGCAGAAACAGCTATCAAAAAAGTAAATGCTCAGTTAATTGCTACAGGAAATGCATCAGGAAAGACAAGTGAAGGCATTATAAAAATTGCTAAAGAATTAGAGATTGCAACTGGAATTGATGATGATAACATTATAGATCAAGTGTCATCTAAATTACTCACATTTGGACGTATTCAAGGTGAAACATTCGATAGAGCGCAAAAAAATGCAATTGATTTAGCTCAGGTAATGGGTGGAGATCTTGGTGGAGCAGCAACATTGATTGGTAAGGCTCTTGATAATCCCATTAGAGGTTTAACCATTCTTGCTAAGGCAGGAATATCTTTTGATGAAGCAACACAGAAGCAAATCAAAGATGCTATCAAAGCAAATGATATATTTAAAGCGCAAGCTTTGATACTTGGCGGTGTAGAGTCAAGAGTAAAGGGCGTGTCTGATTCCATTAATAATTCAGACTTAAAAGGAATTAGACGAATCACATTTGAATTCAATGATTTTAAAGAAGAGGCTGGTAAGGTATTAGTTAGTTTAGCAAACGATTTTATTGATTTTGGTAAGGCACTTTCTAATGGAACATTCAATGTGCCGGTTGGATTAAAACAAACTAAAATAGCTACTGATGAACTAACAGCATCCATAGCAAAAGAGCAAGCGCAAATAGAATCAGGCTTTCAAGCATTAAAAGATGATAATACAAATAAAGAAGTTCGAAAGAATATAATTAGTCAAATTGCCTCCAAATATTCTGAATTAGTTAGCCAAGAAGAATTAGAGGTTGCCACATTGCAGGAACTTGATGAAATTCAAAAGAATCTAACAGCTACTGTACGAAAAGAAATTATTGAAAGGATAAAACTTGCAACACAAGAAGCAATTCAAACCGAAATAATACAGAATAAAATAAAACTTGCTTATGCTAAAAGGCAAGATGCTAGTGGGTTTAAAGGATATGAGCGCTACCAAGTTGAATATCAGAAGTTCTTCAAAGGTGAAAAGCAAACATTTGAAGCATTGGTATCATTACTTGAAAGCGATAATAAAAAACTAGAAGAAGAATCCAAGAAAACAGCTAGTATATTCAATGATTCAGAGTTTAATACTGATAAAATTGAACAAACATATTTAACAGCAGGGAATAAAATCAAAGCCATAATCCTAAAAGTATCCAAAGCATTAACAGATAAAACTTTAAGCAAAGAAGGCAGAATTGGACTACAAGATATTAATAAAGAGTTTTCGAACCTTAAAGTAAATGAGTTCTCTTCTGACGAAGATGTGAAAAGAATTATTGAAAGAAGCAATAAGGTAGATGGAATAATTAAACAACTTACAGCAAAGCATATAGGTTTAGTGAATTCATTGTCTGACGAAACAAAGGCAGCCTCAGACAAAGCATCCAAAGACCTAGAAGATCAGCTTAAAAGAATCGAAGCATTGAGACAGAAAATCAGAGAGTTAAATGCTAGTTCTATTGATAATAAGTTTGACAAGGAGATTGAAGATGTAAAAATAAAAGTCATTAAAGATCTGCATGACATTCAGCTCGAAATAGATAAAGTCAACGAGAAGAAAATCAAAACATCTACTGATCTTGAAGAGATAAAGGTTGCTAAATCTGCAATTACTGAGCTTAGACTATTTGAAGAAAAGGAGATTAAACGTATCGAAGTCAGTAGAGCAAAGGCTTTAAATGATGCTAAGAATGAATTACTCAAACTAAAAGCAGAGATTGATGCAATAATCAGCACATCTAATAAAGACTTTGCAGAATCAAAAGTAACTGATCTTAAGTTTAATCTTGAACAAAGCACTAGGAAAATAGAGATTCAATATACCACTGATCTTCAAGGATTAAAATCAGATCTGGCAAAAGGGGCAATATCTGAAAAGGAATTTAAAGAAAAGTCCGCAAAACTTAGTAAGGACAAGTTAGATAAAGAACTTGGGTTCCTTGAAAAATACAGAGCAGAATCAATAAGGGTTTACGATTTATTATTTAAGGCTCAACTTCAATTAGCAAAAGCTGGACTTTCGGATGGAATAAATAAAGCAACCGAGGATGCTATAAAGGCAAGAGAAGAATTACAGGGCAAAATAAAAGAAGGATCAATAACTCCATTTGATGCATTACAGACTGGTATTAATATATCTATTAAGGAATTTAACCAGAAGAAAGCACTTCAAGAGAAGTATAATGATAATGTTAAAAAGTTAGGTCAAGATAGGGCTAATAATGAGAAGGAAGTAGATGATAAGATACTAGCAAATCATACATCATCAAATGAAAATCAAAATGCTGAGGATCAAAAGCTTCACGACCTTAGAAAAGAAAGAATAAAAGAACTTGCAGTTGCTTCAATAGAAGTAGCTCAAAGAGTGTCAGATGCAATATTTGAGATTAGTAAAAACAATAACGAGCGCGATTTCAAGCATAAGACTGAACAACTAGATAAAGAACGAAACGCAAGACTAAAATTAGTCAAAGGCAACGCAGCTGAAGAAGAACGTATCAATAGAGAATTTGATGCTAAGAAAAGAAAGTTAGACCAAGAAAATTTTGAACGACAAAAAAGAGCATCTATTACACAAGCAATTGTCAACGGTGCATTAGCGATTACTTCAGTATTTGCAAATAATGTTGACCCTACTTTTGTAACCACGTTTATAAAATTAGGGGTTGTTCTTGCATCAGTAGCAGCCCAAATCGCAGTAATCAGATCTCAATCCTTCGCAAAGGGTGGATTCGTAGAAATTAAACACGGACACACAGGCGGCTCTTCAGCACCAAGAGACAATACAGGAGAGCGACCAGTGGGTAATACCACAGTTCACGAAGGAGAATATTTCATACCTAGAAAAATGGTTGAAAGTAATCGAGACCTAGTAGATGCATTCGAACAAAATAGAAGGGTTGGAAATACTGGAAAGATTCCAAAGGCAATGATATTGAAAGCCATTGAAGCACACGAGAAAAGAATACCTGTATTGAATGCACATAAAGTTTATCCTATGCCTATACTTTATGGAGCGAACTATTTTAGTACAGAGAAGCAAAAGGATATTCAGTTTAGTGATGAAGCCATAAATAAGATCGCTCATGTTATTGCAACAAAAGCAGAATTAGCAATTGAAAAAGGAATCAGTAAAGGATACAGTGAATCTGTTAAAAAGATCACACAGGACGAACTAAGAAAACACAATTTACACATTAAAAGAGCAATATAATGGCATTAAACATAGTGACTAACCCAGCAAGTAATTCATCTGCCAATGATCCCATTATATGGAAGCTCCAATTAACAGTGCTAGGATCAGCACCAATTGAGAAAAGAGTAACATATTACGTTGCTGATTCAGCTGGAACTAGAATATCAGAAATATATGTCTGGACACCTAAGTCAACTTCAGAGATACTTCAGGTTGATGTTAATCATATTCTTAAGGGAATCACCTCGTCGGCATTTCCGACATGCTCAGTTACGCCAGTAGTTGATACAAGCGCAATTAAGTCAGTTAAATTATATTACGCTGAGAATAGTTTCGATACTTCTACTTGCATAGATACTCCAGGCGCTTATTCTCAATCTTCATTAATATATGTGATTAACTCAGCATTGAATTATGAGAACATCTCAGCATTTGATTTAAGCGGTGGCAAGACAGGCGCTCTTATGAATTCTTACCCAACAAGAATGTATTGGAGTCCAGATTCAGAACCTTACGCACATTACTATGGCACTGGAACAGTAAAGATAACATTCTATAATGCAGCAGGAGCGAATATAAGCTCAACGACTCATACGATGACAGGAGCCAATACAGCAAAGTATGTCTCATTAGATTGGCGCTGTTATTCAGTATCAAGCGCACCAGCAAGCGCATTGCTAGAAGTCAATGATGGAACAGGATGGAAGAGTTATATTATCTCAATGGACGTGTGTTCTTGTAGAGGCTTTTATACTGGACTTTCATTCCTTGACCCATTGGGTGGCAGATCAAGTGTTTCAATTAAATGTCCTTCAGAATTAAATATCATTCGAACAGGAACAGAGATTTATTCTTTTTCTCCTACAATTACAACTAAAGGAAGAGGAATAGTTAATCCAGGCGCTAAAGAAGATATTAAAATTAGTGTTCAATTAGGACATACTAATGAAGATTTATTATTTGCCAAAGGATTACTAGGAAGTCCAGGACATCACTTGCTAAAAATGTCCAAATCAGGAGTAAAGACATGGTTTAAGTTCATTCTTGAAGCAGGAAGTATTTCAGTTATAAAGGAACAACAAGAAATCGAAATACAACTTAAAGGAACATTAGCAGAAGATTACTCAGGACAATCCATTGACATATGATCAGTATAAGAATATTTGACGGACCAAGTTACTGGATGAATCATTACGCTGATGCAGATGGAGCGGTTTATCTTGATTTATCAGATGATACAAACTTTCAACTATCTAAGCAGAGTGAGCAACTAACATCACTGGATAAGATCACTATTGAAGGAGCATTAGGAACTTCATTACCAGCAACTCCAAGGAATGTTAATCTAATTGGCAAACCAACTGATATTGCTGTTAAGGATAATCAATATTCTGACTACGCAGTTCAGATTAAAATAGGAATGAAGATATTGACTCAGACAACATTAAGAGTTAATTCCAAAAAGGATAATGTGAATTCTGAATTATTCGAAATTGAATTCCTTGATACTTCTCACCATTGGGCTGTCCAATTAGATAAGGTGTACTTAGACGAATTGCCATTACCTGATATTGAATATTCAGGTACTAAAATGATGGATTCAATTAAATTAAATGCTAAGTTCGATGATGGTGATCCGGGGTATTGGTGGCCTTTAGTGCATCATAACTATTGGGTGTCGAATGACTTTTATACAATATCAGATTTTAGACCCTGGTTCCACTGTTTAAAAATTATTAGAGAATCATTTCATAAGGTTGGTTGGCAGATATCATGTCCAATACTTGAAACTGAAATAGGAAGAAGATTAATATCGTATATAAATGCAAAAGAATTTTATACAGAAAAGGCAAAGGTGAATGGAATAAATGAATTCAAGGCAGGATTAAAAAACCAACTTGAATTACCCAAACCAGAAGGAGCCAACAGAATTGAAGGTATTCTTATTTTTGACAATGAAATAAAAGATACTTCAGGATATTATAACCCAAGTACAGGAGAATTCTCGGGTATTGGATATTATAATTTTGTCGTGCAAGTAAAAGGGAATGCCTTCTTAAGAAATAGTCATGCTGGAGGCGCTCGTGCATTTATTTATATTCAATTAATTCATAAACATGCTGATGGAACTTTAGAAAGAATAGATGAAAGGCAGGAGAGTGGAACAAAAAATCAAGTCTCAATTGACTGGACCATAGAAGCTAATATACTTCTCAAAACAGGTGAATCGGTTTTTGTAAAATGGTTTATACAAGGAACAAAAGGAACAACAGGATATTTTACAACAGACTCTTTCTTCTATAATGAGATTCTTAATTATATACCTATTGAAGGGGCAATTCTCAAAACATCAGAACTATTAAGACATGACAAGTGCCTAGACTATTTAAAAGGCATAAGCCATTTATTTAATCTTAAATTTTACACTAATTATGCAGAAAGAAAAGTCTATGCATTAACTCCTTACGATCAAACATTCTTTGGCGATTCTGTCACAGGTTACTTTATTGAAGATTTAATTAATCTTAACAGTAATGTTGATTTTAACACTATTGAGATTAATGTAACTCATGAGGATGACAAGAATGTATTTTACAATTTCAAGCCTGATTCAAGTGACATTCCTATTAAAAACCTTGAATTAAAAGAGTTTGCTGATTTATATTCTAAATTCATTGATAAGGGCAAGGATAAAAAAGATAATACTGAAAAGAAAGAAAACCCTTATTTCTCTCCAACGTTAAATAAATTAGTTCAAGATGGAAACATAAAGAGATTTCCTATTGATATGCCATTGTGCATTGACAATAACGACAATAGTTTGAGCTTTGGAATTGAACCTAGAATACTTATTGCAGCAGGATATGAACTACAATTAGACCCTGACTTCGAGATCAATGCTGATGTAACGTATAATTTTCCAACAACATATACAGATCAAAGGACTCCTTATGCATTTCAAGTTCCTAATGCATATACAATAGGGGTAGTGAATGGCAGCGGAACAGGATTTGATTTTTCAAAACCAACTTCATACCTAATCTACGGAGACAAAGAATTCGACCTTTTTAACCTATTCTACAAAAGGCATTTAAAAGAATTCGGATACCCACAATCAGCAAAGATTAACATCTTCTTAAATTATAACTTATTCGATTCTATATATTTCAGGAATAGATACTTAGTTGACATTAATGGAACAAACCAAGTAGGAAGACTTCTATCCATTGATGGATATAATCTTGAATCAATGAAAGGAGTGGCTCTATTCAAGGCACAGAATTCAAATGATCCGGATTGCGGAGTTGTCATTGTGGGTCCTGAATGTAAGAATTACCCAGCTATATTAGTAACTCCAACAGGTGGAGGTAATTACACCATAAGCGCATCAGGTAGTAATGGATCAACAATAGCCTCTACTTTAATAGAATGGAGATATATTGATGAGCCTGACACATGGCATACTGGAAGCACATTCACTACAACTAACCGGATAGTCATTTCAAGAATTACATGGGATTATGATGGCGATTGTGTTTCTATTCAGAAAGTAGCCGAAACTGCTCCATGTTCTAATTATCCTAAGATTTGTATTCAGAAAGTTATTGCAGAGAATCCTTATCTATCCATAACAGATTGTGGAGTTCATTCTGAAACTCCAACTGCATTTTTATATGAGTTTTCATCTAATAATGGAATAACCTGGCAGCAAGTACCTGAACCTTGGCTATTGACTGAAATTCCAGAAAGTATTCAGATAAGACTTACATCTTACTATACTAATTGTCCTGAGAAAAGTGTAATTGATTATTATACCAATGAAATATCGGACGAAGATTGCAATTATGACGGACCAGAAGTTCCAAGTGTTAAATGCATCGTAACTCCTGCAGGATTAATCCTTGAGAGAGTTGGAAGTTTTATTGGAACAGCTGCATTAGATTATATTAAATTTAGGTTACAAGGCCAAGATGGAGATTGGGATATCTATGATGATATTAACCAAGAAATCCTAAGTACAGAGAATGGTGTCAAATGGGAGGCTCAACGGATTGTAATATTCTGCAATAACGGATGTCCTATATATTGCGGAGATATAGTAAAATTCAATACTTCAGCGTGTTCAAACGAGATCTCAATGATTCAAAGTTCAGTTGCATGTCTGCATACCTTGAAATGGGAGCATCCAGATACGCACGACAATTTCTGGAAGGTTGGAATTACAAATGACAGAACTTATGTGACTCCTATAATTCATGGATACTTAGAAGAAGCTGCAAGTGGACCTCCTGTTCAATTATTTAGCAGGACTATTCAATGGGCTTCATGGAATTTCAAAACAGAATGTTCCTTCACCTGGCAAGAAGGTCATACGATCAAACTACTTAAGATAAGTAAGAATGTAGCTGGCACTCAGACATTGACTCAGAACTTAGATCTAGCAATATTATTCACTTCAGGAGACACTAATGCAGACTTGACTAATTCAGTTATTAATACAATAACTACTCAGATGTTAGTCCAATACAATGCATTGATTGGAGATAATTATGATTTGGTAGTTTCAATAATAGGATCAGGAGCAAGTAGAACAACGAAGATTGCATTCTTAGCGAAGAAAGTAGTTGCCTCAACTTGGTTCGGATTTAAGAAAGGTACTGATTATGTTCAGACTGCCACACCTGGCAATGTAACAACGAATTATATTGCAGTTGGGTCAGAGTTCCAGAAGGTAGCAACAGCAGCTCCAAGGTTCATTATTACGACTCCAAACAATGTCCTAATGGATGTCAGGCTTAAAGTAAATGTATCTACTCAATTTATAAATGATGCTTCAAGTGACTTTGACAATATAGTAGTTAATACTTCAGTGGCAATTGTAAGTGAAGTTCTGACCGTATTCGAGGATAACTGCAATAAATATGACATGAGTGTAGATGTGGGAACTTGTACGAGTCCAACGTACATCTGGAAGCGTGGAGCCAGAGTGTTAGGCTTTGATCCAACATTCATACACTATGGAAAGAGAAGGGTCAGAGTTATTGTCACATGTGCTAATGGATGCTCTTATATGGCCGATTACCAAGAACCAGCATAATGTGGATAGTAGCACAAAAGGATAATATCGGAAGATACTATTTTCAATCTTCTCACGAGCGTAAGAGCGAAATATTTAATCTTAAAGCTAACGAGGATGTATTCACAGCCAATAGTGTTGAATTCTTTAATAATGAAATAGAAGGCTATAATCAAAATATTGTCAAGAGATTACTGGCTATGCCTCTTGATCATAAATCAAAGCAACACACTGTAAAGAAAGAACCTAATGCCATTCAAATAAATGAGGCCAATATTTCAGAAGAAGGACTAGCACTGGCTAAAGAATACCTAAATGACAAGGCCGAACATTTACTAGGTAGACTTATTGTGGTCCATAATAAAGAAGAATGGAGTACTTATATCTTCTGCTGTGGATCACAGAAGCCAACAATGGACTTATTATTAGAGGAATTAAAACTTAGAAATGTCTTATAGCTGGGATTTTAGCAAGATTCCAGACGAAGTGATTAATACTGTAATAGAATTAATTGACAGCAATGATGCAGGAATGCTAATGAAAATTCACAACGACTACAGATTATCATATGAGCTGTATTGTTGTTCGCATCAAAATGAATTTATAATTAAATGGTTTAAATATGGAATCGAAACTGGACAAATCAAAAGAAAGAATAGTTGATAGATTTTTCAAAGAACTTGGAATAGAGCATCCAAGTGAAGAGCAGGTTAATTTTGTTAGTCAGCTTGATCGATCAGAGCTAACGAAGCCAATTATAAGAAGAATGATTGAGAATGGAAAGTCCTATGGAACTATTGCGATATCAATGAATGAAAAAATAGGCACAATTAAGCAAAGATGCACAAGATTAAAACAAGTTACAAAATGTAACTAATCTAAACTCACATAGTATAAATTATTTATGAATGTAAAATACTTTTGCCCTTGTAACACTATGAGACGTTTTGAAGGAATTACTTCAGCAATTTTTAGGTAAAGAATTATGTATCGATAGAAGTATCGGTTTACAAAATCTGTTAGACTATCACAGCAGATACGAACTTTTGAAAATTGAAAAAAGCTCTGAAGTGTTCAGAGTTCTTAAAAGTGCAAGTGAATTAATCACAATTCATTCTAATGGAGTCCAAGAGATCACTGACTTCTCCAAATTAAATTTAGTAGTACCCAATGAATCTATAATATCGCTTGATGTTAATGGATTCATGTCTAGTGAAGATGGCTGGTGTAATTACGGAGCTAAGAGTTTTGCTAAGGCATTACTAGCATATAAGAACATAGGTAATGTTATTGGAGCTAAAATAAACTTTGATTCAGGTGGAGGCGAAGTAATGGCAGGGCATATCATATTTGATGCCATAAAAGAATTTAAAAAACCAGTTATAGGATTTGTGTACAATGCAGGATCAGCAGCGTATTTGGCTGCATCGGCATGTAAAGAGATAGTTGCAGCCAATGAGAATTCAAGAGTAGGCTCAATAGGTGCATATATAAGTATAAGTAAGAAGTTTTTAGAAGCATACAGCTCTGATGTAATGGATATTTATTCTAGTATGTCAACTGATAAGAATTCTGACTTCAACGACTTACTTAAAGGCGATGACTCTAAAATCATTGCCAAGTTAGATAAATCAGTAGAGATATTTCATTCCAAAGTTAAAAACAATAGAATCTTAAAAAGAGACCCTGAAGGATCCCTTAAAGGAGGAATGTTTTTCGCAGACGAAGCTAAGAAAAGAGGATTAATTGATTCGATTGGTTCACAAGAGTTTGCACTTTCAAGAGTAAAAAGTTATATAAAATAAATATAAAAAAGAAATGGAAAAGTTTTTAGAAATAATCAACGCAATGAAAGACCAATTCACAAGAATAACTGGTCAATCATTCGAAGAAAATGCAAGTGAAACAGAAGTGCTTGCAGTAATGGAGTCCACTCCAACAACTAATGAAGCAAATGAAGCAATTAGCTCTAAAATATCAGAGTTAAATGAAGCAATTTACTTACAAGCAACTCAAATAAGTGCAATCAATGAAGCATTATCAGCTTTGCCAACTGCAATAACTTCAGAGCAAATGTCAGAAGCTATTTCATTAGCTGTTAAAGCTGGTGTTGATCCTTTGAAGAATGCTTTTGCAGCTGAAATAACTTCACTTAAGAACCTTGCAGAAGGAATGAAAAAATTAGGAGGTGAAAATACAGACGCAACTACTGAAGCGATCAAGACTAATTCAAAAGAAACTGTTCAGAAAACAGCAAAGATATTCGGAAAAGAAAGAATGGTAAGTTCTAATTAATTTAAAAATTTAAAAAAATAAAAAGATGTTTATAGACGGAATAGGTTACGCCTTCGCAAAAAACGACACAAGCTCTCCAAGCGTAGTAATTGATATAAATTCTGCAATTCACTTTGTAAAATCTTACGGAGTAATTGAAGAGGATATATCTGGAAATTCACTTGGACTGTACAACATTGTTACCAATGTTAAAGACGGAAAAGTAAAATTCATTCAAGCAGTAGGAGGTGGGTATATTACTCAATCTCGACCAGCTTCATGTGCATGGAATCCACAAGGTGGAATTACTTTTAATAAATCAGAAGTAACCTTAAATGCTCATGCTATTCAGGTGCAACATTGTACTGAAGATATTCCATGTATGGAAGGAATATTCGGTCAAGGCAATGACGTAGAAGATTTGCTTGCTACTGAAGTAGGAACTCAAATGTATCAAGAACTAATCCAGATCATTTACCGAGGAATTGGAAATGACTTTGCTAAATCTTGTCATTGGGGTAAACATCCAGTTATTGCACAAGCTAAGGCTTCATGGGTTGGCGACTCTACTTTATGGGCAAGAATAGAAAAGACTCTTAATATAAATGGTGGTTGGTTAGGTCTTATCGATGCATTAGCAGCTAAAGGCACAGCAGCATTGAATGTTCAAATCAATCCTGACCATTTTAATGGAACTAAATATACTGGTGATGTAGATGCATTTTTCACTTCATTGACTGAAGCTATGACACCTAAATTCAAAGCACTTGCTGAGACAATGAGAATGAAGGGTCAAAACCCTATCATTATGGTTTCTGGTGGAATATTTGAAGCATATAGAAAATGGTTACAAACTAATAGACCAGGAGTTATTGAGACTTTAAAATATAAATTGACTGATGACTTTTGCGCTTCATTTGGTTGCGTTGGTGGAACTAAAACAGCTGACGTATTAGAGTGGGAAGGTTTCTGGATAAAGAGAATGCACGTTTGGGACACAACCGCTGCTGATCTTCAAATAATACATCACAGAGCAGTTGTAACTCCAAGCAATAACCTTGGTATTGGATTAGATGTTCAAGCAGATCAACTTGGTGGAATGGGATTAAGAGTTCAACAAAAAACTGATGTTGATCAAGCTGGAATCATTGTAATGGGAACAAATTATCGAATGGGAACTGCTATTATAGCAGAGGAGTTTCTTGTCAATGCCGTAGCAATAGGACTATAATATTAATAACACCTTAAATAAAAATTAAATGTCAGCAAGACTTCAAGATATTAATCAAGCCGCATCAGCAGGATGCGCAACCAAGACCGCAGGGATTAAGAAAGTATGGCTAATCGAGAATACAGATATAACAGCTGTAACTGTTACTGAAGTAGCAACTAAAGCTGAGATTAGTGCAATCACTCTTTCGGGTGCAAATAAAGCATGGGAGCTTACATTCACGCAAGATCAAACAGCATTCTTAAATCAAACCCAAGCAAATGCTACTGATCCTGTGGATAATAATTTATTCTTCTCATATGATGGTATATCACCAGAGAAGATTGACTTATTGAACGGTGTTAAAAACGGATGCGCGTTCAGTGCTTTTGTTCAACTTGCATCAGGAACAATCATATTCATAGGAAGAGACTATGATTACACCGCAAACACAAATGAAGAAATGACAAAGCCTCTTCAATTGAAAGGTCAAGTCAATTCAGGATTAGGAAATAATGATTCTGAGAAGGTCGTATTTGAATTCGTTGGTCAATCTAAGATTTTCCAATTGACTACAACTTTGACTGCGGCAGCATTAAACGCTCTATAATTAATTAACAATCCAAATAAAATAAAATAAAATGTTAGGATTAGTAGGAAACAATTTAAACGCTCACGAAGATAATAAGAACTTCTGTACTGTTAACCCAAAGACCAATGAGAGAATTAATCTTCAACCTTGGGTGGTTACAGGCGTAGTTCCAGCGACTAAATCTTCACCTGAGAAAGTCTTGATTTATAGACCAGCCAACGAAGATGATTTCAAGGCTATACTAGAAACTCAAGGCGAAGGACATAAAGCACCATTAGTTGGTGTTTTGCCTGATCACATTGCAAAGGAAAAGTCTGCAATGTTCGCTAAGGCAATGACTGAGTACAACAAGTTGATTGAAAAGAAAATGGCTAATAACCAAGCTCCTCAACCAGCTGAAAGTAAGTAAAAAAGGAACATTAAGTGTCATGCTCACGATGCAATAATACCGACTGTAACTGCCCTAATCCAATGGCTGGTTACAATAATATTGCACAGGCACTTAAGAACTTTAAACTAGATAGCCCGATTCCTGATGAGGTTCGGGACGTAAGTAAATTACAAAATTGGTTTCGCAAAGTAGGATACATTCCTTTTGCAGGAACGGTTCAAGATTCTAACCATACGATATTAAGGTATATTCAGAATCTAACCCGGTTGTCTCCTACTTTGTCAAGCTGTATAAATGGAATAAGATTCTATTCATTCAGTGGAAAGCCAACGATTGTAAAATCCGATGATTCAGAATTTGATTTCACGGATAATTTGAAAGGCGAAGAAGTATTGCAGGAAGTTAAAGGTGCTATTATTGATAAACTAAGTCTTATAGATAAAGGGAATCAATCTTGGAACCGACTGGCAATAAATCTATACAACTCATACAAGGGGTCTGGTAATGCTTTTCTATCTGTAACTATTACAGATGTCCTAGGAGTTAAGAAAATTAAACTTAAACTCCATCCAACAGAGACAGTTCTTTATAAAATTCCAGAATTATTTGTTTCGGACCAAGTAGATGTTTCTAATTCATGGGATAATCAATACTTAAAGAAATTTCCACCAACGACTTATTCTGTATTTCCTCATTACGATGAAAGTAAGGATGAAATAAAAACAATGATTCATTTAAAAAATGGATCAGGACATTATGGCAGACCAGATTGGTTTGCATGTTCAATGGATGCATTCTTAGAAATAAAGAATAAGGAATATTTACTAAAGGCGGTTTATTCAAATTTCACTGGACAAGTACTTGTAGAATTTGAAGGAATGGATAGTAAACCAGTTCTTGACAATAGCAAAGCTGTACAAGACGGATGGAAAAGTGCTGCTGATCAATGGGCTGGAAACTTCACATATAATGGCGGTTCAAAACAACTTGATAGGCCACAAAGTATATTAGTAACTGAAAGACCATTCGGAACAAGTCCAGTTTTTGTTCACGAATTCAATGTACAGACCAAAGAGAAATACTTTGAAGGCATTGGAAGTATATGTGAGCGAAATATTATCAAGGCAAACATGTGGTCCAAGAATCTATCGGGTGTAGATAATGCAGGAGGATTTAGTTCTGATTCATTTGTAAGTGAATTAAAAACTAAGATTCCATTATTTGAGCATTATCAAAACCTTATAGATAACGAGGCCATAAATAAGGCGCTTGATTTTATAGGTCAGATTTTACAAGATGATGATTATATAAATTATAATATCATTCACAAGAATCCATTCCAAACCATATTAAAACATTTAGATGCAAAGCCCAATACTAACACCATTTGAAGTTAGAAAGAACAGCCCAGCTGGTGCATCTTATCCACTGGACAATCTAAGACTTGTACTTGACATTATCGAGTACGATTTCTTCAATAAATGTCTAGGAATAGAATACTATAATGCATTAAAAAAAGATGCTAGAAGATGGGAAACCACTTCACTTTGGGATGCTTCAGTAACGTACAAGAGTGGAGAATTTGCAATCTATGATGGATGCGTATTAGTATCTCAGGCATCAGAAAATACTACTCAACCAAGTCCACTAAACGATAGATGGAAAGTTGCTGACAAATTCACTAAAAAATCAAGCAACGATCTATACAATAATTTCCTTTACAAGATACTTGCTTTCGAAGCATACAAACAAGCTATTACTTACGACACAATAAAATCAAGCGCAAAAGGATTAGTAGTAAGCGCCTCTGATAATTCAGGAGTAATGACAGCCCAAACAAAAGATATTGAATATGTCAAATCAACTATTCAAAAACAGATCGATATACTTGTAGAAGGTATGAAATGTTGGATAATAGAACAACATGATGTTTGGTTTTTAGACAATACAAAAGGACTAGACTTTACCCTGGTTAAATTTATCAAAGACACTTGTGATCCTTGCATTATAGAAGGTAAATCCAATAGAAGAATAGGCTTTTTAGAATGAGTTATATAGATTATAAAAACAAAATACTCGCTGGAATAGCAGGATTCGTACTAGAAGTAGAGCGACTCAATGACAAGGGGCTTGAAGCGGAGAGACTTGCAACTTGCGAAGGCTGTCCGATGATGGATAAAATCAATAGGCAGTGCAAAATATGCACATGTTTCATTGATGCCAAAGTAGGAATCAAAGTAAATCACAATCCTTTGAAACTATTTAGGCCAGAAGTAACGCATTGTCCACTAGGAAAGTGGAATGATAAGGACCTAGCAAATCATTATCGACAAATAGACGGATTGAAATTATTATAAAACATTTAAAATAAAATTAAGATGATTAAAAAAGTAGCCGTAGGAGGCGCAGCCCCAAAAGGTGGCATAGTTATGTTTGAAACAGAGACTGGTTGCCCAACTTCATTGAAAACATGCTCATATGAAGCAACACCCGCAACCCTGTTTCCTTTAACTTCATTGACAGTAACTTTAAAGGACGGAACTGATAAAGTTCTTACTTCAGTAAGTGCAGCAACTGATCAAGCAACTCTTGGAGCATTGCTAAAAACTGAAATGTTAGCATTAGGATATGCTTTTTCAGAGGCTTTCCAAGACAATTTACCAGCTTCAGTAACTGTATCTGGACAAAAATTAACCATCGTTTCTGAATTGGTTTTCAAATCAATGGTTGCATCTTCAGGTTCTCCGAACTTCACTGCAAAGTGTACTCAGAAAGGAAGTTGTGTATTCACTAAATCTACTGGATCATTAACCAGCCCGGTTAAGATTACAGTGAACGGAGTTGAAAGATCCAACGCTAATGCATGGACATATGGAACAACTTCAACAGCAACTGTAAAAGGTTATATCGATGCAGCATTAGCAGCTGAGATCACAGCTGGAACAATCGTAAGCACAGCCGTTGCAGACACTGGAACACAGTATAAAGTAACAATAGTAGCATTAACTGGAACATCTATTCTTTTGAATGGTGGATCATTTATTCAGAGCGATTGCGCTCCCTACTTTACAGCATAGGGCAAGGTGAGTTTTTCATAATTGAGATGGGTAGGGGCGTAGCAATGCGCCCTTATTTTTAATAACACTTTATAAAACACCAATGAAAAAACACATATTCCTATACTTCTTTTTATTTATTTCTTTACTAAGTCTAAATGCTCAAACAGCAACTTTCAGATGTTTAGAATCTGAAATCTTCGCCAAAGGTTGTCCAACTTGTGACAATTCCAGAACTGGCAAAATGATTACCGGGGTTGAATTAACCCTTTCAGGAGTCAAGACTGAATTTATCAATCCTATTATAGTTAAATTTGATTCGCTAGATAATATCACTTTAATCGATTATAGGTTTGTAACCAAAACCTTTAAACTTTCAAACACATCTTATTCAACAACAACGCAATGTTTAAAAGCATTGGCCTATTGCACTTCGCCTGATGGCAGGCCTTCTATTGATACGTTACAATTCGTTAGTGATACGTTAGGAATTTCACTTTATGGTGATTCATTGGCCATGAAGAAAGTTTATATAGCATCTTCAGGCGATCCTTCAATTACAAATGAGGGCAATCTATCCGTTACCGATGGAGTAAATTCATCAACAATTCAAAGCAACACTTCAGGAGACAATCCAATAAGATTACTAATGCCAGGAGGCGATATATACGCTCATTCTGATACATTAGAGTTCCTTATACCAGAATTACACGACAATCAATATATTGATACTATATCCTATTCAAGTGATTCACTAAGAATAAGTCTTTATAATGATAGTAAAGCGCAATCAAAGGTGTATATCCCTATGAGCTCAGGAACGGATATACAAAAAATTGACACATTTAAAATTCAGAGTGACAGTTTAATTATTTCAATTGAAAGAGACGGAGAAAAATATAAAGGAGTTTCTTTAAGCCCGTATTTGGATAATACAGATGGACAGACACTATCATTTAGTAATCCAAATCTTTCAATATCAGGTGGCAATACCGTTGATCTTTCTTCTTTGACAACCACTACAACGAATGTCATTACAGAGAATGGCAATGTTTTAACTTCAGTGGTCAATGGAATAAGCGACACAACACTAACGGTCCGGAGCGTTTCAAATACTAGCTCAACAAATAATTTAAGCACTACAGTTAACGGAGTGGTTGGAAGCAATGTCAATATAATCAATTCAAACGCACTTTCAAGCTCTACAAATACCATTACAAGTACAGTTAATGGCGTGGCTAACTCCGGAACAGGAACTATTATAAACACTAATGTCCTGAATTTATCAGGAAACCAATTAACAGAAACAATAAATGGACAAGCGGATACGAGTTTAGTAATAGGGAATGTAACACAAACACTTTCGAGTAATAATTTAAGCACTACAGTTAACGGAGTGCAATCAAATACTGTTTCATTATCTGGCTACTTGGATAATACGGACAATCAAGCTTTAAGTATTAGAGCTGGAAAGGGTACGATCGATTTAACTAATTCAGTTAGCATAACATTAGCAGATTCAAGTGCAACTAATGAACTTCAAACATTAAGTGTTGCAACAGGAACAACTACATTAAGTAATTCAGGTGGTTCAATGACTATTGCAGGAGGTGGAATTAATAGTATAGGAACGGCTGGCAGTACTATCACAATAACAGGAACAGAAGTCGACGGATCGACATCTAATGAGTTGCAAAACTTTACTTCAACGGCTGGAAAAGGAACGCTAAGATTAGATCAGGGAGGCGGTTTCGTGATTCTTAATGATTCAAGTTCTATAAATGAGCTACAAACTATTGATACATTCACTTATTCACTAGATACAATTAGACTAAGTTTATCTGGCGATGGGATGCTATACAGGACAATTTATGTGCCTTCAATTTCAGATACCGACGATCAATTTTTGAGTTATGGAACAAAATCAGGAAACAATATACCGCTAAACATTGATAATGGAACAGGCGTAACGATTACACAAGGTTCAGGAATTACAATTAATAGAAATTCAAGTACACAAATGACTATTGACAGAGATGTAATAGCTCATAATATTGTAACGAATGGGAATATAATTACTCAGACCGTCGACGGAACGAGCGACACTACTTTAGCGA
Organism: Saprospiraceae bacterium; assembly: GCA_040006775.1. Classification (GTDB taxonomy): domain Bacteria; phylum Bacteroidota; class Bacteroidia; order Chitinophagales; family Saprospiraceae; genus Vicinibacter. The sequence goes on from JBDTWI010000031.1 coordinate 34,401, forward strand.
TTAGAGCAGTAAATAATACAAGCACTACCAATTCAATTAGCACGACTGTAAATGGAGTAACAGGAAGCAGTGTAAATATAATAAATTCAAATTCACTTAGCAGCTCGGGAAACACAATAACAAGCACTGTTAACGGTGTGGCAAATACTGGAACAGGCACAATTATAAATACCAACGTACTTAATTTAGCTGGCAATCAGTTAACAGAAACGATAAACGGTCAAGCTGATACAAGCTTAGTGATTGGAAATGTAGTCCAAACTTTAACAAGCAATAATCTAAGCACAACCGTAAACGGTGTACAATCGAATACAGTTTCTTTAAGTCCGTATTTGGATAATACAGATGGGCAAAACTTAATATTTGCAACCAAATCAGGCGTTACTAATATTTTAAATATTACTAATGGAGCTGGTGTAAACATTTTGGACGGAACAAACATAACTATTTCAAGAGATGCCTCAAATCAAATTACAGTTAATGCAGCCAATGAGGTAGACGGTAGTATTTCAAATGAGGGTTCATTAAGTGTAACGGCAGGAACAGGCACAACGAGTTTAATTCACTCAAACACTTCAGGAAGTACCGACGTTACATTGGCAGCTGGCACTAATATAACTTTAAGCGAAAACACAGGAACAGGAACAATTACAATAGATGCATCTGCCAGCGGAGAAACAAACACAGCATCTAATCTTGGTGGTGGATTAGCAAATTACGATTCAAAAAGTGGAGTTGATTTAAGATTTAATACTTTTAAAGCAGCTGACTTTGATTTAACCTCAAATTTAATTTCATTCGATAATGTAAACGCTCAAAAAGCAACTTCAGGGCAAAATGGAATACTTACTTCAACCGACTGGACAACTTTCAATAATAAGTTAAGTGCAGAAGTTGATGGATCCACTACTAACGAAATACAAACTTTGACTTACACAGCTGGTAAGGGTACATTAAGACTAGACTTAGGTGGCGGATATGTAGTTTTAAATGACAGCTCGGCAACAAATGAGATTCAATCAATAGACACTTTTAATATAGTTGGAAATTACTTAAAAATTAGCTTACTTAATGATTCAAAAAGGTTGGATTCTGTAAACTTAGCGTCTTATCTTGACAATACAGATGGGCAAACTTTATCTTTTTCAAGTCCTAATCTAACAATAAGCACAGGAAACACAGTTGATTTATCTTCATTATTAACTTCAGGAACTACGAATGTAATTACTCAAAATGGGAACGTTTTGACAAGTGTAGTTAACGGAGTAAGCGATACTACTCTGGCAATAAGAAGTGTTTCGAATACTTCAAGCACTAATTCACTTAGTACAACTGTTAACGGTGTTACAGGATCGAATGTAAATATTGTAAATTCAATCTCTAATACTAGCTCTGCAAACAATCTATCAACGACTGTAAATGGTCAGACAGGCTCTAATGTAAGTATTATAAATTCTAATGCGTTAAGTAGTTCAGTGAACACAATAACCAGTACAATCAATGGAATTGCAAATACAGGAACAGGCACGATAATAAATACCAACGTTTTAAATTTAGCTGGAAATCAGCTAACAGAAACGATAAACGGAGTCGCAGACACTAGCTTGGTTATTGGCACTGTAAATGGAAACTTATTAGGTAATTCAATTACTTTAAATGTGAATGGAATTACAGACACAGTTCTGGTAATTGGTCAGCACACTTTGACAAGTTCGGCAAATTCAATGACTAATATTGAGAATGGCTTAAGCGCATCTGCCAATATTGTCAACTCCATATCAAATACATCGAGTGTAAATAATTTGAATACTACAGTCAATGGACAAACTGGAAGTAATGTTTCTATAATTAATACGAATGTTCTTAACCTTGCTGGAAACCAATTGACTGAGACTATTAATGGAGTTGCAGACACATCTCTAGTAATTGGAAATGTTACTCAGACTTTAAGTTCAAATAATTTAAGTACGACTGTCAATGGAGTAGTAAGTAATACAGTTTCACTAGCACCATATTTAGACAATACTGACTTACAAGATTTAAGCTTTGCTGTAAAATCAGGAGCTGACGTTCCACTCACTATAACCAATGGGCTTCAAGTTAAATTCACTGAAGGTTCAAATATAACCTTAACAAGAAATTCAAGCAATCAAATGACTATTGGCTCCACTGCATTGGCAGACGGAGATAAAGGAGACATAACGGTATCTGGATCAGGCACAACTTGGACCATTGACCCATTGACAATTTCAACAGGCAAAGTCATTGACCTAGCAATTACCAATGCTAAAATAAATGATCTTGCATGGTCTAAATTAACAGGAACTCCAACAACTTTATCAGGTTATGGAATCACAGATGCATTAAGCAATTCCACAACGTCCGCACAAGATGGATATTTTGGAGACGTTTATTTAAAAGATGACACAAGTCCAAGTCATTATTTAAAAATTACAGATGCAGAAAATTTAACCGCTGCAAGAACTTTAAGTATTAACACAGGAGATGCAAGTCGAATTCTTACATTTTCAGGAGATGCAACAATAAGCGGAACTAATACAGGAGATCAGACTATTACTTTATCAAGCGATGTTACTGGAAGTGGAACTGGAAGTTTTGCTACAACCATTGCTAACAATGCAGTGACCAATGCAAAGGCAGCCGATATGGCTACCCAAACATTCAAAGGTCGTACAACCGCTGGAACTGGCGATCCCGAAGACTTAACTATTGCTCAGGCAAAAACCATGCTAAACCTGACTGGAACAAATTCTGGTGATCAAACCATTACTTTAACTTCAGACGTAACAGGAAGCGGAACAGGATCATTTGCGACAACAATAGCAAACGATGCTGTTACTTATGCAAAATTACAAAACGTGGCCGCTAATTCAGTACTAGCTAATACGGCTGGTTCAAGTGGAGACGTTCAAGAAATAAATCTTAGTGCGAATCAATTAGTAGGACGTGGTTCTTCAGGAAATGCAAGCGCCATAACATTAGGAGGTATTTTATCTATGTCAGGAGCTGTATTGAGTGCAACTGAAGTGGACGGAAGTACGACAAATGAGATTCAGAATTTAATATTTGCAACAAAATCTGGTGCGACAAATACACTGAATATCACGAGCGGAGCTGGTGTAAATATTGTTGACGGAACGAATGTAACAATTAGTAGAGATGCATCTAATCAAATTACAGTTAATGCAACTGGTGAAGCAAATACAGCATCTAGTCTAGGTGTTGGGCTATCCGTTTACGACTCAAAATCAGGAGTTGATTTAAGGTTTAATACTTTTAAAACAGCTGACTTTGATTTGACTTCAAATCTATTATCTATTGATTACACTAATGGTCAAGCAGCTTCAGGTTCAGTGAAAGGATTCCTTACATCAACCGACTGGACGACCTTCAATAATAAATTAAGTGCGGAAGTTGATGGATCAACAACAAACGAAGTACAAAATTTAAGTTATAATGCTGGAACACATGCAGTTGATATTTCGTTAAGTGGAACTTCATCAGTAATTCCATTAGCATTAGCTGATGGAGCGACTGAAGGGCTTTCAAGTTTTACAGCAAGCGATTTTAATGCAACGGCTGGAAATATCGATATTGATTACACAAACGGACAAGCTGCCACAGGATCGGTTAAAGGATTTTTGACTTCTACTGATTGGACTACATTCAACAATAAGGTAGCAACAACAAGAGCCATCAATACTACAGCTCCATTAAGCGGAGGTGGTGATTTATCAGCTGATAGGACTTTGACCACTTCAATGTCTACTAATAAGCTGATTGGAAGATCAACCGCTGGTACAGGAGTTATGGAAGAAATAACAATTGGAACAGGGCTTTCATTAAGTGCAGGAACATTAACAAGCACAGGAGGCTATACAGATGAAAACGCTCAGGATGCAGTTGGATTAATGATAAATTCTAGCTTACAATATGTTGATGCGACTCCATTATTAGCGATTCAAGATAGAGATTTTGGAGATATAAGTGTAACTGGGTCTGGATTAGTTTGGACATTAGACAATAACACTGTAATGACAGCGGATATTATTGACGCTAATGTTACCAATGCGAAACTTGCTAATGTTGCTACCCAAACCTTTAAGGGAAGAACTACAGCTGGAACAGGAGTGCCAGAAGATTTGACAATAGCTCAAGCTAAGACAATGTTGAATTTAACAGGAACAAACAGCGGAGACCAAACAATCACACTGACAGGCGATGTTACAGGATCAGGAACTGGATCATTTGCAACTACAATTTCAACAAGCGCTGTTACATCAGGCAAAATATTAGACCTTACAATTGCAACAGGAGACTTAGCGGATAGTTTGATTACAGCTGTAAAGATTGTATCAAATGCAGTAACGACTACAGGGCTTGCAACAAGTTCAGTAACAACAGCTAAAATATTAGATGCAACAATTCTAAATGCAGACATAGCGAATGCAACAATAGCGAATGCAAAATTAGCAGATGTATCTACAGCCACTTTCAAAGGACGTACAACGGCTGGAACTGGTTCACCTGAAGATATGACAGTGGCACAATCTAAGACACTTCTTAATTTAACTGGAACGAATTCAGGAGATCAAACTATTACTTTGACTGGAGATGTAACAGGATCAGGAACAGGCTCGTTTGCGACAACAATAGCCACTAGCGCAGTTAATTCGGCTAAAATATTGGACGGAGCAATTGCGACAGCAGACGTTGCTAACGACGCAATTACTTACGCTAAATTACAAAACGTTTCGGCTAATTCATATCTAGGAAATAATACGGCTTCAAGTGGAGATGTTGCCGAAGTAACACTTGCAGCTAGTCAACTAGCAGGACGTGGAAGTACTGGAAATTTAGCAGCCATTTCTTTAGGAGGGATTTTATCAATGTCAACAACAACATTGAGCGCAACGGAAGTTGACGGAAGTATATCTAACGAAGGAAATTTAACAGTTGGAGCTGGAACAAGTACTACAAGTATAATAAATTCTAACACTTCAGGAAGCACAGGCGTAACTTTAACAGCAGCTGGAATTAACGCGATCACAGAAAGTGGAAACGTCATAACATTGACAGCAACAGAAGTTGATGGCTCGACTACCAACGAAATTCAAACAATAGATACTTTTAAAATTAGTAACGACTCACTAGCCATATCATTAAGCTCAGACGGACAATTTTACAAAGGAATAAAAATTAAAGGCTACAGAAAAGATACTTTATATTATTTTCCAGAAGATTATGGAGCGATTCAAAACGATGCAACTGATGACCGAGTGGCAATTCAAGCAGCCATAGATTCAGCATGTAACAGAGGTGGCGGAGTTGTTTTTTTAAACAAAGGAGAATATAGAGTAACGACTTCAGCAAGTAGGGGAACTTACAATTCTGGACTTCATATGTGTTCTAATGTTATTTTGATGGGCATAGGAGCAAGCAGCGTAATAAAATCTACACTAACAACATCTGGACAACACATTATCAGTCTTCCAGTTTTTGGAACAAACATGAAGTTGATGGATTTCAAGATTAAGTCCGATTCATTACCAAGTGGAGCTGCAATATTCGCAACTTCAGGAGGTGTTAGTAATGTAACCATTGACAGAGTAATAATAGACAGAGGTTCTGATTGGGGAATTCTTTTAAAAGAATCGTCAAAATGTGTTATTCAAAATTGTGATATTCAAAACGGTGGATCTGCTCATTGCGTGGAGATTAACAATTGCAACAATATGAAGATTTTAAATAATTGGCTTCATTCAAATGCAACAAGAACATATTTTCCTGCAAGGGGAAACGGAATTGAAACTTTCAACAACCATTATGGCGAGGGAAGACCATACGACAATTTATTAGAGGGCAATTCGATTGAAGGAACAGGAGGCGGTATATCAGTTTGGGGAGATTCAATTTGCACAGTGTCAAATAATCATATATCTAATATTGAAGGTCATGGAATAATAGTACCGAACACAACAGATATTTTTAATTCAGGAAATGTAAAAATAAAAATAATTGGAAATACAATTTCAAGATGTGGTCAATCAAATAATTCAAGTCTTGGAATTTACATTCAGAGCTTAGGAAGGGAGGTTATTGTTGCTAATAACAGTATAGACTCCGTTAAGACAGCAGATGCAGGCTCGGGCGGTGGTGATGGGATTCATAATATAGCAGACGGAACAATAATCGAAGGTAATAATATTCAACATTGTTCAGTCAATGGAATAAATAATAATGGTGGAAAATATGTTACAATATCTAATAATCATATAATGGATTGTTCAGTTTTAACGGCAAACGGATATAGAGCAATTTCATGCTATGCAAATAGTTATGGAGTTATAAATAATAACGTTTGCATAGACACAAGAGCAACAAAAAGATATGATATTTCAATTTTCTTACATACTTGTGATTATGTAACATGTATTGGTAATGCAATGTTTGGATGGGTAAATTCAGGATTATATGACAATAATTCAACAAATAATAAAACAGGATACAACACTGAAAAAGCTAATTAAAAAAAAGAACTTAATAATAATGTATAATCAAGACGAATACTTTACATATATATCAAGAGTTTCCTCATTTGTTTTTTCAGTTGCAATTGGCGTAGGATGCAAAGTTGCATTTAGAGCAAGTAAGGAGATTGTAAAGAACAAAGAAGTATTAACTTCAATAGGAATGGCACTGTTTGTTGGTTATATAATTGACCAAATCGCAACGCAGTACGGAGCGATAGCATTAAGAGGCGTATTTGTTAGCGTAAGTGCATTAATCAGTGAATCAATAGTAAAATATTGGTTTGATAATGACTCCAATATTCTTAAAAGGATTTTAAATGTAATATTTAAAAGTAATGGAGACAAATAATTACATAACATTATTCAATCTAATTGCATACACATTGTGCTCGTATATAATTATAGCTCACAAGAAAGGCATTAGACTTACGATAATATATGTTAGTATGGCTTTGTTTATGGCTTATCAACTAAATATCAATCATTACACTGGATTAAGTGTAATTATCATTTATAACATAATAATTTGTCTAAATTCAATCATGTTTATATACAACTACAATAAAAACAAAATTAAGAACTCTAACGCTGTGAAATAATTATTTTTTAACACCTAAATATAAATACTATGGAATTATTTAAAAAGATCATCGTAATCCTAGGAAGTGTCCTGAATTTCGTTGGTAAAATCCCAGCATTTCTTTTACCAAATGCATTAAAGGGATACAGAACAGAATTATTTAATTTGCTTGCGCTTGGCGTAGCTGCATTAGATAAGTTTGACATCATTGGAATCTCAGATGCAATATGTGGTATTTTCAATTGTGATCCTAAAGCAATTCAAATGTTATTTGCTTTGATTGTTACAGCTGGAAACGTTGCATTAAGACGCACAACTGACACACCTGCTCACACCTCATAACATGGGATCGAGTATGTAGTTTTTTTCATTGAGGCATCAGGGGCTAGCAGTAGCTCCTATGCTTTTTTAAAGTCAAGTTTGTAACACAAAAAACTTGACATTTGAAATTTAACCTAAACACAAAATTTTAACTATGAAAATATCATTAGCGTTATACAAAAAATATGGAGACCCATTTACAAAGGAATTCCAAAATAAACATCTTGAAGTAATTACAAGAGATGAAAATACTTTTGCAAATCACGACATGGATTTGTTTCCTAGAAAAGTTTATTGCCATTCTGATTTTGCTCCATTTATTCAATCGTTTTTGACAAAAGTAGTTGAAAGAAATCTTACAAATCAGTTTAAAACTTGGGATGGATGCTACAATCTAAGACCAATTCGAGGCTACGAAAAAAGATTTAAATATCTGTACGATAATAATCAAAAGGAATTAGCAATGAATTATCTATCAGCTCATTCTTGGGGCTGTGCATTTGATTTTAACGCTGCATGGAATCGGCTAGGAACTGAGCCTACTTTAAGTAATGAATTAATTCAATGCATTGAAGACTCAGGTTTAACTTGGGGTGGTCGATTCAAGCGAAAAGACGGTATGCATTGCGAAATGAAACTTTAATTAAATGGAACTACTATTATTAAGTCCATTTATTGTACTTATTTTAGAAATCATTTTTATAAAATATTGCGATGATGGAACATTTTTGGAATAATTTTTAACTAAGTTATAAATTTTGAAAACATCAAAAATTCATGATTACTACGAAGAGTTTAAAAAAGTTGAGTTAGGTAAAAAATATATATTTTTCCAGAAAGTGGCAGATGAAACAGGGCTGTCACCTGAGTATGTAAAAAAGGCATTCTATGAAAGAGGTCGGATTGAAGATAGAGCTGAGAAATACGCATCAGGAATAAGTAATATTATTCCAGAGACAAAAACTGAAGAGCAAATTGTTGAAGACTCAATCCATAAAGATAGGACTGTTATAGGCTTGCGCTCAAAGTCCAGTGAATATGAGAAAAAATACAAGCACATTCTAAATGAAAACGAAACCCTTCAAAAGAAAATAGACCACCTCTTAGAATGTCGAGACAATGTAACAGAAATTAAATCCATTCCAAAAGCCCAAAGCTCAGAGGAAAAAAACATTGCAACTCCAATCATTCTTCTAAGTGATTGGCACTATGAGGAAAGAGTAGACCCGGAAACAATAAATAATCTAAATGAATACAATCCTGATATCGCTAAGAAGCGTTGGTTCAAATGTATCCAGAATTCACTAAGATTAATTAATATAGATCGAAACCATTCAGATATTCGGAACATGGTCCTTTGGTTAGGTGGTGACTTTATTACCGGGTATATCCATGAGGAACTTATGGAAGACAATTACATGAGCCCAACCATGGCAACAATGTTTAGCTTTGAAAGAATTGTATCAGCATTAGAATTTTATTTGAAGTATGGAAATTTTGATTTTATTGATGTTCCATGTTCGATCGGGAACCATGGTCGAACTACTGTAAAGCGCAGAGTGTCAACAGGATATAAGAATTCATACGAATGGATGCTCTATCATCAGCTTGCCAGGCATTTTAAGTCTGAGCCAAGAATACGATTCACAATTCCAAACGGAGCATTTACTTACTTGAATATTTATGGATTCAATTGTAGGTTTTTCCACGGTGACACAATCCAATACGGTGGTGGAATTGGAGGTCTTACAATACCATTAATTAAAGCCCTTCAGAGATATGATCAACAAATTTTAGCTGATTATAATTTCATGGGTCACTATCACCAATTATTCCAAGCAACAAAGAACTGTATAGTAAATGGCTCAGGAATTGGATTCAATGCCTATGCTCAATCAATAGGAGCGAGTAATGAGCTACCTAAACAAAGTTATTGCCTGATTGACCAGAAGCGAGGAATGACAATTAAAGTTCCAATATTTTGCGAATGATGACGAAAAAAACAGTTAAAAAAGTTATTGCAACTCCAAGGAAACAAAGAGTACAGGAGCCTATTATGACTGAAATTGTATTTAAGTTCAGGGCTTCTGAAATTAAAAAGCTAGGAGGGCATAAGCGGTTTTGTGATCTGGTTTATTCGCTTATTGATGCAACGACTCAGGCTAGGGAAAATTGAATTAAATATTAAATAAATATTAAATAAATATTGTATATTTTCAGTCTTGAAAAGGTTGATTGTGTTCCAGAAGGAGCGACAAAATCAACTGAGGAGAGATACGGCATTTGGTGGGTTGGATCAAGTGATCAAGAAAATGATAACAACGCTAAAGACCACGAACAAGATTTTTGGATTGGCGTTAGGGGTGAATCGCTTGCTGATTAAAAGTTATCACAACTTCCCCTTAATCAACTCCTGAACACTAACAGCATTGTCCTCAGCTTTAGACTTATCATAGATATTAGTGGCCTCTAACCAATTGTAATACGTCCTTCTTCCTTTAACTCCTTGGCCAGAGCCTCAGCGCTAATTTTTTTAGATAATCTTTCTTTTTCTATATCTTTGATAATCACACTAATATATAATTTATAAATAAATATATTTACAATATGCAAAAATAAATGTACAAAAATTTGCGAAGTATGCAAACTTTGTCTTATCATTACACCATATTAATAAATAAGGTATAATGATTACACAACAGACTGAACTAGAAGAAGGCGAATTGCTAAAGGAGCGTAACCTTTTGTGTAAAGAAGATGCAGCCAAGATACTAGGCATGAGGCTTAATTTCTTTAATTCAAGAGTTGCTCCGCATACAGGTATTTCCATAGGTAGTAATAAATATTACACCAGAGCCGAGTTAGGGCAATGGCTTGATGAAAAACTCAGAACAAAATTACAAAAAGTTTCAGAAACAGCATAGTAAATAGCTATAAACCAACATATTGTAGATTTTCATATATAGAATTTAATACAATATAATAAGTTAACAAGCAATCAATTGGCTAAGTGCAACGGCACTTGGACTGACCATTATTTGTCATCCTAGAACTCTACATAAGCCTTTCAGCATTCCTATCTGGATGCAGAGAAAATCTGATTGGTTGGTTAAATGCAATTCGGGAAGGCGCATGGAATGGCCTTCCTATTTTTAAAAATCAAAACTTAAATATAAAAAAATCATCATGTTAAAAATTCAAATCAAATCAGTGCTCGGATCTGTGTTATTCGAATATGAAAAGAAAAAAAACACACTAAAGGAAACCGTAATCGAAGCGGTTAATAAAGGGGCTGACCTCAAAGGGGCTTACCTCAAAGGGGCTGACCTCAAAGGGGCTGACCTCAAAGGGGCTGACCTCGAAGGGGCTGACCTCGAAGGGGCTGACCTCGAAGGGGCTGACCTCAAAGGGGCTTACCTCGAAGGGGCTTACCTCAAAGGGGCTGACCTCAGAGGGGCTTACCTCGAAGAGGCTTACCTCAGAGGGGCTTACCTCGAAGGGGCTTACCTCAAAGGGGCTGACCTCAAAGGGGCTGACCTCAAAGGGGCTGA
>JBDTWI010000032.1:0-44361 GCA_040006775.1 Saprospiraceae bacterium
AGGTTGTGTATAGCAAAACTTTAGAGGAACAAAAAAGCGTACAGAGGTTTTTAAGGGTTGATCCACTAACTAGAAGTTATCCATCTTGGACTCCATTTGCATTCGCAATGAACAGACCAATAGATGGTATTGATTTAGATGGTTTAGAATGGGAAAACTTTATGTCAAAATTTAGTGCCCCGGGTGAACTTACCATAAAACTACCTAACGAAAAAACAGCACAAATACAATATTATAGCACTTTAATAAGCAATGCTAAGATGACATTTACTGAGTTAAAAAAAGAATTTAAATCTTCACCTCAAAATATCCTTACAAACTCTAAAGCCGAATTTAATGCTCCGGTTAATGGAGAAGGCAAACCTTCTGAGTTTAAAGTTGGTAGTTATATTAAAATTGATATAGATGGGCCTATGAATAATGCCTATGTTAAAGTTATAAATATGGAAGAATTAGATGGTTCAATGTCTGCAACATTCGCTACAATGGAAGGACATATAGAGAAAGGAGTTATCAAATTTACACTTACTGACGAATGTGATGGCAAGTATAATTTCAGTATAAAAAGTGTGTCAGAGGTTGATATGGGAATGGCTCCAGAAGGACTGTCAAGAGACCAACAGAAGAAATCTTGGGAAGAAGTACTTGATAATGTTGTCAAGAAATCAGGAGGTAAAGAAACCAAAAGAGAAGAGAAAGTTATAGAACCTAAAGCAAAAGAAAATAAGAATAAAAAATAATGATGTTTTATTTATATACTATTCTTGGTCCTGTATTGATACTATTAATCAATTACTCTAAAATCAAGCCTAAACCCAGACGAGTTAATGAATACGCAGGAGCATTCCTCTTATCATCACCACATTTATTTGGTTATGCTTTTTTTCTTTACTTCATGGAAAAAGAAAATCATATTAATACAAGCTGGACTTTTTACACAGTTCTTTTTTTTTCAATTCCTTTCACATTAATAGCATTGCTCATTAAAATCATTTATTGGATTAAGAATAGAAAGTTTGTTAGCTTATGAGTTATTAAAATTTTAATGGTTATTTTCTTTTTTAAATTCCCTTAACATATTTTTTAATGCTTGCTTAGTACAGTAGTCTTGATATGGCGAAGAAAATAAAGGGGCTAAAAATTCTAATATTAAATTACTTGCTCTTGAATACGTATGCACAGTAAAATATAATGTGTTATTTGTTCTGGAAATTTGAAAAAAAGATATGCCTTTTTCCATATGCCCTTTTAATGTCTCGTAAGAAAATCCTATCAAATCATCTTGTTTAAAAATCTCTTTAATTCTCACCGCTACAATTATTTTTTGTGATAATATTTTGTGCGGAGGAAAGAAAATCTGCTGAACTATGGTATCATTAACTTGCATTGTTCTTTTTGAATGTTGCCATTCAGCCCTATATGTTAAAATGTTGTCTGGAAAGATATTATAATCGAAGATAAAATTAAATGATAGCTCTTTTAATTGCTTTTGACAAGGAATTGAAACAAAAGTATTTTTTTCTTTAAGTTGTGAATTATCATAAGGTATTACGGGTAATATTTTGAATCTTGGGAGATAACTAAAAAGTCTATTAAATTGGTCATTTAGGAATAGAAGCATTTTTATTATGATCAATATATTTCTATTTGTAAATTCGTTTTCACTGTAGCACCCCTTCCATTTTAGTTTGTCAAATGAAAGCATCGAGCAATGCGAAGACATGTTCTTTATCTTTAGCTTTCATTTTGGAAACCTCCTGGATGCGCTGGATCATTTTTTTATCAAGCTCAAGATCAGTCTGACCAGTGAGCCAATCTAAAGACACTTCTAGATATTGAGCCATCTTTGTCGCTGCTTCAATAGAAGGCTTCATCTCGTCTCTTTCATAACGACCAATGGCAAGTCCTTTAGTGCCAAGTAAATTGGCTAGTTCATCCTGGTTCATTCCCTTATTATTTCTAGCCTGTAGAAGTCTTGATCCAAAACTCATAATATCTAATTTGAACGATTAAATTTAATTATAAACAAAGGTAAGGAATGTAATCATTCAAAATAAATCAATTTAATTCAATTGTCAGCTTAGTCATGGGTTTATGTCATATTACTACTTTAGCACAATAAACCTAATAATGCAAGACAAAAGCATTTCAAGATTAGGTTTAAACAAAATTCATTCAAGCATATTTAATATTTACACTTAGAATGAATTCAGCATTTATTATTTATTTGCTTCAAAATTTATTTGAAGATTAGACTTATCAGCGAACTTCTCCTTCAATACCTTCATATCCATACTTACTTTCTTATCAAGTATCTTAGCATAATGCTGTGTTGTCTTCAAAGATGAATGACCAAGCATTGACGAAACAGTTTCGATAGGCACACCATTTGTAAGTGTCACAGTAGTCGCAAAAGTATGCCGAGCAATATGGAAGGTCAATAATTTATCTATGCCGCAAATATTAGCAATTTCTTTTAAATAAGCGTTGGTCTTTTGATTACTTAATACTGGTAGCAATTTATTTCTGTTGACACACACTGGGTGATCCGAATATTTCGAAATTATTTCTAAAGGAATAGGAAGTAGGGGAATATGGGACTTGGAATCCGTCTTTTGTCTGTTTGTATGAATCCATTTGTCTCCATCAATTCCTAGAACTATATGTTGTTGTGTTAATATCTGAACATCCACATAAGCTAGTCCAGTGTAACAAGAGAATACAAAGATGTCTTTAACCTGATTAAGTCGTTCATTAGTGAAGTCCTTCACCCAAATCCTTTCCAACTCTTCTTCCGACAAGAAAGTGCGATCAACTACCTTAACTTTAGATTTGTAATTTATAAAGGGGTCTTTGTCGATCCAGTCATAGGATAGACAAATTCGAATAATCTTACCGAAATTTCTAATATACTTTACTGCTGAATTATTAGCACATTTACGAACTGATCGCAAGTAATATTCAAAGTCATTTATGAAGGCCAAGCCTATATCTTCAATATTGTAATCAATTGCATTAAATTTCCATTTTAGGAAGTTTTGCAAATGTTTTAAAGTAGTAACATATCTGATATAAGTACCCTTAGCGAAATCCTGATCAATGAGTGACTCTACCCTATTATTATGGTCTTTAAATATATCTATAATGGATCTAACTCTTTGTTTTGTACCCAATAACTTTTCCTTAATATCTTCAAGTTTAAGCTCTTCTGATTGCTCTGACAACTCCTGAATAATAGTCTCTACTTTACTTCTAAAAGCGTCTAATACTCCATTCACCTTTAGAGACTCACCGGAAAATCCCTTTAAACGTCCAGCATCTGCATTCCACTTAATAGGGTCCACATACTGTTGAGTACTCAATTCTAGTCTTTTGCCATCCATTGTAATTCTAAAATAAATTGGAGCTAAGCCATTTTTATTGATTTTGTCTATTTTGATTCTAAAAAGGGTATATAATTTATTCTTCATTTTCTAGGGTATTGTCAGAATTAATAAGGCCGATTGGTGAGTATAAAAGTACAAAATTATTTAAAATTCGAGGGCCCCATTTTCAAAAAATTAAAAAGGGGCCCGAATTTAGCCCTTTTTAAATGATACTTATTGATTAATATTACTTATTTATATTATATAAGTATATTGATATTCAATGAATTGTATCTTATTGTATCTCAATGAATATGTAATAGTGGAGCTGCGGGGATTCGAACCCCGGTCCAGAGAAAGAACCGAACAACTTTCTACATGCTTAGTTTCTAATTTGTGTGTCAGGATGAAAGGAGGTAAAGAAACGACCTTTTTCTTCCTTATTCCCGTACTTTCTCGTCTTCTGGAAGGGACCACCAGAATAACCAGCCTGAGGTTTTGATACACTTTGAGCACTTATCAGACATCCGCGCTCAGTGTAGAAGCTATTTAATTCCTAGAATTAAGCAGCAACAGCAAAAGAAGTATTGCCATCTATGTTGTGATAACCATTTTTTACGTAGTGAGCTATCATTCTACGGCATGCTTACTGACCGACCACATTTCCTGTCGATTCCATTCAGCCCCTTATACTTTTATAAGTTGAATGATATAAACCCCTGTTTGAGCAGGAAAGTTTCAGTTTTTTGAACTGTTTGCAAAAATAAACTATGAAAGCCTAGATAAATATGGTTCTTCATAACTGATAAAAGATTAAAATTCAATCTTTTAAATTCGAATAATAATCATTTGGAATGATGCTTAAATTTTTGAAACGAAAAATAATTTCAATAAGAATATGTCGCAACTTGCGCTAAATTTAAAATGATGTGGCGCACCAGTATTTTACTCATAATAGCGGTTATCGTAATTCCTGTTGGGACTTATTATTTTGATTCCCCAATTCCAGAATTTCAGTTAAACACCTTGAAGGATTTATTTCAATATATGCTTATTGTTGCGGCGCTATGTTTTCTAATTAGTGAATTAAGTAAAAATTACAGTCAGGTAGATAAATTATGGAGTATTCTTCCCATTTTCTATACCCTAAAAGTTTGGCCCGATTCCGGTTATTCTCTAAGACTAGGAATCATGTTTGCTTTAGTATTTCTATGGGGAATTCGATTGACATATAATTTTTCTAGACGCGGTGCTTACCATTGGTTGCCATGGAAAGGTGAAGAAGATTATCGATGGCAAATTCTAAGAAAAAAGCCAGGATTAAATAATCCATGGACATGGCGACTCTTTAATTTATTCTTCATTAGCTTGTATCAAAATACTTTGATTTTACTTTTTACTTTACCAACTATTGTAGCCTGGCAAGGAAACCGCGAAATAAATTATCTGGATTACATTGCAATTGCAGGAATGCTGTTTTTTATTATTCTGGAAACAATAGCCGATCAACAACAATTCGAATTTCAATCAAAGAAATATGAATTGATTAAAAACAATCAAGCTCTTCCCTATCCATACTCTGATGGATTCTGTAGTCAGGGTCTTTGGTCAAAAATGCGACATCCAAATTATTTATCTGAACAGGCAATTTGGATCTGCTTTTATTTATTTTCAGTTGCAGCGAGTGGAAGATGGTGGAATTGGTCTGCCGCTGGATTCATTCTGTTGTTGCTACTTTTCAAAGGTAGTGCTGACTTTAGTGAATCTATTTCATTAGAAAAATATCCAAAGTATAAAGATTATCAACTTAGCACAGCAAGATTTTTACCATTTAAATTTAAAAGATAAGACAGCTCCTACTCATCATAAAAGTTAATCTTTTTAATAAATCAAAATCCTACCATTTAGGTTTACAAACTATCTTTAGACCCTAATTATTTTGAAATGAATTTTACAAATGCTTTCCTAACAACTGCTGAACGTTTTATGCGCTATGCAAGAATTGATACTCAGGCTGATCCCGAATCTAATTCCTGTCCTTCAAGTTTAAAGCAAAAAGACTTATCGAAATTACTCCTAACAGAGCTCGAATCTGCTGGAATCAAAGCAGAAATGGATGAGTGGGGATACGTCTATGCCTATTTGGCCAGCAATACTGATAAGAAAGTCCCAAGCATTTGCTTTTGTTCACATGTGGATACGGCTCCAGATTGTAGTGGAACAAATGTACTTCCAATTCTTCATCAAAAATATGCTGGACAAGACATCGTATTACCTGATGATTCCTCCATTGTTATTTCACAAAAAGAATTTGAGGTCTTAAAAACCAAATTAAATGAGGACATCATTACTGCATCAGGTCTGACACTACTAGGTGCTGATGACAAAGCAGGTATTTGTGCCATTATGGAAGCGGCAATATTTCTGCATAATAACCCCCAAATAAAACATGGTGAAATCAGATTATTGTTTACACCAGATGAAGAAATTGGACGAGGCGTGGACAAAGTTGATTTACAGAAACTGAATGCTGACTTCGCATATACTTTAGATGGAGGAGAATTAGGAAGTTTGGAAGACGAAACTTTTTCAGCTGATGCTTGTACAATACTCATAAGCGGAGTATCAACACATCCTGGATATGCAAAAAATAAAATGGAAAATGCAATTAAAATTGCGAGTGAAATTGTCGCAGCATTACCTAAGAACCGATTAAGTCCTGAATCTACTGAATCCTATCAGGGCTTTCTTCATCCAACTAAAATTGAAGGTCAATTGGAATCTTCAAAAATTGATTTAATCGTTAGAGATTTTGAAACAAATAAACTCGATGATCATGTTGCAGAATTAGAATCTGTCTGCAGGAACATCATGTTGAACTATCCAAATTCTAAATTTGAAATTCAACGTCGCGAACAATACCGCAACATGAAAGAAATTCTAATTCAGAAACCAGAAATTACCAATTATGCTGCCTTAGCAATTGAGGAAGCAGGTATTAAATTGTTGCGCGGTAAAATTCGTGGTGGTACTGATGGAAGTAGACTTTCATTTATGGGATTGCCCTGTCCGAATTTGTTTGCCGGTGAGCATGGCATTCATTCTAAAAAAGAATTTGTTTCCGTTCAGGATATGCAGAAAGCTGCTGAAGTTATCATTCGCATTTGTCAAAAATGGGAGACGATGAGCTAGCTATTTCGTTTTCTTTACAACAGCTTTTTTCTTTGTAGTTGCAACGGCACTCTTCTTTTCTTTTGTATCCGTTTTAGCTTTTGGTGCTGCTTTAGCTCTCACTTTTTTGTCAAAGGCTCCAGGAACTTGTGCTTCGATAATTTTCTTGAAATCATCTAAACCCATTGTTGCCGCAACTTCAGAAGTAATTTTAACATCGCCCTGCTTTGGAATATTAATTAATTTTTTGCCAAACTTAATATAAGGACCCCATCTGCCATTTTCAACACTTATTTTTTCATCAACCCACTGATGTATATATCGATTTGCTTCCTTTTCATTTTTTGCATCAATAAGTGGCATTGCTTCTTCTAAGGTAATCGTTTGAATGGCAATTCTTCTCGGCACATTTACATAAATTCCATTCCACTTAATAAATGGACCAAATCTTCCAGTTCCTTTTGTAATTGGCAAGTCTTTATAATGTCCAATAGGCATGTCTTCCTTGCGCTTTACATTGATAATTTTAATTGTATCATCAAAATTTACAGACATAGGATCTACACCTTTTGGAATTGAAATGAATTGTTCTCCCAATTTTACATATGGACCAAATCTTCCAATACCTATAATAACTTCTTGACCTTCAAATTCTCCTAAATTTTTTGGAAGCTGAAATAAATCCATTGCTTCACCAAACTCAATCGTTTCTAGACTCTGACCAGGTCGTAGGTTGGCATATCTTGGTTTCTCGTCATCAATCATCTCGTCTTGATCACCAATCTGCACTACAGGTCCAAATCTTGTTAATTGAGCTATAACTTTTCTACCACTTACCGGATCAATTCCCAGATCTCTTCTACCCTTTGCCCTTTCACCAGATTCCATAACTCTTTCTACATCCTTGTGAAAAGGCCAATAGAATTCATCTAACATTTTAATCCAATCGCGCTTTCCCTCAGCAATTTCATCAAAATCTTTTTCTATCTCCGCTGTGAAACCATAATTAATTACTTCTGGGAAATGCATTGTTAAATAATCTGAAACCACCATTCCAATAGCAGTGGGATACAAAACATTTTTAGTTGTTCCTGTAATTTCTACCAATTTCTTTTTTGAAACAACAGCATTTTTCAAACTCAATTGGAGATATTCTCTTTCCACACCTTCTCTGGATTCCTTCACAACGTATCCGCGATCTTCTTCCATTATCTTACTAATCGTCGGCGCATAAGTTGAAGGTCTTCCAATGCCCAATTCTTCAAGTTTTTTAACTAACGAAGCTTCTGAATATCTTGAAGTAGCTCGGGTATATCTTTCAGTAGCAAGAATTTCTGAATACTGTAATGTTTCACCAACTTTTAATACTGGAAGCATTCCTTCTTGCTCTTCGGTTTCATCATCAGAAGATTCCAAATACAATTTAAGAAAACCATCAAATAAAATAACTTCACCTTCAGCAACGAAATGATTTGCTTTTGTTTCCGAAACTTCAATTCGCACTGTAGTTTTCTCCAATTCTGCCGGAGACATTTGAGAAGCAAGTGCGCGTTTCCAAATAAGTTCATAAAGTTTTTGTTGATCTGAAGTTTCACCTGCAGACCTCAAATCCATATAGGTTGGCCTTATGGCTTCATGCGCTTCTTGAGCATTCGCGTTCTTCGTTTTATATTGTCTGGTATTTACATAATTCTTTCCAAACTGTTTTTCAATTTCAGCAGCCATTGCGTTTATAGCAGTTGTACTCAGATTGGTTGAATCGGTTCTCATGTAAGATATAAATCCTGACTCATACAATTTCTGTGCTGCACTCATTGTACGATTAACACCAAATCCTAATTTTCTACTTGCTTCTTGTTGAAGAGTGGAAGTTGTAAAAGGAGGAGATGGATATCTTTTTAATGGCTTTACATCAATATTGCCGACTTTGAATGTGGATTTATTGCAGATGTTTAAGAACTTTTCTGCTTCATCTAAGTGTTCGAATCTAGCATTTAGACTCGATTTTATAATATTATTTTGGTTATTTAATTTAGAAAAATTTCCATCAACCTTATAATATAAACTGGAATTAAAATCGTGAATTTCGCGTTCACGGTCTACGATCAATTTCACAGCGACAGATTGCACTCTACCTGCTGATAATTTATTTTTTACTTTTCTCCAAAGGATTTCAGAAAGTTCGAATCCAACTAGGCGATCTAAGATTCGTCTTGCTTGTTGTGCATCTACCAAATCTAGATCAAGATTTCGAGGATTTTTTACCGCTTCCTGAATAGCTACTTTAGTGATCTCCCTAAAGACAATTCTCTTTACATCTTTGGGGTTTAAGCCAAGCACTTCACATAAATGCCAAGAAATGGCTTCCCCTTCTCGGTCCTCGTCCGTTGCTAACCAAACTTCATCTGCTTTTTTAACGGCCTCTTTAAGTTCCTTGACGACCTTGGTTTTCTCAGGGCTTACAATATAATTAGGTTTGAACTTATTGTCAATTTCAATACCCTTTGATCCTTTGTCAAGATCTCGAATATGCCCATAAGAGGACTTAACCTTGAAATCCTTACCCAGGTATTTTTCAATTGTCTTGGCCTTTGCTGGTGATTCTACTATGAGTAATTTGGTGGACATAAGGGTCTTTTGTTATTTAAAACGCTGCAAAACTATAAAAATTTAGAAATTTTAGTTTTTTCATCTCACTACATTAAAGTTAATCTTATTAACATTTCCAAATTCATCACTGATCATTAATCGGTGAACTCCGGCTTTTGGTGAATATTTTAGCTCATGCAAACCCTGCGTTTCACCTATATATAGGTCGTCTATGAACCATAAAATTTTCCCCGACTTGTTCTTATGTACTGCCTTAAAAATGACCACGTTTCGATCCTCATCCAAATCTATAGGAATAACTACATCTGTATTACTTGTTGGATAAATGAATTCTAAAATCTGTGTTTCATTATTAGATCCTGCAATACAATCACTTCTCAATGGTGGAACTAGGGTATAATTTAAATGCTGCATCTTATAATAATGAGCCATTAAAGGTGGAAGAATAAAATAGTTTTTACTCATTGGATTAGACTCACAGTTTGCATAAACCGAGTACTTCATTTCTTGATCTAATAATATGGTATGATGATAGGGACAAGATTTTAAATTCTGCGCACTTTTACTAGTTAGAACGGTATCAATTTCATTACAAGAATTTCCAGCAATATATCCGGACTCTTTGCAAATTGAGTATTCTTGCATATCGTCATATGGAATTCGCCAATCACTTAACTTTGGCAATTGATCCATAATTTCGAACATTATAGGAGCAGCTGTTTCAAGACCAATCAAACCGGGTCGCGCCAATCCATTTGAGTTGCCCACCCAAACACAAACGGTATAATCTGGTGATATTCCAATACACCATGCATCCTTATATCCAAATGAAGTACCTGTTTTCCAAGCGACATGGGGTTTGGTAGTTTGACTATTTCTATAGCTCCCATTTTGTGGAGGAGGATTTCGCATAGCATCAAACATTAAATAAATATTTCCAGCGCTAAATACGGAAGCTGTTTTCAATTTTTCCAAGCTTTGATTTTGAGTTTCTACCTCGAGCAATTTTAAATTGTATTTAGAAATCGGTAGATAGTCGTGATTACCATCAACATATTGATTCAAATTCTGCACTAGAAAACTATATGCACGACAGAGATCCCACATTTTAATTTCTGCCCCTCCTAAAATTAAAGATAGTCCATAATCATTTGGTTTTCTAAATAAGCTTGAGAATCCCAATTTTATTAAATCATTAAAGAAATCGGGAATTCCATATTCTTTCAATAAAAGAACACTGGGAATATTCAAAGAATAATGTAACAATTCGTTTACTGTACAAGCACCATAATAAGATCTTGAAAAATTTTCCGGTTTAAAACCATTTATTGAAACAGGGACATCCGGCAGAAGAGATTGATTGATTACTAGACCTCTTTGCATAGCAGCAGCTACCAAAAGAGGTTTTAATATACTCCCGGAACTTCTTGCAGCCTGTACCATATTAACTTCAGAATTTGCAACTACACCACTATCTTTTATCATGTTGCCGAGATAAGTAATTACTTCACCTGACTTATTGTCGATGATCATCGCGGACAAATTTCTAATCTCGTTTTGAATTAAGGCTTCATTGTTGCGCTGACATATTTCTTGAACTTTACTTTGGAGTGCTACTTCGATTGTGGATTGAAACACAAATTGATTAGGGTGAATGGACTCTAAATAATCCAGAGCATGCGAGGCGAGACGATTTACTTTTAGTGGTTTTTGAGGCAATGGTTCTAACAATGAAAGTTCATAATTCTCTTTGGAAATGATTTTTGAATCATATAGTGAAGCCAACAATTTATTTCTTTTGTCGGTTAACTTATTTCTATTTTTAATAACATGGATCCACGTCGGTTGATTCGGAAGTACTGCAAACATGGCTGCTTCCGCCCAACTTAATTCAGAAAGTTTTTTATTGTAATAGCGAAATAGTGCGGCTTCCAAGCCAACAACATTGGAGCCATAAGGTGCATTCGCAGCATACAATTTTAATATTTCTTTTTTCGAATATCGAAATTCAAGACCTGTTGCCAAAAATATTTCTAATATTTTTGCAGGTACAGTTCTTTCTCCTGAATGCAAATAAAGTCGAGCCAATTGCATAGTGATTGTGCTCCCACCACTGACAACTTTTTGATACTTTAAATTTAAGTAAACAGCTCGAAGAAATCCGATTGGGTCAAATCCTAAGTGGTAATAATAATTTTTATCTTCATAATGCAATAGACATTGTTCATAGTTGTACGGTATTGGATTTTCAGACTTAAATCTCCATTGTCCATCTTTCGCAACTTTAACAGCAAGAACTTTTCCTTCCTTGCTATAGAGTAATGGTGAGTATTCAGAAGGAAATACAATTAACGATGCAAAGAGAATACTTAAAAGTAAAAGTATAATGAATGCACTAAAATAATAAGTCCAATACTTCACCTACCGTATTACAATGGCTTGATGCTGATACTTCCATTTCTGTATTGCGCATTGACAGACGGTTCATACATAGCCTCACATTTGAATAAAGGTGCCATAAAGGATCCTATATATGCTGCGACCAAAGGAATTTCAATTTGCAAATGTTGTCCCTTATTCAATCCAAAATAATAATACACTCTATCATCTCGAAAATCCATATAATCTACACCGCTAATACTATTGTCAATTCCACCAATTCTTCTATTTACGATTTCAAAACCTGAAGGAAAGACTGCTGTCAATGCCAAATTATTTAATCTACCTAAAAGTGCAGTATTACTTATGTTTATTCTTGCAGTTAATTCATCACCTTGCTTTAACTTATTCAAATCAGCAAGTTTACCATTTGACAAATAATAGTCTATTCGCATGTTAAGATTGTTTGATTTATTGACAATCATTTCTGGAGCAATTTTACCAGTTTGTATTATTTGAATTGTTATTGGCAGATCAGAATTATTTTTTAATTTCATCTGTTTGTCTTTACTTCCATTAATATTTGTCTGAAAGACAGCATAATCAGTGCTTATCTGTTCTTCTTTTCCGTCCCAAGAATAACTGAATTGCATTTTACTATTTGTCATGTTTTTATTGCCAAATATTTTACCAATAGCAGACATGGTCACACTAAGTTCCTGAGTATTGGGATAAGGGTCTGCATTCAAATTTTTAACTACTGTTAAAATTGCTTCCCGGGCAGCATTCTTATCACCACAATCATTGAGCACCATAGCTATAAAGGCGTCGTCTCTTATATCAGAACCATATGAATAATAATATTGATTAGGGTTTCTGGTTAATGATTTTGCTTCTTTTACCAATTCATTTGCTATTTCTTTTTTTCCTGCTAATGCATATGCTCCAGCGAGTAACCATCTGGACATTGAATTTTCAGTTTTCGCTAGTCGCAATCTATTCATTGCGCCCCATTCAGGGGATTGAAGTGCGGATAAAGAGTATAGCCTATATGCTTGAAAAAAGTCAGCATAAGCATCCTTGGAGGATGCTGTACTGCTAAATGAAGAGCTTGAGGAAATCTGATATTTTATTAACTTACTTAGAAAATCTGAAGAAAGTTGAAAGCCTTTATTTTTGGCTTCCGCTAAAAAGTGACAAACATAATTTGTGCAATATTCATCGACATTTCTCATTCCAGGCCAATAACTCATTCCACCATCAGAATTCTGAAAATTCGCTAGCTTGGCAATTGCAGTTGTTATATGATTTATTCTATGTAGTTTATCCGCTTCAGACAATTGGACAAATTCTGCCAGATATAATTGTGGAAATGCTGCAGAAGTTGTTTGCTCAACGCAACCATGAGGATATCTCAATAAGTCTTGTAAATATTTTTCAGATTTGAGATTCTCAATCTTGGAAACTTCCAATCTCATTGATTCTGTACCTGGCATACCATAATCGGAAATATTTTGAACAATAGATTTACCTGGTTCTAATTGTATTGTCGTAATCTGATTGGAAAACGGATTTGGATTGTCTAGATAAATATCCAAGCTCGAATTAGAACTGTAGTTTCCACTTTGAGCTTTGCACTCAAGTTTTGCTGAACCAATTGTACCATTAGGTCTTAAATCAAAAAAAATAGTTTTTTCGTTTAAGCTACCAAAGCTGATTGTTTGAGTGCTTTTACCAATAATTTCTGCAGGCCCGCTAACCTTTAATTGCACTTCTGCTGAATTTATACTGGCCTCATACTTGAATACAGTTACAGGTACAGATATCTTATCTGCAATTGATGCCACCCGTGGAAAAGTAATCTGACTTGCCAACTCATCGCGCACAATTACGGTTTTATCCGTTGATCCAAATGCCTTTAAATTATTAGCAACAACCATTACACGAACTGAGCCGATATAATTTTCTATTTTAAATTTATGGATTCTCTTTTCTCCTTTCTTTATCGTTTGTGGGCCAGTACTCAAAACTACCGGTTTGAACCTTTGCATTTTTGCTAAATCTTCAGCGGAAATTTTTTGATCTCCACCAATACTAAATATTCTGTGAAGACTAGCCACATCAGATCCAATAAATTGATCATAGTTATCCCATGACAAAAGAGTTAATGCTTCTTTTTGAAACATATCTTTATATGGATCAGGAGTCTGGAATCTAGTTAGACTTAACAATCCATCATCAACAATCAATAACTGGTAAGTCATCATATTTGACTTAGATTCACTTATCTCTACACTAAACTCTTCATTTGGTCTCACCTTATCATCCATTTTAATGACTGGTTTCAAATGCAAATTTTCCTCTTCAACCAGTAATGGAACAACTCCATATAATCTTAAAGGAAGGTCATTTACTTTGTTCTTTAATCCCTGAATTAAATTTACATCAACATAAACATTCGGAAACATTTCCGGACTTATACTCAACGAGTACTCCGTTTTTGGCAATTTAGGTTTGATTGTTTCAGTTTTAATTATTTTATTATTGCGAATGATATGAATAATATAAGTACCACTTGCTGCACCAGGAAGACTAATAGTAGCTTTTTCTCCAATGTTGTATTTTTCTTTATCTGTACCGATATTTAATATTTGTACAAACTCTTTACTCTTGTCATTTCCTTCTGACCAACCTGTATAAAAAAGTTGACCAGCTGTTTGATAAGAGTTATTATTACTAACTT
Source organism: Saprospiraceae bacterium (assembly GCA_040006775.1). Lineage (GTDB taxonomy): Bacteria > Bacteroidota > Bacteroidia > Chitinophagales > Saprospiraceae > Vicinibacter. The sequence goes on from JBDTWI010000032.1 coordinate 14,269, forward strand.
TAATGTAATACTGATGATACTTAGAAACATTAAAATTTATAGAAGCTATTCCCTTTGCATCTGTTGTCACATTTTTGGTATCAAGTGGTGAGAGTATATGGTTGTCTGTATAATAAGTATTGTGATTTCTGACTTCATACCACCATTCCCATGATGTTTCAAATAATTCGACTTTCACTTTGCGATTTGATAAGGGGTTTCCTTTTTGATCAAGGCTAACAATACTAATTCCTTGCAATTCCTGAGTTGGATAATAATTAGGAAAATCCGTTTCCGGCATTCGTATTCCCAAATATTCATCATTCGAATAAAATTCTTTGGAAAGATAATCAGTGCTAAGATCTCCTCCCTCATCCATAATTTTAGTAATAAGATTACATTTCAAAACTCCATTAGATTGAATATCGGTGATCTTAGATAAATCAACCTTCAAGCTTCCATTAGTATTTGTTTTAGCATCTTCTAATTGTATTAGGTCGTTTGCAGAATGTTTAAAAGGATCTGCAAAGCTATATTTTGAATACTTTGAAAAATTTACCGGTACTTCTGAATAGCTAACTTCAATAGTTATTTTTTTATCAGCGGCAGGTGCTCCATGTAAAAAGTTAGCTTGAATAGTTCCTGAATAATCAGTATTTGCAGATTTTTCCTGAAAGGACCAATCTATTTTAAATCGGTTTGGCTTAATCGTTTCAATAGGAAGATTTTTCTCAACAACTAATGGTCCACATGTAATTGTTGCTCTATAAATTCCTGTAATTGCAGAAATCAGAGTTGGAATTTTTAATGAATACAAGCCCATAACGTTTTGAACTAGTTTCTGTTGAAAAACCAATTGATTCTTTGGATTATGAAGCTCAATGCTTAAAGGAAAATCTGAAGGAAGTTCTTTGGAATCCTGACTTATAATTGTGTTTAATAGTATTGTATCACCAGGCCTCCATATTCCTCTTTCAGTATACACAGAAGCCTTTAATCCTTGTTTTGAATATGCACCATCAATATCGAATTCACTGGTGGTGATTGATTGTGCTTCATCGATTTTCAGATAAGCAGAATTCTTGTTGTAATTAGCCGTTACAAACTTCGGAATTCCTGTAGAATTGAGATGAAACAAACCATTGTTATCTGTTTTGCCAGAGCCAACAATTTGTAATTGATTGTCATAAAAATTCAATTCTGAACCAGATACAGGACTTGCTGTATTGACGTCATAAACCATAACTGTAGTCTCACTTTGATCATTGGTTGACTTAACCATCATAGCAAGATTTGATGCCAATATAGTTTTTCGAACAAAATTTGAACTGCCATAATAAGCAAGACAACAAGGATTTTCATATTCATAACAAGGCGCATCATTTTCAGAATCCTCAGTTTCCTGCATACCATAACCAGTCCATAAAGAAATAAATTCATCTGTTCTATTAGAATAATTAGAAGTTGGCTTTACAGTAATTAATTTTTCACCATTACACCTATAATCTGAGTATTGAGGTCTGAATATCAACCTCACTTCATACATAGCTCCAGGTTCAGATTGAATCATTTGACTAAGATCTAAGCCATATGAAACCCATTTTGTTCTATTGTCCATTTCATTAAGCTTTGACAATTCGATAGTTTGTTGATGCACCACTCTGCCGAGTTTAGTCAAGGTTTCTTCGTCGTCATAAGTATTGAGATGCATGTTATACAAAACATTATTCGAAAATATTTTGAATATTTCTACATCAATCTTATTCAAATTAATTGCTTCGAAAGGAAAAATAATCTTATCAGAAAATGGTATTATTTTTCCTGAAGAAAGCAACCTTACTTTAGGTGCTTCCTCTTTTAGATTAAAAATATGTCGAAAACTAGAGCTTAAATATTTTCCATTTACATTTTTAATTTTATCACTTACAAAAAGAGAACCCTGTCTATATAATTCTGTGTTGAAACTTACATGAACAATATCTCTATCTAATATTAGTGTTGATTTAATAGAATCATTGCTTACTTGAATTAAACCTTTTAAATCTTGTTTATTATCCAAAAGATCTGAAAAGAACACAAGCATTGATTTGGAATCATTGTCATCTTCTTTGGCACCGGTCACAATAAATTTTCCCTTTGCAGGAATGGAATAGGTCATTTCAATTTTTGATGAAGAATTTGATGGATCAGTAAGCCACTCTAACTTCAAATTTCCATCATCATCTGACCGTGAAATATGGTGTATTCCAACGCGATATTCATTTTCAGAGGATTCCAATTTAGTAAATGTCACAACAGGACTATTGCCAGTTGAAGCTTCAGTCTTGATCAAATTTTTCATCTGGTCCTCTGGAATTTCGTCTGAAGCTTTTAATTTTCCTTCAAGCAACATTGCTCCTTCATATTCTTGATCTGTATGTAGATAATCCCAAGTTAAATTTATTGAAATCGGAACATAATTAAATTCGAATGCGAATGAATTTAAAGAGTCTGGAACGTTTTTAAAAATTTCATTTAGCTGTGTTTTTGCTGTATAAGTTATTTTGCGATCCAATTTTGATTGATCCGCAGTAAAAGATATGGTATATTCATTTTTCCAAACAGCCTTCCCTGATAGCTGAGGTTGAATTTGAAATATTTTCGAACTTACTTCAGAACCGATTAAACTTGAATCAATAGCTTTCTGCTCGAAATGAAGATTAACGGGTTCTGAGGCTTTTAAATAGCCAGTAGGATAGGCATTAATATATTCCCTATAACTTTCAAAATGGGTCTGTTGTTTATTGGCTCTTTGTTTACTGCAAGAAGTAAATACCAAAAGTAACAATAGAACTTGCGCTAATAATTTCTTCATAAATAAATATTAATTCTGACATATTTTTAAAACCAATTCTTTAAATAATTCTTCTTGTGGCGTATGTATGGAATTGACTCCTTTAGCTTTCAAGTCAAACTCTTTTAACAAATTAAAAATTTCATTGAACTCAAGAAAGCTGTATTTTAAAGACGCTTCTCGATATTCTTTGAGGTATTTAGCAAAAGCTATTTTAAGTATTCTTGTAAGTTGTTCATCCGATTTTGAATAGTAATATTTGCACATCCAAAGTTTTACAAAATGATTATACAAACTTGCTATCATCGGTATAAGTGGATTAGATTTCATATTTTCAGAAATATTTACTAGTATGGAATAAACGCTAGCATTATTTTTCTGAGAAAGTGCTTTGCAAAGTTCGAATACATTATTTTCTCTACTAATTCCTACGTATTGTGCAACTTGTTCAGGTGTAATTTTTTCTTTTGGATTGCTAATTAACTTAATTTTTATAAGTTCATTTTCAATTTGACTTAAATTATTACCTAAGTATTCAGCCAGTAATGAAATGGCGTCTGCGCTTAAGCTTAATGAATTTTGAGAAGCAAGATTTTTAATAAAAAGAGGTATCTGATAGTCGTATAATTTTTTGGATTCGAAGAAAACTGCTTTTTGTTTTATTACTTTTACCCAGTTAGCCCGTCCATCAGGTTTTTTGCGCTTAAAAGCAATTATTAATATTGAACTATTTGATGCATTGCCCAGATAACTTGTTATCAATTCCCAATCCTTAACATCCTGTGCTTCCTTAACTAGGATTAATTTTCTGGTACCAATAAGTGGACTCTGTCTACAGGCTTCAACGAATTGCTTGGATGAAGTCTCTTTACCATAAAATATTTGAAGGTTAAAATCCTTTTCCTCTTCATTTAAGACGTTAGTTTCAGCTTCCCTCATTAAAGAATCTATCATGTAATCTTCATCTCCAGTAAGAAAATAAATTGGACGGAGTTTTTTGGTTTTAAACTCAGCTAATAGCTCTTCAAACATACCTTTACTTATACTTGGCTCAAAAATAACGAAGACTTTCTATCTTTGGAGCTTTTTAATTGAAAGATGGAAAGTCGTAAATTGATCTTAGTAACCAATGATGATGGAATCTTTGCACCTGGTTTAAAAACCTTAGTCTCAATAGCAAAAAATCATGGAGAAGTTCTAGTTGTCGCTCCAAATTCACCTCAATCAGGTATGGGACATGCAATTACTATGACTCAACCTCTAAGGCTTAATAAAGTGGTAGTTTTTGATGATGTTGAGTCCTATGAATGTTCAGGAACTCCTGTCGATTGCGTTAAACTAGCCAAAAATGTCTTACTAAAAGGGCGAACCATAGACCTTTGTTTATCAGGAATTAACCACGGATCCAACGCATCAATAAATATCCTATACTCAGGAACCATGTCTGCAGCTATGGAAGCTTCCTTAGAGCAAATTCCAAGTATAGGCTTTTCTTTATTGGACTATTCTTTTGATGCAGATTTTGAAGCAGCTGCAAACTACATTTCAGAATTAATATCTAAAGTCTTAACTAGTAGGATAAACAATTGCAATTTGCTCAACGTAAACATCCCAAAACTCAAAAGGGAAGACATCAAAGGAGTTAAAATTTGCAGACAAGCTGAAGGCACATGGGTAGAAGAATTCAGGGAAGGTAAGGATCCTAGAAATCAACCTTATTACTGGTTAACAGGTCAATTTTTTTGTAATGATGACAGACTAGACACTGACCTTTGGGCTTTAGAAAATGGATACATTAGCGTAGTGCCTTCAGGACATGATTTGACTATACATCGTGCACTTGATGCAAATAATTTTTTAGAATCATGAATAACTTAAATAAGCTATATTCCAAATACGATCATATTCTTACTGGAATTTTTTGTGGATTGGTAATTCCTTTTGTTGGCTATGCTATACTGCTTACTATCTATGATTATTTGGATGATAAGGAAATATTGAATTCAGCTGGAATGGCTGCGAATTTCAGAGAGAGAACAATAGGCTTAATTGCGATTGTTTTGAATGTTTTACCATTGCAATATTTCAATAAAATAAATTGGTTAAATGCAATGCGAGGAATTGTGTTTCCTACCCTATTACTTGTTGGTTTATGGATGTATTTATATGGTTATGAATTATTAAATTTTTAATGCTTCAGCGAATATATATTATTGCTGCTGAAGCTTCAGCAGATCTTCATGGAAGCAATCTGGTTAGGGCAATAAATCAATTGAATCCAGAAATCAAATGGAAAGGTTGGGGAGGCTCTAAATTGCTATCAGAGGGATTAGAAATAGACATTAGATATGAGAGTGCAAACTTCATGGGCTTTGTTGAAGTCATAAAGAATTTACCAAAGATCTTTAACTATTTTAAAATAACTAAAAAAAGCATTCTTGAATTTAAGCCTGATCTTTTGCTACTAATTGATTATCCGGGATTCAATTTAAGAATGGCTGAGTGGGCGAAAAAAAATAATATTCCAGTTTACTATTATATAGCTCCACAAGTATGGGCATGGAAAGAAAGTCGTGTTTATAAAATTAAGGCTTGTGTTCGAAAGCTGTTTGTAATTCTTCCTTTTGAAAAGGAATACTTCAATTCCTTTGGAATAAATACCTTTTATTTTGGGCATCCACTGATGAAATTTATTAATGATTTTCGTGTTGACAACAATTTTAGAACACAATATCAATTGAGTAATAAATCGATAATTGCACTCTTACCGGGAAGTAGAGTTCAGGAGATTAAGACCATGTTGCCTGTTTTTCTAAAGGCACTAACGAAGGAATGCAAGCATCAAATTGTAATTGCAGGACTTACTCAACATGAGCATTTATATAAGCAAATTTGTGAGGAGTTTCCACTTAAAACAACCATAGTTTATAACTGTACTTATGACTTGCTTTCGAACAGCAGAATGGCCTTAGTAACTTCAGGAACGGCAACTTTAGAAACGGCTCTATTTAAAGTTCCTCAAATTGTTTGTTACAAAGGGAATAAAATTTCGTATCACATAGCTAGATTCTTAATAAAGATAAAATTCATCAGCTTGGTTAATCTCATCATGGATCGAAAAATTGTTTGTGAGTTAATCCAAGATGATTTTAATGAAACCAACATTAGAAATGAACTTTCAAAACTCACTTCCTCAAGTCATAGATCTGAAATGATTTCTTCTTATCATGAATTGCATGGAAAATTATTTCAAATAAATAGTTCAGAATTAATTGCTAAAGAAATACTTAAAGATTTTAGCTGAGGAACTTCTGGTGTATATCGAACTTATACCTTCATTCGTTTTTGAATAGTTGAAATTGTTCAACTGTTTCGTTCCTTTCTTATCATGCCAAGCTCTCTTATCGAATCTCTCTCTGCGCTTGCCTATAAAAAATAAGCCACTCGGAAGTGGCTTATTTCTTAACAATAATCAGAATGATCTGGGTTATATAAAAATAGGATTAATTCATGATTTCGATTTTTTTACTAATTGAACCAAGTGGAGTTTCAACTTTTAAGATATAGAATCCATTGCTTATGCCCGTAGTAGAAATCGTATTGTGTTTAGGATCAGGACTATAATTACTTAATATTGTCCTTCCTTCAATATTGTATAAAGTATATGCTGAGATACTATTCTTGCCATTCATATGCACAAACAAATATTCACCTGCAGGATTAGGATAAAGAATTAATTTCTTTTCATCTAAGACCACAGGCGCATCAGATATCTTCTTATTTAATCTAAGATAAACAGTTTTGTCTTCAGTTGAATACTTCTCTCCTATTCCATCTTGATAGATAATATTCTTGAAATAAAATGGTATTTCAGTATATTTTTCATCACTAAACGGAGCAATATTATCCTCTACAATAAAAACCAAAACTTCAGTTCCGCCCTTTCCACTAACCTTAGACGCATTAGCTCTAACAAAGCCGCTTTCAAGTCTACCAGCCCATGGCTTCTTAAACATATTTAAGGTTGTAGCAGATCTAGCAAACCAGCCTTTCTCATAATAATCTACGTATAAGCTTGCCTCGTTAATTGCATATGTATTGAAATCCAAATCGTAAGCATAGCCAGATACATTAATTGCTGGATATTGATCATCTCCGAGTATTACTTCAATCATTCCAATATCACCCGAATCAGCGTCTGGAGTTAAGATATTAAAGTCAATTGGAAAACTACCCTTTGAATAAACTTCCTTAGGTACTAAGGAATGAGTCATTCGATAAGAGTTAAATATTGCTAAAGTATCTGTACTATTAATGGTACTATCACCATTACAATCTGCATTCTTCAAATCCACCGAAGTATTCATCAAATTATCTCCCCAATTGGCAGAAGTATGAGATCTAAAATTATTGCCTGTATAAGTCCTTTGTTTACCAGTCTTTCCCAATTCACATCCTAGACTAAGTAAGTCCTTCATGTCAACACTACCACTCATATCAACATCACCAGGCCAAACGCAGTCACCAACACACTGTTTAACACAATTCTTAGATTCATTATAAATGTGAACCAACAATTCTGCTTCAACACAGTTGTTTGTACCACTAATGCAATAGTTAATTTTAACTGTATCGTTCTGCCATGGAAATACGTGAACATAATTTAATTTAGGATAAAATACAAGCTGATTATAACCAATTAATTCGGAAGTACAAGAACCATTATAGACTATATTAACAGTATCCCAGGCCGGATAAAATTTAATCGAATCCGTATTAGCACTAAAGTTATAAGCATTCACTGGAACCTGATAACTTAATAAAACAGGAGTATTCTTATAGGTATTAATCTCGTATGGATTATCCGTAATAGGTTCATAATCACCTATATAGATCTTTACTTTTGCAGATTCACATACTCCTTGAGGACATACCTTATAACTAAAGGTCTGTACCCCTGTATAATCATTTTCAGGAACGTATTTAAACAATCCCTTTGAATTTATTTTAGTCAATGTTCCTTTAGAGGTAGTCTGATCAATACCTATTGCGTAATTTTTTACAATGGCCGTAACGTCATTAATAGATACATCAAAAACTATTTCAGTACTTACAGGTGTAAATACAATATCTGGAACAATGATACTATTTGATTCTACCTGAGGAATTACAGTTACAAGTACAAGTCTACTTAAATTTCCTTTTATTAACTTGAATGTGTCATTCCCATTAAAATCTTTATAAGGCTTATAAAGGAATGAAGCATCTAAAATATCCAATTTTCCATGCTTTGCATTCTGATCAATAGAAAAACCACTATAAGGTAAAAGCAATTGAATACTATAATCTTCAGCAGTATAAACGACAATAGTATCAATTGTTTTTATTGAATTGCTATCTATAATAGATACGTTAACCACAGCTTCTTTGCAAAGTCCTAAAGCATCACAGACTCGATAAGTGAAAGAAGCCGATCCATCATAACCTGATGGAGTTGAAAATTTGACTATAGAATCACTGAGTATCGAAATATTACTTTGAAGGCTGTTGTAAGCTGGTATCGCTTTGATACTGATGTTGTTTGTGCCATTTAAGCTTGATGAGTCGTTGACCAATGGATTATATTCGATATTGATCTGATTCTTATAAACAGATATGTAATCGTTTCTAAGTTCTAGATGTGAATTCACCACATTGTACACGAAACTTTTATATACCAATTGTAGATTTCCAGTAACATCTTTATAATATTCAATAACCAGTGTATCTGTACCTATATATCCTGCATCAGGTTGATATACTAGGTCTAATTTGCCATTACCAAGCTTAATGGTATCAATGGATCCATGATTTGTAGAATCAAGTATATTTAGATAGTAACAAGGATTCAATCGATCCTTTACAGAAGAATTAACGAGTATTTCCCTATAATTATAGACATCCTGAGACCAAACATCAGATCGGCCTAGGAGGGAAACAAAAAACAATATGAATGCAACTCTTTGCATATTCTTCATAACTAAAAGCAAATGTACCAACAATGCTTATATTTTCAAAACATATATGGAAGTTTTTTTTATTAATATTAAACTAATTTTCAATATGTTACATTAAATATTGTTAATCAATAATTTATAAATTATTGATTATTACAATATGAGTATGCTTTATTCAAGCTTTCAGCTTGAACTTTTTGGTCCTGGTTCGTTCAATCTTTTAGCTTGAACTTTTGGGTGCTGGTTCGTTCAAGCTTCCAGCTTGAACTACTTTTGGGTACAACGTCAGAAACCACTATTTTTACAAAGAAATGACCTATATTATTTACAGAAATTTCTTCTATTCAACTTTCACGATTTTAAATTGGAGAAAGTTGCTTTTAGAGGAACAATTTATAACGATTATTCTTAAGTCATTTCAATTTCTACATGATAATAAACGCTGGCAATTATTTGGATTCGTAATCATGCCAAACCATATCCACGTAATGTATGAAGTATTAGAACCTTATACCAACGAAAAAATAAAGCACAGCTTTCTAAGCTATACTGCACATGAGTTTTCAGCACTTATGAGTTTAGAAAATAAAAAACCATTTATAGTAAATAAATCAAATAGAAATATTCAATATTGGAAATCTTCATCCTTAAGTGTAGAAATTTTTAGTCCAAAATTTTTTAGTCAAAAAATGAATTATATCCATAATAATCCTTTAAAAGCTGGACTGGTTTCTGACAATAAAGATTACACTTATTGCTCATATCGTTCATATGAAGAAGGCAAACCGATATTTGACTTTTTAACCTTGTTTTAAAGTTCAAGCTCTTAGCTTGAACTTTTGGGCACAAACCTGGGCTTTAAGTTGAAAGCTTAAAGCCCAGGTTTGTTCAAGCTTCCAGCTTGAACCAGCTTGAACCAGCTTTTGGGCGCAATCGTTCAAGCTTCCAGTTTGAACCAGCTTGAACAAACTTTTAGCAATGAACATATCCACATAAAATCTAGTTATATTTACCACACTATCCATGACAGACACTAAAATCTTTCAATTTATGGAGACCCTTAGTCCGGTTCAATTGAATCGACTGAGCAGATATTTGGAATCTCCTTATTTTAACAAGAATGAAAAGTTGTTGAAGATCTATTATGCAATTGAAGGACATATCCGAGATCCACAAGCCAACAACATAGAGAAGAAGCATATCTGGGAACTCATCTATCCAAAGGAGACTTATTTTGATGAAAAATTTCGAAAGCACTGTTCCCAACTTATGGATCTAATTGAATCTTGGTTGTCTCAGGAAGAATTTGAAGCCAACCCATTGATAAAAGCTAAGTATCTATTGGAAGCAGTTCATCAAAGACAGTTGGAAAAACTCTATTCTGGAGCAACAAATTCTGCACTATTAAACATTAGTCGTCAAGCCTTAAAACCCGCAAATTATTATCTTTATATCTATGAAATTGAAAGTATACTTTACAAACTCGAAAAGATTGAAGATCAAAGAGTAGGTAAAAAGAACATAGCTAAAATTAATCTGGAGTCCATAGTCAATAATCTGGATTACTTCTATATCGCTGAAAAACTGAAATACTATACTACACTACTGAGTTGGAGTAAAATAGTAGAATTAAAAGACAATATCTTATTTATCGAAGACATCATTCGAATAGCGCAACAAGAAGAATTTTCAAAAATCCCTCCTATAGCAATATATACCTGTATATATTTTACTTATAAGGATGCGAATAATGAAGAACATTATTACAACTTAAAAAATTTAATACGCAAGCATATTCATTTATTTTCTAAAGATGAATCGAAAAATATTATGGAAGCTGCCATGAATTATACAATTACGCAAATTAATCAAAGAAAGGATAAGTATTATACTGAATTATTTGAATTGCATAAATCCGCATTAGAAATTGAAATCCTTGTGATCAATGATGAGATAAGTCAATGGACATTCAAAAATATTGTGGCTAATGCCTTGAGACTCAAAGAATTTGAATGGGTAGAAAATTTTATACAATCTTATTCTAACAAGCTTAATCCAAAAATACGAAATAATGCAATAATATTTAATCTGGCTACGCTTCAAATGATTAAAAAAAATTACAAAGAAGTATTGACCCTATTACAACAGGTACAATATGAAGAATTATTTTATAACTTGGATTCAAAGGCAATGCTTCTAAGGGCATATTATGAATTAGATGAAACGACAGCTCTAAATTCACTAATCGATAGTTTTAATATTTATCTTACTAGAAATAAGGATATATCAAAAATGCAAAAATCCATATATTCTGGTTTGATAAGATCTACTAAAAAGTTATTAAATTATCAAAATAAATCAAAATCAGATCTTCAAACATTCAGAAAAGAAGTTGAGAATTCATCACCAGTAGGTAAGCAATGGTTACTAGAAAAAATAGACGAACAAATCGCCATAGCGAAGTCAGCACCAATTAAGAAAAAATCCAAAATAAAGGTATAAATCATGCAAGATAAATCCCCAGAAAGCCGCTACCGTATTCGATTTAAAGACTGTGATCCACTAGGACATTTGTACAATACAAGATATCTTGATTACCTTTTAGAAGCTCGCGAAGATCATATTTTAGACCACTATAATTTAAACCTAGAAAATTATGCAAGTGAATCTGGTATGGCCTGGGTCGTTGTTCATCACGAAATTGCATATCTGGCAGAAGCCAAACGCAATGAATATATTCGCATTCGAAGTTCGATGATCTATTATGATGACAAAAAAATAATTAACGAATATCAGATGTGGAATGATGATTTTAGTCGACTAAAATGTCTAATGCATACAAGCTTTTTGCATGTGGACATCCAATTAAAAAAAGTTGCACCACACGGAGAAAATATTCAAACACTTCTGTCGTCCATTTTACTTGAAAACACATCATCAAATTTCCGAGAAAGACAAAAAGAATTGCTAACTAAAGTTTAATTCAACAGCTGGTAAGAATAAAAAAACTTTTCAGCTTCTTTATCCATTCCAGTTTCAAAGGCGGTATAAAACTGCAATGACATCAATTTATTTTTATTGTAAATCAAAGCCATTCTTACTAATGAAGAATCAGTCCCATATTGAATAGTTGCAATTTGAGCATCAAGATCATTAATTATTGCAGGACTATTATATAATAAGTGTGCATTTTCAAGTTGCGCTGAAACTTGTTCAATGATTGTTTGAATGAGGTAATATCCCGTGGAATCCTTATCATTCAAATCCAAATACTCCGGATAGGTGGTGTGATTGGCTAAGAAAATTTTCGTCTTATTTCCTTCACCTAGTGAACAACTCATGGTCTTGGTGTAGGTCATACCAATTCCTGCATCCAAACTATCTTCCTTTATTATGGGTTGATCTGGCATCTGAATCATATACCCTACTTTTGAATCCTTAATTTCCACCCAACCTAAAAAATACAATGAAAAAAGACCAAACATTAAAACTCGAATCATGAGTTAAAAAACGACGCATCCTTAATTTTGTTGCTTTGAAGATAAGCCGTCTATTACCTTAGACTTGATCTTTTTAAAATGCGGGAATGTCAGATCTGGGATAATGCTTAACTTTGCCCCCTAAATTCCCTTAATGAAATTTGATATCATCGTAATAGGATCAGGACCAGGAGGTTATGTTGCAGCTATTCGCGCCGCTCAACTTGGAAAAAATGTGGCAATAATGGAAAAAGAATCCCTAGGTGGTATCTGCCTTAATTGGGGATGTATTCCAACCAAAGCGCTTTTGAAATCTGCACAGGTTTTTGATTATATCAATCACGCAGCTGATTATGGAATTAACGTCAATGAAGCAAAGGCAGATTTTACAGCAATTGTCAAGCGAAGCAGAAATGTTGCTGACGGTATGAGTAAAGGTGTTCAATTCTTAATGAAAAAGAATAAAATTACAGTGCTCATGGGAGCTGCTTCTCTTACTAAAAACAGAACGGTAGACCTCAAAGCAGCTGATGGAACAACAACAAATTATTCTGCAGACCACATCATTCTTGCTACTGGAGGCAGAGCCAAAGAATTACCAAATTTAAGCATTGATGGAGAAAATATAATTGAATACAGAAAAGCCATGAGTCTTGAAAAGTTGCCTCAACATATGGTTGTTGTTGGCGCTGGAGCCATTGGTGTTGAATTCGCATACTTTTATCATACTCTGGGAACTAAGGTAACCATTGTTGAATTTATGGAGCAGGGTCTTGTCCCAAGAGAAGATGCAGACATCAGTAAGGAATTGACTAAAGTGTTTAAGAAAAAAGGGATTGCCGTTCTTGCAAATACTTCTGTTGAAAAAGTAGAAAAAACAAAAACAGGTCTTAACGTACACACCAAAGACAGAAAAGAAGGAAAAACTCAAATTATTGAATGCGATATCGTCCTCTCTGCTGCAGGTGTAAGTCCTAATGTGGAAAACATCGGTCTTGAAACTGCTGGAGTTGTTTTAGAAAAAGGACTTGTAAAAGTTGATGAATTTTATCGAACAAATATTCCAGGAATTTATGCTATTGGAGACATAACTCCAGGACCAGCATTAGCACATGTTGCAAGTGCAGAAGGAATTACTTGTGTTGAAGCAATATGTGGACATCACCCACAACCTATTGACTACAACAATATTCCTGGTTGTACATATTGCTCACCGGAAATTGCTTCTGTCGGTTTTACCGAAGCTGCAGCCAAAGAAGCAGGTCATGAACTGATGATTGGTAAATTTCCATTTTCAGCCTCTGGAAAAGCAAGCGCAGCTGGAGCAAAAGATGGATTTGTCAAAGTCATTTTTGATAAAAAATATGGGGAATTTTTAGGTGCTCATATGATCGGAATGAACGTTACAGAAATGATAGCAGAAGTGGTCGTAGCACGCAAATTAGAAACTACAGGAATGGATATTGTAAAATCTATTCATCCTCACCCTACTATGTCTGAAGCTATAATGGAAGCTGCAGCAGCTGCTTATGGAGAAGTAATTCATCTATAAATTAACGCATTAAAGTTAAATCTCCTTGTAACTGAAATTGTCTGTTTGTTTTGTCTCTAAAATTGATTAGATAAACAAACACAGCTGGATTTACAGGTCTTCCTTTGAATGTACCATCCCAGCCACCAACTTCAGTATTAGGAATGCCTTCTTTATAATCAAAAAGTCTTGAACCCCATCGATCAAAAATTTGTAATCGATCAATAATTCCAATACTGGAATCTGAAATTAAATTAAAATAATCGTTGATCCCATCACCATTAGGTGAAAAAACATTGGGCACAAAAAATCCTTGTTTGGCTACGACTACAAGTTTGTATAAATATTCACAACCATTTTCGTCAAGTCCCACATAAGTGTAAAGATTCTCTCCCAAAGTGGCCACAACTTTGGCATGTTGACAAGTGTTACAAACTATTGTTTGTACTCCAATTCCTGACCATTGATTATTTAAAATTGAATTTATATTATTCGTCTTATAAATCAAATCAATGCTGTCTCCTACAACAGCAAAGATGGTATCTGTTCCGGAATCATTCAAATAAGATTGATCAAAATCCAAACTCAGCGTTTTATAATATTTACATCCAAGAGCATCTGAAATTTCTAATTCATACTGACCTTTAGCCAATTGATCAAATTGATTGGTCAAAGGCAGGACCAATTTTCCATTTAACAATATTTCAACTGCTGCGCTGCCTGATTTCTGACTAATTAAAATTCTTCCTTGTGATCCATCAGCACATGTTCCATCCTGTCCCTGAACACTGAAACAAAAGCATTCCGGTTCAGTAATTACATATTCTTTAAATCCAATACAACCCAATTGATCCACAATTTCTAAACTGTATCTTCCAGGCCCTAGATTTGATATTTTATCAACAATCTCCTTATTGCTCCAGACAATAGTATAAGGACTTGTTCCTCCTGAAATTAGTGTTTGAATAAATCCATCCCTATCACCAAAACAACGCAAATTTTTTACACTATCGGCAATTTGTAATTCTGTATTTATTCTTAAATTAATGTTCACTAAAGAATCACAAGAATTACTTGACTTTTCATTAAAATTATAAATTCCGGTTTTATCAAATTCCTTAGTTCCAATTTTCAACTTTTCATTAAAACATAAGGTTGTGTCCAAATTAAAGCTTTTAATCGGATCAACTGTTAAGTTTAAAATTATTGTACTGTCACATCCAGATTGACTCGACAGAATAAAATTATATCTTCCACTATTACTAATCCTTTGATTTCCAATTGGAAAAAAATCTCCATCACAGATACGTCCTGTAATGGAATCTAAAAATACGGAATTCACTTTTAGGTTTAATTGAATAATACTATCACAATTATTTACATTGCTTCCTTTCAATGTGAATTGTCCATTTGAATTATACCGTTTACCAAAAACTTCAACAAAACTATTTTGACAAATCACAGTGTCAATAGTATGATAACCCAAAGGATTAACCTTTAAATTTAACTGTACTATGCTATCGCAGACATTGCTGGCAGTTAAAGTATCCAAATAGAGTCCTGTTTTTATATAACTATTTGAACCAACGGTTACAAAACTTCCATCACAAATGTTGCTATCTATTTTCGTAAACCTTAGCTTTTTTTCAATAATGTTGATGTCCAATAAACTATCACATCCTATAGAATTAATGAGCAAATCCTTATAATTTCCAGCAGCAAAATAATTCTTACCTGCGACTATAATTTGTTCTCCAACACATACTTCGAAATTCAAACTGGTAGTATCCATTTTTTTAACTAACAAGTCCAGATATACAATACTATCACAGCCATTATTACTAAAATAATTAAAAGTATAGAGTCCGGTACTATCTAAATCTAAACCATCAAAAGTATATTTCATGCCTTGGCAGATACTAGCGCTGAGGTTATTTTGATAGATGGGGAAAACATTAAGATTAATTTTAATGATACTATCACATCCATTTTTAGATTGAAGGGTATCGTAGTACAATCCGCTTTTAGTATATTTTTTTTGTGCTATTACTAAAGAGTCACCGGCGCATATCTCAGAATTAAATTCAGTTAAAAACTGATCGATGGAATAACTAAAAGGTTTACTTAAATCGCATTCGTTACCATAACTAACTTTAAGCACATAAGTACCTTGTGCTCCTTTTGGAATATTGAAATTTGCACCCACTGCTCCAGAAATTGCGATTCCATCTTTATACCATTGATATTTTACAGCTAAGATGCTTGATTTTGAAGAACTCAAAATTACAGTATCTGTACAAGGATTCCCACTAACATCAATTTGCAAGGAATCAAATTTTACTGTTTCTTCAAGAATTAATTCATCCATCCAGAAATAATAAGATCCATCTGTAGTTGCACAAGCCGGTCCTAAACAAATAGCAGAGACATTAACTGTAGGTTTTAATTTAACTACAATTTTCTTCCATTGATTGCGACCGGAAACTGTTACTCGGCTCATCTCAAACCATCCTGGATATCTTGTTGGACATAAATATCCCTGTGGATTTTGAGCAAATGGAAGATACTTACAGTCACTTGTTCCAAAGATTGCCATATTAAGCGTATTTCTTGCGAAAAATGGCTGACCCGGAGATCCAAATCCAACCCAATAAGTTAAAGTATATTGTTTGCCTGCGATCATTGGACTTGTTAGACAGGCCCCTACATATTCTTTATATATCCCTCTTCCGGGGCTATTTTGAATATCCAAGAAGCCAACATATCCACGACCTGCAGGAAGTGGTTGAGGGGGCTTACCTCTTGCAAAATCATCCTTATAGCCGCACAAATTATAGTAATCTGAAGTTGCTGGTGACGCCTGTATCCATCCAACACTACGATCTAATTGTGCTACATTATCTGGACAAATTGTGTACTTTTCAAAGGAAGGATTTGGAATCAAAGAGGAAGGAACAAAGACGGAATCCTTTATTCCTTTACATTTACAATCAGGATCATTTAAATCAATTAGTCCATCACCATCGTCGTCTATACCATTGTCACAAATTTCGATTGCAACAGTGTTAATTTCAGGACCAAAGTGAAATGAAATTAATCCAAATAATAAGTATATAACTGAGTTAAACAATTCCTGTTTTCTATAAGATACAAAATTAAGTAAATAGGGCAGATTTTACAATAATATTTATAATGGCTTCGGCTTAAAAGATCTAATCACAAAATACAGACCAAAAAATCCAATAAATACGATCGTTCCAAATAAGGCTAGATGAGGTGAATTCTTGACTATTGTAAAGCAAACGAAAAGATACACTAATATGAAAAAAACTGTGGCATAAGGATAGAGGCCCATTTTATAGATTTGCTCCTTATCTTCTCCTAGTCTTCTCCGCCGCATATAGAAAAGTGTAGCCGCTGAACTTACCATTCCAACAGAATCTAAGAACATTACAAATCCCAATATTTTATCAAAAGTGGATGCAAAAACTAAGGTTATAATTGAAAGAATTGCAAAGACAGTAAGATTCAAAGCCAAAACCTGATGAGTTCCAAATTTTTTTTGAAATATAGGAGGCAATACTCCATCATCTGCCATAGCATACATTACTCTAGGATTGCTCAGCATCAATACATTGACATAAGCAAGTACTGCAACAAACAACAATATTGAAAATATTTTTCTGCCATTTTCTCCAAAAACATGCTCCGCTATTAAGGATGCAATTCCTTTCGTGGTCTTTAGCCCCTCAAATCCAATTATTTGATGATAGGAATAATTTACCAAAAAATAAATCAAAATGACGGCAGAAATACCAATTAGAATGCCTCTTGGGACGGTTCTTTCCGGTTTGTTAACTTCTTCTCCAAAATTTATTGATTGCTGATATCCGCCATAAGTAAAGCAAACTGCTACTAGTGCTGCTCCAAGTGAAGCAAAGAAATTTGCTTGATTTCCAATGATAGTTTCAGGTTTACTAACTATTGGAATAGAATCATGAGGTAAAAATACCGCAATAATAATAACCAACAACATGCTTAATTTAATCAGCATTAAAATGTTTTGTGTTCTTGAACTCATTCTTAAGCCCAACATATTCAAACCATAAAAACTTAGAATTGCAGAAATACTCAATACCGAGTTATAGTATTCCGGATACTGATCACCAAATATCAAAGGCAACAAATATTCACTTCCAATAATTGCTACACCGGATAATGAAGCGGCATTTGAAAATAAAATAATACAGTTCAATGCAAAGGCTATTGAAGGATGATAAGCATAAGAAAATATTTTATAATATCCTCCTGTGATTGGATACCTACTGCCAATTTCAGCATAACTCAAAGCTCCACACAAAGCAACGACACCTCCCAAGATCCAGGCAGTAAAAAATACGGTTGAATTGATTGAAGCTTGTGCTGCATCTGTTGCTGTGCGAAAAATTCCCATTCCAATCACAAAGCCAATCACGATCATCGTGAGAGAAAAAGTATTCAGTTTTTCCTTTGTTGAACTCAAAATAAAATATTTATAATTAGATTTTGCTTTCTAGTTATCTTAAAGAATTGAAAGAACTATCTTCCGAGCTGTAAGATACACTAAACCGTCAAATCCTTATTTACTATCTTTAGTAGATTTGCTGAGTCCTTCAATTTGAATTTCGATTTTGTTAAAATTCGTTCATAAATATATTTTCCTGAATATGAAATGAAAGTGATTATTAAGATTCAATTGAAAAGGCAAGTGTAAGATCAACTTAATTCTAGTAATTTAATTAATTGAATCGGAAGCATAGACATTATTTTAATGTTTGATAAATGCTTTTAATTATTAGCTTGCAAAATTTACATTAGATAAAATCCTGATATATTTGCAATGTGAAGAGATCTAACTTTCTGATTTTCCTTTTATCTACACTTCTCTTATTGAACTGCAAGAAGAAAGAATCTACTTCACAAGTCAATTCTACAAGTCTTAAAAAACTTCTTGAATCAAAATCAAATAATTTAGGGCTACAGTTTTATATGCTTCCTGAATCCGATGATTTTAAAAGCATTCCTCAGGATAGTTCCAACCCAATATCTGCAATTAGAATTAAGTTGGGGAGAATGCTCTTTTTTGATCCATCACTTTCTTTTGATCCTAAATGTAAAGCTGCAGCAAGAACATATTCATGCGCTAGCTGTCATTTTGCAGATGCAGGATTTCAAGCAGGAATAAGACAATCCATTGCCGGTGGTGGTCAAGGTCATGGTTTCCTTAGACGAAAACATCCGATGTGTGACACGCTTGATATAGATGTTCAATTGTTGCGCACTCCAAGCATTGTCAATTGTGCCTATCAGGAAGTACAATTGTGGAGTGGTAAGTTCGGTTGTTCAGGTCCAAACCTAGGAACGGATTCCTTATGGACAAAAGGAAGTTTTTTAGAATTGAACAAACTGGGAATGCAAGGAGTTGAAACTCAGGCTAGAGTTGCATTGGAAGCCCATGGCATTAGAATGAATCCCGAACTAATTCTGAATACTGAATACGGCCCGATGTTTGATTCTGCTTTCAGATCAGTACATCCCAATCTCAAATACAGAAGATTTAGTATGGCAAAAGCTATTGCAGCCTATGAGCGGACTGTTTTAACCAATCAGGCACCTTTCCAGAAATGGCTTAAAGGAGATAGTAATGCCTTAACTAATAAACAAATAAAAGGTGCAAATATATTTTTTGGAAAAGCAGATTGTATTCAGTGTCACACTGGTCCTGCATTAAATTCTATGCGTTTTGAGGCTCTTGGATTTTCTGATATGGAAGGCCCTGATTTGATTGAAAAAAAAGATGCCCCTGAAGACATCAGATTGGGCAGAGCAGGATTTACGCATCGCGAAGAAGACAAATTCAAATTCAAAGTGCCCCAGTTGTACAATTTAAAAAACATAGAATTCCTCGGACATGGAGGAAACTTTTGCTCTGTTCGTGAAGTCATTTCTTATCTCAACGATGGCAAACCTCAGAATGAACATGTGGATAAAAAGCACCTAAGTCCATTTTTCAAACCACTACATCTTAGTAAAAATGAAATCGAAGAACTAACAGATTTTATTGAAAATGCTTTGTTTGATCCTAATCTTAAACGCTACGAACCTACAAAAGTACCTTCAGGGTTTTGTTTTCCTAATTCAGATCAGTTGAGCAGAATACAATTAGGCTGCACAAACTCCGTTAAATAAACGCAAACAACGAAAAGATTGAATTCGAAAAAAATTACTATACTTTGCAGTTCTGACCTGTATTATGATCAACGCATAATCAGAATTATAAATTCCATGATCCATGCAGGCTACGAAGTGTACTGCCTGAGTAGAAAAATTTCTGCGAAAATTATTTCCATCAAGCTTTGTAACAATGAACAAATCTCAACTTTTTTCAAAAAATCCTGGCTGTTTTATGCCGAATACAACATTAGGATTTTTATGAAATTGCTATTTTGCAAAACTGACATTATTTATGCTGTCGATGCTGATACACTTTTAGTTGCCGGCATTATAAAAAAGATAAAAAACCTATTTTTAGTTTATGATGCACACGAATTCTTTGAAGAAAGTCCAGAAATAATAAATAAAAAATGGATCCAAAAAATCTGGCATCTCATAACACAGTTTGGAGTAAATAACAGCCATCTATGCATTAGTGTTGGAGAACAGATTTCCCATTTATTATCAACTCAATTTGGGAAGCAATTTCACACTATTCGAAATCTTCCCGATCAAGTAATGGAATCAAATTCCTCTCTAACAAGAGAAAAAATAATTTGGTATCAGGGCGTACTAAATATTGGAAGAGGGCTAGAAGAAATGATTGAATGCATGCCATTTTTACCAGATTATAAATTTTTACTCGCCGGTGATGGAGATATTACTCAATTATTAAAGAACAAAGTAAAAGATTTAAATTTAGAAGATCGAATTCTCTTCTTGGGAAAATTAAACAAGGAGGAATTGATAAGTAATAATCGGAAAGCCTACATCGGAATTAATTTGCTTTCGTCAGACAGTAAGAATTATTACTACTCATTGGCAAACAGAACTTTTGATTACATCTATGCTACCCTTCCATCAATTCATATGAATTTTCCGGAATATAATTCTCTAATAAATAAGTATGAATTTGGAATACTCTTAGAGTCTTTGAATAAGTCGGAAATTATTTCTGCTATTCAAAAACTGGAAGAACCTGCATTCTATGAACATTGCCTAGAACAATGCAAAAAAGCGGCAATGCAAAATTCCTGGAAGTTGGAATCAGAGAAATTGATTCAGCTAATAAATGTGATGCATAAGTCCTAAATCCAAAACTTATTTTGCAGCTTTAGCATGATCTTCAAGAAATTTCTGTAGACCAATATCTGTCAATGGATGTTTAAGTAAGGAAAGTATTGCGTCCAATGGACAGGTAACTACGTCTGCACCTGCTTTTGCGGCTTCAACAATATGCAATCCATTTCTAATGGATGCAGCTAAAATTTCTGTTTCAAATCCCTGTAGTGAATAAATATCAAAAATATCACTGATCAAGGTCATTCCATTCCAACTCATATCGTCAATTCTCCCAACAAAAGGAGATACATAACTAGCCCCAGCTTTTGCGGCAAGAATGGCTTGACCTGCACTAAAAACCAAAGTGCAATTTGTCTTAATTTCTAATTTTCTAAATTCAGATATGGCCTTAATCCCATCTTTAATCATCGGCACCTTAACAATAATATTCTCTGCAATCATTGCCAATTCCTTACCTTCTTTGATCATTCCATCAAAGTCGGTTGATATGACTTCAGCGCTAATATCACCGGGAACCAGATCACAAATTTTCTTATAATGTTTATAGATATTGGATTTGCCTGTAATACCTTCTTTAGCCATTAAGCTAGGATTGGTGGTTACTCCATCAAGAATACCCAGTTCTAAGGCTTCCTTAATTTGGTCTAGGTTGGCTGTGTCAATAAAAAATTTCATATTGAGAGGTTTGGAGTAGATTAAAAGTGGCAAGAGCTCATCGCATCGCTCAACTCCACGCCTTTGCTGTATTTCTACCCTGGAGGTTTAGGAGGAGCTGATCGTGAACTCTCACCGGGCGCAAAAATATGTTTAATCAGCATATAAGTTTAGGATAATGGAAAAAATACTTCAAATCCTTTCCAATACCCTTTAATTTCCGGATAACTCGTCCACTCAAAACGCTCCTTTAAAATAGGATGATCTATGGCCATTTTATGCGAATACAAGGCTAAATCCTTTGACCTTTTAGGCTCATATCCTCCATATTTCACGTCTCCCATAATAGGATAACCAATAAATGCCATTTGAGCCCGAATCTGATGCGGCCTACCCGTAATAAGTTGTATTTTATAAAGAAATTTTCCCTCAGACTCTCCTATCAACCAGTATTTTAGTCTACACTCTTTCGAACCGGTTATTGCTTCATTACTTATTTTAACCTTATTATTTGTAGCATCTTTTATAAGATAATGACATAGGTCCTCCTGCTCTTTTAAGGAACATTGATCGCTAAGCATAAGATAATACTTATCAATAGTTCTAAGTTTAATTTGTGCTTGAATCCTTTCAAAGGCTTTAGAAGTTCTAGCAAATACCATAATTCCACTAACCGGTCTATCCAGTCGGTGCAGTAAACCTACATAAGCCTTCCCTGGCTTATTATATTTAACAGAAAGATAGTCGCTGATTAAATCCATCATACTTGGATCTCCAGTCTCATCACCCTGAGATAAAATGTTTGCTGGTTTGATTACAACAAGTAGATGATTATCTTCGTATAATACCTCGAATGTATTCTTCATGAATGAGTCCAAAGGTAAAAATTAATTTAGCTATTTCCCCCTGTCCTAACGATACCTTCATATTTGGTGCGTGGATAAATGCTTTTCTAGATAATGAAAAATTAAGTCCCCCAAATTGCGATTTCTTGGATATTGAAGAGCTCAATCAAGCTGCAAAATCTGGTCAATATGACCTCATTAAGGTGAGCGCAGCGCATGCCTTTAGCCTTCTAGATAAATATGATATTCTAAGTTGCGGTGGAGCGGTTGGAGAAAATTGTGGCCCCTTACTTATTTCTACAAAACAAAACCAAAACAAGAATCCAATTCTATCCTCAGTAGCGCTTCCTGGAATCCAAACTACTGCTCATTTACTCTATAATTTTGCATACCCTAATTCTGTAGATAAAAAATTTATGCTTTTCTCTAAGATTGAGGATGACGTACTTCAAGGAAGGTCTGATTTTGGTGTAATTATTCATGAAAATAGATTCACCTATAAAGAGAAAGGATTGGTATTAATTAAAGATCTAGGAGTTCATTGGCAGGATAATACCAATTTGCCTATCCCACTCGGACTAATCCTAGTTAAGAAAGGTCTACCTATGGAAATTAAATCATTGATAAAATCTATCATTCAGGAATCAATTAAATTTGCTCAGAAACATCTCCACTTACTCTTACCTTTTATCAAAAGTCACTCTCAAGATCTCCACGAAGAGGTGATCCTTCAACACATCAAACTTTACGTCAACAGTTATAGCTTGGATTTGGCTGAAAGTGGAAAAATGGCCCTTGAAAAGCTTTTTCAGCTATCAAGCAATTCAGAGAGCACTCCACAATTTCAGCTAATCTAAACCGGAGAGGATTAAGTTAATCTTTATTGAATAAATTAGATTTTCGATTTATTTGAGGTTTTTTCAATATAAACTATTGAAATTCAAATAATAACATTCTAATTATTTTTATTATACAAAATATTCTTCAATAATTTGGTCCCATAGACACAGTTCTTTTGTGGCTTTTTGGCATGGTTGTTGTCCTGATTTATTTGAGTTTTGAGTTTTGGTTATTAAATGAAGATTTGCCCGTATAACGTATACGGGCATTCTTTTTTTAAGGCCATATTGATAGTTTCCTCTTAACTTCGCGGTCTAAATCAAAAGCATGATAATTGGTGTCCCAAAAGAAATCAAACCTAGTGAAAACCGTGTTGCTCTAACTCCAGGAGGAGCCTTGGAACTTGTCAAAAGAGGCCATAAAGTCCATGTGCAATCTACAGCTGGAACAGGGAGCGGGTTTGAAGATAAAGACTACATTTCAGCCGGAGCACAGATTCTCAATTCTATTGAAGAAGTATACGCCATTGCGGAAATGATCATTAAGGTCAAAGAACCAATTGCTAGCGAATATTCCTTAATTAAGCCCAATCAACTTTTATTTACTTACTTCCACTTTGCCTCATATGAGCCATTGACTGATGCAATGATTAAAAGCGATGCGGTATGTTTAGCTTACGAAACAGTTGAGCTGCCTGATAGAAGTCTACCTTTATTAATTCCAATGTCTGAAGTTGCTGGAAGAATGGCTATTCAGGAAGGAGCCAAATATCTTGAAAAGCCACAAAAAGGAAAAGGAATTCTGTTGGGTGGAGTGCCTGGTGTTCCTCCTGCTAAAGTTTTAATCTTAGGCGGTGGTATCGTTGGAACTCAAGCCGCAAAAATGGCTGCAGGTCTTGGAGCTCAAGTCAGTCTTCTAGATATAAGCTTGAACCGTTTAAGATATCTTGCTGATGTGATGCCTGCTAATGTAACAACCATGTTTTCTAACGAATACAATATTAGAGAACTTGTACAATCGCATGATCTAATTGTTGGTGCTGTGTTGATTCCTGGTGCAAAAGCTCCAAATCTTGTTACAAGAGATATGTTGGTTACTATGCATCCCGGTACTGTCTTGGTAGACGTTGCGATTGATCAAGGAGGTTGCATAGAAACCTCAAAGCCAACTACTCATGAGGATCCAATTTATATAATTGATAAAGTTGTTCATTATTGTGTTGCCAATATGCCTGGTGCAGTTCCATATACTTCAACGGTTGCCTTAACTAACGCGACTCTTCCATATGCCATTCAACTTGCTGATAAAGGTTGGAGAAAGGCCTGTAAAGACAACCATTCACTACTTCTAGGTCTGAATGTTGTAAATGGCAAAGTTGTTTATGAAGGAGTTGCTAACGCGTTTAATTTAACTTACACCAAAGTCGAAGAAGTTCTATAATCTAATTGAAGATTATTAACAGAATATTAAAACTAACAGACTCCTATTCAAATGTTTATGCATTATGATTTTTTAAAATTTAATTTTTATTTTAGGGTAAAAACTTTAATTTTTAGTTTTTTATTCTGAAAATAGGTCTTGATCCGTTAATCTTAAATTTGTGAAATCAAAAAATATTTTTTTTATTTTCCTAAATACATACTAAATTGACCTCTGATTTTATTATTCATTAACTAAACCACAATTTCTATGAATATTACTTTGGAGGAATTACGCAGTATTAAACATAAACTGCCTCATGGAAGCATTAAAAGAATCGCCGATGCTTTAAGCTTGGATGAGCAGCAGGTTAGAAATTATTTTGGAGCTCATCATTTAGAAAATAGTGGAAATCATCTACAGGCAGGACCACAAGGAGGCATTATTCATATTGAAGATGAAACAATTTTAAATTACGCAAAAAAAATATTGGAAGAGACAGCTCAAAGAGAAGTTGCAAACTAAATTCTATTAATATTTCTTATAACTACCTGAGGCTTGCTATTTTAGCGAGCCTTTTTTATTTAAAATTTATACCTTCTAATTCAGCTTGTTTCCGTTTATAATTCATGACCAACAAAATCATTTCCGAATAAGATTTGATTCCACCGTGCACATTATTTGATTCAAGATATTTATTAAAAATAAAATTTCTTATTTCAGGTAAGACATCCGGATAGCTTGATTGAGAGATAGCAATTTTTTTCAAATCTTCTTTTACTTCAAAACTTAGACTTGATTTCAATTCACGAATTCTTGCCGTATCTTGATGAGCTACTTCAGCTATTAAAGTTCTCCAATATTGCAATTGGGCAGAGTAAATAAATAACGCATTCCTACTTTGCATACAGGATTCATAAGCAATAAAATTACACTCCCCTTCATTTGTCCATCCCATTCCATGCGCCAATTCATGCGCTATAACAAAAGGCCTTTCTTTTTCATAAAGCCCTGCATCAATCTGACTTTCACCGGCAAATGGCCAGTAAATTCCTGCAGTAGACCATATCAATAATACTCCTTTAGGATGTATTATTCTACATTTCACCGGACTGAAATAACTGAGTTTGTTGCTGTCCAAAAAGTTGACCAAGGCTAGGTTTAGCATTACATTTAATTGTTTCTCATCTCTATTGATTTCTTCATCATGATTTGTAAGTTGAGCGCGATCAATGTTTATCTGTTTGCTTAAGTTTACTAATTCTAACATCAAACAAGAATCTTCTAAAGTTTCATTTAGTTTGAGAATAGATGATATGGGTTTTCGCGAATAATTAAAACCCCAACTAATATAGAAATAGGAAACATGGGCAATGAGAACCAGCAAAATAGAATAAACTAGTTTGAGATAATTCCTCTGCTGAATAAATTCTTTGTAATAGCAATACAGAACAAAAATCAAAGAGATAATCCAGACATAAAATAATGGAAGGTAAGAATGCTCTATGAACGTGCTCCAGAATACTCTAAAATTCAGAAATATCTTTTGGAAATAGATATCCTCAACAAAAGTATCGCTTGTCTTAATCTTATATCCTATTGACAAGGAGACAAAAATTAAAGAAATATTAAGAATTCTATTTAACTTGTTAAATCTGATCAAGAATGATAATTTATAGAAAGTACTAATATTTCTGAACTTTTACTCAGAAACGAATGTTTCTATAACTCAAAATTAATATTAAATGGCTTTTGAATTCACAGATTTAAATTTTCAGGAAACTGCGCTTGCAGAAGGCAAGTTATCCGTTGTTGATTTTTGGGCAGAATGGTGTGGCCCTTGTAGATTGGTTACTCCCATTATTGAAGAACTTTCAAATGAATACGAAGGAAAAGTGACCATTGGCAAATTGAATGTTGACCATAATCCTCAGGTTTCAATGCAATTTGGAGTAAGATCAATTCCAACAATACTTTTTATCAAGGATGGTAAAATTGTTGACAAACACGTTGGCACAGCCACTAAAGCTAGCCTAAAGCAAAAAATAGATGCTTTAGCCTAAAACAAACAATAATTTCAGAAATAAAGCCTTTACCTTTATATTCGGTAAAGGCTTTATTTTTATCCCGCTATGAGTTTTTTTGATCAATATCCTACCCAGGCATTTAATAATCTTGAATTATTAGCTCAACAAGTTGTTGAAGGATTTATAATTGGAATGCACAAATCACCCTTTCATGGATTTAGTGTTGAGTTTGCTGAACATAGGATCTATAATTCCGGAGAAACAATAAAAAATATTGACTGGAAAGTATTTGCTCGAACAGATAAACTTTTTTCAAAAAAATATGAAGAAGAAACCAATCTTCGTTGCCAACTGGTTATCGACGTTTCTTCCTCAATGTACTTTCCTGAAGAAAAATTAAGTTCTGGACTTGTACTCAATAAATTGAAATTTTCAGCTCTAGGTGCAGCTTGCATGATGAATATTTTAAAGAAACAAAGAGATGCTTTTGGCTTAAGTCTATTTGATGATAAGGTTGAATTAAGTACTAGAGCAAGGTCATCATCAACACACTATCAATATTTATTGAGTAATCTAGACCAATGGATTAATAACGTTGAATTGAATAGGACTTCAGATCCTGCCAAAGCACTTCACCAGATCGCTGAAGAAATTCACAAACGATCCATGGTTATTATTTTTAGTGATATGTTCGACAATACGGACAACATCGACGAAATTTTCAGTGCATTACAACATCTCAAACACCGCAAACATGAAGTAGTTCTTTTCCATGTATTGGATAAAAAATTGGAACTTGAATTCGAATTCGGAAATCATCCATACCAATTTACAGATATGGAGACAGGCGAGAAATTGAGACTGCAAACAAATCAAATAAAATCTAGTTATTTAGAAAAAATCAGGAAGCTTCAACATGATATTGAGCTCCGATGTATACAAAATCGCATACAATATTTACAAGCAGACATCAATCAAGGATACGATTACATACTTCAGTTATTTTTGTTGAAGCGCAAGAAAATGAATTAAATCAAAATTATGGCTAAGATAGAGTTATCAAAAATTTCAACCGAATCAGCTAATAAAGTTGATAAAGAAAAAACTATTGCGGAAACTGGAAAAATGGTGAAGCAAATCGGAGAACTTACTAAACTGATTTATGCAGAAAAAAAACAAAGCGTACTGATTGTTTTACAGGGAATGGATGCAAGCGGAAAGGATGGTACATTGAAAAATGTTTTTGCGGATTGTACTGCTTTGCCACTTGAAGCTTATGCATTCAAAAAACCAACAGAAGAAGAATTTGCACATGATTTTCTTTGGCGAATTCACAAGCAAGCTCCGGCAAAAGGAAATATTAAAATATTCGTACGTTCACACTATGAAGACATACTTATTCAGGCGGTTCACAAATGGATTAGTCCTGATCAAGTTAGATTGCGTATGGATGCAATTAATTGTTTCGAAGAACTCTTACAATTTGATAATAACACAACTATACTGAAATTTTATTTACATATTTCACATAAAAAGCAATTAGAAAAATTAGAGGAAAGAAGGACAAATCCGGAGCATCAATGGAAATTTAAAGCAGAGGATTTTGATGAGAGCAAATTATGGGATCAATACAGAAAATGTTACGAATACGCCATTAATAACAGCACAATTCCATGGCACATTATTCCTGCTGATCAGAAATGGTACAGGGATTATTGCGTTGCCAAAATTGTAGTCAATTGTTTACAAAAATTAGACCCAAAACTACCCACTCTGAACAATGGCAAGTAAGATGCGCGTAGACAAATGGCTTTGGGTTGTAAGAATTTATAAATCTCGAACTCAAGCCACTGATGCTTGCAAGAAAGGTACTGTAAAAATAAATGACATCACACTCAAAGCTTCATCGCTCATCGAAGAAGGACAAATTCTGCAAGTAAGAAAAGATAAATTTAATCTTGTATATGAAGTTGTAAAATTAATACCAAATAGGGTTTCTGCTTTATTGGCTGTTGAATGTTATAAGAACCTCACTTCGGAAGAAGAACTTAATAAATTTAAAGATTGGCAAAGTTCTGCTTTTTATGTCCCAACAAATTTTGTAAGTGATACAAGACCAACAAAAAAAGATCGAAGAGAGTTAGAGGATTTTTTAAATGATACTTAATTCCGATTTGTCAAATTAAAGGTCGTCAAATTCATAAAGAGGATCCATTTTCGAGTTGGCAGGCATTTCAAATATTGGATTAATTATTCCATCTTTTAATCCATAAACCCATCCATGCAGATTAGGCCGTTGTTCTTCTTTCCAAGCTTTTTGCACAATAGATGTTTTGGCAAGATTTATAACCTGTTCAATAACATTGTATTCTACTAATTTATCCGCTCTTAATTCATCCTGAGGTATTAGATCCAATTCGGTTTTATGCATTTTATAGACATCTTTGATATTGCGAATCCACTTATTAATAATACCAAAGTTATTTCTGGTCAACGCTGCTAGTACACCACCACAACCATAGTGACCGCATACAATTATATGCTTCACTTTGAGAATTCTTACGGCATAATCAAGAACTGTAAGTAAATTAAGATCAGTGTGAATCACAAGATTCGCAACATTCCGATGTACAAAAATTTCACCCGGTTTTGTACCAGTAATTTCATTGGCGGGTACTCTGCTATCACTACAACCTATCCATAGAAATTCCGGGGATTGCAATTCTGAAAGACTTTTGAAGAATTCCGGATCTTCTTTAAGTTTTGATGAAGCCCAAAGGGCATTTTCTACTAATAATCGCTCGTAAGAGTACATAATACATCAAATCTAAGTCATTCTGTGGAATTGAAACTTTCTACATTCTTTTGATTAATTAAAATAAGAAACAAATAGATCACAGATTCATATCAAGCTTTTGGTTTGCTGTAATTTATTACATTTGCGTCCTTCTGCCGGATTAAAACATTAAAGGGGGTTTAGCTCAGCTGGCTAGAGCGCTTGCATGGCATGCAAGAGGTCGTCGGTTCGACTCCGATAACCTCCACTTTCTATTAAATTTCTTGAGTAATTGCCTATTTGACGCCAAAGGTTTCGGTTCTGGCGCCTATGGCGCCACAGGAACTCCGATAAGCTCCAGATTTCTATTAAATTTCTT
>JBDTWI010000033.1:0-43274 GCA_040006775.1 Saprospiraceae bacterium
AAGCTAAATCACCTCACTATTGATGTCAAGTGGTACTTAGTTGTACGGATACATTTGTTGGCAAAGTTAGTGGGAACTCTCAATGTGATTTGTACTTGTAGCAAAAGTTAATTTACTTAATCATATTTTTTTATTGTGGTCAAGAGTGTTTGTAAATCTTATATAATATTATTTTGTAAGTGAAGACTCCGAAATTAGTAATCAACCACAAGATATCTGTTATGTAGGATCATCGAAAACGAAAAACGATAAATCGTCTCAAAATTACCATGTATATGAAAGATTTCAAAATACAAAACCAGCATAATTTATATACAATTTAAAATTTCATTTTCTAATTGATTTGACTAAAATTATTTGATTAACATATTATAATTTTCATGAAGACCATAATGGTTCATTTTGCCAATTCGGTTTTAATCCGAGTGCATTCGGGTCTATGTTTTGGTATTTCTCTAATAGGTCTTTAATTCGCTTTGAAAATTGATTAGAAGGATTGATAGCATTCAAAAGGTATTTCATACAGCATAGGTGTATATAAAGCATATGATGTTCAATTGCAGGTGGAATATCTGCTATCCATTTATTTGGTGGTTTACTCAATAATTTAGGTCTCCCTGGTAAATTTTTATTCCAAAGTCTTCCATGATGTGCACAGATATTTCTTATCTGAGTTATGCTTTGTAACCAACTTGGTAAAAAAGTGTGGTTTACTGTTCCCAATTCTGCTGCAATTTTGTCTTTACTTGACTTAGAGCTACGAAGGTTGCCATAGAGTTTTGAAATGTTACCGAAACTTGCCACTTCAAGTGACTTCCAAGCCGGAGGTCTTCTAGTCTCAGTAAGATATTTTTTATAGTGTTCTTTAATAAATACTTCTTTAGTTTGATTTAACTCTCTATCGATAGACATTAAAGTCTTAGTATGTTCAACTTCGTTTTTAAAATTAGTCGAATCCTCAAACCACCAAGGCGATATTTCACAGGATAAATGATAAATCAATTTTGTTCTGAATCCAATTTCAATTCGCTCGATCACATCAAATAAATATAGACGTAATTCTCTGTCAAAATTATAAATGGCAATAATATTTTCGAAAGTACTGTTTGGCTTGAAGGAATGAGTGATTTTATTAGCTTGCATTGGCCACCAATAACCTGCAAGTCGATAATAACTTATGTTTTGTAAAAAATACTCTGCTTCAGCTTCATTTGAAACAATGAGCCCTCTGTTTTTAAGCTGATCAATTTGCTCTTTAATCGTAATTGCCGCTTTAGAATATTTCATATTTAATAAAATATAAGAAATTCTGCCATTTTGATTTACCTTAAGATGAAAAGCCTATAAAAGCAAAAGACCCGCCCTGGGACGCTGTTCTTATGGGTAGCGTGGCGAGTACTGTTGGTGCAAAATTAATACAATATTTTATATTTGATTCAAATATGTTAATTTTTTAAGCTTTTTTTGCTTGTTAGTGGTAGATTATTTACCAGCTACTTTTTGAAGACGAGGATATTAAACAACTCCTTAATTGTTAATCTAAGCAATTGAATTAGAGAATATGAAGTTGATTGTATATAATAGAAATATTTGTTAATGCATTTAATTGACATTTTATTTTGAATGAGGCAGCAAAGGCGAACCATTAGTCATCGTCTCTTAACCTTTTATATTCATTACAACTTATTAAACTTAAACTTCCCAAATAACAAAAGATTAATGGCCCCTTTATCTTTTGTGTCAAACACCAATGAAGCTCCATCATCTGGATTTACAAAAGTATTTTCCCCAACAGGAAGTACTTTATATCGATAGCCTTGGTCGTTACCCATTAATTCTCCGTTTACAACTTTAAATTCAATCTTCCACTCATTTGTTCCATTCTTAGATACATATTCTCCTTCCAATAATTTCAAATATTCAAGAGATACTTTTTTGATTAAGCTATCTGTATTTACACCCAATCCTATCAACACCTTTAAACCATTTTCATTACTCGGATTTAATTGTACAGATTTCTTATAATTTTCAATGGCCTGTGCTTTATCTCCAAGTGCTAAAAGCGACTCCCCATAACTATCATAAACATTGAAGGAATTAGGAAATGTTTCTACGTTTAATTTGAAAACAAAAGCAGCCTCTTTAACTTTGCCAGATTGCAACAATTCATATCCTGCGGAATTCATTTCATTTTCAATTAGTCTATAATTACTGGAATCTAAAATTGCTTTGTAATAGTTTGTTGCACTTGGAATCCCTTTTTCTTTAATTACTTTCAACAATGAATAGGCTACGGATTTTTTAGGAAAGTTGTATGGTTTATCATAGAGTATTCCATTGATTGCGATAGTCATTTCATCAAGAGGGGCCTCGCCGGTATTATTTAACAACACAATTAAGTTCTTATCTTTTACAATACGAGTAATTAGCGAATTAAATCCATTTATTGTACCGGAATGTCCAATTGTTTCTATCAGTTCTTTTGTATTGCCTATTGGCATTTGAGCAATTTCCCAACCATAGGCGTAATACACTAGACCAAACGATTGTATGTGTTTCTGAAAAAATAAATCCATATACTTTTTAGGTAGAATTTGTTCGGTATATAAAGCTTGGTCCCATAAGTATAAATCTTCTACTGTGGAGTAAATTGAGCCTGCAGAAAATGGAACAGACATATTAATGAAATTGGCATTTTGACAAGTATTGCCTGCACGGTAATAACCCAAAGCTCTATTATTCAAAATAGTACCGGGGTCATCAACACCAGAACTATTCATGTGAAGAGGAGTAAAAATCCTCTCTTGCAATTCTTCTTTATAGGTTTTTCCGGTTATTTTTTCAATTATATAACCCAACAGAACATAGCCTGAATTGCTGTACTCAAATTTTTCTCCGGGTTTAAATTGAAGTGATGAATCAGCAAAAAGCTCAACTAAATTCTTTGGACTATAATAGCTGCTCATTATACTTCTGTAATTAGGAAAATTAGTATAATTTGGAATTCCGGAACTATGAGTTAGTAAATGATGTATTGAAATGATATCCCCATTTTTTTTAGGGTAATCAGACAAATAGTTTGAAATAGGTACATCTAATTTCAATTTATTTTCTGAAGCCAATTGTAGAATCAACATTGAAGTAAATTGTTTAGACATCGAGGCGATTCGATGTTTAGTGTCAGCTTGATTCGGTATAACTAACTCCATATTGGCCATTCCAAAACCTTTCTTATAAATTACATGGCCTTTTTCTGCAACTAGAATAGACCCATTAAAATTTCCATATTCAGCATAGGCTGAGCTCAGTTGATCAAGTTTCTCAGCTTTACTTTGCCCTTGACAAGAGATACTAAAAGTTAGTAATACTAGCAGTGAGTTAATAACAGTAATTTTGGACCATGGTTGTTTTGTTTGGTTTATTTGCTTTTCTTTTTTTGAACAAAGATGAAAGCCGGGCAATAAGTAAAGGAGATTCATCATAGAGAAGGTGTTCATCATACTTAATTTTATCCTCAAAAATACCATTAGAAACTTGTACGGAATTAAAATGAGCGTAAATTGATTGTAAATGTTTGTAAAACTATTGTAAAGGGCTACGTTTCAACTATATTTTTCTATTTAGCTTCGTTTTATTTTTTGCCAGTTTATTACCAAGTTAACCTTCTTGCAAAAAAGACAAATTATTTTGCAGCTTGATATGAAAATATATATGGAAGTTGGATAATCTTTAAAAGATTTTCATCTGTTCTTAACTTCCTGGTCAATTCAAAGATGCTAGATAGCTTAGAATTAAACATTCATAGTTATACTCTTGGACATGTTTGGCGTTGAAAACAAACTAATTTAATATTATTTTAAGTAAAATTGCTATTTTTAATAGAAAATAAGTTTAGACGAATTCAGACAAAATATTTATCTCATCAAACTAATTTCCAAATCCAATTTTAAAACCCAATGCAAAACTTGGACCAATAGAATTTCTTATTTCGACTTCTGGCATTCCAGTGCTATTTTCGATATAAGATTTTAATTTATTTTTGCTAACACCTACTCCCAAGGACCATTCAAAACATATGTTTGAAATACTAAAATTCTGATGCGAAATCAATAGATTAAATGAATTTTTAGTATTCAATTTATCTTGCTCAAAATTATAATTTGGATCATATTTTCGTCTAACATTTTTATGCTGAAATGAAATGCCAAAATTCCATCCTTCGATTGCATTGTCATCTTTTGAAGGATAGTATTTGATAGCTCCTTTGAAAGAAGATCCAAGAGCGCGACTAGAGGGATAACCAAAGAATCCTGCTTCAAGCTCATTTATAATATTTGTAATTATGTCGCTGCCATAAGTTAATCCAAGTCCTGCTTCCAATGAAATATTTTTAGCAATACGATATTCTAGAAAAAGTGGAATGTTGCCAGCAAAGATGGTACTTAAAACATCTAATTTAACAACCCATAGATATCCCTTCTCTGATGAAGTTCTTTTATGCTTTGAATTTCCTGTTGGAGCATAAACTCGAATTTTAGAACTTATACTATCAGATTGCCCAAGAACGAATGAATTAAAAATAATATATATACATGCAAAATTAATAAATAGCCTACTCATAACTTTTAATTAATAGTAAGTATACCAATTTGATTAAGAGTCTTAAATATTAGACTATTATTGTTGACGTTGATTGCACTCTTAATATTTGGATAAATATCCAAATCATTACAAGAAAATATCATTTCTTTTTTTGGTTTTCCTTTAAAATCAATCTTAGCCATAGTCAAGCAAGTTTTCTTTTTAGTTAACCAACCAGATTGCTGATGAGAAATATCTTTATCCTCAAAATTTTCTAAGTTTTCAACAAGATCAATATAAAATATAAATAATTTATTGTCATTATAACAAGAACTTATAGAAGGTTGTATTGAATTGACCTGATATTTTGGAACTCTAGTCACTGATTTAACAGCACTTTTTTCATCAATTTCAATTGCTACCATATCACAATAAAAATAGTAGGAGCTTTTAGTTTTTTCTTTGCCATGATTAAATTCTAATTCAATAAGTTGATACTGTTCCGCCAATAAAATATATCCACTATTTCCAGTGTTATACAATTTTTTAACGATATATGGAATCCTGTCCTGACCTTTTTTCTTTATAGGATAAAGTCCATCTATTTTATTATTGAATTTTGATCCAATTGCTAATGATTTACAATCAATAATAATGCTAAAAAAACCATCTGACACATCATCTTCATATATACCATGAAATATTCCATTCAGCTTCTTCAAGCTATCATAAAATCCAGTACAGATTAATGTGTTTTTTTCCCCTGGAAATATTTGAGCAGATGTGATATGAGATTTATCAAAATTTATTGCTAATTCTGTTGACTTTCCTGTTTTATTTTGAAATGTGTTTAGAGCATATTTGTAGTCATCCTCTCCTCTTTCTCTTTCCTTTGAAGGAATTTCAATCTTGGCTAGACAATAGACATTACCAAAATTATCAACCGCAAATTTTTCGATGGTATAGTCTTCGTCCTTATAAGGCATTTGAACTTTTTTTTCCCATTCCACCGTAGTGAATTGTGAGTTAAATACTTTAATACTATACTCTTCATGAGTATTTCTTTTGTTCATTTCTGAATTATAAATAAAACACTTATTACTATCAGGAGAAAGATTTATAATAAACGGTTCCTTAGTACTTAATCGGTCAGGTGCTTCATCCAAAATAAATGCATTCTTGTCTGCTTTAAAATTTAAATCAATTTTTACTAAAATTAAAGACAATTTATCTTCTTTTCTTATACTTTCAATAAGAAATAAATGAAATAAATTATTAAGAATGAAACATTTCAAAATTTTATACTTTTTAGTAGATAGTGGTAAATTAACTACTTGCTCTTTGATTGATATCGCATCAGAATTAAACATCTTGAGTACAATTTCTTTATCATTATTGACATAATAGCCATAAATATTTCCATTATTTACACCTATTATTTCAACTTGTTCCCTTCTTTTAAATTCTTCACTCCATTTAAGATCTATTTTTTGTCCGAATAGAAAATAAGGTGCAACAAGTAATGAAAACTGATAAAAATATTTCATATATATTCGATATAATAATTATTCAATAAAAATTATTTATACTTCTTGATCTTCTATTAAATGGTAGTTCACTTTCCTAAGATCTATAAAGGAATGCAAAAGTAATTAAAAATTGTAAATCCCTAATTTTATTCTACTGAGAATCCAAACACTATACTATTATTCGGCAGATTAAATTGAGGACTATTTAAAAAGTAATTTTAAGTCAGATATTATTGGATTTTATCATATTGAAGTAATGTACATGTCAATCCCGCTAATTCAAATAGAGAAATCAACAATAAAGCAGCAAAATTTAAGCTTTTTAGCGATTATTCAAGAGACGCTCATTAGGTTTAGTAAACTTGAGAAAGTATTGTGATTTCTATTTTTTGACGAAATTTGTACATCTTGATTTTTATGGTTTATTCCTCCCTAAGAAAGCTGATTTGTTTAGAAGAAAAGCTATTGCCTTGTCTACATTTCTATCTATTGCAGCATCTGACTTCAAAAAACTAAAATATCTGAGTATTTCTTTTTGTCTCGATGGATTCAGTTGTTCAAAAACAACTCTTGCTTCTGGGTTTTGTTCCAATGCAGTTTTAAACTTAGGTTCTATGGGAACCATTCGCTCTTTAGAATCAAATTCAATTTCTAATTTCACTTTGTCACCAAGCTTTTTTTGACACGCCTTGAGCATTGGAGTATTAATATACAATCTCCAGAATCCGGAGTAGCGAACCAATGTTTGTTGAAATGGATGTCCATCAATCGTACCATGAATTGGAATAGCACCCTTGGATTTTTCTGCTTGTTTAAAAATACTGTTGAGTACTTTTTGAGGTAAAAAAACAAATGGATTTACACCTATTATTTCAATTTTAGCTGTGAAAGAATCCATTTTTAAATGTAAGAGATTCTGAAAATTATATTTCTAAATTATTAAAGTATTATTTTTTCATGAAATCTAAAATGAGCTGAAATTCCTGTGCTTTTTCTTCCACTTGCGGATTATGACCGCTTTTTTCAAATAGTACAAACTGTGCTTGAGGGCATAATTTTTTATATTGAACTTGCATCCATGGAACTGCAACACGATCATAGCGTCCTGCAACAATAAGAATTGGCATTTTTAAATTTTTAAGCTGTTTTCTAAAGTCGAATTTACCAATATCATTGCCAACTTTGAAATCTCCATCTTTTCCTACCATTTGATAATAAAGTTTAGTATTGAATGGATTCGGATATGGTTTTCTTTTTCCTCGTCCTGTAAATTGTTCAGGATTATAAGCATATAAAAAACCATAGGGAACACGTCCATAAATTTCCTGATGGTCTAAACTGCTACTAATTGATCCCTTCTTTCTTACGCTCATTAATTCTTCCCAAATCTCCGGGTAATTTGTTTTTATTTCATGGTTGCTGTTGTCATCATTCTCTTGCCACATGGCATGGCTATGAAAACCATTTGCAATAATTAGGTGACTGGTGTTTTGTCCATATTTTATCGCATAACCTTGAGCAACCAAACTGCCGTAAGAATGTCCCAGTAAACTTATTTTATTTAAATTCAAGGCCTTTCTCAATCCTTCAACGTCCTCAATATCTCTTTCTAATGTGTAGTCCTTTACATTAGTTGCTGTATCGGATTTACCTCTTCCAAATGCATCATAATAAATCAATTGAATATTTCCTTTTAGTGTCAATGAATCAAATACGCGATAACTCAAATGATTGCCTCCAGGACCGCCAGGAATGATAAGTAGGGGTTCACCTTTGCCAACTACTACTACCCAAAGTTTAGCGCCATTGATCATATAATAGGCACCTCCTGTCCAACTATCTGGAAAATAACTGGAATCTTTAGGCGTTGCGGAATTCGCAATTGTAAATTGTAGAAGAGCAATTAAAACAAGAAAATATTTTTTCATTTTGAATGATTTTAAAAGCTCAAACTTATGAAATAGTTTAGAATACCGGGTAAATGATTAACTTTAAACCATAAATCAAATCTTCTTATTCAAAGAAAATAAAAGCCATGAAAGCCACAATCCAACAAGCCTTTTTCTTCTTGTTAATTCTTGCTTCAACCCATCTTATCGGGCAGAATATTCCTGATATTTCAGGGACCTGGTATATCAATGGGCAGGCAAATAGTCCTGCAACGGTTAAGCAAAATGGAAACAAAATTTCATTGAGTTACAGCGAAAACAAATCATCAGGATATTTTACTACAGGGTCACAAATATTCATGAAAGAATGGAATGCTTACGGAGACTTATCCAGAGATTTGAATACCATAACTTGGAACAATCAGGTATGGAAGCGACATCCTGACCAAGTGGAATATCCCGACATCAGTGGTTCCTGGTACATTGATGGTGAAAGTGATTCACCTTGTCAAATAAGTCAAAACAGTTTCAATTTGAATTTTTCATTTTCCAATAATTCTTCTACAGGATATTATTATGAAGCGAATAAAATTTACGCAACAGAATGGGCGGCTTATGGAGAAGTTTCACAGGATCATAATTCTATTGTTTGGAGTAATCAAACATGGACAAGAAGTTCGAAAACAACAACAACAAATACGCAAAGTCAGGGACCAAATCGTTTCTGTAGGTTTGAGTTGAGCACTTTTTATTACGCCGCACAAAGTTTAGGAGCCGTTTGGGGTCGCAGTGCAACTGAACCTGCCATACCAACTCCAATTGCAATTGCAGCAATGAAAGCGCATCTGGGATTGGCTATCAATTCTTATTTGGAATATGCAAACTGTCTTCAATTTGATTTTAAAAAATTAAAAGCGCTACATGCTAATATTCATACAATGAGTTCTGCGCAGATTACCCGTGACGTAGAGATTGTTATTAAGGAACTTCAGTCCATTATTGGATCTGCTCCATTTAGCTGTGATCATGGAGTTTCACCTTCTGCATTATACGTTGGTGGTATCCATCTAGGTGCAGCTCAAGCCTGGGCTTCTTCCCGACAATGTATGCCAACCCCAATGCCTGCAAATATTGCAACAGTAATTGCCAATCATCTCTCCACTGCAAATGCAGCTTTATTACCCTACGAACCCTGTTTACATGGTCAAAAAACAAATGGCACAACACCATTGGCATTTGATTTTTCAACTTTCGCTATGGTTCCTTTGGCTTCTTTGAATTCCATAGAAGCGCATACTTTCATTGTAGGAATTGAAACTCAACTTCTTTGGGCTATTGCATTGTCAGATTGTTGTTGTAGCTGTTCTCCATCAACACCAGTGCAAGGAACTTCAGCTTGTGATGAGACTTGCAAAGAATATTGTCGTCAACAAGGATATCAGAAAGGAAGATTTAATGGAAAAACAATCTGTCTCTTAGGTCAGGTTTCAGGCGGAAATCATGAGGGTTGTGATTGCAGTAATTAATCAAGTATTTTATTGGAGGAAATTAGATAATTTTTTTTCTATGCAAAAGATCAATAATTTCTGATCTTCATTTATTATTTCTTTTTGAAACTTCATACCTAATTTTTCAAGTAGGCTTATTGATCGATAATTTTCTTGTAGGGTTGTAGCTAGAACTTTTTCATAAACCTGCTCAGATAGAATTTCATTTAAGATAAACTGTGTAGATTCATAGGCGTATCCATTTCCTGAAAACTGTGGAAGAAAGGCAAATCCTATGTCATGATATTCTAGGTAATCGCGTTTAATTAGGGTAATGACTCCCAAAGTAGTTTTGTGATCTATTGTTCGCACTAACCAATAGTTTATTAATGGGTTCTCTATTATCTTCTTGATATAGGCAATGGCCTTGTCCTTATCGTTTATATTGCGATCTCCAATAAATTCTAACCATCCTGAAGTATTTACTAACTCAAGAATAAATTCAGCATCGCTTTCTCTTAGTTCATCAATTAATAGTCTTGGCGTTTTGAAATTATTTTTCAAATTTACTATTGAGTGTTTTTTAAATAAAAAATGATCTTGGTTGTTATAGTTTTATCTACTTAAAACTTTAATTTGTAGTGTAGTTGTTCTTTAATCTTAGAAGTGAAACCTATACTATAAAAAATGCTAAAGAGATTTTAAAAATTTAAGCAAAGCTTCCCTATCGATGGTGGAAAGTTGAGCAAAATAATTTCTTGAATTGGCTGCTTCACCATCATGCCACATGATGGCTTCAGTCAACGTTCTTGCTCTTCCATCATGCAAATAATAGGCAGGATAATTTACTGTTTCAAACAAACCAACTCCCCAAAGTGGAGCGGTTCTCCATTCATTTCCATCTGCTAGAAAATCATTTCTGTTATCTGCTAATCCAGGACCCATATCATGAACCAAAAGATCTGTATAAGGATGAATGGTTTGATTACTCATTTGTGGGAATGCAACATTTACTGGAGTTGTCATTGTTGGAATATGACAACTAGAACATTTGGCATCACTGAAGATTTTTTTTCCTTTAATTATAATTGGATCTGAAACATTTCTTCTAGCCGGAACCTGTAGAGTTTGTACATAAAATTTAACTGCATTCAAAATACTGTCCGCCAACTCTGGATCATCTAATAATTTATCATGCTGAATTTGACCATGATTAGTTTCTTTTGGAAATACATAACTTGTAATGCCAATGTCATTATTATATGCAGCAGCCACCTGAGTTAATATTGTTGCGGTATTGGCTTTTAATCCGAATCTTCCCAGCATTTTCCTGTTTTCAAAATCATCCCATACATAATTTGCTTTACCACTTATTCCATCGCCATTATTGTCATTAATATCTTGTCTCGAGACAAGATCAGACTCGGAAATGACTTCTAGAAGTCCTAGTCCAAAAACCGGTGGCGCTAATCTTGGAGAAAGTAGATGGTTTCCTGAAATAGGCGTATACAGATTTGTTAAACTGTAATTTGGTGCTTGTAATTGATAACTAGTTCCATCTGGAAAATTATAAGTTTGAAAGCTATAAGTGATGTTGACACTAGCCTCTGCTCGTTTTCCGAATACAGCCTTATCTTGAATCTGTGTACCATATCCTGGCACTGGAATTGATCCACCATTCTGACTTTCACCTGGAAAACTAATTCTCATGAGTAGACTTGATTCATTGAGTCCTGCATTTGGGACTCCTTTGCCATCTTTATGATGACAGGAAATACAGGACACGTTATTAAAAA
This sequence comes from Saprospiraceae bacterium, assembly GCA_040006775.1. Lineage (GTDB taxonomy): Bacteria > Bacteroidota > Bacteroidia > Chitinophagales > Saprospiraceae > Vicinibacter. The sequence continues at coordinate 11,283 of JBDTWI010000033.1, forward strand.
CAGTTCCTAATCCATTATTTATATTTGCCGGAGCTGTGATAAAAGTTTGTTCAAATGCTGCGTCTCCAACTTCATGAATGCTTAAATCATAATCACTTAATCCATCAAATTCATGTGAAAACGCATGTGAAGTTGCATCAAAAGCAGTTTGACTTCCTCCGTTTAATCTTTCATCGTAAGAAGAATCCGGAAATAATTCAGGCTTTCTGCACATGCTGAGAATGAACACAAAAGCAGAAACAAATAAGATATAAATAATTTTCATTCTCATGGAATCAATAATTTATTTTCATTTGGAAGATTTTCATTATTAGAGTGTGGTTCAAGCTTTATAAATTTTTAAAATTTAATTCGAAAAAGCTAATCATGTACATTTGTTTGAATGAAATTAATCAGATCGTCTTCAAGACTTACTTTAAGTGCATTAATAGCATTTTGTGCATTGTGAATCTGAACAACTTGGGTATGAATTGCTAATCCATAATTTGAATTTATTGCATTGAACGAGTTGAGAGCGGTGGTAATTTGAGATTGAATTTTATTGTCCAAGGAAATATTTTTAGAAACAATGAGCTCATTCAATCCATGACCATCATCAAAGAATTTGCTATGATAAGCATTCTGAATTCCAATTATGTTGTTTTTAAAATCAGCAGTTGAATTATGTGAGAACTGAGATTCTTGCAAGGTAGAATCTAATGCAGCAAGCGGTTCTTCCATCTTTCCATTTGCTACTTCATCGCAGATTTCAGCCATGGATGTTGCTATAAGAATAAAAGCTTCTTTACGCGTTGCAAAACGACTGCTTCCATTTCCAGCATTAATCAACTGATTTGTAAAATTTCCGGATTGATTAACATCCCAACTATTGCGTAAATCGGAAGTCGTATTGTACAAACTTTGTGATAGAGAAACCATATATAATTTTTCTCGTGTTGTAAGTTGTGTTGCAATCTTAGATCCACCAAGACCAAACAAAACGTATTCAATTGGGTGAAATCCTTTGAGTGAAGTAGGCAGTGCATCAATATCAGAAAGCGTTAGAGGATTGTTACTAGCAAGTAAGGAATCCAGGTCTACTTTATTTACAGGCCAGTCATCCATTGCAGGATCATAATTATAATCATCTACGGGTCCAAATAAATATCCTTCAGCTTTTTCCCAACTTGATCTTGTTTCACGCCATGCTATACGGGCAAGATTCAGATTCTCTTCATTACTGAGGTTGTTTAAGTTTTGAATGGCAATTCTTAAAGTATTGGCTTTTGCTTGAATATCCTGATAATTAGGATTGGCAAGAATATGAGCAAAGTCAGTCAATATCTGTGTTTCTAGTACTGTATTGTTGCCGTTGTTGTTGTTATTCTCATCCTTACAACTGAAAATAGAAATTATTGAAAGACACATAATAATTAAGCAGTAGTATTTCATATTTACGGTGTATTATTTTAATGATATTATTATTTGATCGGAAATTATTTGAGTTGAATATTTTTTAAGTGATTGTGCAGCAGGCCCTTTCAAAACATGTCCTTGTTGATCAAATCGGCTTCCGTGTAAGTTACAATTGAAACCATTGCCCGTAGAATTCAAAGAATTATCTGCATGAGTGCATTGCATTAGTAGAGCAGAATAGGAATCATTATTTTCTTTTCGCAAGGCTATATCGTATTCTAAATTTTTAACTCGTATAATCTGTAAATTACTACTGACAAATAAACTCACTGGAATTGAAACTTTACTTTCAATTATGCTCGTTTTGTATACTGGAAGATTTGCACATGAGCTTAGTTCAACAATAGCAAAACCGGCACTGCTAAGTAAGCAAAAGGAACAACTGCTCTTAATAAATTGTCTACGTTGCAAAGTCTTATAATTTAAAAACTATAACCAATTCCCAAATTCAAAAAGGTATTGTCTAACTTATAAACAGGAAGAGTAGGGCTTGGGTTTATAATTAAGGCAGGATTTTGCTTTCCTGTGTGCTGTAATCTGATATCGGCTTTAATAGATACATTCTTAATTGGTAAATAATTAAGACCTATAACTATGTGTTGTTGGTTTAGCGTCTCGTCAATAATTCCATTTTCGGGAATCGAATAATTTAGGTCCAATTTTTCATAACGTGCAAAAAAATTCAATTCCTGATTATAGCCTGAATGAAGGACTTTAAAAATATTGTAAGCAGCTTCAAGGTACACACCATAAGCACTTTGAGGTGTATTACTGGCATAAGCACGGTTGATCTCAAGGGCATTTGGAATTGAAATGTATGATCCAAGTAATCGCAATGAAAAACCATTGGACTCATATTGTAAATTGGCTTCATTAACCAACACAGGTGTGCCAAAAAAGCCAGAATCGAGTTGAAGACTGTCAGCTTGCTTGGCTGCCAATCCCACGCTGCCACCATAGTAAGAACTAATCTGAGCAATAAGGTTATTTTTATTGTATTTCAATGAAGCGGATAAGGCCAGATTGTTTGCACTGGCATTTCTTCCTTCAAATCTTCCTTCGCGCAGCGCTGAGCCATGTTCAAATGAAGCGGCATCCAAACCATTCATCAGAGCTATTGAATACGTTAATGGAATTCGATTTAAATTTCCATAATAAGCAATACCTAATTCTCTCCAGGTAGAAGGCAGAATAAGCGTTTCAACTTGAGTTCGTTCATTTCCGTTGAAGGTATTGGGTAGGTGATTCTCATTTAGTATTCCAATTCTTGGAAGAAAAAGTCCAGCTACAAAGTAATTATTTGGATTGGTGTTGAATTTCAAATAACATTGTTCCAATGCAATTTCACCACCTTCCTCTGCTCCTGAGACCAATGCATCTTCAACTTCCAGTTCACTGAAAAAGTATATTTTCTTGCTGAATTTATGTCCTAAAAAAAGTACAAATCGCTCCAGATTAATTGAAGAATAATCTTGATTGAAATTTCTCTTATACAATACGTTCCCATATCCACCTATACTGGTATTTGAAATAAATGAACTTAAACCTTTATGGAGTGAATCTTCAGCGGTACTTTCTGACTGTGCTAAGACAAACTGACAAAAGCTTAATAAAAGGATACTCAGAAGGACTCTCATAGACTAATTTTTACGCAAAGTTAAAGATATTGAGCCCTGAGCTCATATTCAAAGCGGAAAATTAATGACCAAAAAAGGAAATTTAATTTTGGTTTAGCTCACTTGGTAAGACACCGGTAAACTTTTTGAAAGCGTTACTAAAATTACTCTGACTCGAATAACCAATACATTCTGCGACCTTAGAAACACTAAGGCCCGTTGTTGACAACAATAATTTCGCTTTAAGCATTCTCTGTTCTTGAACGAAATCATAAACAGTAGTTCCAAATATTTCCTTAAATCCTTTTTTTAAATAGCATTGATTTATGCCTATAAGCATTGCGAGTTCAGGAATTGTAGGCGGATTATTTAATGAATTTAAAATAATTTCTTTCGCCTTTAGAATTTTTTCCTTCTCAATCGAATTGGTTAGGAACTTGCAAGAATCACAATTATTCTGTTGAGTAGTATTGCATTTTTGAAAACAGAGTAACAATTCTAAAGCTTTGCTTTCTAAGAAAATATTTCGATACACATCATGCATCTTATTATTTACTATTTCATGCAAGATCATCTGGCTCGTACAACAAATAGGATGTTCTTGAAATTGTGGAAAATTATGGCTCGAAAATTCAAGCTTATCCGTTGAAAATTTATTTAAAAAATCGTTGTGAAGATTAAACTGAATCTCAAAGGTAGAATTAGGACTGTTTACATTGACTTTATTGTCTAGATCTGTAAACACAAAACTTAAACTTATACCATCTTTTGATTTTGAAAGAAAGGAGTTATTGTCTAATTGCTTAGAACAACTATTTATCTGAAAATCAAGGCCATTTGTAACTTTTTGTTGCAAAACCATGGTGCAAAGCTAAGAATTTTTAGAGAAGTCTGATAATGGCGAAGGAATTAGCTCAAGATAGATTCCTTTCATTCTAAAGAGACTGTTCCTTTAATTTAACTTAGACAACTGATTCTCAATAGCAATTTGCAATCATGACTATGACAAATGTGGAAATTAAATGTAGAAATAATTTACATTTATTTAGAGCTGTTTTATTGGGTAGAACTTTTAAGTCGACCAAGTAATAGATTAATCAAACCCCAAAGAATGAGAAGGATACAAATTCCTAAACTAGTCCATTTCAACAACTTAAATAATTCACAAAGAACTGCTATTGTATTGGATTGTTGAGGAAAAGAATTGAGTAATGTGATGACGTTTAAATTCTCTCCGTAATCGAACAACATCGTGATAAAAGGCAATACATTTACCCATGAATAGGGTTTTCTGCGATAAAGCAATGAAAGAATTATCCCAAATAAAAAAGCGTATATAATTGGATAAGCTACATCTGCTGTCATTTCGGTTTTGGAATAACAAGCACGTCCGGCATCTCCATAATCAGCAACCATTGTCAAGGTTTTTTGCGGATCGAAGCCAAAAGTTAAATCTATTATACCTACCGTCTTACCTGCCAATTCATTAATTTTCGCTTCAGCATTTTTTAAAACGTAACCGGAAAAAAACATATAAAGTGCTAAAAAAAGTAAAAGACTTTTCCAATTGGCTATACGGTTAATAAAATTAGAAAGATTAGGTATCATATTTTTTCATTTAAATAAATATTCTTGTGTTACAATTGCCGTCAAATATAATGCTTTGTTTATTCATGAAAATTTATTTTAATCAATAATGTTTACTAAATATATTTCTTAAGTCTGAGCTTATAAAAAATACTCATTAGTCCATGAAGTTTGAGGAAATCGCTATAAAATTAAATTGTGGAATATAAGCTTGCCGGAGAGTTTTTTGGAATCAAAGTAGTTTTTATTTAATACTAAAAAGCAATACCTTCGCGTTTTCTTGATAATTTACTTATTTTCTAAATTAGAGAGAAAATTCCTTCAACTTCCAATCACATTAATTTAGCTTAATGAAATCTTAATCTATGACGAAAAATACTTCCTCACACATTTTAAATACTGCTGCAAATCTCTTAGGCTTTTGTCTCTTTGTAATGACCTCATTGCATATCGCTGATCATACGGAAGCTCACCTCTTAGATGAATTCACCTCAATAATTGCTATAGTACTGACATGCTCTTGTATTTTATCCTTTGTTTCCTTGAGAACAAAATCTCTTATCCGTGAAAAAAGACTTGAAACCGGCGCAGAATATTTATTTATGCTCGCATTAATCGGAATACTTATTATAATTTTACTCATCACTTTAAATTTTATTAAATAATCATGCATACAGATACCGAAAATCTAATTCAATCAGAGAAAGAACATCTTCAGAAATTTCAACAAATTGTTAAAGAAACCATCCAGGAACAGAAACTTATAGTAGATAATGTACTAAATGAGTCTGTTGAAATATTGACGAGGGGTCAAAGTATTTCAGATAAAGTTGCATCATTTGGTGGAAGTTGGAAATTCATAATTCTCTTTGGCTTTGTACTCTTTATTTGGATTCTATTCAACACTTTAAGTCCAGGTAAATTAGAATTTGATCCATATCCATTTATTTTAATGAACCTTATCTTGTCTTGTATTGCTGCTTTGCAGGCACCTATCATTATGATGAGTCAGAATCGACAGGAAGAGAAAGATCGAAAGAGATCAGAAAATGACTATTTGATTAACTTGAAAGCCGAACTTGAACTGAGAAGTTTGCAACAAAAAATGGACTTACTCTTAGAAGAACAAATTAAGGTTTTATTTGAAAGTCAGGGCAAGCAGTTGGAAATCCTGAAATCAATAGAAAAGGAGCTTAAAAAGCAAAAATGAAAAGCTTGAAGTATTATGTATAAGAGTACTTTCATAGCTTATTTCGATTTATTTACTAAAAATTGTCTTTTAAATAGATAACTTTATTGAAATAGTAAATATCTAAGTATATTTATTCTGAAATTGAATTTTATATAATATACTTCAAGCATGTTTACACTGAAACCCTTATTTACACTACTTTTTGTTTGGTTCAACCTTTTTTGCTCAATTTCATGGGCACAGGGCATTGAATATTTAAGTATTCTACAACCAGATCATTTAGCTGCAGTTTATAGCAAGACGAAACAAGACTTTACACAAGGTGATTTCGGAGATGTGAAATCTAATGGAACTATAATTGCTCCTGCTGTCATATTAGCGAATAATGAATTATTGTGTGAAACTGGAAACTATAACTTTACGGGGAAAATAGTATTCATCCCGCGTGGATCTTGTGATTTTTCTCATAAAGCTTTTGAAGCTCAGAAGCTCGGAGCTGTGGCGGTCATTTTCGTAGGCTTTGATGATCAAATTATACAAATGACCGGTGGAACAGAAAGAGACTCAGTAAAAATACCGGTTTTATATATCAACAATAGTTTTGCACAAAAATTTATACAAGCCAAGTTACAAGGTTTAGAATTGTTGCTTGGGCTTGGGAGTTATGTAAATGGTTTGTTTGGAGTAATCCAAGGGAAAATTAAACTTGATACAACTTCAGATTGTCTAGCAGATTTAGAGAATAAGAATTTTAGTAACTGGAGGGTAGATTTTCACTTCCCAAATTCCACTCAAATTCAAAGTGTTTTTACCAATAATGAAGCTTATTTCAAGAAATATTATGTACTTACTAATCCACCAAAACAGATAACTGCGGAAGCAAAGAATTTGGGATGGTCGATATGTAATTCTATATTTAATCTGCCAACTAATTTTTCTGATACTTTAGACTATGATTTTATTGTGCAAAAAAAATTGCCTTGTTCAGAGCTTCATGCAGAAATTACAGCATCCCGAATTAGAGCTTGTCAACCAACCAATTTTTATGTTAAAGTCTGTAATGAAGGAACAGAGACTTCGAAAGAGTCATATGTAGATGTTACCTTGTCTAATGAGTTTGAAATTATAAATTTTAGCAATTTACCTTTTTTAGAAATTAGTAATCAAATATATAGATTCCAATTAGGAGATATTCTTTCCAATGAGTGTAAATTAATTACTTTTTCTTCTAATTTGAAATGTACTTTTTTCCCTTTCGATCAATTTTTTTGTTATTCGGCAAAAGCATTTCCTGATACAAGTTGTCAACCATTAAGTATTAATTGGAGCAATGCAGATATAAAATTAAGTTCAAAATGTGTAAACAATCAAGTTGAATTTAAATTGGAAAATATTGGAAGTGGAGATATGAATTATTCTGGGGAGTATGTATTGATAAAAGATGATGAAATATTTGATTCCAAAAAATTCCAACTCAAAGCAGGAAAAAAATTATTAATTAATACATTAGAAAAAGCAGAGAGTTGGCACATTGAAGCAACTCAAGAATTGTATGATCCAAATTTTTCAATTCTTTCTTCGACCTTGAACAACTGTATAATTGATTCTCTTTATTCTAAGCGATTTTTACCTAATTTTCCAAGACCGGATAAAGGATTTTCTTATGATGAAGAATGCCAAATGGCTAGGAATTCATATGACCCTAATGAAAAAGAAGCATCTCCTTTGGGATATGGGGATGATCATATTATCGATACTTCGACAGAATTGGAGTATAAGATTAGTTTTCAAAATACAGGTACAGATACTGCATACTTAATTAAAATTCTAGATCCATTATCGAAGTTTTTGGACTCAAGGTCAATACACTCTGTAATAGCTAGCCACCCTTATGTCATGCAAATAAATGAGAATGACATCTTAACTTTTCGATTTGACAATATTTATTTGGTAGATAGCACCACGAATGAAAAAAATTCTCATGGGTTTGTTTCTTTTAAAATCAAACAAAAAAGGGATAATCCAATCGGAAGTTTTATTGAAAACAAAGCCTTGATTTATTTTGATTTAAATCCTCCTATCAAAACAAATTTAACAATACATAAAATTGGAGAACTACCGAGTTCTCTCCAAACTGAAAATTATAATAATTCTCAATTGGGATTCATCTATCCCAATCCGCTTTCTTCAAAATCAGAACTATCGTTATCCAATGAAAAATTTAGTGGAGCAAAATGGAATTTATACAACATACAAGGACAACTTCTCTATACAGGAAAAGTATTGGATAATAAAATTAGCTTCCCGCAAACCAATAGATTAAATGGGCTTTACTTTTTGGAATTTATTGACCAATCCAATAATAAAATTTCATTTAAAATTAGATTATTCTAGTTCTCAGACGCGATAAGAAACAAATACAAAAAAAAGGTGGCTTATTGAAGCTTCCAGCTTCAATTCATATGAAACCGAAATGTTTTTGTCACCATTTTTACAAATTAATGCAGAAATGAAGATGGTCGCAGTTTGTAAAGCGAAGCAATTTACCTAGAATTCATAATTTTAGGTAAATCATAGTTAATCAAAAAATCATTCAAATCAAACTTGTCAAGCTTTAGCATGAGTTCAGACAATATACCCGATCGTCGCAGTTTGCAACTGCGATGCGATATCTCTAGAATTGGCAATTCTAATTAAATCATACCTGTCAAGCTTTAGCATGAGTTCAGACAAAGAATGCAAGCCAGATTGTCGTAGTTTACAAAGCAATGTAATATGTCCAGAATTTGTAATTATTTATGCAATATGCCAAAAAATATCAATTATTCAAACTATCAAAATAAGACCATAAAAATTTCAAAATCTTTCATTTATCAAAAAGTGTTTATCTTTATAGAGGATGCTGCGTAGGCATCTTCCATATTTTAAATTTAGTAGATGAATAAATTAATTTTACTTAGAAGATTAGCCCTGCAAATTTAATTTCTTATGAGACAACTTTTCCTGATTCTTTTTACAACAATAATTCATTATAATTTACAATGCCAAGACTATGATAAAATCTGGTTAATTGGATATGGGGTATACAATCCATCCACTGCACCTGTGAATGGATTGAGTGAAATGATTTTTTTTGATAATGAAATCAAATTGCATTACTTAAAAAAAAGTAATGCGCGTTCTTATTTGTTTTTCAATTATTTAAATATTTCTGATAGTAAAGGAAACTTTGCGTTCTATACAAATGGAGCCTGTGTTTTTAACCGAAATCACGAAGTAATGCTGAATGGGGACACACTGAATCCAGGACCAGTATGGAACGGTTTTGAAGGATTAGAATATCCAGCTCAAAATGGATCAATAGCCTTACCTGTTCCTGGGCATGATGATGAATATTATATCATTCACAAAGGTTTACAGGTCGGAGGTACCCAATGGTTTGCTTATGATTTTGATGATGTATTGTATTGTTCCAAAGTAGACATGTTACATGATAATGGTCTTGGTGCGGTCTCAGAGAAGAATATTGTTCTAGTAAGAGATACCTTGAACGAGAGTCAGACAGCTGCCTGCCGCCATGCAAATGGTCGAGATTGGTGGATCCCTATTCGAAATGGGAATAGAAATTTGTATTATTTATTTCTTTTGGATCCTAGTGGTATTCACCTAGATCATACACAATCCATCGGATTAGATGGCCCGGGTCTTGATGAGACTTATAATGGGAATGCTTGTTTCAGTCCTGATGGGACGAAGTATGCATCCTGTCTAAGAGAAGATTATATGCAGATTTTTGATTTTGACAGATGCTTAGGAAATTTCAGTAATCCATTACACCTTACCGCTATTGCTGATACAGGAACTTTTTTTAGCTATGCGAGTTGTGTATGTTTTTCACCGAACAGCAGGTTCCTCTATTTTAACGACAATTACAGATTATTACAGTATGATTTGAATCAAGCTAATATTAAGGAAACGGAATCATTAATTGCAGTCTGGGATACATTTTATTATAAAGATGTATTCCCGACTGCATTTTTTCAGACCCGATTAGGACCTGACGGAAAGATTTATATGTCGATGTTCGGTGGATCGAATATATATCTACATCGCATCAATAACCCTAACCTGAAAGGAACTGACTGTAATTTTGTACAACGCGACATTGAATTACCGAATTGGCATTCGGGAATACTTCCTTATTTTCCTAATTACAAGCTAGGAGTCTTAAATGGTTCGGAATGCGATAGCCTTACCAATGTTCAAGAAGTTATTAAAAATGAATTTAAAATCTATCCTAATCCTACTGAAAATACTATTCATATAAAATCAGTCAGAGTTCTTGACGAGCTCCAAACCACTATATATGATTGCCAAGGAAATATGTTTATAAATAGAACTTTTCAGAACGAAAGTGAAGTTCATCTAGATCTTAGTCTACTAAGTTCTGGAATTTATTTTCTTAAAATAAATAGCGATAACAAAATGCTTCATTTTAAAAAAATTATTAAACTCTAACTTAATTAATTATGAAGTCTTTCCTTTTGATTTTACTTAATATTGGATTTATTCATCTTTTAATAGGACAAGACTATGATAAGATTTGGTTGCTAGGTTATGGAGAATATTATCCAAATGAAATTCCAAAACAAGGATTATCTTTTATGAATTTTGATAATAATAAAATAAAAATTCAATTTCAGGATACATCTAATGAGCGTAATGGTCTATTTTTCAATTATGTAAATATTTCAGATTCATCTGGTAAATTTGATTTTTATACGAATGGTGCATGCGTATTTAATCGCAATTTCGAAATCATGAAGAATGGAGATACTTTGAATCCCGGAGAAGTGTTTGAAGGGTTAAGAGGGTTTGAATATCCAGCTCAAAACGGATCCATTGTATTGCCGGATCCGGGAAATAATAAGCAGTACTATATCTTGCATAAAGGACTGAAAATTGGAGGTACTTTGTGGTTTGGTTATTATTTTGATGATGTATTATATTATACAAAGGTAAATACAAGCCTAGAACAGGGATTGGGTGCTGTTACTCAAAAGAATGTAGCACTGCTTAGAGATACTTTGAATGAGAGTCAGACTGCTGCCTGCCGTCATGCGAATGGACGTGATTGGTGGATTCCAATCCGTAATGGCAACCGAAATCTATATTATCTTTACCTTCTGGATCCAGCGGGTATCCATTTGGATCATACTCAATCTATCGGATTAGATGGTCCGGGTCTTGATGATACCTTCAACGGCAATGCCTGTTTCAGTCCAGATGGAACAAAGTATGCTTCATGTTTGAGAGAAGACTTTACACAAATTTTTACATTTGACCGATGCAGTGGATACTTTAGTGATCCACTGCATATCGTGTCATTGGCAGATACTGGCACCTATTTCAGTTATGCAAGCTGTGTATGTTTTTCACCTAATAGTAGATTTCTTTATTTCAATGACAATTTCCGGCTCATTCAATATGACATGTATGCTTCAGATATTAAGAGTTCTGAGAGCCTTATTGGAGTTTGGGATACATTCTTATATAAGGATTTATTTCCAACAGAATTTTTTCAGACTCGTTTAGGTCCTGATGGAAAGATTTATATGTGTATGTTCGGTGGGTCGAATATATATCTTCATCGCATTAATGATCCTGACTTGAAAGGAACTGCATGTAATTTCATTCAACGGGATATTGAATTACCGAACTATCATTCGGGAATACTTCCTTATTTTCCTAATTACAAGCTAGGACCTATGAAAGGTTCGGATTGCGATAGTCTAACCAATGTTCAAGAAGTTATTAAAAATGAATTTAAAATCTATCCTAATCCTACTGAAAATACTATTCATATAAAATCAGTCAGAGTTCTTGACGAGCTCCAAACCACTATATATGATTGCCAAGGAAATATGTTTATAAATAGAACTTTTCAGAACGAAAGTGAAGTTGATCTGGATCTTAGTCTACTAAGTTCTGGAATATATTTTCTTAAAATAAATAGCGATAACAAAATGCTTCATTTTAAAAAAATAATTAAACTCTAACTTAAGTAATTATGAAGTCTTTCCTTTTGATTCTACTTAATATTGGATTTATTCATCTTTTAATAGCACAAAATTATGATAAAATTTGGTTATTAGGTTATGGTGAATATTATCCGAATGAAATTCCAAAGGAAGGACTTTCATTTCTGGATTTTAGAAATCAAGAAATAAAGATTCAATATCTAAAAGCAAATAATCCCAGAAATAATCTTGAATTTAATTATGTAAATATTTCAGATTATTCTGGGGAATTTGCTTTTTATACCAATGGAGCCTGTGTTTTTAATCGTAACTATGAAGTGATGAAAAATGGAGATACCTTGAATCCAGGAGAAGTTTTTGAAGGGTTAAAAGGGTTTGAATATCCCGCTCAAAATGGATCAGTCGTATTGCCGGACCCTGGAAATAATCAGCAGTATTATATTTTGCATAAAGGTCTAAAAATTGGAGGTAGTCAGTGGTCTGCATATTATTTTGATGATGTCTTGTATTATAGCAAGGTAGATATGAACCTTGAAGAAGGAGTTGGTGCGGTTACTCAAAAGAATATAGTACTACTTAGAGATACGTTGAATGAGAGTCAGACTGCTGCGTGTCGTCATGCGAATGGACGAGATTGGTGGATTCCTATCCGTAATGGTAACCGGAATTTATATTATCTCTATCTACTAGATCCTGCAGGTATTCACTTGGATCATACTCAATCCATCGGATTAGATGGTCCTGGTCTTGATGATACGTTCAACGGCAATGCCTGTTTCAGTCCAGATGGTACAAAGTATGCTTCATGTTTGAGAGAAGACTTTACACAAATTTTTACATTTGACCGATGCAGCGGATACTTTAGTGATCAACTGCATATCGTGTCATTAGCAGATACTGGCACCTATTTCAGTTATGCAAGTTGTGTATGTTTTTCACCCAATAGCAGGTTCCTCTATTTCAATGACAATTATAGATTGTTGCAATACGATTTTCAACAACAGAATGTTAAAGAAACAGAGACACTTATTGCAGTCTGGGATACATTTTTTTATCGAGATATTTTTCCAACTGCATTTTTTCAGACCCGACTAGGACCTGATGGAAAGATATATATGTGTATGTTTGGAGGATCAAATATATATCTACATCGCATCAATGATCCTAACCTGAAAGGAACTGACTGTAATTTTGTACAACGAGACATAGAATTACCAAATAAACATTCAGGAATAATGCCATATTTTCCTAATTACAATTTAGGAGCCATTAAGGGTTCAGTGTGTGATAGCCTAACCAATGTTCAAGAACTTACTAAAGATGAATTTAAGGTCTATCCTAATCCTATTGATGATTATCTTGTTATAGAAAGAACGGTTGATGCTTCTATGAAGCAAGATTTGAGTTTAGTTCTCCATAGTATTGATGGCAGAGTATTATTAAATAAGGGAATTATTAATTCTTCATTTTCACAGCAAATTGACCTAAGAGATCTAGTTCCGGGAATTTATTGGTACAAGATTAGAAATGGAAATATTGTGATACAAACAGGAAAACTCGTGAAGTATTAATTAGAAGAGAGAAAATTCTTTGATAATACCTTGAAAAATAAATAATGAATCAGTTAAATTTTGACTATTCTTACAGCTTGTTTGTACTTCATTTCAGTACTTTTAGCAGAAAGATATTATAAACAGACCATCCAAAATTTGAGATGGTCTGTTTGTCTTTTGTAATGGATACTTCTATTGCTTTATCAATTTATTTACACTCATCACTTTGCCATTCGAAATTAATTGCACTAAATATAAACCAGAAGACAATGAACTTACTTCTATAATTTGACTAAAGCTACCTGGAAGTAATTGTTTTTCAATAATTCTTCTTCCGGTTAAATCGGATATTTGAATCGTCATTCCTGAATTAAATTCTTGCTGCATTTCTACTGTAATATATTCGTCTGTTGGGTTTGGATAAAATCTGAACGCTCCAATTTTTTCAGAGTGAGTAATTAGAGGTAACTTAGAACTGCACAACTCTATATTGTCTAAGCCTACATTTGAATATTCATTTTCACTTTGATTTTGGAGACAGATTACTAAGTATTTTAATTCAGGATTATATTGAAAACTTAGCGAAGTGTCAAATCGTTGATAACTTTTGTCTCTATCCTCTAGCTTCTCTTTCATTCCTTTTCTTAATATTTCTGTGGAGCTGCTCGCATTTAAAGTAGAATCATTTTGTAAGCGAATTACAATGTCTGCTGCTAAAAGGTGATTGAGTAATCCGTTTCTTCTATAAACAATAAAATCAAATCCAATATTGATAAAATTTTCTGAATTCAAATCGACTTGCTGCCAAATTCCTGCAAAATTGTTTTTATTTCCAATCAGGATTACACTTCCATCATCGAAAGCTCCGGAACTGTCTTCAACTATAACTAAGCCATCTCCAACATTAGGAAATAAATTCCAATTTTCAATTCTACCAGTATTGCTTTTACCCATATAACCTTCTATTCGACCGTTAATAAAATCTCCATTATTAAGAGCATTGGGTTCACATAAACCGAGAGATGGATTTGGAAAACAATTGACCGTCACTTTTCTACAATAAAATGCTCTGCAAGTATCCTTTTTAATGGGATCAATTCGAGTAACAGACATACACACGTTGTAAATGCCTGGAGTTGAAAAATTGAATACTTGACTGTTGTTGCCTATAGAATTTCCAGGTACCGGGCTTATGGATGGAGTAACAGACCAGCTTACCTTATCACCATTGCAAAGATCAATTGGTTTTAGTATTCGTGTACAATTAGATTTTTTTCCACTTACAAAAAAACCTTGAGCGACTTCTTGTGTAAGAGAATCACATGGACAGGAACATGACGCAAAGGAAAAATTAAGTTTGCAAGTACAAATAGTTGAACCACAATGACCTGATATATTTAGCGAATATTGGGAATTGGAAACAAACGAATTTGAATTCATACTCAAATTAAATTGGCCATTCAAAGAATTAATAAAGGTAATTCCACTTGAAATGATTGGTCCTCCATTAGATGATATATTCCATTGAACAGAATCGCGAAGACAGTTAAGTGAATTGCAATTTAGAATCCCTTGAAGAAAAAAGTTTTGACCTTGCTTTAAACAGGGCAATTCAATAGACATAGCACCACAACTTATTGGAAAAAATGCTCCGGGCCAATTCGGATTAATAAAAGAAAGATTTGTAAATGATTTGCATTGACAGGTATCGCAAACAAGATGAATAGAATCTCTGAATACTTTGTCAAAACAAGGTCTTGGAGGATTTACGGAATAATCATATTCATTTGCTGTCCAAGTAATGTAATAATTTCCATTTCCTGCATAATTGTGCATAGGCATATTTCCGGAACTAAATGGTCCAGAACTTGAGCTTCCATCTCCCCAGAATATAGGACCTATAGAATCACATTTTGGAAGATTGCCAATATTTAAAGTCACTTTGCATTTATTGTTGTCTACAATTAAATTAACCGCATTCATTGCTGATAAACAAAAATCAATATATGAACTACAACATGATGGCCCATCTGCATTAAAGTATATTGTGCAAGGACAAGAATTAGTACCACAATGTCCAATGAGTGTAAGAGTATATAATCCAGCTATAGTAAAGCTTGTATTTGTAATTGGAACAATAAAATCCGGATTAGTAATTATTCCAGACATGGATAAAGGTATAAAGCCAGAAGGCCCGGTAAGAATATAATCTACATTAGTTTGTTTGCAATTTGTTCCGAGACATTGAAAAGAAGAAATGAATCGAATAGGTACAATTGCAATTGAAGAAGGAACACTTAATGTTTCACCACATTTAACTGGAACAAGTGGACCTCTTCCAACCCCGTACAACAAATCGAATGATCCACAAACACAGGTGTCGCAATTCAAAACATTAAATGAAGTACACATTTTTTTACTGTTGCATTCATCAAATACATTTACGCAAATTTGATGACTACCACTTTGACTAAAATTGAAAGTCCAAGAACCATTTGGACTTGTTATAACCTGTGAGACTGCAGCACCATCTAATGAAGGAGGAGTACTAAATAAATAACAGGTATCAAATTGAGGAGCAGTAACCGTGACTTTGCATTTAGTAATGGAAATGCTGAAGCCTTGATTGATAAGCGTTGCGAAAGTACTTGAATCCGCACAGCAAGTTTGACAAGGATCCTTTTTATTCCAGGTAATAAAACTATTAGGAATGTTTGCGCCACCAAGAGTATCAATATTAACTATTGGAAATAATACTTGATTTATTGGACTTAGATTCGTAGTCACTAGAGTATCAATTCCATTACTAGTCATACAAGTATTCATATCCAAATCAGTTATTGAAATAAATGCATTTCTTCCACCAAATGAATTCGGGACCATCCTTCCATCAGTAAATGCCATTCTATTATTTGGCAGTAAACTCGATGAGCCAGCTAAAAAACCGTTTCCTAGATTGAGGTATTTTGTCCAAATTAAATTTGGAGCATTTGGAGAATTATCATGAAACTTAAGTATAACTGTACGTGATAATGATCCAAAGTTTCCAATACCAGTTGCATAGATTTCTCCAGGTGAAGACTCCCAGATCTGGCTAATTGAAACTAAAGTAGGCAATTGAACCTGCCAAATTTGTGAATAGCTTTGACCAAACTTTGATATAAATGGTGCTTTGCCAATCTCACTATTAGAAGCAGTGTAAAAGCCACTGCCATTTAGTGCTTGTGTAAAGTCAGGATAGTTCATTAAATTCGCAATCTTACCGGAAATTATTGTTCCCGTATTATCTGTTACATAGAAAATTCCGGAATGATCGCTTTGTCGATTCAGTCTGCTTCCGGAAATAATCATATTTCCATTAGCAAGAGCTACCACACTTCTAAAAAATTCATCGTCAGAATCACTAACATAGATTTTTTTCCAGTTGTAGTTACCATTTCCATTTACATTCAAGATAACTACATCATCCCAGGTTGAAGATAGACCAAGAACTTCCTTTTGGCTGCCCATAACATAATAAGGATAATTAGGATTTTCAGGATTAGGATTCTCTATTATACGCAGAAAGAAATCTCTACCTCCGGGTTCATCATATTCCCTAACCCAGGCAAAATTTCCATTGGCGTCTATTCTTCCCATAATACTTTTTCCCAAAGCATCTGTCAATTGAAGCGTATTGCCCACAAGCATTAAATCTCCCTTTTTAACTCGAATGGCATCGTTCCATTGTGATGAAATTCCTAGACTTTTAGTCCACAATAAGGTTCCATCTGAGGCTAAACGGCTGACTGTAGCTCTTGATAAAGCTCCGGCACTTGGTTGATCCTGCCCAAGTACATAATACTCATTACCATCTTGTATTACTTTTGAAAAAGAATTGTCAAGTGGTGTTCCATATACACCTTGGAAAGTTTGAGCATCAGAATAATGAGTTATGATTAAGGAACAAGCTAAAAGTAAAGCTTGGATTCTTGATCTAATCAAATTTAGCAAAGCAATCATTTTTAAGAATTTTATTGTGAAACATACCATCATTTTCGAATGAAAAAAATCACAATAGCCTTCTTTTCAAAATGCACTATTGACTTTAGGCTGACTTTGTAGGAAGCATCTAATTCTCAATTTCTATTCTGATTATTTCCTACAAAAGGATCAAATCACAAAAAGCTTTTATTTGCTAAAATCTCTGGATTATTAGTTTATTTGACAAATATAATTCAAATTATTTACAATTAATAAATATGATTTGTTGTTTGGAAGGTATTCAGCCAAATTTCACTTAAACTTCAACGTGATTAGCACTTAAAAAAAGAAGGAAGAATTTTACTAAAATGCTTCCTTCTTTTGTAGTTAGGTCTACTTTTTTATCAACTTCTTGGTTCCAATAATATGGCCGTCTTTTACAAGTTGAACAAGGTAAAGACCTTCATTCAAATGTTCAATATCAATTTGTAATTCATGAGCTCCTGTAACAACTGATTTTTGAATTAATCTTTGTCCAGTAATACTAAGAACAACTACCTTATTGACATCGGAAAGTTCTTCATTCCAATGAATGATTACTTTGTTATTGCTAGGGTTCGGGTATATGATAAAATCGTATTGATCAATATGAGTATTATTTGTACTTACTCTTACTTTGTCCTCAGTGCATATTTCCAAATTATCAATAGTTACGGTAGAATATTGAGTACTGTCTTCATTCTGCAAGCAAAGAACAAGGTATTTCAAGTCAGGATTAAGATTGTTTACGATTACAGTCGTATCAAATCTTTGCCATGAAAAATTTCTTTGTGCTTGAAGGTTACCTCCTAGTCCATCACAACATAGTACCAAATCATTAGCACCTTTAGTAGCGCTATCCGATTGCAATCTTATGACTACAGTTGTAGGTATGTTGGTTTCGGTGTAATTGTAATATTCAAAACCAATATGGTATTTTAAGTCCTTTCCGGAAGGCAGTATTGTCTTCTGTACAATCCCTGCAAAATTATTTTGATTAGCTATAAAAGTTAGTTCACCGTCTCTTGTTGAATCTTCTTCTTCATTTATAATAACTTGTCCGTCACCTGCATTATTAAATATAGTCCACGATTTTATTCCTTTTTCATATATTCCATATTTCAAATCTATTGTACCGAAGGTATCACTTTCGAAATTTCCATTAGTTACTAAGTTTTCTGAGCAATTTAATCCTGGCCAATTATCTATTGGACCACAATGGATGTATATCTTACGACAGACTGTATCTCTACAAGAGTCCATTGCTGGAGGAGTACCATTGGGTCTTGCAACTTTCATGCAAATAGAATAAATTCCAGAACTTGGAAAAGTATACATGATACTATTGTTGCCTGTAGTATTTGGCAATGTTATGTTTATGCCATTTTTCATAATCATCCAAGATACTTTGTCATCAGGGCAAAGATGTTTAGGTTTAAATGTTCGTTTGCATGAAATATTAATTCCAGTAAAAATATTAAATCCTGCCAGAACATCAGTATGTAGTGTATTACAAGAGCATGGGCATGGTTCTACAAAAATATTAAACTTACAGGAACATTTTTTTGTTCCACACATTCTTTCAATGGTCAGTGTATAATTGCCACCTTGAGTGAACGCCGTCCACGGAATTCCAATATCAAAATGAGGATAAACATTACTTACTATACCATTTAAATTTGATAAAGTTCCTGGTCTATCTAATTCCCATTTGACAATCGAATCACCACAAGAAACTGCATTGCACAATAAGTTTCCATGAATAAAGAAATTGGGACCATATTTCTTGCATCCAATTACAATGGGATTTGAATTGTTACAAGTTACAGAACTTGGATTCGGTGATGCATTGTAGACTTGTCCCCATGCAAGACCTTTGCAATCACAATCCAGTGATTCACAATTTTCAATACAAATATTATCAATAAATAATTGTTCCGAAGGATTATTACCTCCTGCGAAATCTAAAAAGAATGCAATTCCTGAAACATTTTGAATCAAATTATTGAAATTGGTAGAAGTAGCACCAATCCATTTGCCATCTGTATTTGCTGGTAATATTGATCCCGCAAGAGCTATTGGCACGCAAACCCGTCGCCAGGTATTTCCAATTGGATTGTTCACTACAAAAGTTGCTCTATTTGCTGCTAATCCTGGATTAATATTTCCTAGAGGACCATTTTGAAATATTGTAATTGCACTTGTTCCTGTTGCCGGATTGCTGGTTCCGGAATTGTAACGAATATCAAAACATAGACACTTTCCTCCATATTTTTGAATCCAGTCTCCACTATATTCAGATATATTTGACATCCATGATGCGCCACTGCCATCATTACCTTGTAAAACCTGCGAGTTTGGTGGTGTTGTTGTAGGATCTAATTCAATAGAAACTGCGCCATTCAAAACCTGCCATTGACCTGCACTATGTATTATTTCATCTTGAAAATCTTCACAGCATTTTGTTTTAATACTATCTCTAAAAACTTTATCAAAACAAATCTTTCCATTGGCATCTTTTTCAAAAATAGTCCATGAAATGTAATAAGTACCATTCATAGAATAGGAATGCATAGGCATAGATCCAGAACCATAATGTGTATTGTCTATTGGTCCTTCACCCCAATTAATTTGTACGACTGAATCGCAGGCGGAAAGATTTCCTATATTTAAAGTGGCTTTACACATTGCTGGAGCAGTTATTAAGTGGATTGAGTTCATTACACTATTGCAGAAATCCTGTAAATTACTACAGCAATTATGCCCATCCGCATTGAAATAAATTGTACACGGAGAACATTTTTTTCCATTGCAATAACCCGTCATCGTTAAGCTATATATTCCGGGATAAACGAAAGTTGCATTAGTAATAGGAATTATAAAGCCGGGATTTGCAGGAACACAATTCATAGATAAGGGTGTAAATCCAGAACCATTTGGTCCTGTCAAAACCCAATCAACACAACTTGAAGTGCAATTTGACCCAACACAATTAAATGAAGAAATAAATCGAATAGGCAATATCGAACCTGATGAAGGTACCAATAATGTGTCGCCACAATGTTTTATCAATAGTGGACCTCTACTAATTGCGTATAAAAAGTCATAAGTACCGCATGAACAAGAATCCGATTTAGCGCATGATTGAAAACTAATGTCATCAATCGCAAAGTCATTGCCTATATCGTTTTGAGATCCAAGTCGAATCTCGATGGGTACTAAGCCTGTAAAGTTCGATGACCATAGCGTCTTAATGGGTTCCCATTGATCAGGAGATTCCAATAATGTTCGCGTTTGAACTTTAGTATTATTTATCCACAATTCAACGATAGGATCATCAAAATTTTTACTTGGAATAACCAAGTTGTTTGCAAAAGCACAGAAGGAATAGGTAATTCCTTGTTGAACATTAACCATCTGTTGCCAAGCAATGTCACAATTCGTACTGTGGCCATCAACTATCAACATTTTACCGGAAGTAGTTCCTGGATTGTAATCAATAGTGCAAGCCCAAGAAGGATTAGCACTGACTATTGGAGTTCCTGCGGAAAGAACTGAATATTTACCTATTGCAGTTGAACCGGAAGGAAAATAAGTAAAACAAGGATGGTTGAAGACAGAATTTCCTAATTCGAAATCTCCATTTATAACTAAATTCGGTCCTTGAATTGAACCCTTAGGACAGCATGAATCTCTAACTACTGGACAAGCGTTTAAAGGGAAATCAGTGAAGCATCCAACCTGTGCACATGTGTTATCCCATAAGATGCTTAAGTTTGGATTAGGACCTGGGGATAAACAAAAGGATCCTGGAGAAAATGAACCAATAGGTATTAGGCCACTACTATGTGTAAAAAGTATTTCTACCGGGCTTACTAAAATTCCAGACCATCCTGAAGCCGAATTTGGACTGAAGTTAGCGAATGACCCTACATCAATAAGACATCTAAGTTTATCGTAGCATTCGGTTGAATTAACAAAATTTAGCTGATAACAACAGGAATTGGTATTAATTAATGTAAAGGAAATTCTAGAACAATCGGTCTGAGACGAAATTCGCAAGGTGGACAGAGCCAATAAGAAAATTAGCGGAATAATTCTTATCCGATTAAAGAAGAGACAACTGTTAAGGAAACAATTCTTAAATGTAAAATAGCTCATAATTGGAAATTTAGTTGTTATAATAAATTCATTTTCGTACATTTATCTCAGCCAAAGTTCATTATGTAACCGAAAAAGCCAATTAATTTGAAAAAAGTTTACAATTCTGAATGGAGAACCTTTCTATTCCTATTTTTTTCGCTCTTTTCATATCAGCTAGTCGGTCAGAAATTCCCCGACACAATACGCTTAAATGACTCCTTAGCTTTAAGCATACTCAATCAATCCATTATTTGCTTTGATTCTTTAGAATATTCAAATTCAATCATAAGTGCAGACCTTGCGTATAACTATTTTTTAAAAAAGAAGGACATTCAAGCTTTAAATTTTGCAGAAGCTGCATTTCAAAAAGGTAGACTTTATAAGAAATTAGACAAGGATTCTCTGTCAAAAATTTATTTAGAAGAGGCAATAAGTATTTGGGATTCAATTTATCCAAAAAGTGTTCTTAAAGAAGCAATTGCTTTATTAGATTTAGGAGAAATATTATACGGTTTTAGAAATTATAAAGAAGCTATAAGTAAGATTGAAAAGGCGCTTGACATTCAAAATGAATATTTACCGAAGAATCATCCTGATATTCTTGTTTCACTACACTTGTTGGGGAAATGGTATGGTAAAGCTGGGAAATATGAAAATGCATTGATCTATTTTGAGGAAGCTTTAAATGTATGTAAAATTATTTATGGAGAGTCTCATATCAATTATGCAAGGATTTTAACAGACTTAGGAAATTTGTATGTTACCAATGACAATTATCAATTGGCAATTAAAACTTCAGAAAGAGCTTTAACAATTTTTCAAATTGTTTTACCAACTGATTCCATTAAAATGGCCGTGAATTTTAGAAATATTGGCTTGAGTTATTTTGGACTAAGAGACAATAAAAAAGCAGTGATTTATTATCAACATCAACTCGATTATTTATTGCGAGATTCAAGTAATAATGCCATTGCAATATCTTATTGTTTTTCAAATATGGGTGAGGCATATCTTGCAATCCGGGACTTTGAGAAGGCAAGCACTTCTTTCGAAAACAGTGGAGAAATTTTAATTCAAATGGGATATGAAAAAGATCCTGTTTATGGTTGGGCATGTGAGAACCTCGGCCAGTTTTATTATTTGTTAGGAGAGTATGGTAAAGCAATTCAATATCAGCAGCGTGCAATTGATTTGCTACAGAAATATTTAGGAAATGATAATCCAGATATTGGTGGAATGTATTTGAGAATGGCAAGAGCACAAGCCTGTAATGGTGAGCTGGATGCTTCATTGAAGTCTTTTGATAATGACATTCATATCCTGTTGAAATTGCAAGGACCAGATTGTCCTAATTTATATCATTCATATTATGGCAAAGCGAATGCTTTAAAAAGCTTGTATGTTAAATCTGGCAATCAGAATTATTTGTCTGAAAGTATTTCTTATTTCCAACTTGCTAAAGCCATAATTGACAATCAATTAAAAATGCAAACTTTTCTGGCTGCTCAGAAAAAATTGATTGAAGATGCAATTCCCATTTATGAGAATTTCATTGCGGCGGAATTGCAAATGTTTAATATTTCAGGATCAAATAAAGAACATTTAGAAAAAGCGTGGCAACTTAGCGAATCTCTTCATGGATATCTTCTTTGGTCCACCGTTGTAGAGTCTAAAGCTCGGAGATTTGCCGGAATACCTCAAAGTGAGACGTATAAAGATTCTATACTGCAAAGTACGATTACAAATGTAGAAATGGAAAGGCAAATTCTTTTAGAAAATAAAAAATTGAGTCTTCTAGATTCTACAATACTTAGATACAATGTTCAACTGAATGAATTGAATGAGGAACAAACAAACCTCCGTTCCCGTTTTGAAAAAGAATATCCGGATTACAGCAGATTGAAATATGATCTTTCTCCTTCTACAATTACTCAGACACAGCAATTTCTTTCTAAAGATCAAACACTGCTAGAATATTTTTCGGGAGACTCTTCGATATTTGTTTTTATTGTGCAAAAGGAGAAAATCAATCTTGTACAACTAAAATTGGATTTTCAATTAAAAGATTGGATTCAGTCATTAAGAAATGACATTTCAAGTTATTACAATTCAAAAAATAAATCATCAGAGTTGTATGCCTCTTCACTTGCTGACTATGCTGAAATTTCACACAAGCTTTATTTGAAACTTTTAGCACCTATCTCCTCATATTTAGGCTCCGAACTGATTGTGATACCTGACTATAATCTTGCGAGTTTACCCTTTGAGGTGCTCTTGTCTTCTCCTCCAAAAGAACTTTCAAACTTCAAGACCTATCCTTTTCTCATTAATAACTATACAATAAGTTATTCGTACTCTGCAACGATGCTCCATCAAATGATGGAAAGAAAAAACAGACAAAATTCAAATCAAAATCTTTTGGCATTCGCGCCATTTTATTTGCAAGACAAATCAAATTTAAATTCAAAAACTAAAAATGATTTTGAATTGCGTTATGATCTTTCCCCTTTGAAGTATTCAGGTGAAGAAGTAATGCGGGTTGGTAAATGGTTTGGAAGTCCATCAGTAGTTTTATTAGGTAAAAACGCTACAAAGAAAAAGTTTCAAGATCTGGCATCTCAATACAAAATTTTACATTTAGCTACACACGGGTATGCCAATCAGGTTTCCGGTGAATTTTCCTTTTTAGCATTTGCAGGTATTGAAAAGGATTTGGATAATAGATTGTTGACTGTAGCAGAATTATATAATTTTTCTTTACGTGCGGATCTCGTGGTTTTGTCCGCTTGTGAGACTGCAATAGGTGAGCAACAGCGAGGAGAAGGTATAATTAGTATGGCAAGAGCATTCGCCTATGCTGGAGCTAAAAGTATAATTGCTTCTCTATGGAAAGTGAACGATAAATCAACAATGGAAATAATGGATAATTTCTATAAAGAATTAAAAGCAGGAAATTCAAAATCTAAAGCTTTAACAATCTCAAAGAGAACTTATTTAATGAATAATCCAGGCCAGGGTTCGCATCCTTTCTTCTGGGCAGGATTTATTCCAGTAGGGGATATGTCAAGAATAAAATTTGAGAAAAATTAATTGACTTATTGTTCTTAGCTTATACAAATTTAGCCATTAGGAAATCCAATCCCTTTAAGCTTTCTTTTTATTTTTAATGCTTTATCGCGATAGGGATAATCTAAATCTTCAATCATAAGGTTTAAAGTATTATCAACTTCCATTTTGTTCTGTAACATGATCTGAGCTAATAATTCATTCCATAAAGCCTCTTGTTTGTATTGAAGACTTTTAGATAAATGTTTAAAATCTTTCAATGACAGTGCAAACTGTTGAGTCATAAAGTAGGAACTTCCTCGCAAAAAAACTGCCTCATCGACAGTATTAATATTTTCTAATTTATTCAACTGACCTATTGCGGATTGATATTCTTTTTTGGAATGTGCAATTATCGCAAGATCAAGTTCATTTTTTTGAGGAGTATCATTTGTCTCATCATTACTTCTTAAGGTTAATTCATTTGGTAATATTATTAATGAACTTACTAAGGCAAATAGCGGGGTGAATCCACTTATTTTTTTAACTGTATTAGAGTCAATTTTATACGTACTATCGGGTTGAATGACAGCAATTCCACTTTTAGTACTATCCTTTCGCGACTGACCTAAAGAATCAATTGTATTTTGATCAACAGTCAATAAAGGTTTTTCTTTTGTCGGATAAAAAACCCAAGTTGCAATGACGAGTACTAGAATTGACGCTGCAATGCTTAATACACGGCGATAATTAATAAGTACAAACTTCTTATTGGATTCTTCATCAAGAATTGCATTAACCTTTTTACGCAATCTCAATGCTTCTAGTCTAGCCTTCATTTCCAGATGCTGTGCAACAGCTTCTGATAAGGAATGATCTTTTTGTAATGCCTCTTCAAACTCAGCCAATTCTGACCCAAAAAGATCTCCATCAAGGTATTTTTCTATTTTTTCTAAATTGGAATTCATTTCATTTTAATTTCTTATAAATTCACAATAGCATTAAGTTCAATTAATTTTTTAAAACACTTGGCGCGATTATTTTTTAATGAATCTATCGTTGTATATTGTGTCAATTTATTTTCTATTATAAAATTATCTTTATATTCCTCTAAGTATTTTAGTCGAATCAAATTTTGACAACTGCTATCTAATTTATTCAATATTTTTTCTAATATTTCAATTGCGTCATGACTACTATAATCTTCGTATGTGATGTTGTTTTCTGCTTCTTGGATACTTGTTGTTTGATGTCTGATAGATTTTCTTCTTAAATTGTTTGATTTATTCTTAGCAATTTCAATTACAAAAGTAGCTGGATCAAAACCTTTAAAAATATACTTTTCATCTTTAATCTTCTGAAGAAAGGTAGTAATTGAATCGCAAATTAATTCTTCAATGTCTTCTTCATTTAGTCCTTGACCAATTCCAATTTGAAAGATCTTAGTAGAAATTTTAAAAGTCAAACATTTTATTGCACTCGGCTCTTCTTTTTTTAAAGCACTGAAGAACGTTTCCTGATCAGTATAAGGCATGCAAAAGCGACTACACTTTTTATCCATGAACGTTTCCAGTATCCGACCCATTTTTGTTTCGACTTGCTTTAATAGCAATAATACTAGTTTTCTTTTACTAATTTATGTTTCATTTTTAGAAAAGGTAACTAAATTAATAAAATTTGTTTTAATATACAAATTGAAAATATTGCTAAATCCAATATTTTTTGTATAAAACTGATGATTTCGATCATCATATTGACCTGATCGGCTGATCGTTGCAGTTTGAAACTGCAATTCAATAAGTCTAGAATATGTAATTCTCAAAATCTATCCTGATTATTTCCTGCAATAGGATCAAATCACCAAAAGCTTTTATTTACCGAATTCCTTGGAATAATTTATCGATCGCGAACAAATAAAATTTATAACTTATTGTTGGATAGCGAAGTACAAAGTGGTTGTTTAGGAATGATGAACTATAAACTATGAATGAAGAACTATTTATTCTCTAAATCGTTAGGATTCTGGGATTAGCTATGAAATATTAGGGATGAACTATGAATGATTTATACTCGAATTCTGAGTGATCTGATGGATTATTAGTTCATCCCCGAAATACTTGGAATTTCGAATATCTGAAACATATAATAATTTGCCACTTACTCGCAACTCTTGGTAACCAGTTCTCTTCCCTTGCCAAATTTTCTCTGTATTCCAGAATGTTGATAGTGTCATTTTAATTACATTTGTGGTAAAGTGTTCATTTTTCTTTTGACTGATGGAGAATAAGTCCAAAATCATACTATTTTTTTTATTTGTTGCATTTATCTTACCTGGTGTATTCCAAGACAGGCTTGATGCTCAAACCCAAACTCAAAGCCGAATAGCCATTGTGGGTATTGACATTATTAAGGATTCATCAAAATTTTTCATTTCATCGGGAATGGATGATTACAACTCTGCAGCGGTATTATATCAAGTACCTAATGCGTGCATTGAATATTTTTCAAACTTTAAAAATTTTGTTGCCATTGACAAAAAAAATCTGAGCCTGATCAATATGGAGAAGGAATTGCAAAAGTCTGAGGAATTCATTGATGGCTATATTGTTGATCAGGGCAAAGACGAGGGTGTGGATTACCTTGTCAAGAGTCTCTATTATGAAAAAAAGAAGAATCTTGTTATTAGGATCTATGATATTGCAGGAGGAAATGTCAAATGTTCGAAGGAGCAAAAATTGGAATCCAATATTCTTGGAATAAAGAATATCAATAATCAGGTTCGACTCATGTTGCACGAATTAGTATATGAATGCTTTGGTATTAAGTTTACTGTACTAAAAGGCAATGAACCCGCGGGCTCAAGGTTGAAACATTTGACTGTGGTGATGGGCCGCAAATCCAAAGTGAAGGAGGAAGATCAGGTTGAAATATTTGAATTGGTTGAAGAAAATATCGATGGTGAAGTCCTGAAAAGAAAAAATATTCTGGGTACTGGAAAAGTGAATGAGGTTGTGGATGAAAATTTCTCAAATGTTAAAATTGAAAGTGGTGATAAGATCATCGCGGATGCCCTCAGCAAGGGGAAAAAACTGTATTGTACAATTATCAATGAATATAAATGAGAAAAATAATTCTTAGTCTTCTTTTTCTGTTTTGTTACCGCGAGGCATGGTTACAAAAGGCTGGAGAAGCTATCCTCTTGGATACTATAAATGTTCACAACCTTTATTCAGATTCTATTTACGCTTCTTTCATACATTCCGTAACGAACAGTAAATCATCAAGGCCATTTACGTTATATCTTTGGAACAGCAGGACCCATGCGATAAAGCTGGAGCCGTCTTTTGCATCCCGGGAAACACCATCAAGCGAAGCTGTATTTATCAAGCCGCTCTCAACTTTTATGGATCGGTATCCACTTATTCTAAGAAGAGATACGGCCAACAGAATTATTGAAGCGTATTTGGCAACTAGCCCCGTTTTTACACTTGAAATCAAAGGAGTTGAAATTGCTACTTCGATTCTTAATTTTTCATCGAAACATGATTTAGTAAGTTTCCCGGAAGAGAAAATCTTTATTCCGTATGGTAAATATTTCAACGGAGACCCTGATGTTATCAAGGGACGGGATAATAAATCCTATGATAAATCAATGAACGCGCTCTATAAGGATTATGCAAACCAGATAATAGCTCTCAATCTTCGGCGTATGTCCTACGCAATCAGTACAATCAAATATTATAACGTCGACATCATCTGTGCCGATCAAGAGGCTGTTGAAGTCATATCAGAACCTGGCTTTCAGGATAAATCTGTTAAAGAGGTAAAAATCAAAGCAGGATCAAAGCAAGGAATTATTCCAGGCAGAGACTATTCTTGCTACGCAAAACGTAATGTTGGATCACAGACCTACTATGAACACTTGGATAACATTGAAATAAAGTCAGTTGAGGAGTCCAGCAGTATTGCTACGACACCTGCTTTCAACGGGCGTGATCTGGCAAAAAGTTTCAAAGCCGGAGATATCATTAAGGCCGTCCCGCGATATGATAAGAGAGCACTCAACAGACTTAATATGCCAGCGGGTCAGAAGACAATTAACCTATCCATACGGAAGGATTGCCTTTTCTGTGAAAATGAAGCACAGCAGTTGATTATCAATAATCCAAGTCTCAATCTGATTGAAAGAAACGCTCCTGAATTGAAATATTTTTCCTCCTTACTAAAGGATGAAAGATTCATCGATTATTCCATTGATGATCTCCAAGGTAGACAGTCGGGATATAGGCTTCTGATCACATTCGAAGGAAATGACGTCATCGCGACGGATGTTCAGACAAACAGAATCATTTCTAACTCAAAAATCCAGAAAAAGTTAATTGATTTTTCAACGACTGCAGGGTTTAATGTAGATGATCTGTCCTTGATTCTGTCCTCGTTCGATCCGGATAATTTCAGTATAAGAGTAACTGATGTTCTTGAACAGAAAAAAGAAAAAATTAATACTGTACTGATGTACAATCCCGCAGGATTTGAAAGAGTTACAAAATTCGAAATTTATAAAGAGGAATCAGTTGATGTGGATGGAGAGAAGATGAAACGTAAAATTATTATTGGGAACGGCAAGATTGGAAAAATATTTTCTTCGAATCTGGCTGAACTAAATGTCAAAGACGGAGAGGCTGCGGTCTATCAGGCCTATTCCCGCAAGGAGCCTGTTTTTGTCCAGTATAAAAATTAAAACATGAGAAATTTCGAAATTTTTATTCTTGTATTCTTCTTTCAATCAATGCTTGTTGTTGACGCCCAGACGGAGAGATTTCAGCGCAACGGAATGGTTGAATTTATTCGGTCAGAAGGACAGGTCATCACCGTAAGTTCCAAGCATTTTTCAAAAGAGAAAAAGAGGGTCGGGTACAATTGTGAAAGAAATGCACTAGAGAATATTCTGTTCAGAGGGATCTCCAATTCCAATCAGACTAATCCAATGTTGGAGGGTGTTTCGGAACTTGATTCACGACTGGCAGAGCTTTTGGAAAATGATTATATTCAGTTTATTATATACAGCGAGTGTGTTGAATTGAATAAATCCAAGAAAATCTATTACGCAACGCAGGTTGTCAGTGTGGACTTGCAAGCTTTAAGGAAGTACCTGGAAGAAAAGAAAGTTATCCGGAAATTCGGACTGTAGAAATAAATTAAACTGAGTTTATGAGGAATTTTTTAGAAATAGTTAATGTGTTTCTTTTATGTATTGGTGCGCTGACTGCGCAAGTCAACAGTCACCCTATAGTCCAGCCAACCATTATGGTTGTTCCCTTTGCAAAAGAAGTTGAAAAGTTAAGGGCTGCCTACGAGAAGTCAGATGTCAACAGAATCGCGATCACCAAAGTAAAGGAAGCCTTTGACAAAAGAGGGGTAAATACCATTGATCTGATCGGAAAATTAAAACAAACCAACAATAATGCAGCCTTGCAAGAGGAACAAGCCAATGAAACGATGGATCAGGTCGTTAGTTTGTCTGGTGCGGATATATACGTAGTGGTGGAGGCTAATAAAAAATACTCTTCAACAGGCAATAGTGCAACGGTAATTCTGAACGCATATGATGCCTTTTCAGGAGAGTCCCTGGCGAATAAAGTTGGTAACTCCCCGTTGGTCTACAGTGAAAACTTTGATAAATTAATTGAGAAGGCCGTAGAGGCAGAGATTGATAATCTGTTGAACACATTACAGGAAAAGTTTACCAATGTGCTGAATGAAGGAAGGAGCATTGTGGTAACTCTGGGCGTTGAATCCACCAGTGCATTGAGCCTGGAAAAGGAAATCAATGATTCCGGTGACTTGCTGTCGGAAGCGATTGAAGACTGGATGAAATCGAATGCTTTCAAAGGAAATTATCACCTTCAGGGAGTAACACGGAATAAGATGATTTTTGATATTGTCAAAATTCCCATTCACACACCCAGCGGTACGAATTACCGGTTACGGGACTTCACCTCTGATTTGCGGAAATACCTGCGCTCAATTAACCTGAGTACAAAGCAGACCGTTCAAGGCAATAATGTTGTTTATACCTTGTCTGAAGGAAAAGACAAGGAATAAAAATCAGCTATCTTTTCATATAGAACAATCATGATCATTAGGAATTGCAACATTAAATTAAGAACGGTATGAACAAGTTTTTTTTCAGATATTTTGGCCTTCTTGCAGGGATTTTGTTTTATTCACTCGGCCCATTGCTTGCACAAAAGACACTTTATAATCTCGTCTCTTCTGATGGAAAAATGGGCATCGAAACCATAGATAAGTTTAAATTGTTATTAAACAAGGAATTGAATGCCGAGTATAACAGGAATGCCATTTCGAAAATCAGTATCACCTGCAGAAGCACAAACGGAGGTATGATTGAAGGCATCGATACCCGAAGTATCAGTAAATCAACTATGCTTGTACGAATGGTCAATACAGTGACTGGAAAAGACACGAGCATATCTTTTCAGTACGAGATAGTGACTGAAAATGCTCACAGCATCGGCGATGCAATTCTTAATAAGTTCTCCAGCAAAAATGCAGACGTCATGATGTTCAAGAAGGCATTTAATGATTTTTATAAAGACAAAACAGATTGTCTTGCTATTACAGCTAAGTTGAAGCAAATGAGGATAGACCACCAATATGAAGAATTACTAAGGAAAATTGTAAGACTTGAACAGAATGCCATATGCAATTCTGAGTTGAGCGGTTTGAAGCAGGAAGTGCTGCGTGAGTACGGTGCAGAGCAATGTGAAAAGAAATTGTATGACGCCAAGGTACTCATTGCCAACGGCTCTTCGCAGGCACTGAATCAAGCTACAACTTTGCTGAGAAGTATACCTCCAAGCAAGGAATGCCGCGATCAGGCGATGCAGGTCATACAGGAGCTCAGCAATGTTGGAAATCTTAACGAAAGCAGTAAAAGGAAAGTGAACAATCTGGGTTTGATGTGGACGAATATAGATATAAACAACTGGATGATCCAACTGATTGAAGACTAAATTTTGAGGATCGTTAATGTGCTTTGAGTCCGTTGGTCCTAATGAGTTGTTTTGTTTTCATTTTATAACCATGAAAAGTAATACTTCTTCTTAAAATATAATTATGTAAGCTATTCAATGAGAAGTGTTCCAGAACCAATATTCTGATATTGCTCATTCAAAAACCTGTAATAATACAAGCCTGGAAGTATTGAAGTTGTTACTGAATTTACTCCTTCATATTTATTTGTAAATAGTATTTTTCCATCCGAAGAAATTAATTGGAGGGTATCCGTCCAATGAAGTACCTATGCCCTCATGTTATTCCAATTATGAGGCAAC
>JBDTWI010000034.1:0-40471 GCA_040006775.1 Saprospiraceae bacterium
AAAGCTAAATCACCTCACTATTGATGTCAAGTGGTACTTAGTTGTACGGATACGAAGCAAGTAAACAACCTGCACAAATAGAAATTTTTAATTCAATGGGTGATCGAATGATCGTTTCTGAATTTAGCACTCGAATTATATTAGATCGATTTCAAGCGGGAATATATTTTTTAAGAGCCGACAATCAAATTTTTAAATTTGTTATTTTCTAGACTATAATATTCTGATATTAACTCATTTGTTGTCAACTAAAGCGCTCATCCTTAATTTAAAAATACATTTTTTGAATCTCTCTGGGACGCACAATGGGTGTTTTTGGAAAAAAAGAAATATCTACAAAATCTATTTTTCCTTTTGGAGAAATTTTTAATACAACAGATTGATAAGGTTTAAATTCTACTTTAATTTTTTGACTTTTTCCATTAGTATTTAAAATAAATTCCATTGTTTTAGATTCTGATGAAATCGACTGTCCGGAATATACAGGATATTGTAAATTCTTAGAAACCCATTGTGCTAAGAACAGATATTTCGTCCCATCCTTAGTAGTCCTGCAACAATAATCCGGCAAACTATCGCCTTGAATCAATGGAGGATGATCAATAATTTTATTAAAATTTCTAGAAACATTATCCAATGCAAGCAATTGATTTAGCATTTTGGAATATTCTTCCGATTTGGATTTACCAGGCTGCAGAGGTTGTTGTTTAATACAAACCCTAAGACCCTCTTTAGCCAATTGTAAAATCCTCTTAAGTGCTCGGATATCCAAATAGTTAATATCTAAATATAAGAGAGAAAAACCTGCATCACCAACTATTAATTTCTCTTTTACAACTTTAGCGGTTTCCAGAAAATGCCGATTAATCCATAAGGGATGATATCCTTCAATTTCACTAGGTGTATGAATGTAACGCATTTCATATTCTCCCCAAACCCAAACCCGTTGTCTTTCTGGAGGATATGGACCTTTCATTACAGCGTCTTCGTACGGTATATAAACTGCTACATCACTATAAGACTTTCCCATTTGCAATAGAGCTGAAACTTTTTCAACATAGGAATTAAAGGCTGGCAATTCATCTGTTAGGCTCCCTCCTGGACCAAAATAGCATGTAGCAAAAAAATCAATTGTATCCGAACCTTTAGGGTTGTAAGGCATTCCACAGTATACGTGTTGATTTACACCATTAGCAAATAATGCATCTGCTACCATTTTGAGATCTGCGGTTTGTTCCTTTCGAAGATAGGTAGACGGAAAACCATACAGACAAGTAAAGGATTCTGATGATATCAATTTTTTGGATGAAAGGCATGCAGCAGAACTTACAATTTTAGAATAATTAGGATTGTTCAACATTGCTTCCGTTTCAGGGATATCAACTAAAGAATAAGTTGTCATGACATCGGTTGGAGCACCAAGACATTGTACCCTTGACCATGCACCCATTTCCGCACATTTTTTAACATAGGGAAGATAAAAACCACTAGTTACATAATCATCTAAATGCAACATATAATCATAGCGTACATCAGGAAAAGAATCAATACCCAGATTCATATACGGAATAATATCGTAGCCAAATTTTATTTTGAAAGAAGAGTCAAATCCCGGTGTCCAGATTTTGTTTTTTTTATTGAGTTTTATTTCCCAGGAATCAGTAAATAGTGCAGATTTCGATCCTTTAAGTACTTTTCCCATAGCTGCTTGATAAGGTTTTGCAAAAATTTCAAAAGCCTTAGGGTCCAAGTGATTGATTACTCTCATATTTTGTGGCCAGGCCCAAGAGAATGTTAACAACTGACTGAATGAAGTATCCCCATAAATTTGAGTTCCAAATTGCTTTTCAATATTGAGTCCTGCAACTGGCCAGGCGCTTCCAAAAGTGAAATCACAAGAGAGATCAATAGAATTAGCATATTTTTTAGTGTAAGCAACAATATCAGTCCAATCTTTGCTAAGCCATTTTTGAGCACTTGTATCGACTGGATAATGTCGGTTGAAATCTCTGGCAAACCATTCCTGATAACGGTGTAATGGATAGAGCCATGCTATTTCTACTCCCCCAAAGTTGTTTTTTTTTGCCCAATCAAGCTGATATTTTACATCCGATTCTTTAATTTTTGTTGCAAACCAAAACCAACGGACCATGGGTTTAGAGGACTTATAATACTTGTTTGGCGAGGATTTTTGAATTGTTTGAATTTTGGATTGAATTGGTGAAATATTTGGTAAAAAGAAAAACCAAAAAAGCAGAAGTTGTTCGAGGATCATGAAGCAAAAATAAGGATTTATAATAGCCAAATAAACATATTTTAGATTTTTCTGAAGAGCTTTCAATTGTAAATTCTAGTATTACCTTTGTGGTAATTGGTTAGTCTGTAAAAAATTGAAAAGTCAGAGACCAATTTTTTAGGATGATTCGAAGATCGATTACTATTTCATTGCTATTCTTAAGTTTGATTTTGGGCTGGTGCTTAGGGTATATTAAAATGCCCTTTATTGAAAGCAGTTATGTATTTTGGATTGGCTTTTTAGCTTGCTTTATATTAATAGTTTACATGCTTTTAATTGTTTGGCTATGGGACAGCAGTAAATTAACTAAACTATTAGAAAATTCAAATCGTTCAGAATCAAGTTTGAATTATAAGGGATTACGCAATAAGAATATACTGCTTTCTTTTGTAATATTGTCATCCCTAATTTTTTGTTTAATAAATTATTTTTATGCAAAAAAAATAAATGATAGATTGAATCTTGCGAATATTGCACTTAATGATTTAAAATATAATTCAAATATTGAAGAACAAAAAATTAGAATTTCTTTATTGCTCAATTTAATCAGTAAGCTCGATTCCGTAAAAATAAATCAGTCAGATAAGACTACTCTAGTGGAAATGACGGATCGTATTGTTGAATTAAGTTCTTCCTTTAAGGTATATAAAAAATGGGACGAGGGTAGAAAAGAATTTCAAGAAATAAGTTCGGAAAGAGGACTTTTATTGCTTGCATTAATTAAGTCAAAAATGGATTCCAATAGTTTCAAGAAAGTAAAGGAAAATGTAAGTTTTTATGGAGCAGACTTAAGGAATGCTGACTTTAGTGGATTGAATTTAAGTGGAATTGACTTAGCTAATTCAAATTTGCAAGATGCAAATTTGCAGGGTATAAACCTGAACTATGCAAATTTAAGTGGTGCGACTTTAATTGGAGTTAATCTCAATCATGCATCTTTGGTGGGAACAAATCTTAATGCTGCAAAACTGAATTGGGCAAAAGTAAATGAAGCTAATTTGCAAATGGCAAAATTGGACCTAGCTGATTTATCGAATTCCACATTTCAAAACTCTAAATTAAATAATGCATCACTTATGCAAACTTATCTTTATAACGCAATATTCTATGAAGCAGATTTAAGTTCAACCAAATTAATGGCTACTTATCTTTCTAATGCAAATTTTTCTAAAACTAAATTAAAATATGCAGATGTTAGTAGAATTAATTTTGGCTCAGTAATTCTAAATGATGCAATAATTCAAAAAAACTGGATTGAATATTTAATTGGAAACAAAAATACTGAGGTGGATACTCTTCTCAAAAAATATCAAATTATTTGTGATAGCATAACTAATAAAGATTCCACAATTTTCCGATTGACAGCCAGAAAATAATAAATAGGTGATAGGGATACAGTTGTTATTATTAATAGAATTTAGGAACCTATCAAAAGTTTATTCATTTTTTTAGAAAATTTTACTACCAATTCATCTGTAGGCCGATAATAATCCATACCCATTTCAAAAGCCCACATATAATAGCTTTGAATATCGTTTAGAAATGCTGCTAAAAGTATAGGTGTGCACAATGATTTTTCATTTAAATTATACTTCTTTTTTAATTTAAGACCAATTTTCTGACCAATTTCATTGTTGATAATATCTATATAATTGTCTTCAGGATTATTCAGCGAATCATTAAGCTGACTTTGACTAAATCTACCGGAAGTAATTTCAGGCATATTGTTTCTCTCGTGTAAGTCACCAATTAAATCTCCAAGTTCTTCAGAAAAAAATGAGCTTATAATGGCTTGTGCAGTAACATGGTTGAAGGTATTTATAAATCCCTTTTCTGAACTGTCTCGGGGAGTTCTAAATGCAAGAATTGGTGTATTAATATGACGAAATGAAGTTTCAGCAAGATCATAAAAGGACACATCAATTGGTCCATATAGATCCGGTCTTCTCCGCGCAAGCATATAAGACTGTTCTAAGTCTTTTCTTAGTCTCATAATAGTTGGATGATAAAGCACAAATTTTAATCGTGCTAGATAATCCGGTTTTTGAAGTTTTATAATATCATTCTGACTTATGCCAGAGGTCATTCTTCTATTGATCTTCTCATCATTGCTAATATAATTCAAATTAACAACAGAATATAGGCAATCAATGCTATCCATCTTAGAATAATCCATATCATATGAAATAGATACAATGGATTTCAGATGATCCAAATTTTTAAAACGAGAGGACATCAATGCAATGCAATTGACACCAAGATTGCAATTATTATCGAAATACTTATTTTGAGAATTAGCAAGTGTTGCAGCTAATGAGGAAAAGAAAAAGCCATTCTTTACATTAGATTGCATAAAAGAGTAAAAGCATCCAATAAAAATGAAAGGAATAAAAAACAAATACTTTAACAATCTAAAACTCATTTGAGGCTATTCATCCAACAAAGTTATTTAAATTCAATATTTATTTTAATAAATTATTCATCAGTAATCTATAATATTTCAACTCAATTTAACTAAAACCGTAAATATTAGTATTTATTGAAGCCTTCTAATTATTTTTGTACGGTAATTTAGTATTATGAAGCAATACAGTTTGGTTTTTTTTCTGGTTATTATTCTTAATAATTCGTCTTTTGCTTTAGAGTACAACATCAGATCCTTTGGTGCAAAAGCTGATGGAATAACTATAAATACGAAGGTCATCCAAAATGCTATTGATAAGGCATTTCTCGCTGGTGGGGGTACAGTAGTCATCCCAAAAGGTAGATACGTTTCAGGATCTATTATTTTGAAAAATGGAGTAGGACTGCGTCTAGAAAAAAATGCCGTACTGCTAGGTAGTTTGGAAATTTCAGATTATATCAAATTAAATAGATGGAAGGCATTAATTATGGCTGATGGAGCAATTAACATTTTTATCTCCGGAAAAGGGATTATTGATGGTAGAGGTGGCGAACTTGCTTTGCGTATTGACAGTCTTTTTTATGCTGGAAAAATAGATAGTTTCAATTACTATCTAACAGAAAGAAGACCTTGGGCAGAATTGAGACCTCAGGTCATAGAGTTTAATCGATGTAATAAAATAAGTGTCACAGGTATAACAATAAAAAATTCTGCATGTTGGGTGCAAACTTATGAAAAATGTAAAAATATAGTCATAGATAAGATCCGTGTTGAAAGTGATACCTATTGGAATAATGATGGAATAGATATTGTTGATTGCCAAAATGTACAAATTACTAATTGCTTTATTAACTCTTCAGATGATGGAATTTGCATTAAGTCCGAAGATTTCAGCTTAACACAAATTTGCGATAGTATTTATATTTCTAATTGTACTATTCGTTCAAGTTCTTGTGCTATAAAATTTGGCACTTCATTGGTGAGCGGAGCAAGAAATGTGGTAATCAGAAATATTAAAGTTTACGATACTTATAGATCAGCCATTGCTATAGAATGTACACAAGGCGGCTTTATTGAAAATGTGCTAGTTGAAAATATTGTTGCAAAGAATACTGGAAACGCTATATTTATTCGCATTGGAAGAGTGCGCAATGCACCAAAAGCAGGTCCTTTGCGAAACGTTATCATTAGAAATATGAAGGTTACAGTTCCCTTTGAGAAGCCAGATATTAACTACAATATTAGAGGACCAGAATTGTCAAATTTCCACAATATTTTCCCATCTTCAATAACAGGAAACCCGGGTGTTTATGTAGAAAATGTGCAAATTGAAAATATTAAAATTGTTTATCCGGGTCGAGGCAATAAAGCCTATGCAAACCTTCCTTTATATCGAATTAAGGATGTTCCGGAGCTCGAGACTTCTTATCCTGAATTTTCAATGTTCGGTGAATTACCGGCATGGGGATTCTATGTGCGACATGTAAAGGGTATAACTTTTAAAAATATTAGTTTAAGTATCAAGAAACCAGACTATCGACCTGCAATGGTATTTGATGATACGCACAATTTAAGCTTGGAGTCGGTAAAAATAATTGGCGACAATAAAGTATTTCCTATCTTTTATAAAGATACAAGTAAGGTGGAATGTATAAATTTGAAAGTAAATAATAAGAAGTAAAAATTATTTGGAATACTGATGACATAAAGTTGAGTTGATCCACGCTAAAAATAAAATAATGAAACGACTACCAATATTATTAATTTCCTCAATTTTATTAAATTTAAACTGTCAAAATCCGAATAACCAATCAATGGATAATAACCCAACAAACAAAAGTGAAGATATGGTTAGTTCAAACGCTTATGCTAAAGTGAATGGATTGGAAATGTATTACGAAATTCATGGTACAGGGCAGCCACTTGTTTTGATTCACGGTGGAGGTTCTACATTGCAAACAACTTTTGGAAGAGTGTTAAGCGAATTCGCAAAAACACATAAAGTTGTTGCTGTCGAAATGCAAGCACACGGGCATACTAAAGACATTGATAGAGCTTTAAGTTTTCAACAAGATGCGGATGATATAGCTGAACTGCTAAAGCAACTAAAAATTGAAAAGGCGGATATTTTTGGGTTCAGTAATGGAGCAAATACTACACTTCAATTTGCAATTCGTCATCCTGAAATGACGAATAAAATAATTGTGGCTTCAACTTTTTATAAAAAGACTGGAGCACCAGATTGGTTTTGGAAAATGATGTCTAATCCAAGTTTTGAAGAAATGCCAAAACCTTACAAAGAGGAATATCTGAAAATAAATCCTGATACCAATGGACTACACAGGATGTATGAGAGGGATGTTGCTAGGATGCAATCATTCACAGATATTTCAGAAGAACAATTGAAATCAATTAAAGCATCGACATTTATTATTTTGGGTGACAAGGATGTTGTTACTTCTGAACATGCAGCTGAAATGCACCGTTTAATTTCAAACTCTAGTCTAGCTATAATTCCAGGCGGTCACGGTGATTATATTGGAGAACTGACTACGCCACAGAATAGCTTGATTATAAATGCAACTATTTCATTAATAAATAAGTTTTTAAGCAGAGTCGACTAATATTCGATATATTTCAAGTAGACAACAAAGCATTGAATTCTTTAGGAATATTGAAAATAATCGAAAAAATTAAATATTGGAGGAAGTTAGTTTAACTGATTATTATTACATGAACGGCTTGGAAATACATTTATATAAAAATTTCTAGAATAAATTCTGTACATTGAGTAGGATACACAATAAGAATTGGTGGGGCGCACCTAAAAAATTTTCTTCTGATTTTGAAGAGCGAAAAATAAGTTGGCTTGAACTATTTTATGATTTAGTTTATGTGATTGCCATTTCAAAGATTACTCATAATCTAGCGCTAAATTTCAGTGCTTCAGGGTTCTTGGATTATATTTATTCCTTTGGATTACTTTTTTGGGGATGGTATAATGGAAGCATGTATCATGAATTGCATGGTTCGAAAGGATTAAGAACTTATCTAATGACCTTTTGGCAAATAATAATTATTGCTGCTGTAGTGGTTACTTTAAGCAGTTCGCCAGAAAAGATGTTGCATAACGTTACAATAGCTATAATGGTCATGCAGGTTTATATAACTTACATATGGTGGAGTGTAGGTATTTATGATAAAGAGCATAGAAAGCTTAATAAATATTTTACATTTTCATTTTTATTCTCCCTTGCTTTAATGTTTGCCACCTTCTATGTGCATCAACCTTACTTGAGAATTATTTTCTATTTATCTTTGATAATCAATTATTTGCCACCATTTTTAATAGTGCCTCAGTTTAAGAAAAGGGGTTTGGAATTCAACTTATCAACTAGTATGTCTGAGCGTCTTGGTCTGTTTGCAATAATCATGTTTGGTGAGGTAGTTCTAGGTGTTATTCACGGTGTTTCAGAATTTAATGAATTAGACGTTTTTATTTGGCTAAAATTTGGTCTAGCCCTCTTTGTTGTATTTGCAATTTGGTGGCTTTTCTTTGCGATGATAGCTGATCGAGAAATAGAAAAGGGGATGACGAATGCTAATCTTATTCCTCTTATTTATATACCTACTCTAATGGCATTGGGGGTCATAGGAGTTTCATTCAGTAAGCTGCTTCATGAAGCTGGTCATATTGAAGATAACAACAATATCATTTTTGCAATTGCCTTAGCTATATTTCTGCTAGGAATTGTATCCATATCAAAGCGAACTATTCATGAACAGTATGACAACATAACAAAGAATAGATCATTAACGGTTATTTCTATAACAACAATTTTTATTTTTATTCTTTCTCTTTTTTATTCTCAATTAGGAATACTAGTTTATTTATTGATTCTGCTCACAATTTTAATTTCGACAATAATAACAATTTACCATAAAGGACTGGTTTCTAATGATCAAAATTAGTAGCTAGACCCGAATGCTTATCTTGCTCAATCTTTTAGCATAACTTTTTCAACAATTTACATAATAAATTATTTCTTTTGCATGTTGTATAATTGCTAGTGTAAAATTATTGACATATGGAGAATATTTAATAATAAAATAATATAAAACTCTTTCGGGATTACAATTACATTGAAAGGTTAAAATATTTAAATGCTTTATATAAGAAAAAAAACTTAAAAAGCGCTTAAAAAAAAATTCAGCATTGTCAAACTAAAGTAAAAAAATTATTCTTAAATAAAATTTATAACAATTAAATAAAGTAAAATGGCAAAAGTATCTATCTATTTAAATTTTCCTGGAACCACAGAAGAAGCATTTAATTTTTACAAATCAGTTTTTAAAACTGAGTGGTCTGCACCAATTATGAGAATGGGCGACATGCCTTCTCAAGAAGGAATGCCGGCACTTTCTGATGAAGACAAAAATAAAGTTATGCATGTTGCTTTACCTACACTTGCAGGTGTAGAAATTATGGGAACTGATACATTGGAAAGTATGGGGCATCACAGAGTGATAGGTAACAACACTACTATTAGTTTAGAACCGGATAGCAAAGAGGAAACAGAAAGGCTATTTAATTTATTAGCTGAAGGTTCAACAGAAATTGCTCCTTTGGCAGATCAATTTTGGGGTGCACTTTGGGGTTGCTGTTTAGATAGATATGGAATTCGTTGGATGTTCAATTTTCCTTTGGAAGGATAATTAAATAGTTTATAATTGGATGGGGGTAATATCTCAATGTGAGTGAAGAAAAACTATTAGTAAATAAAAAATTAATACTGGAAAAATATCCCGGTAAAGGAGGCTGGATCTATGCCATTATACCTGAAGTAGCAAAAGATAAAAATAGTCCTTTTGGTTGGGTAAAAGTGAAAGGAACAATAGACGATTTTAAACTAAAAAATTATAAGCTAATGCCATTGGGTACTGGACAACTTTTTCTGCCAGTAAGGGCAGAAATTAGGAAGAAAATTCGAAAGAAAGAAGGGGATTGGGTTCATGTAAATTTGTACTTGGACAATTCACCAACTGAAATTCCTGTAGAAATATTGGATTGTTTTAAGGATCATCCAGTAGCTTATAAAACGTTTTTAACTTATACAGACGGACAGAAAAAGGAATTTATTGATTGGATTTATTCCGCTAAAACAGACAAAACAAAAGTTCAAAGAATTGCGATTATGCTTAATAAACTAGTTAAGAAAGAAAAATTTAGAGATAAGAAATAAATTCTCTCATTATAAATGAGGCTTAATTTAATTAATATTTTTTCTTTTAGATGAGAACTTATTTAGCTTAACCATAAATCAAATTATTTGCAAGGCTTGTATTCAACTCAATAGTTAAATCTTAATAATAGGATTTTTAAAACCGTATTTCAAAATTATTATTTAAATAATAGTAAATCCTTTAAATGCAGGATGCTGAAAGGGCAAGGAAATTAATTCTTTTCTTGCCTTTGAAGCTGGAATTAGAAATACATTTTTAAAACAATGA
Source organism: Saprospiraceae bacterium (assembly GCA_040006775.1). Classification (GTDB taxonomy): domain Bacteria; phylum Bacteroidota; class Bacteroidia; order Chitinophagales; family Saprospiraceae; genus Vicinibacter. Next base: position 10,212 of record JBDTWI010000034.1, read on the forward strand.
AGTCCAATGCATACTTCCTCAGAAACTTTTTCTGCACCATACAAAACATCATTCCAAATAGGGTGTCCAATATGAGCAAGTTGTGCCCTAATCTGATGATATCTTCCAGTCATTAATTCTACTTGCAGTAAACTGTATGGGCCATTTTGTTGTAGGACTTTATAACTCAGCCGTGCTTCTTTGGAATCTTTTCCAGTTTCAACATCAAATACTTTGGCTTTATAATTCAATAGATCTTTGCTGACGAAATGTACCAATTCAGCTTCAGTTTGTTCTAATACTCCTTGAACGATTGCTAAATAAGATTTTGTAACCTTATTCTCAGACCATTGCTTCTGAAGATCTATATAAGCTTTTTTCTTCTTTGAAAAAAGAACCAATCCACTGGTGGGACGATCAATTCGATTTACGACAAATAAATTTTTATCCTCTGAAGTTTTGTAATACGTTTCTGCCATTGCCAAAAGATTCGGATGACCGTTCTTGTCTGGTTCAACTTGCAAACCATATGGTTTATTCAGAATGAGTAATTCCGCATTTTCAAAAACAATATTCAGCGACATCTTACCTAATTAATGTTAAATCTCCTTGCAAAACTTTAGTCTCACCATTATTCCAAATGATTTCCATATTGTAGACGTATACTCCAGGATTTAAATTCTGATCCTTGAATTTTCCATCCCAACCGCTCAATTCACTATTTGGCGGAAAATTTTTATTGCTAAAAACCAATGCTCCCCATCGGTCATAAATATCAAGAAACTTAACCTCCTTATAACTTTCAGGAACTGCAACAGGGTAGAAATAATCATTTAGTCCATCTCCGTTGGGACTGAAAACATTTGGTGTCCAAACACCCCTTTTTATTATTTGAATTTTTATCGAAGCCGTTGCAGAACATCCATTTTTATTGGTAATGGTAACTGTAAAAATGGTCTCTTCATCTAAATTTCTTGTGCTAGGATTAATACAATTATTACAAGTTAACTTATCAGAAGGTTGCCAATCTATAAGCTCTATCGAATCTGTTGGGATAGAACTTGTCAGTAGCAAACTAAAATTGCTTCCTTCATCAATTTTAGTATCAGGTGGTAGACTAACTGTTATTGGATTCGGACTAACTGTTGTAAAATCAGTACTTAATTCACAACCATACTTATCTGTAATTTTCAAAGTATGATTTCCTGAAGTTAGATTAGTTACAGGAATAGAAATAATTTTATTGCCATCTAATTCGTACATATAAGGAGCTTCACCACCAGAAATATTAAGACTTTGAAGAATCCCAAAATCATCCTGGCATTTTGGTTGTTGAATGTCAACTTGTAAACCAGTAGGAACGTTTTTTATTTCTGCAACAAAAACAGAATCTGTAATCAGACATCCATTGCTGTTCTTTATAGTAATATAATACCATCCTTCTCGATTGACCTTTGGGGAATTACCTTGTGAACCAGAAATTATATTCCCAGAATTGGTAGTCCAAACTATACTTGCATTAATATTGTTTTGCACAGTAGATTGAATATCAATTGTTTTTATTTTGCAAGTGAGTAGACCTGGTGTAGTAATATTTACTATTGGAGCGCTGTAATCTTCAAAAACATTTACACTTAAACTAGCTGTGCAATTATTGCTTGTATCACGGATCAACAATACATAATTTCCTTTTTTATCGACATTAATGTCTTTTGAATTTAATGGATTTAGTATACTTCCGTTTGAGGAATTCCATTGATAAATGTATTTAGTGCCCACACTCGATCCGATGCTACTAATTGTAATATCTTTTCTAATACAGTTTAGTGTATCCGGTAATAGAATATTAATTATTGGTTTCAATGTGTCATATTGAATGTTCACATCATCAAAATTTGAACAACCGTTGATGTTGTTTGTAATATTTAATCTAAATGTTCCGGGCTTTGAAACTGTTATGATCTTAGAATCAGCGGTTGGTTGAAACTGACCATTTGCAGAACTCCATATATAAGAATATTGGATTCCTATATCTGAATTATTGCCATCTAAATTTAACATTGTAGTGCTGCAATTCCAAATTAAATCAATTCCTGCATTGGCAATTGGTTTAGTAGTGTCGATGTCAATTTTAATTTGTGCCAGAGAGGAGCAACCATTAGACTGATCTGTAACTTCAACAAGATATGTTCCGGGTTCAGTAATAATTGGATTGAATAGGGAATTATTTTGAATAATCTGATTTTTATCTGCTGTCCATTTATAGTTTAATGTATTTCCAGTTTGAGAACTTGCTATAGCATTAAGTTGAATCTGTTGAATGAGGCAATTTAATTTTGTAGTTGGAGTAATGTTAACTATGGGCTTGTTTGCATCAGGAATGACGTTGATATCTGTACTGTCGGTGCACCCATTTATTCTGTCAGTAACAAGTAAAACATAATTACCAGGTTGGTCAATTTGAATAATGTTTGTTCCAATACCGGACTTTATATTTCCGTTGTTGGTCTTCCAGATATAGGTAAAATTAGCACCATTGCTGGATTGAGATCCATCAATAGTTAACAAAGTATCATTGCATTTAAAGACTAGATCCGGACCCAGAATTGAAGTCGGTAAATTTATATTTTCGAATACTTCTACAGTATCATTAATTTCACATTGGTTGGTTGTATCTACTAATCTAATAAAATAAATGCCTTTTTTATTTACTACTGCATTTAGTGAATTAGATCCACTGACAATGTTCCCACTTATTGAAGTCCAATTAATAGACAAACTATTGCTTGACGAAGAGCTTGCATCAAGAATTATAGATTTCTTAATACAATTTAAAGTGTCTGGATTTGAAATTGAAAGTGATGGATAAGCCCGGATGTCTTTAATTTCAATCGAATCTAAATCAGAGCAACCATTTATTTGATTCAATGTCCTTAATACTAGAAATCCACCATTAGATACGGACTTATTGAAGAGTTTATTTTCAGTCAGATAAGTGCCATTGGTTAGTGTCCAAAAATATTTATTTATCAGATTCGAATCCTTCTCTGTAGCAAGTACAATTATAGAATTATTTATACAATCAATATTTAAGGTATTGCTTAAGGTTATGTCAGGTTTTGTAGTATCAATGTTGGCATTCCAGGACTTTTGATTTATACATTTATTTGATTTGTTCTGGATTTTTAATGAATATTTACCACTTAGAGTAGAATTTATGTTTTGTTGTTGAAATATTTTGTTGTTGTTTGGCAAGGTCCATTCAAGTATATAAAGGTTTGTATCAGTTAATGAAGAACTAATATTTATAGAATTTTTAATACAATTGATCAACGTATCACCATTCAGATTAAAATTTGGTGCCAACGTATCTGATGCAATTGTTTTATCTAATTGCAATTTGCAACCAGTTGTTACATCAGTAATAGTAACTTTATATGTTTGCGCTTTAGAAACTTTAATATTTTCGGTTTTATCTCCTTCAAGTATGTCTGCAACGGGTGACCAATCATAGGTGTAACTTCCGCTTCCGGTAGTCATGGTCACATCGATATGAACAGTATCTAATGCGCAATTTGCAGTGCCAACTGAAAGCACGATTCCTTCTAATTTTTCAGGAGCATCGTAGTCTATGCTTGCTTCTTTTTCACACAAAACGCTTCCGTTTTTATACACTACTTTCACCGTATAGGTTCCAGATCCTTTGGCTTTTGCATTTAATCCATTTTGACTTACTATAGTTCCACGATCTGTGTACCATTCATAAGTTATGTTTGGCCCACCACTAGATCCGGTAGCATACAAATCGAATTCTTCAGAAGTACATTTGGGTTTGAAAGGAATTGAGATTTTAGCTTTAAGATCTACGATTTCTACATCGACTTCATCTTCGTCGATACATTTCTCATATAATGCAATGTCATCCAGTGCAAAATCATTGCCATATCCAACTCCAGTTACTTCAGATATACAAATCGTAGCACTGCCAGATGTTGCTTTAAAGCATGCCATCATAAGAGCCCAGTCACACATTCCACCAACCTGTCCACCGCCAATACTTGAACCATTGACATTGATATCTAGGATTCCCGGAGAAACTGGAAAAACAGACATAGTATATACTTCAAATTGATAGGTATTGCCAGGTGTAACTGCTACAGTCTGACACCAGACTTTTTTTCCAGATTGAGTTGAGCCATCCACCAACCACATGTTTCCTGATCCACTTGTATGATCACCACAATTCGAAAATCCACCATTATAAGCTTGTGGATTCGTTGCAATCGCAACATTATCTGGTCCAAAGCCCTGACCTAATGTTTTGAAGGCATATTCGGTTGAAAAACCAGAAAAACCACCCTCAAAATTTCCGTTGACTATAAAATTAGTTGTACCAACCACTTCAGCTGTAAGTTTGAATTTGTATTTTCCCGGGACTTTTGTTGTTACCATAGGGTCCAAAACTTTAGGATCACTTAGGCCAGCTATTGGCGACCATTCATAGTTGTTTGGATTTCCATTGATCACTCCTTTTAGCTGAACCATCATCGTTGGATCACAGGTAAATTGATCCGGTCCTGCATCTACAAGGCCTGGGCAATTTTGTGATTTAGCTAGAAATGAACTGAGAATTAGAACCGCTAGTAGAAAAGAATTTCTCATACGAAACCTAGTAAATAGGCATTTTGATAAGCAATAGATTTTTTCTGCCATTGGTCACACAAGATTGTTTTAGCAAAAATAAGGAAATAAGGTCTAAGTTTCAACAATTCTTTCATTTGAATCAGACTTATCATAATTAATTGGCGACATATTGGTATTTGTAATTATTAATTCTTTTTATGTATGAGGATTAAATCTAAACTATTATCTTTGTTTATATTGGACTAATAAAATATGAAATTCTATATTTTAAGAATTACGTTATGTAGGATTATTATTTTTAATTGATTCAAAATTTGCAAGGATTGATCTTTACTTGTTTAATTAAAATCTGAATTTAAACTGAGTTTCATTTAAAATTAACCATGCAATATCTGATTCAAAAACATCATGCTTTCTTTTTTATTAAGATTGAAATCCAAGGTTAAATTTTGTAAAAAAATGAAAATTTTATTTCCTTTTTTATTATTTTTGATTATTATTTGTTGTAGAAAACAGGCCGATTCACAGGTATTGTCTACAGATCAGATTTCAGACATTTTGGTAGATGTTTACTATTTAGAGGCTGCGTATGAAAAGCTGCCACCAATTGTTAAAGACAGTATGTTTAGGTCAGCTAAATTGGAAATCTTGAAGAAATTTAACGTTAGTGATTCGATCTATCAAAATTCTCTAATGTATTATAATCAATCTCCCTCTGGTCAGACAAGCATTGAATTAAAACTAAATTCAAAAATTCTTGAAAAGATCAAAAAGGATTCTCTGAAACTAATATAAAGAAGAGATACTATTTAGTAATAATTTCTTAATATATGTATTTTATATAATCAATTATTTATGAAGTATTTTTGTGCGAATAATGGCTGACCTACCAATAAAAGTGCTTATCGTAGATGATGAGCTTGATACACTTGAGTTCCTTTCTTATCAATTAAAGATTCAGAAATTTGAAGTAAAAACCGCGAGTAACGGTTTAATGGCATTAAAAGTGCTACAAACTTTCAATCCTGATATCATTCTTTTGGATTACATGATGCCCGAAATGGACGGACTTGAATTTTACAAAACCTATAAAGCACTTTATGCAAATTCAAATGCTTTGGTAGCCTTTCTTACGGCTAAGAGTGGTGATGAAACACATATTCTCACCCTTGACCTTGGAGCAGACGATTTTATTGCCAAGCCAATAAAAGCGAATGTTTTAGTCAGTAGAATGAATGCATTATTGAGAAGAAGACTGGAATTGAATAAACTCAATTCAAGCAGTACCTTAAATTATGGAGAACTGGTTATTAATCCGGAGAATTTTTCAGTTGTGATTTCAGGTGTAGAAATTAGTTTTCCTAGAAAAGAATTTCAGTTGTTATATTTGCTCGCAGAAAAGCCCGGCAAAGTATTTAGAAGAGAACAAATACTCAATAGAATATGGGGCGATGAAGTCCTAGTTGGTGAGAGAACAATAGATGTACACATTAGAAAAATTAGAGAAAAACTTCAAGATAAATATATTAAAACCATAAAGGGTATTGGCTATAAATTCGAATTTTAATAAATCATCAAATTCCACTCTAGACCGTTTAAGTCTTTATACATCTCTTACAATATCTTTTGGTTTTTCAGGAATTTTCTACATTCTTATTCTAAATGGATTTTTGAATTTAGCTTTTCATTTTATATTTATTTTTTTTCTACTCAATTTATTTCTTTGTTTTCTAATCATTCGTTTTGTTTTATTGGGATACATCGGAAGAAGATTGAAGATAATTTATAAACTTATCAATACTTCAGGCAAGAATCAAAGTCTAGAGCAAGCAAATACCAGAACAGATATACCAATTTTCGATATGGCTGAAAGGGATGTTGAAAATTGGCTCACACAGAAAAATGATGAGCAGATTGCCCTTGTAAAATTGGAAGAATATCGGAGAGAATATATCGGCAATGTTTCTCATGAATTGAAAACACCAATATTTAACCTTCAAGGTTACTTGCAGGCTTTAGTTGAAGGTGGAATAAATGATGAAGAAGTTAATCTGAACTTTCTAAGAAAAGCAATATCGAATGCAGACCGTTTGCAAACCATCGTAGATGACTTAGAGACTATTTCAAGATTAGAATCCGGAAAGCAAGAAGGAGAATTTGAAGCCATTGATTTGAAAGAATTAAGCCTGGTTGTTTTTGAAGATTTAGCTTCCAAAGCCCAGGTAAACGCAATCAAATTGATATTTAAATCAGAAGAAAATCATCCTGTAATCGCTTTAGCAAATAGGGAACAAATAAGAATTGTCTTATCAAATCTGATTCAAAATGCTATTAAATACGGTAGGATGGATGGATTTGTCAAAATCAGAGTTTACGAAGTAGATTCCAAAATTCTTGTTGAGGTTGCAGATAATGGTATTGGAATTCCTGAGGAAGGAATCTCAAAAGTCTTTGAACGTTTCTATCGCATTGACAAAAGCAGAGCTAGGGATTTAGGAGGAAGTGGCCTCGGTTTGTCAATAGTTAAACATATTATTGAATATCACAATCAGACCATTCATGTAAGAAGTGTAATTGGAGAAGGAACAGTATTTAGCTTTACTTTGGAACGCGCTAAGATCTACTAGTAGTTTTAGCTGGAAGTAACATTGCTGTTGCCTTTTGAATAGCATTCAATTTAATCATCATTTCGTCTTTATAGGCTACGAACGGAGCCATTTGTGCAATTGGTAAGGCCTCTCCAGAAGGAAATTTTAGTCTTCGATGATCAACTTGAACACCATTTTTCCAAAATCTGAAACATACATGAGGTCCTGTAGCCAAACCTGACATGCCAACATAACCAATTATTTGTCCCTGATTTACTGGAGTGCCATTTCTGATACCTGAAGCAAATCTGGACATATGTAAATACTGGGTTTCATAAGTTTTGTCATGCCTAATTTTAACAAAACGACCATTTCCACCAGAATAACTTGCAGCTATAACCACCCCATTTCCAACTGACATAATTGGTGTTCCAATAGGTGCAGCATAATCGGTACCAAGATGAGGTCTAGAATATTTTAGTACCGGATGAAACCTATTTGCAGCAAATCCTGAACTAATTCGTGAGAATCTTACAGGAGCCTGAAGAAAACTTCGTCTTAAAGGTCTACCATTTATATCATAATAATCAAACTTGCCTTTAACTTCAAAACGAAAAGCATGGTACTCATTATTTCCAGTATTAAAGTAGGCAGCTAGTAATGTTCCATTCGTACTTGGTTCACCTTCAATCCATTCGCGGTCAAATACCAATTTAAATGAGGAACCTTCCTGAACGTGTAAGAAGTCTACACTAGTTGCTAAAGCATCTTCCATCTGATCGATGATGTTCAGCGATACACCGGATTCTTGAAGTGCATCCCAAAGAGAACTTTTAATAGTGCCAAAAGCAGACTCTCTTTTGAATTCACTTTCTTTATTAATAATTTTAGGGCAAGAGATTCCGCTTAGATCACAAATCAAGACTTTTGAAGGTCCTAAATCATACAACATATAATCTGGATGCAGGCATTCATTGCTGGATACAAGGGTATAATCTGATCCTGAGCGGATGCTTCTCATATTGATATAGCCATCTAGGTTGGCCATAACTTTAGAGATTTTTACTTTATCTAATCCAAGTTCAGAAAGTAATTCAGGGAATAACTGACCTGATTTAAATTTCCTCTCCTTGAAAGAGAAAAGATTATTGTCAAAGCCTAGTTTGTCAGGTTTAACTAATAAACATTCTTCGATAGAGACTGACTGAGTCTTAAAAAGTTCATTATTAATTAGAAAGTGTAGCAAGATTCCATTGATGAACAATAGAGCTACGAAAGAAATAATGTTCAACGATTTTTTAACAACCTGAGTAAAATTCATGATTGATTGTTTGAATGTTATGGAATCTATTGCGGGGACAAAAGTAATAGTTTATTTTAAAAACCAGTTCCCTGAGCACCTTGTAGCTTATCCTTAACCCTTGTAGTTCAATACATTAAGTATATTATTAATATTTAAGTATCTGTATTTCAAATTTTTACAAAAATAATGAAAATATCTTCTAAATATGTTAATGTTTTCAAAGTCTGGTATTTATACTTAATTATTCATAAAAAATTCTATTCAAAAGGCAATATCAAACTTCTTAATCCTTTAAATTCCCAGTTTATGCTGCCAAAGCCAGAACTTAGTGTTCAACTATTAATTGTCTTCCTTCAATCAGATAGGTCTGATTATCCTATTTGAATTTTTTTAATTCTATCTGTACCTTCTCAGTCAGTAACAATCAAGTACTAGAAAGTATTAAATCCCCTTTAACAAACTAGGATAAAGGGCTTTGCCTATCTTTGCAGAGATAATGAACATATCAACATAGGAATTGTAATATTTTGATAGACAGCAGTTTATTTAATATCCATGGCAGACTCATTCGACTTGAATATCCCGCAGTTATGGGTATTGTTAATTTGAGCCAGAACTCTTTTTATTCCAGTAGTATAATTCAATCAAACGAAAACCTTAGATTAAGAATTAAGCAATTTATTGATGAAGGTGTGGATATTATTGATCTTGGGGCCAATTCTTCAAGGCCAGGTTCAAAAATTGTAGACCCAATTCATGAAGTTAAAATTCTTGAGCCAGCATTTAAAGAAATTAGAGCTATTTCATCTGATACGCTCATTTCAATTGATACCTTGCACGCTTCAACGGCGAGGAGAATGTTAGAACTAGGAGCAGATTTTATAAATGATATTTCTGCTTCCGAGTATGATCCTTTGATGTCAGATGTTATTTCCGAATTCAATGTGCCTTACATAATAATGCACATGCGAGGAATACCAGAAACAATGCAATCCAAAGAAAATCAGGAGTATGAGGATGTAGTAGCTGAAGTAATCAAATATTTTAGCAGAAAAAAATTTGAATTTTTAAAAAAGGATATCCACCAGTTAATTATTGATCCGGGATTTGGGTTTAGTAAAAACTTAATCCAGAATTATGAGTTATTGAATAAATTAGATCTATTTCAATTCTTGGAGTGTCCAATTCTTGTTGGGATCTCCCGCAAATCGATGATTTCTAAGGTACTCCAATCCAACGCTGAAAATGCTTTGGAAGGTAGCCTTGCAGCTGAAACTATTGCTTTGATTAAGGGTGCAAATATTCTAAGAGTACATGATATTAAACAAACGAAAGATATTATTCGTATTGTTCAGGCTTTTAAAGGTTTACATGCTAAAATTTAGTTATAATTTATCAATTGTAAAATTTTAGTTTAAGAAATTGGTTGAATATTAAGAATGAAGGAACAAAATCAGATTAGTAAGGATAAAAGATTACTGTTTCGTATTCTCATAATCCTGAAAAGACTTGGACAATCATTTGCACTAATCCTGCTTTTGCTATTTATTGCTTTTATTCTGATTAATACTTCTCAATTTCTTAACTGGTCCAAAACAAAAATTATTGCACTTCTTGAAAATCAAATTGAGAATAAAATAGAATATAGTAGTTTAGAATTTAATTTTTTCAATGGTCTGAATATTACTGATCTTGTGTTGTATGATCATCATGATGATACACTTATTTATGGTAAAAGAATAAATATTAGTTTTAGTAAAAATCTTTTAAGTTTATTCAAAAGTGAACTCTCTTTAAAGGATATTGAAATTGATGGAGGTAAGCTTAATATAGTTAAGTACGAAGCGGAATCTCAGGATAATTTTCAAAAATTCTTGAAACAATTTGAAAGTAAAAGCCAAACCAAAGAAAGCAAATTTGTATTCAACTTGAAGCAGTTGTTGCTAAAAGATTTCGAACTTACAAAGTTTGATCGCAACAATAATAATAAGCAATACTTTGCAACTAAATCAGCAAGAATTTCTGTTCATTCGATGAATTTCAAAGCAAAATTTCTTGATATTGAAGAAATTTATTTAGAAAACCCATCAGCCCAAATAAGTACTTCGAATGACACTATTGTTAGAGCGAATCTAGAAAAGAATATTCAAAGGGATAGCATTTGTGTTGACCCATTTGAAATCTTATGCCAAAAATTAGAAATAGAAGGAGGAATGATTTCTTATAATGGTATGAACAATGATTCTACAATTGCTAGAAATGTAGGATTTAATCCTAAATTCTTTTCGATTTCAGATATTAATTTGAATCTCCAACAATTCAACCTAGTGGGATCTGAATTTAAATCATCTTCTTTAAAAGCAGATGGTAAAATCAATAATGAATTTGACATAAATTCAATACAATTTAATAATATTAAATTTGAGAAGAATGAACTTGTAGTGAATAAATTTAAATTATTTACTGAAGATTCTCATCTAGGGGACAGCATATTTATTAAGTTTGGGGAGGACACTGATATTAAAAATTTAATGAATCAGGCTTATGCGCAAGTACTTATAAGAGATACAAGAATAAGTGTTAAAGACATTTTATATTTTCTTCCTGCACTCCGCAAGAATACTTATTTAGCCAATAATCAGGAATTGCAGGCTGAATTAGCCGGACAGTTTAATGGAAGATTGAACAATCTGAAGGCATTTGATTTGGTAGTGGATATTCCAAATAAACTAGAATTCAAAGGAGACGTATTTACTCGTGACTTAACATTGAAAGGAGAGGAATTATTGAATATTAATATTAAGTATTTGGTAAGTTCTTCTGGTTTTATTCAGGCCTTAGTTCCAACTTTGTCTAAAGTACAGATTTTTAATAAGATAGGAAGATTTAGATATACAGGACGATTCGATGGTTACTTGGAGGACTTTGTATCCTATGGCACGTTTAATTCGGAATTGGGTAGAATCGTTTCAGACATACGACTAAATCTCAGACCTGGGGTCAATAGTGCAACTTGGTCAGGTACAGTTGAAATGGATAAGGTGAATCTTGGAGCCATGGTGCAGTCAGATAATTTTGGTAAAGTCAGCATGAAAGCCAATATTCAGAATGGTGTAGGATTGCATTTAGATCAAATGACTGCAGATTTCAAAGCAGATATTTATAATTTAGAATTTAAAGAATATAATTATCAGAACATAAAATTAAATGCAAGAATAAATAAAAATTTATTTGATGGTGTTGCTATTATTAAAGATAAGAATCTTGATCTGATATTTAAGGGTAAAATTTCTGAAATTGGCACTACACCAAAGTTTGATTTCTCTGCAGACATTTCTAAGGCAGATCTAAAAGCACTGAAATTATTTAATAAATCATACATCGTTTCAGCTAAGCTTGAATCTGAATTTACAAATCTTGACCCTGACAAGCTCACAGGAAATATACTTATTAAGAATGGATTAATCTATGATTATGAAAATAATCGAGTAGTTAGTTTGGGCGATATTCAAATTCATCAGTCTAGAACAGACGAAAACGTAAATACACTAATTAATTCAGAAATACTTGATTTCAAAGCAAGTGGAAATTATAAACTGAAATCGGTCTATAATCAAGTTCTTAGCTTTCTGAATCAACAATACCCTGATATTTTAACTGATTTTGGCTTGAATTTTAAAGAAGATTTGAATCCAATAGACATTAACTCTGAATTTGAAATAAAGTCTATAAATCGAATTTCAAACTTTTTTGATTGGGCTTTTAAATCAGATGTTATTAAAGGTAATCTTAATATTCACAGTGGCACAAATGTATTAAATTCAAGCATTAATGGCACAAAAGTGATTTTTAAAGATATTAAATTAGATAATTTTTCCGGAACACTAGATGGAGATTCTAGTCAATTAAATGGCAAATTTCTAATTAATTCAGTTTCCATGAATGAAAAGTTAATTCTAAGAAATGTAAAATTGTTTCAAAATTTTTCAAACTCGATTATGCATTTCAATTTTATGGCTAGGGATACTTTAGATACAAAGAATCTTTATTCAATAAATGTTGGTTCAATTAAAAGCGGAAAAAATAAGAAATTTTATTTTGAAGGGAAAGATATTTTGATTAATGGATTTTCTTTGTCTTATGGCAAGGAAGCATTATTTGAAATAGGAAAAAATTATATTTCTTTGGACAACTTTTATCTTTATGATTCGAGTAGCGAGATAAGAATCAGTGATATTAATCATCAAGGAATTAATGTGAGTGCCAAGTCTTTTGACCTGGCAGTTATTAATCCAATTCTAAAAAGTCAGTCCTTAAATTTTTCTGGGCGTTATGATTTTGGATTAATGATTGACAATATTTTTCAGATTAAGGAAATTAATGGAGAAATTGATCTTCTGAATTTGCGTATCAATAACATGAGTTATGGAAGATTTGCAATTAATTTCAATACTGATGATCCGACTAAACCACTAAATATTGAAATAAAAAACAGTTACAAGGAAACGAATATAGATTTAAAAGGAAGCATTAATTTCCCATTGACAGGAAACTATACTTTGCCAAAGTATGATTTTAGTTTAAGCGGATATGTTAGAGGATTTGAGTTGTATTTTTTGGAATCTTTTATTGCAAGTATCTCAAATACGAGTGGAACACTTTCAGGACCTATGCGTATCTATAGAGAAAACAAAAAACTCTTTATTGATGGTGATTTTATAAGCTCTAATTCATCTTCAAAAGTAAATTATTTAAATACAAACTATAAGTTTGATAAACAAAAAGTAAAGTTTGAAAAAAATATCATTTATTTTAATAATGTAACCGTTAATGATGAATTGAATAATACTATACAAGTTAATGGAAAAATCAGCCATGACAATCTTGCTTATTTTACAATGGATATTGCACTCAACTCAAGAAGAGCATTAATATTGAATACTACCAAAGAAAACAATATTTATTATTATGGTTATGGGATTATGAGTTTTCAATGCACATTCAAAGGTTTAACCAATAAAATGGATATGGATTTTAATGGTAGATCAGAAAGGGGAAGTCGGTTTGTAATTCCTGTTCGATATGATCAAGAATCTAAAGATACAAAATTTGTAAAATTCAAATCTAAAGATAATGTTGTTGCGGCAAGCATCCAGAACGCAGTTCTAATTAAAGGTATGAATATAAAAATGGATGTAGAGTTAAATGAAGATTGTGAAATGTCAATTCTATTCGATGAGAAAAATGGAGATATTTTGAAAGGGAATGGACATGGTAATATTCAGGTGGCGAATCTGAGGGATAATTCCTTTACTATTAAAGGTAATTATGAAATAAATACCGGTCAATATCTGTTTACTTTATTCAATTTTGTAAATAAGCCATTCAAACTGAAGAAAGGAGGCAGTATTGTCTGGACTGGTGATCCTCTGAATGCAGACATATATATTGAGGCAAGTTATGAAGGATTAAATATCAGTCCTTATAATTTGATTGAAGAATATCTTACAGCCAATCAAGTTGAGAAAGACAGAGCTAAAGAAAGAACACAAGTTGACTTATCGATGATCATGCAAGGTTCTCTTCTTAAACCGGATATAAGTTTCAAATTAGGTTTGCCGGAATTGACGGGAAGTCTTAGAAATTGGGCCGATGCAAAAATTAAAATTCTTGAACAGAATCCTGAAGAAATTAATCAACAAGTTGCATCATTAATCATTTTTAGAACATTTATTGGAACTGGTTCTAAATTAGATAATATTTCTACCGTACAGAATACAGGTATTAATACATTCAGTGAATTTTTATCTAATCAGATTTCTATTTTCGCATCGAACTTATTGGCTGAAGCATATGATAAAGTTGGAATCGTTTCAGGTGTAGATGTCAATGTGAATTACAATCCCAATACAATTGTAGTAGGTAGTGAGCAGACCAATGCTTCTGAAGTCGTGTTTAATATTAAGCATCATCTTTGGAATGATGAATGGGCTGTAAGTATAGGTGGTAACTATGGAAACAATTCTCCTTTCAATCAAACAAGTTATTTTAATCCGGAAAGTATCATTGAATGGAATACACCTGTGCCGGGTTTAAAAATGAGAATGTATTACAAAGGTGTTGAAGGAGTAGATGGAGTAAGGCATCGATTGGGAACAGGAGTAACCTATAGAAAAGAATTTAATTCATTGAAAGAATTAAAAATTGGTTTAAAAGAACAACTAACAGGTAATGGAAATGGAAAGTAAGGGTGATATGGCCTTGTTGTTGCCACAATCTATCCTAAGTGATCTTGAATTTAATAATGTTTTGCAAAGAATCGCTGATTATGCAATTGGTGAAGATGCAAAGAATCTTATTCTTAAGACTACAGTACACAAAAATCTAGAAACTATCCAATTAAAACTTGAGGAATTAGATCAATTCAAATTTTTAATTGACCAAAGTAGTATTCAGATAAGTGCCTATTCTAATATTAATACTATAATAAGAAACCTTAAAATCGATGGTTATGTACTAAGCATTGATGATATTTTATGTATAAAAGATGTGTTGAGCAATATTGAAATTATTCAGGAAGCAATAATCAATATGCCTTCAGATTCTGTTAAACTTTTAAAATCTGATCTTCAAAAAATTGAAGATCTTCAATTTATTCATTCGCGGATTAAAAAAGTGATTAGCAAGGATAGAACAATTCAGGAAGATGCTTCATCAGAACTTCAGTCCATTTGTAGGAGTATAGTTAATAAGAAAGCTGAAATTTATAGGAGCTTCAAGAAAATAGTAGCTCAGTTAAGAGCAAGTGGAATGCTTGCAGAGGGAGAAGAAAGTATTCGAAATGGAAGGTTCGTATTGAGACTTTTGTCAGAACACAGAAGACAGGTTAATGGTATTATTCAGGATGAATCTGAAGGTGGACGAACTGTTTTTGTTGAACCACAAGAAACAGTAGAACTCAATAACGATATCTTTGATTTAGAATCTTCAAAAAGAAAGGAAATTCAAAGAATTCTTGCAGAATTATGTCGATTCATGAGACCATACCATGAGCAATTAAGCTTTGCATATGAAAGATTAACTGCTTGGGATGTTCTTCTAGCTAAATCTAACTTAGCTCAAAGTATGTTGGCGATAAGACCAAAATTAGAAGAGGGGCAATTAATGAATTTAAAAGAGGCTCGTCATCCTCTCTTTTATTTAAAAATGAAGGAACAAAAAAAGGAAATTGTTCCCTGTACTTTTTTTCTAAATGAGAAGAATAGAATTTTATTAATTTCCGGACCCAATGCCGGTGGTAAATCAATACTTCTTAAGACAGTTGGTTTAATTCAACTAATGGTTCAAGCAGGTTTGTTTGTTCCGGTAGACAAAACTTCAATATTTCGGATTTTTGATAAAATATGTACGGAAATTGGTGACCATCAATCCATAGAAAATGAATTGAGTACCTACAGTGCTAAGTTGAGTAATATGAGAGACTTTGAGCAAATAGCAGATTCAAGAACTCTGGTATTAATTGATGAATTCGGAAATGGAACAGAGCCTCAGATTGGTGGTGCAATTGCTGAAGCACTTTTAAGTGTATTGAATTCAAAAAAGGTGTTCGGTGTAATTAATACTCATTACTCGAACCTAAAAGTTTATGCACACAAAAGAGATGGATTAGTAAATGGAGCAATGATTTTTGATGAAAAAAATCTACTGCCAACATATCGCTTAGCTGTTGGTCGTCCAGGAAGTTCCTATGCACTTGAAATTGCTCAGAAAGTAAAAATACCCAAGAATATTTTAGATTATGCGAAGAAAAAGGTAGGTGACCAAGCAGTGAGTTTTGAGAATTTATTGACTTCTTTGGATAAGGAAATTAACCAGTTAAAAACTGAAGCGGAGGTATTTAAAAACAAGCAATTGGAGTTGGATCGATTAATTCAGTCCTATAATCAGATTAATAAGCAATTTGAATTTAAAAAACTCAAATTAAGGCTTGAACAAAAACAATTTGATCTTCAACTGAAATCAAACAAACAAAAAGAACTCGATAAATATGTAAAAGAAGTACGCGCACAAAAAAATTTGGAGGATCTTCAGAAAAAATTAGAAACACAAAAAATAGAATTGGATCAATCAGCAGATGAGTTTGTTGAGATGAATCACGCCTTGCATAAATTGAGTGAGAAGACAAGCCCAACACCACTGCAAGAAGGAGATGCCGTAAAATTGATTTTTAGTGGAATGATTGGCAGAGTTTTAAAAATTGAAAAGGGAAGAATACATGTAGAGACAGAGAACATGACCTTTAACATGAAAGCAGAAGAACTCTTAAAATTGAATTCCGCAGTTGAAATTAAATCACAGCGATCCATACAATCAAATATCGATCGGAATGGCGCTGGTACATTTAATACTGTATTGGATATTAGAGGTATGCGGTTACAGGAAGCACAAGAAAAATTTGACGCGTACATTGACAAAGCACTTTTGGCGAATGTAAATCAAGTGTATGTATTACATGGCATTGGAAGTGGAGTCCTCAAAAGAAATTTAATAAAAACTTTGCGTGGGCTAAGATTTGTAAAAGACTTCAGACATCCTGAAGAAGAAGGCGGTCAGGGAACTACCCTAATAGAATTTCAGTAGATCAAGAGTTGATTCAATTATTTTGTAAGTCCTCCTACAATTTTTTCATATTCTTCATCGTAAGCTTCCCAAAGTTCTATTTTATTTCCTTCTGGATCCAGAATATGTGCAAATCTTCCATATTCAAAGGTCTCCATAGAATCTAGAATCGTAACACCTTCTTTTTTTAATTCCTCTAACAACCAAGTCAGATTTTCAACTCGATAATTAAACATAAATTCCTTGGTTGATGGCTCGAAATATCTCGTACTATCTTTAAATGGACTCCATTGTGTAAAGGATTTTTTATCTGGATGATCAGATTGTCTGGTTTCGAAGGTAGTTCCATATTGATCCGTGTCCAATCCAAGATGATTCTTATACCAGGTTTTAATTAAATCTGGGTCCTTGCATTTAAAAAAAATCCCTCCTACACCAATTACTCTTTTCATTTTGAATACTTTTTCTTTACTTGTAATTAAATGATTTGCAAATGCAGTAATTACAATTCCGAACAAAAATGCAGCGATTATTTCTTTTTTAAACATTTTCGACAAAGTTTTATATTTTCATTGTTATGGGATATCTCGCCAAAGCTTCAAAATCAATTTGAGCAAAATCTTTGCGTTGATATTTATAATAGGCAACCGTAGAAATCATTGCAGCGTTGTCCGTGCAATATTGCAATTGTGGAAAATACAAATTCCATCCATGGGTTTTTGCAAGACCGTGAAGTCTATTTCTTAAGCCGGAATTAGCAGAAACCCCGCCGGCAACTCCAATATTATTTATTTTATAATCCTTAGCAACAGCAATTAATTTAAGACACAGCATTTCAACAATACTAAATTGTATAGAGGCACAAAGTTCGGGAAGATTTTTATTAATAAATTCAGGATCCTCATGGAGGTTCTTCTTTAAAAAATACATTACGGAAGTTTTAATTCCCGAAAAACTAAATTGATAGCCCGGCAAATTGCTGATTGGAAACTTGAACTTTGGATCAGCATCTTTGGCTAATTTGTCGATATAGGGACCTGCCGGATAGGGAAGACCTAATAATTTACCGGTTTTATCAAACGCTTCACCTGCAGCATCATCTGTTGTACTGCCAATTAATTCCATATCATTATAATCCCTAACCAGAAGGATTTGTGTGTGTCCCCCTGAAACAGTAAGGCAAATGAATGGAAATGAAGGTTTGGGATCATCTATCATTAAGGATAAAACATGAGCTTCAAGATGATTTACTGCAATCATGGGCAGTTTAGTACCAAGACTCAGACCTTTTACAAAGCCAATTCCAACCATTAATGAACCTAAAAGCCCTGGACCTTGAGTTACAGCAATGGCATCCATATCTTTTAATTCACATTGAGCTTTCTCAAAGGTCTCTTCAAGGAGTGGAATCATCGCCTCCAAATGTTTGCGCGAAGCCCATTCAGGAACTACCCCGCCATATTTTTCGTGAATTTTTTGTGTATAAATTACATTGGCTAAAATCTTTCCATCTTCCAAAACAGCCATTGAACTGTCATCACAGGAGGTTTCAACAGCTAGAATTTTAATAGACATGAATTGAAAGAATTTAGCTTAATTTGCGTAAAATTAGCCAGAAGGCTCGTAAAATTCAGACATGATTGGAATTTTAACCAAAAATCAAGCTTTTGTTGCTCAAACTAACCACCCGTTGATTCTGGAACCAATCTCATTTTATGAATACAGTCAATCCCTTCTTCCAAAAAATTATTTGAGCATCAGCAAGAAATATCATGTTGAACCAAAATTAAATTCAGCACATTCCATTAATGAATTTTTACCAGTTTATCCCAACGAAGAATTAGTAGAAATAGATGTAAATCTAGCCAAGATTAGCTATGTAAGCTCAAGGAAAGAATTGATGAGATTTACTTCCGGAGATCACATTTATAGTTTGATACCTCAGATACTAAAATCTTCTCAACAGAATACTTTAAATTGTAGCTGGATCATTTTTCTTCATGATCATGCAGTGGTTTTTACAAAGAAATTTAATTCACTTATTTTTCATCAAATATTTATCTACCAATTCGTTGAAGAACTTCTTTATGTTATAAACAGAATTTATAAGGATTTTCAAATGAATGAAGAATCAGATCAACTCATATTTCTTGGTGAAGTAGAAAAGAAACAAAATGCTTACTCAATCTTTCAAAATTACTTTAGAAATATAATTTTGGAAGATTACAATCCGTTAATTCTAGCAAACTAAGTAAATGCGAGTTAGTGGAGGAATACTTAAAGGAAGAACTTTTTATCCTACAGCAGATAATTGGCCAACTCGACCAACAACCGACTTTTCAAGAACAGCATTATTTAATATTTTATCCAATCTAATAGATTTTGAAGAAACAAAAATGCTAGACTTATTTGGTGGTACAGGAGCGCATTGTTACGAAATGATTTCCCGAGGATGTAAAAATGCAACTTACGTAGATAAATTTAAGCCCGCTGTCCAATTTGTTCAACAAAAGGTAATAGAATGGAAGATTGAAGACAGTTTAAAAATAGTGCATTCGGATTTCCTTATCTATTTGAATAATTGTCAGGAAACGTATACCTATATTTTTGCAGGCCCTCCTTATGAATTGAATAAATTAGAAGAAATTCCAGATCGTATTTTTGAACACGGAATACTTGACATTGAGGGAATCTTAGTATTAGAACATAATCCAAAGTTTGACTTTCAGGCCTACCCTTATTTTTGGCAGATGCGTTCTTATGGTCAGACACATTTTAGTTTTTTCAAAATGGAAGATAAACTTAAGCCAAATGAAGATGAATAATAAATTTTTTGCCGAGCCCAATGCATTGAATAATGTTGCAGATTTTCACCGATTGTTTAATATGCCAGTGATTGAAAATCCACAGATTCCTTCAATAGAAAGATGTAATCTAAGAATTTCTTTGCTGCAGGAGGAATTAAACGAATTTAAAGAAGCAATTGAATTGAAAGATTTAAAGGAAGCTGCAGATGCCCTTTGTGACTTACAATATGTGCTGTCAGGTGCAATATTGGAATTTGGATTAGCGGATAAATTTAAAGAACTTTTTGATGAAGTACAGCGTTCTAATATGAGCAAGGCTTGCTCATCATTAGAAGAGGCAGAACGAACTCAACAAAAATATTTAATTGAAAAAAACACAGTATCTGAGATTAAACAAAAAGGAGATAAATATCTAGTCTATAGACTGGAAGATGGTAAAGTTTTAAAGTCCATTGAATATAGTCCAGCTCAATTAGAAATTTGAATCTTTGATTAATGATTTTCAAAAAATTCCCTTTGTTTAGAATTTGTCTCTTTCTTACTTTAAGTCTTTGCTTATCAATTTCTTGTAATAGAAAAATCGTACAAAAAAATGAAGAAGCATCAAATTTAACTATGCCGGTGATACCTCTATCAATAATTAACGTTCCCATTTCAATTGCTGCTTCAGATATAAATAGTTTGATCAATAACCTAATTAAATCTGGATTGAGTGACGGATTGGCCATTGAAGAAGGTTATAAATTGAATGCTCGAATCGATGGGGATGTAATGACATCAGCTAAAGACCGAACAATTAATTTTTTAGTACCAATGTCAATTGAAATATTTCCAAAATCCAACTGGAATCAGATTAGAGCATTTGGGAGAATGGAAATTGATTTAGGTGTAGATATTGATATTTTTCAAAATCAATTTTTAAGTAAATCTACAGTTAATGCAGTGAGATGGATTGAAAAACCGAAGCTATCATTAATGGGCGTAAAACTTCCTGTAGAAGGTATTGCAAACCGATTTGTGGAGCAATACAAATCTCAGCTTACTTCAAGTTTAGACAGTTACTTTAATAAAGTTGTGGATCTTGATAAAATAAAATCAATATTGAAGAATGAATTCAATGCACCATTTTATTCCTCAGAAGACAGTATAATAAATGTGTTCAGTAGTCCTTCAGAAATAGCATTGGGTCCAATTAAAATGGAAGCTGAAAAAATTATTTTCCCTGTAAGTTTATTTTTTGAAAATGTTATTTCATCGACAAAGCCAATTGATTTATACAATGATTTAAGCTTTTCCATTCGACCGCAAATTGAAGAATCTAAGCGATTTTCAATTCAAGCACGAATTCCAATGAATTATCTCGAATTATTGGTCAAAGAAAGTACTGAACATCAAACTTTCGGAACTGGAATAACAAAAATAAATATTGTTAAACTTCAATTATCAGGACAGGATAAGATAGTACAAGCTTTAATTCAGACAACTGGAGCTTACAAAGGTCAGATTCAATTAAAATTTTCACCATCATATGATTCAAAAAGTGATGAAATAGAACTTAATGATTTTTCTATTCGTGCGACAGATGGCAAAACTATAGATAAGGCTCTATTTGCATTAATAAAAGGAATAGCAGAATCTAAAATAAAAAAAGAATTAGAGCAACAGCTCAATAATTTGTTGCAAGAATATAAATCAAGTGTTCAATTGTATTTGAAAAACAACGAAATTTATCCTGGAACCTTATTAATTGGAGAGTTAAAGGGATGGGATATTAAAGACCTAAGTATTTATAATCAGATTATGACCTTCAATTTGAATACTATAATTGAAGCAAGGATTGATGTATTGAGACTTGATTCTAAATTATTTATAAAGTAAGCAATGCATTTAGTTTCTTAATCATGAATACTTTATCTCAAATTTATTTTGGAGAAAGTGCATGGAATGATGCAAGAGTTCATTTAAGTACAAAGGAATTTACTTCAGTTTTTGTAATAACAGATAGCAACACTTACAATGATTGTTTGCCTATTTTTAAAACGAAAAACTTATTTCAACAATTTGAAATATTTGTTTTTGCGGCTGGAGAAATAAATAAGAATTTCGAAACTGCTCAAAAAATATGGCAATGGGCTTTAGAAAAAGGAGTAGATCGCAAATCTCTATGTATTGGTCTTGGAGGAGGAGTAGTATGTGACATTGGTGGATTCTGTTCCTCAGTACTTTTGAGAGGCATTCCTTTTATCTATATACCTACAAGTTTGATGGCTTTGGCGGATGCTTCAGTTGGCGGTAAGACAGGGATTAATTTTAATGGGTATAAAAATCAAATTGGGACATTTAATCTGCCGGAATTTATTATTTGTGATACTATTTTTTTAAAATCTTTGGACCAAAGAAATATTCGAAACGGATTTGTTGAAATAATTAAGCACAGTCTATTGAATAATACACCTAGTTGGAATGTTTTAAAAGAAATAATATGGCCTATAGAAGAATCCATTTTGGCATCCTTAGTACAACAATCTATTAATTACAAATCTTCTGTAGTTACTCAGGACTTTTATGAAAAAAATATGCGAAAGGTGCTCAATTTTGGGCATACAATAGGTCATGCTATTGAAAGCTATTATTTGCTTATTAAAGAAGACATTCTTCATGGTGAAGCGGTAGCATTAGGAATGAAATTGGAATTATTGTTATCCTCAAATTTATATCTGTGGAACAAACTACTATTGGATGAGATCAACTATCTTCTTGAAGCATATTTACCCACAAGAAAATTACAATTGACAGATATTGACTTAATTTTGGAGCATCTCAAATGGGATAAGAAAAAAGAGGGTGGTCATTTGAGATTTAGTCTTTTAGAAGAACTTTTTGTTCCAAGAATTGATTGTGAAGTCAGTGAGGAGAAAATCCGAACAACAATGAAGTATTATATTGAATCACAGAATGTTAACTAATTGCCAAAGAATATTTTTTCACATAGCTTCTTTTATTTTTGTTGTGATAATTAATCTTAAGCTCTCAGCGAACTAAAAAGTGATAGATGGACTGGAGCAAACATTTTGCTAATAAGCTGAAGATGAGCTAAATTGTGTTAAATTTGGGTTGGAATTTATAATAATGCTGGAAAAATTCAAGGAAGACTTTAAGGAGTTTAGGAAAGTATTTAAGTTTACTGATATTTATTCAGGTAAAGAAGAATCAGATAAGGCTTGGTTTTCTCCGGCAGTAGCAATTATTTGGAAGGCTCTCTTTGGAATAATCGTAATTGCATATTTGAGTTTATTCCTTGTTTCATTTGACAATATTCCAACCTTTGAAGAATTAGAGAATCCAAGTTACAATCAGGCCAGCTTGATATTTGATTCAAGAGGAACAATACTAGGTAAGTTTTATAATGAGAATCGAGAATTTGTTTCCTTTGATTCACTTAATCCAAATCTAATTAAGGCTTTATTAGCTACTGAAGATTTTAGATTTTATCAACATTCAGGAATTGACTTTATTGCCTTGCTAAGAGTTGGAATTAAAACATTTATTTTAGGTAATGATGGTTCAGGAGGTGGTAGCACAATTAGTCAACAATTAGCAAAATTACTTTTCGAAAGACCAAACTTAAAAAACAAAGGAAAGTTGACAAGAGCTATATTAATTGTTAGGGTTAAACTTAAGGAATGGATTACAGCTGTCAAACTTGAGAAATCTTATACAAAGGAAGAAATAATTGCAATGTATCTCAACAAGTTTGATTTCATTTATGAGGCACATGGTGTTCAGACAGCTGCTACAACATACTTTGGAAAAGATCAAAAGGATCTTCGATTGGATGAGTGCGCAGTGATCGTTGGAATGTTAAAGAATCCAACTTTATACAATCCAAAGAGATCAATGCAAAAAGCATTAGCA
The DNA here is from genome assembly GCA_040006775.1 of Saprospiraceae bacterium. GTDB lineage: Bacteria > Bacteroidota > Bacteroidia > Chitinophagales > Saprospiraceae > Vicinibacter. Next base: position 34,067 of record JBDTWI010000034.1, read on the forward strand.
AGAAGAAATACTGTCCTTGATCTGGTATATCATAATTCTATGATTAATGAAAAACAATTGTCTGCTTATAAAAAAATTCCACTTGACATTACACAATTTAGAAGAGAGACCCATATTGATGGACTTGCGCCACATTTTAGATCAGAGTTAAGTAAATGGCTGAAAGATTTGTTTCAAGAAGAAAACATGAGAAAATCAGATGGAAGTGTTTATAATCAGTATCAGGATGGACTCAAGATTTATACAACGATTGATCCGGTCTATCAAATGTATGCAGAAGAAGCTGCGAGAGAACACATGATTAATATACAGAAATCTTATTTTAATGTTTGGACAAGCAAAGATCCTTGGACATCCGGCGATGATGCATTTCAAAATAAAGCCAGAGCTGAAGCACTAAAACAATTGATTCGAGAAACTGACAGATATATTGTTTTGTGGGATAGATATTACGGCAAGATAATTTCTAGTCTTGAGGATGAAATCGGAAAAGTTGATGTCAATGACAGAACTTTAGTAAGATTAATGGAAGAAAATAAAAGACCTGGTTTTCTTAAAGAAGAATTCAGTAAAAAGCAGATCAATAAATTGCAATTTGAAGTAAGCAATAAAATATTGAAGAGTAAGCAATGGCCTAAAATTAAAGAGCTGTGGTCGGCATTTAGTGTAGAACTTAATAAACAACTTACCACTCCAGTAGAGATGACAGTATATGATTATCAGAGTCAATCTGATAAAAAGGTAACGATGTCACCAATTGATTCGATAAAGTTTCATAGAAAACACCTTCAGATTGGTTCACTAGGAGTTAATCCAAAAACTGGAGAAATTAAATATTGGATAGGAGGAACAAATTTTAAATATTTCAAGTATGATCATGTCAATTCAAGAAGACAGGTTGGATCAACATTTAAGCCTTTTCTTTATGCAACAGCGATAGCTATTCAAAATATTTCTCCGTGTTATGAATTTCAAGATATTCAGTATACTATTCCTGCAAACGATAAAAATTTCGGCTTGCCTGAAAGTTGGACGCCCTCTAATGCAGATAATGTTTTTACAGGTGCAAATCTTAACTTGTATGAAGCATTGGCGAAGTCTAAAAATTCAATTTCTGTTAAATTAGTAATGTTACTTGGAAGTGTTGAGCCAATTCGTGGATTGTTGACCAGAATGGGTATAGATAGCAACGCTAGAAGAGCTGACGGTAGTTTAGTTATACCTCGATGGCCATCAATTGTGCTTGGTTCTGCTGAGCTTTCAGTAATGGAAATGACAGGAGCTTATACTGCATTTGCAAATAATGGTACCTATGTAAAGCCATTTTTTGTAAATAAGATAGAAGATAAAAATGGAAGAGTAATTTATCGCAATACGACACAACAAAACGAAGCGCTTTCTGCTGCAGCGAATTATGTTATGGTAGACTTATTAAAAAGGTCAGGAAGTGTTCCTTCCAAAATTGTTGAAGCAGGAGGTAAAACCGGAACAACGAACAACTATGCGGATGGTTGGTTTATGGGAATTACACCAAAACTTGTTACGGGTACTTGGGTAGGTGGAGAGGATCCATGGATTCATTTTTTATCACTAACTAATGGGCAAGGTGCAGTTATGGCTAAACCATTTTTTAATAAGCTACTTTCAAAATTGGAAAGTGATTCCACTTTAGGATTTACAGACAATCCTAAATTTTACCGACCACCGGGAGAACTTGGTTATGAGTTGGATTGTAATAAATTTAAGGAGATGATGAATGGTCAAAATATGGACAATTCAGTTCTTCCTAAAAATAATGGAAATGAAGAGGATGAAATATTTGAGGAGGAAAAAGAACACTAATTATTTAGAAATAATTAGAAAGACATCGAGCATATTAATTAAGAAACAATAAATTTTATAGATGCTAAACTTGAAACCCTATCAAATTAATCTATCGCTGAGTATACTATTAATAGCAATCGGTTTGTGGAGTTATGAAGCATCAGGAAGGGATGCACATACTATGAGCGTACCTTGTTTAGGAATTTTGTTGTCATTTTTTCACAAACCTGTAAAAATGAATAATCAGAAAATAATTAAAATCTGCATGGTTACAACCTGCCTTATTTTTATTATTCTTTTACTTCCATTGAGAAACAGTATTCTCGCACAACATAATATGGCTGTATTGAGGGTAAGTATAATGCTTGCAGGAACAGGATTTGCATTGTTCTATTATTATAGTTTCTTCAAAAATAAGTTGATTACAAAATAATTCTCCTTCATCCAATTAATGGACAAAGGAGAACTTTATGGAGTTAAAAAATGGCCTATTGAGCAGTACTTAGTTCCTTGCTAAGCTTTAATACTTCATCGATAATAATCTCAGAAATATATCGGGTTTGTCCTTCTTTATTCTCGTAAGAACGGTTAGATATTCTTCCTTGTACTAAAATTTCTTGTCCTTTTTCAAGGTTCTTTTCTATGTATTCGGCTTTAGAATCCCATGCAACGAGGTTGTGCCAGGTCGTATTATTAACCTTTTCGCCCTTCGCAGAGGTGAAATACTCATTTGTAGCCAGCGTAAGCCGCGCTATTTTTTTACCTTTTTCAAGATTAGTAATTTCAGGTGATTTACCTAAGTGTCCAATAAGTTGAACTGAATTTCTAAGATTTTTCATAAATAAATTTTTTTAAACGTGAAACAATTTTACTACCCGAACTGTCGGGATGATGCAAAGATGTGAGTACCAGATTCGGGCAGTCGTTTTTTATATGTTTATATCTGTTTATATCCGGAAATATTCGTTTATAAACGACTGCAATTATTATTAGCAATCATTTCGATAGTAACAGAAAAAATTATTTCTCGAACTAAATAATTTTATTTTTTAATAAAACTTGTCTTTCGACTCAGATAAATAATTTGCAGAACTGAAATCTATAAAGGACAATTCAGCGCTTTAGAAGTATGTTTATAATTTGACAAATTTTTTTATTGCATGTTAAAGAAGTGGAGGATCCGTGCTATATCATGTTGAATTACAATTATTTATAAGTTAAATAAATATTATATATAAATTATTTTATTTATTTATTAGGAATTTCATTTTATTTAGTATATTTGGACATTATTAACTTTTTAAACAACATTGTTAACTTTATTAAACAAAATTTTATGAAAAATTTAATGAAAACAACTTTATTTATTCTATCATTTATTGCATTGTGCAATATTGGTTCAGCTCAGGGGAAAATGTTTCTGGGTTTGGATCTAGGCTTTCAGTCTTCTGATGCTGGGTTTAATAGTCTTCATGAAACAAGCCAATTTAATGTAGGGCCAAGTTTTGGATATTGGCTAAACGACAAAAGTGCAGTTGTAGTTGGCGTTAATTTCATAAGTCATACTAATAAAACAGATGATCTTTCAAGTACTGGTTTTAAAATTGGTGCTGAATATCGTTATGGCTGGCATGTTGGAGATCATGCTTTTCTATATTTAGCTCCTGGAGTTGCATTTGGTTCAAATAAGGATGAATTAGTAGGTGGAGGAGAATCAAAATGGACAACTCTTGATATAAGAATCCGTCCTGGAATTTCTTATATGCTTGCAGACAAATGGTCAATCAATGGTTATTTCGGTGGCTTGGGATATTCTTCAATAACGCCTGATGGTGGTGACGGAGTCGGAGCATTTGGATTAAATTTAGAAATGAGCTCACTAGGTTTCGGTATTTGGTACCATTTCTAGTAAAAAATGAAATACAAAAAAAGCATCGCTTGTAAAGCGGTGCTTTTTTTTTGTAACTAAATGAATAATTCTTGAAGAAATTGCATATTATTTGTGTTCTTCAATAAATCTAGATACAATATTTAATTTGTTCAGAAAGTATTCTAAAAGCTCAAGTTTAATTGAATTGTTTGCTTAATATATCAGGTTCATTAATTACAAATTTATTTAATTCAAACATTTGATTTATCTAAACCACTTTTTATGAAAGTTAATTCATTATTAGTTGGAATTGCTTTTTTAATTATTAGATTAAAATTGTATTGAGAGAAAAATTATTAAATAAAAATTGAATTGTTCACCTCTGTATAATATTCTGAAATTCAAAATTTTTACTCATTCCTAATTCTGGATTAAGCACATCCCTTTTTTGATTATTTATTCAGGTACTTTTATCGTTCATATTCAAGATGATGAAAAGCAGTTTTATGTTTTTTTAATTTTCTATGTAATATCTTTACCCATTATGAAAACTTATGTTATTCATGTAAGTACGGCGATTGATCGGGAGAAACACATGATAGATCAATTGAATAAAAAAGGCTTAGAAGGAATATTTATTAATCAGGGAGATATTAAAGACCTTACATTAGAGGTATTAGATAAATATTTCAGTGGAGTTATGAAATCAGCTATTGGTTCGACTTCTTGTCCATATAAGCATATTCTCGCTTATGAGCAAATTCAGCAATCAGGAGAAGAATATGCTCTTATTCTAGAAGACGATATTTTTTTAGAGCAGAATTTTTTGCCTGGATTGAAAAAAATTATATTCGAAATAAAAGAAAGAAAGCTCAATAATCTTATTGTAAGTCTTGAAGATTCAAGTTTGAATTATGTTAAAGGGAGTGAATTAAAAAATAATTACAGTCTATACAAGAAAAATTATGGAAGGATGGCGGCCGCTTATCTAGTAGATCGAATTGCAGTACAAAATATGATAAAAGAAATTGAAACAAATAAATGTGGATGGCCTATAGATTGGTTTCATAACTATTGTTCTGATAAGAATATCATCAATATTTTCTGGGTTCACCCAACCATTGCTATACAAGGGAGTCTTAATGGTCAAATAAAATCTTTAATAGACAATAGTCCTAGCAATTATTTCAGAATAATAAGTTTTAAATTACAGCGAGTATATAAGCGAATTCTTTGGAAATTAAGATAATTCAATTTCTATAAATTACCTCTAATCTCCTGTTCTCTTTCAATTGCTTCAAACAATGCTTTAAAATTACCTTTACCAAAAGATTTCGCACCTTTTCTTTGTATTATTTCAAAAAATACTGTTGGTCTATCTTGTAGAGGTTTTGTAAAAATTTGGAGGAGATATCCATCTTCATCTCGATCAATCAAGATATTTAATGATTTGAGTTCTTCAAGATTTTCATCTATGTGCTCAATTCGTTCAACAACATCTTCATAGTAATTGTCCGGTACATAAAGAAATTCAATACCATTTGCTCTAAGTTTGGAAACGGTATCCATTATATTATCTGTCGCTATGGCAATGTGTTGTACACCTGCTCCTTGATAAAATTCTAAATATTCATCTATCTGAGATTTTTTAAGTCCTTTAGCAGGTTCGTTAATTGGAAATTTAATGTATCCGTTACCATTAGAAACCACTTTACTCATTAAAGCGGTATACTTCGTTGAGATATCTTTATCATCAAAAGTTATAAGAAGTTTGAATCCAAGTACATCTTGATAAAATTTCACCCATTTGTCCATGTATCCAAGTTCAACATTTCCAACACAGTGATCAACATATTTAAGACCAATAGTCTGTTTGGAACTAGGACCAGATTTCGCAATGAATCCAGGTAGAAAAACACCGTTATAGTTTTTTCTTTCTACAATGGTATGTATTGTTTCTCCATAAGTTTTAATTCCAGCAATGAATACAGTTCCTTGTTCATCTTGAAATTGAGTTGGTTCAAATGCAATTTCAGCTCCGCGTTCAATTGCAGTGTTATAGGATTTGATACAATCATCTACCCAAAGAGCTAAGACTTTTACACCATCTCCATGCTTTTGGACATGTTGACTAATTTCATGATTCTCTCTAAAAGCTGAACTCAATACAAAACGTATTTTATCTTGTTGAAGAACATAGGAACAGTAATCCTTATTTCCTGTCTCTGGTCCTTTATAGGCAATTAATTCAAAACCAAACGCAGTTTGATAAAAATGAGCTGCTTGTTTAGCATTACCGACATAGAATTCGATATAGTCAGTGCCTAAAATTGGAAAAGCATCTGTATTGGTTTCCGATATGTTTTTTTGGGTATATACCTCCATTTGATCTACAATTAGTTGAGAGGCAAAGATATTAATTAAAGAGATTCAATTTCAAATAGGCAAAAAAAAACTCTGCGTGTTTTGACAGCAGAGCTTTTTTTAATTGATTTTTTGAATCTTATGACTCCATTGAAGGGGTCATCATAGGAGCATCCATTGCTGGTGCAGGTGCAGCTTTTTTTCTACCTGAAGAACGCTTTCTGGCAGGTTTTTTTGCAGCTGGTTTAGGAGCTGCTTTTTTAGCCGCTGCTCTTTTAGGAGCTGCTTTTTTAGGAGCCGCTTTTTTAGCTGCTGCTCTTTTAGGAGCTGCTTTTTTAGCTGCTGCT
>JBDTWI010000035.1:0-38455 GCA_040006775.1 Saprospiraceae bacterium
TAAAATTCAGGAGGAAGCCAATAATAATATAAAATACAGCGATCAAAATCTTTCACTTCGGAAAGCTAATAATGAAAAATTGTAAGATAAAATCTTAAGCAAAGAAATGCTGCCTTATAGAGCGCTGCGTTTTTGGTACTTTTTGCGCGACAAAAAGTACGAAGAATCCGAACGAAGTGAGGAAATGATCTCGCAAAGCGAGATCATTAGTCGACAGTTTGAGGTGAAGTCTTAGATCCTCGTTTACGGGACGGAAATTCTCATTAAATAAAATACTTATAAAAATGACTCGTCAAAAAAAAATCATCAGAATTAAAAATTACTAAATTTCCAAATCCTAATTCATCAACTTCAAAGTCACCGATTTCTTCAAACCAGTAATTTTTAAAAAATAAACACCAGGAATAATTTCATTCTTTTCTAGAATGATTTGATTATCACTAGAATTCGGAGAGATCTGATAAATTCTTCTTCCAAAAAGATCAAATAATTCAACAAATCTTATAGCTTTTTTAGAATTTGATTTAATAATCCATTGACTTGAATTATGGCTAAGTGTATAGTCATTTACTTCTGAATTATTTTCAATATTTTTTACAGAACTAATTATGGGTTCATAACTACCTGATCGAAACTTAATCGTTCTTGAAACATCATCTTCCCAAACGATAAATATTTTATCCTTACTTATTGCTAGGTCTGTGTTTGAAATATCTACCGAATCAACAATTTCGTAAATAGGTAATTTTTTAGTCGTAACGTCATTTGTAAAAACCAATGGAAGTTGTGCTTTGCCGGAAACAGATTGTGTCCATGCATATCCCAGTGCTTTTCCATTTGATGCAATTCTAGGAAAGTTTTGACTATTCAATCCGCTGATGTTGTTGTTGAGTTTTGAAATTGAATTAAATTTCTGTGCAGACAATGAACTTGAACTAAAATAATTCGCTATAGGATTTTTAGCTCCATTCATAAATACACTATAAATCGTGCTGTCGATTAACACTCCATCGGGTCCTGATGCAGGACATGAACTGACGTTCCAATTGTTGTTGTCGATGTTGAATCCATTGATAAAACTTCGGCCATTATCCATAGATAGTGAAACCCAACTGTCTCTTATATTTTTGTCATTGTTGCGATAAAATAATGCACAAGTATTGTCCTTGCAAACAATCGATCCCGGACAGCAATCACAGACTTCTGCTGAACCCTTCCATCCACTCACTTTAATGTCTGGATTAAAACTCTGGCCATAATCATCTGATCGGCAAACCACCCATCTTGATTCTGCAAAGTTGGAATTAAATCTCATGAAAGCAACTATAGGATGTCCATCATTATCAATAGCCAAAGTAGGAAACCTTGAAAAGTCTGTTCCAATTTTGTCAACTTGTATTGGATTGGAAAAACTGATTCCTCCATCAAAAGAATGAACTAAATAAATATGCGAATTTGCATCCCCTTCAGGAATTGCTTTCATAACTAAATATATCGTATCATTTCTAGTAGCAATATCCGGTCCCATCCAGGAAGCAGCAGCAATATCAAATCCTTTGTTTATTTTAACAGGTGCTGAAAACATTTGACCATCCCACTTTGTAAATTGAAGGGATTGATCTGAGCTTCTTGACCAAATAATAAATGCCTCACCCTTGTCATTACAAGTAATTCTTGGATGTAAATTTCCAAAAGAATTACTGGCAATATTTCTTCCAGTTTCCCATTGAATTCCGGACTGAGAAAAGAGCGAAGTACTCAATCCGATAATTAATAAGAGAAATATGTTTTTCATGATTTAAATTTTAAATTTATTAATTACCCATTTTCAAAATTACCGTCCTAATATCTCAGCCATCCTGATCAAACTGCTATCAGGTACTTTTGATTTTTGAACCGCTTCATCAAAGTTAGTAAGTACCAATTGATCATTTACAAGACCTGCCATGACGTTGTATTGTTGCCTCATCAAAGCTTCCACGGCTTCAAAACCCAATCTTCCGGCAAGAATTCTATCTTTAGCAGTAGGGGAGCCTCCACGTTGCAAATGTCCAATGATGGTTACTCTAATGTCGTATTGTGGGACTCTTGCCTTGATTAATTTTGCAATGTCGGTAGTCTCACCTAGTGAATTTCCTTCAGCAAGTATTACCAGTCCAAAGAGTTTTTTCCTTCTCAAGGATCTGTTTATCATTTCTAACAACTCATCCAGATTAATTTGCTTTTCAGGAATGACAAAAGCACTTGCACCGGATGCAATCGCTGTGTGAAGAGCAATATAACCTGAATTTCTGCCCATCACTTCAATTAGAAATAAACGATTGTGTGAATCAGCGGTATCTCTAATTTTATCCACCGCTTCCATAGCAGTATTTACCGCTGTGTCAAATCCTATCGTATAATCTGTACCGTAGAGATCATTGTCAATAGTTCCCGGCAATCCTACCATCGGAATTCCAAATTCCTTATAAAATATCGAAGCGCCGGTAAAGGTTCCATTTCCACCAACTGCAATCAAACCATCAATATCTCGAGCTTTGAGATTTTCAAAAGCAGTTTGCCGTCCTTCTTTTGTCATGAATCTTTCGCTTCTAGCCGTTTTCAATATGGTGCCACCTCGTTGTAGAATATTTCTTACTTCATCATCTCCAATAAGACTTATTTGATCATCAATCATTCCATCAAATCCATTCTGGATTCCATAAATGTGCAAATCATAAGTATTCGCTGTGCGTATTATCGCTCTTATAGCAGCATTCATTCCCGGCGCATCACCGCCTGAAGTAAATATTCCGATTCTTCTTATTTCAGACATACTTGTTGTGATAATTGATCAAATCAGCTATGGGTAGAGGGTTAAAATAAATTTGCTTAAATCCTTTCATTTCTAAAAATTGAAGATACTCCAATTTTAATTGATTACCAACATTTCCAACAATATAAACGGGAATTGAATTTTTAGGTTCATACTCTTTTAATCGCGCTTCATAAAAAGCCCTAATTCCAGTGTTAATAATTTCCTGAATCAAAGCTTCATTTTTATTGTTTATGAGAAAAGGAAAAAACTGTGCTAGTTCAAAACTTATTCGCGGAGAGGAATACAACTGTGACAAATATTCTTCACGAACAAAAGGAAAGGACTCAATGAATTTTTCATCTAAGGATGAATTCATCATTTTATAGAAATAGGCTTGTAAAAGCAACTTTCCATAAAAATTTCCGCTTCCTTCATCACCCAATAAATATCCGAGGGAAGGCCTTTCATGAGTGATCACGTGTCCGTCACTCAAACAAGAATGGCTCCCTGTTCCAAGAATGCAGACAATTCCTTCTTTTCCATTGCAAGAACTGCGTGCAGCAGCCAAAAGGTCAGAGTGAACTTCAATTTTTTCGGTGATAAAACAGTGATTTAGAAGCTCTTGCATCATTATTTGAGCCATTCCTTTGCAGCCTGCTCCATAAAAATAAATGGCCTGTGTAGGGAGATCACCAAGGTTTTGTTTGGCAATTTCTAATAAGGACAGAATACTTGACTTGCTTTGAGTGCTTGGATTTATCCCGGCGAGTGTAAACTCCTTTATTATTTTTTTATCAAACAGCAGTATCCAACTTGATTTGGAGGAGCCGGACTCTATAAGTACTGTATTCACTCCACAAAGAAAAACTATAAACTTGGCATTGCTCAAATTAGGTTAATTAAAATCTTCTGTTACTTTTGCGACGAATTTAGAATATGAAAAATGTTACAGTAATAGGAGCGGGAACCATGGGAAATGGTATTGCTCATGTATTTGCACAATATGGCTATCAGGTTATCTTATGTGATGTCTCTCCGGCAGCCCTTGAAAAAGCAATGGCAACAATCAATAAAAATCTGGGAAGATTGGTTGAAAAACAAAAAATTAGCGAAGATCAAAAAGTACTTGCTCTAAAGAATTTAAGTACATCTTCTGAACTTCCAACAGCCGTCGTAAATGCCGATTTAGTTGTAGAAGCAGCAACAGAGAATATTGAACTAAAACTCAGGATTTTTAAAGATTTGGATCAGTATGCACCGGCACATTGTATATTGGCTAGCAACACTTCCTCTATTTCAATTACTTTAATAGCCAGTGTAACCAAACGCCCTCAACAAGTGATTGGAATGCATTTCATGAATCCTGTTCCAGTGGTCAAATTAATAGAAGTCATTCGAGGATTTTCAACTTCTCCTGAAGTCACTGAAACCATCTTCGACATTACCAGAAAACTGGATAAAATACCTGTTGACGTTAAAGATTATCCTGGATTTGTAGCCAACAGATTATTGATGGTGATGATTAATGAAGCAATCAATACCTTATATGAAGGAATTTGTGGAGTAGAAGATATTGATTCTATTATGAGATTGGGAATGTCTCATCTTATGGGTCCTCTTCAATTGGCTGATTTTATTGGATTGGATGTATGTCTTTCTATAATGAAAGTTATTCACGATGGTTTTGGAAATCCAAAATATGCACCAAGTCCTTTATTGATTAACATGGTAACTGCAGGTTTACTTGGTGCTAAGAATGGTTCAGGATTTTATATTTATACAAAAGATTCGAAAGAGCTTGTTGTTAATCCTAAATTTGAAAAAAGATTTCAATGAGTTTAAAGTCAGTATTTAATCTTCGTTGTCCGGCTTGTGAAAAGTCCTATCTATTTGAATCAGAGGCTAAAATCTTTTCCTTCAATTTTAAGATGCATAAGACCTGTTCCGTGTGTAAAGAAAATTTAGCAAAAGAGCCCGGATTTTACTTTGGAGCAATGTTTATTTCGTATATTGTATCCGGGCTTCTCAGTTTGATATTTGTGGGTATACTTATTATTTTACTAAAAATTGATTGGCATATTGCTCTTGGAATATTGTTTGTTATATTAGCAATATTTTATTCCTATTTATTTAAAGTTTCCCGTTCTATTTGGATTCATTTATTTGTCAATAAAAGGATCCAGTAATTTTTACTCGTTGTCTTCGATTACATCTCCATTTCCGGTTTTGTTTATGTCTAAGCTTGGTTTGCCTTTGTAATAGATTTCTCCATTTCCCAATAAGTTGGTATGTAATTTTTCGCTGCATTTAACTTTCGCAGTTCCATTGCCGGTTAGAGATATAGATGCAGATTTGCTATCTGTGTTATAAAAGTCCACCTCGCCATTTCCCAATAATTTAACGTTTAGCATTTCTGCCTTTCCGTTGTTGGTAATGGTTCCGTTTCCAGTTAATTCCACGTCAATAGTTGTTGAATTTTGTTTAGTAATAATTTCACCATTTCCCAACTGACTTACGTTAAAAGATTCGGAGCTAAAATCATTTAAGGAGGCAATGTCACTATTCCCTACAGATCTAATTCCATTGAGTTCATTTGTGCTTATTGTGAGTTTTGTAGTTTCATGAGATTCAAAGTTCCAGTTGTTCTTTTTCATTTCTACAATAAGTTTTGAATCGCTTACCTGGATGTTTAAATTTTTAATTATTTCTTCGTCTCCTTCAATTTTTATTGATGGACTCCCGCTTTTAATTTCAACATCAAAATTTCCTGTGATATCTATGGATTTAAAAGTTTCCAAAGTTTTATCTTCCATTTTGTGTACACCATTCGCCTTGATTTGTGTGTTCGAAAAATTATTTTTTGCATAAATAAGTGCTGCAAGAATAAAGGTTAGTATGATTGCACCAACAGTTGTTAAAATTTTATTACTTGTTTTCATTTTTAATAATTTTATTTTTGTTTATAAAATTCTTTAATTGTTTAATGATTTATAATTGATTGTAAATGTCTTGAATTGTAATTAAATCTACGTTTAATAATTTGCCTTGTTTTAAGGTATTTGGAAGTTCTTCTTTGAGGTATTCCTCTCTTTTGACTTGGATGGTTTTGTTGTAGACCTCATCACTAAGAAAAAAGCCTATTCCTCTTTTTTGGAAGATTATGTTTTCGTCCTGAAGCCATTGATAGCTTCTTTGTACAGTGTTCGGATTAACTTCTAGACTTATGGCTAGTTCCCGAACAGAGGGTAATCGGTCGCCATCATTAATTTTCTTTTCAAGAATGTCGGATAAAATGACGTCAGCGATTTGCATATATATAGGTTGATGTTTTTGAAAATCCATTATAATTCTTTTTCTTGTAATTTAAAATAAGATATAACCATCAAGCTTAAAAAACTTATTACTCCTAGCAGTTTTGAAAGCATGGGAATGTTGTCAAAGGAATGACCATCGAAACTAAAATTATGTTCATTAAAAGAGAGTGATCCACCTTTAAGATGATCATGAAAAATTATTGCAGCGAAAAAATAGGAAATAAGCGAAAGGGCAATAAAAGAAAGAAAAACAAAGAACAAGGTTTTGAATAAGGAATATTTTGGCCAAGTGATAGAACCTAGATAAAATACTGCCTGAAGGCCTATTTGCATTAAAACACCTTGAAATATTTCTTTCATATCGTAAGTCGGAAGAGGTATTTGTTTACTTCCAAAAATGTTTACAGACCAAGTTGCAAGAAATGAAAAGCAAATAAATATCAGAATAAAACAGACGGGAAGAAGCAGTGAAAGCAGCATCCATTTTGATCCAAGTTTTTCCAGCGCTGAGGCAGGAATACTCAGATAATGTTGTCTTCCGGGAGTTGTGGCTAATTCATTAAAGCTGATGTTTGCCCAGATGAGCAACATGAAAGTTAGACTAACTAATAGATTATTGGAATTAAACGTATTCACATTCGGTCCAGCGGTAAATTGGGCAATTATATTTCCAAGAGCATAAAAGAGTAGGGTAATGGCTGTTACCAGGCCAAAAGCCTTATAGGTAAGTCTTACCTCCCGCTTCAGCAAATATCCAAATCGATTGGTGTTGAAATAATTATTTATAGTATTCATGATTTTTTTTTGTTTTAGAAGTTTACTAGTTTGGTTTTTTCGAGTGCAGAAAGAATTTGCTGTTTGTTATTTAGAACGGCGTTGAATAATATTTCCAAATCGATTTCAGATTCAATGCCATCCGTATTTTCTTTTATGCTGATGTATCCACCGCTTACTCTTTCAGAATATATTACATCTTTTGGAGGGGTCATAGAATAGTGTACTTCGAATTGGAGTGCTTTAGATATTTCTTCTAGGGAATAATGAAAGATAATTTTTCCGTCTTCGAGTAATAATATTGGATCAATCAGATTAACCATGTCACGGACTTGATGGGTTGAAATGATGACAATTTTATCATCTAACATTGCTTCAGTGATCAGTTTTCTAAATTGACTTTTTGATGGTATGTCCAAACCGTTTGTTGGCTCATCTAGGATCAATACTTTTGCATTGGAAGCCATAGCAAAACAAAGCATCACCTTCTTTTTTTGGCCGAAGGACAATTTGTCCAACATAGCATTTCCTTCCAGCTCCAATTCCGTTATTAGACTAAGGAATTTGTCATAGTCAAAGGAATTGTAAAAAGGAGCATAAGTATAGAGGTAGGAAAGTATCGACATATTTGGTATGAGCGGTTCCTCCTGGATAAATATGATATCCGCGAGCATTTCAGGTCGACGTTCTTGAGCAGGGAAGCCTAGAACGTCTATTGTACCTTCTTGTGGAAATATAAGGCCATTTATAAGTCGTAGAAGGGTAGTCTTGCCGGCGCCATTGCGTCCCAGTAAACCATAGATTTTGCCATTTTCAAGTTCAAGGTTCAAGCCATCGAATAGCGCTTTCTTCTTTGAGTAAGAGAATTTAATGTTTTGTAAGTTAATCATTTTTATTGTTTTAGTGTATTACAATACTAATACACCACAAATGTATGATGGACTTTTGAAATCACGCAAGTTTTTTTCAAAATATTTTCACATATTTATTTATGTAATGTGTAAAATTACATTAAATCAATAGAATAGACAATTTGTAGAAATTCAAAATGCTCAGATGGAATAATAATTAATCAGTTTCAATCGACCATTTGGGCTTAGGGTTCTATTCTTTTTGAATTGTATTCTACTAACAAAGCATACTTTTTATGATTTAGCTCATTTTAATTAAGCGGTGGATTTGTCCAAATTAAGGATGCGAGCAAATTTATCTAAGTGAATATTTAATTTTTGAGAATATTATTTTAATAATATCAAGTGACGTAGATAACAACTTGATTATGTTTAAAATAAAACCACATATGCAGTCTATATAACTAAAGTTATATTTTATAGAATTTGTCCTTGAGTGAATTTTGTCACATTATTCACTAAATAAAATCAATTTCTATGAAACTAACATTTACTTTTCTTTTCAGCTTTCTGCTATCCATGCTATCGAATGCACAAGTGCTCCTGACTTGCAAGTCAAGCTGTGCTGTTCCCCACATAAGTTGGTCAACAATTCAGTGCGAGAATTACCAAACCTTAGGTATAGGTCAAGATCTGATCACCAATGACTGGAAGAAGTATCCTTCTATTCCATCACAAAACTACTATCCTGTTTCAGCAAAAATCAAGCTACAGCAAATTGGAGTAAGTTCTATTTATGCAGATTTCGTTTACAAAGGAAATCCAATTGATAATTACTACCACCTTAATATTCCTAATGAGGACTATCGTTTCAACTTCAACATCTACGTTTTTTCTAGCAAAAGAGCTCAAGTAGCCGTCAAGGATGCTGCGCTAAATGATATCATTTATTTGGTCTTTCAAACCAATGGAACGACAGACATTTTCAACAAGAGCAGTGTGAAAATAGGATCTTTCACTTACAATCCCGGAACTTGGATTAACATGAATCTATTCTATCACGGTGCCGGTAGCATGGAGATTTTTAGAAATTATTATAAGGTCGCCAACCTAAATAATTTTCCAACTGCCAACGCAAGTTTTCCTTCCAATATCAACTACTATGCTGCATCAGCGGGAGATGAATTTTTACTTGGAGAAGTATGCCTAATCGACAGAAATACGATCAATTATGTCTGTGTGCTCGACTATAATCCAGTTTGTTTGAAAGGTACAGGAGAGACAGTTGGAACCAATTCTTGTTATGGAAACGGAGCAGGCTATTTTTCAGATGAATTTCAACTCTGCACGACTGCTTCTGATCCTTGTGCAGACTGTGACGAATGTTTCAATTATTGGTTTGATTGTTCGGACTATCGCAAACTTTATCTGCAGAATAATTATTGCGATGAATTGGTACCAACTTTTCAAAATCCATCGATTGAATTCAAACCAAGCACGGAATACGAGTGGGAATTTAAAAATAGTAATAATGTTGTAATTCAACCTGAATTTCTCAATAATACAACAGGAACTAGTTTTAGTCCAATCTGTAGATTTCCAAGTACTGGCAGTTATACGGTCTGTTTGAAAGTTTATAAGTATCAGGCAAGCGGAAGATATTTAGCTTATACATGTTGTTATATTGTTCAAGTTGCTAATCCTTGCAAAAGCACACCAACGCTTTTCATCAATTCGGGTAATGTTGCAAGCAATGGTGAGATCAGTTTCACTACCACTACTACGGATGCAGATAATTTTAGTTGGAGATGTGGAATTGCTAGTGCGAATATTCCAAATCAAAACAATCAGACTTCCAGTTTCAAATGTAAATTTCCTTCCGGCATCAATTGTATGACAGTTTGCCTAACGGTCGGGAATGCTTGTGGAATGATATCGAAATGTATAACGGTGTGCAATACAAATTCCGGTTGTGGTTCTAAACCTCCAAGTCATCCACCGATTACTTATCAAGTAAACGAAAACGGAGAACTTAGTTTCAACAATGTTCCACAGATGGAAACTTATGACTGGACGATTCCATCTGGATGTAGCTTTTCCGGAGGTACAGATCGAGGATCCAGATCTCCAATTTGCAAACTTCCGGATATCAATTGTAATTACATGTTTTGTCTGAAAATGAAGGTAGGATGTTATACTTGTTGTTATTGTTTTACCATAAGAAAAACAGGCTCAGGAGGAACAGTAGGTTTTGATCCTGACGAGATGAGCTGTGTGCCTTCGAATACAACAATTAAGGTTCCAGTACGTGTCAAGAATTTTGAGAACATGAGTTCTGTTGACTTGATTTATAATATTTCACCAACGAATGTTGCCAATTTTGTAATCGCTGAAGCAGGACCAAACGTTGATCCAAATTCAATCATTCCGAATAAGCTTAGCAACAGTCGATTGCAGGTCGGTTGGTCAGGAAGTTCAGGTGTGAACACAAGCTTACAAGACAATGATATTCTTTATTATCTCGTACTCCTTACAACTGGTACGGCAAATTCAAGTGCAACAATTTCGATTGAAAGCGCTACAGCCAAAGTCAAACAAAACAGAATTACAGTTCCTTCGATCCTAAATACAGGGAGTATTTGTATCAACGGCAGTTTCAAAGTTTGTGGTAAAATTGTGAGAGAAGACTTGATGCCGGTTCGCGCGGTCAATGTAGAATTAAGTGGCGCAAGTGCGCAAACTACGACAACTGATGCGCTCGGAAATTATTGCTTCAACGCAGTTCCTGCAGGAAATTATACCATCAAACCACAGAAAACAATCAATCCTGGAAATGGAGTAGAGATTGCCGATATCGCTGATCTCAAAGGTCATCTTTTACAGACCTATACCATTCCAACCCCTTACCGACTTATTGCCGCAGATGTCGACAATAATAAACAAATTACGGCTACAGATATTGCCAGAATTATTCCGACATATAAGGATAAAGCCAGAGTATTTGTCAATGTGAATAGCTGGCGGTTTGTGCCGAAGTCCTATCAATTTCCGAATGCTGCAAATCCTTTCCAATCTACTTTTCCAGAAGTCATTTCCGTCAATCTTACAAAAGATGCAATTGATCTGGATTTTGTAGGAATAAAAATGGGAGATTTAGATTTGGACAATGATCCACAGAGTTTGGTTTTCAATGATAAAGAACAGTCAATTTCAAAGCCTTTAAGTCAACGGAGCGTACCTAACCTAGATTTAATTGTTCCTTCGGATACTGTTCGTCCAGGAGCAATATTGAAAATACCAATCTACTGCAAAGGATTTAACCAGGTTCTAAGTTTAGGTTTCTCCATGAATTGGGAAAAGTCAAAATTGAAATTTATTAAGGTCAATCAGTTCAATAGTAAGTTAGGAATATCCGCCGGTAATTTTGCCTTACAAAATACTGCGAATGGTAACCTCGGAGTTACCTGGTACACTTTTGATTTGAATGGAGTCACTCTAACTAATCAGGAAGCGCTCTTCTATCTTGAGTTTGAAGTTTTGGCTGCAGATAAGGAGCAAACCATCATCGCTTTCAGCAATCTACCGACGCCTATTACTTTTGCAGATCCATTGGATAACTTTACAGTGAATACATTTCCTGCAACAATACTAATTGATGCTGGGGCAGTGGCAGTACAAAATATCGAAGAAAGCAAGGAAGATTTTAGGATTTATCCGAATCCTGCTACGGATCGATTGTATATTCTTTCGGATGAGATCGATTTCAGGCTTGCTGAAATTCAAATAACTTCTATATTAGGTCAAAACTTGTTTTCAATGAGTTCTAAGTTAGAGGAGCATAATTCGATTGATATTTCAGGTCTAAAATCTGGCAGCTATATTATTCAGTTAAAGGTAAAAGGTAAAATTTCTTATGTACGATTTGTTAAGATTTGATGTTATGTGACTTTGGAAAGCCCTCAAAAGAGGGCTTTCCTTTTTAATGTACACATGCACTATGTATTGTCATAAGCTTGTGATTCTAAGTAGGAATTAACTCTTAAGCGACGAACAATAATTATATATGGGAAGAATTTATTGAGATATTATTGTGTGCTTTAACCTATTCAATTCCCTTTTTTGCAATTTGTTTGATTTACCAGCAATGTGGGTTAACTGATTTTTGGCAAACAAAGTATTTGACCATTGTGCCTATATAGGCAAATAAATTAAACTAGATCGTCCAAATTTGGAAATATTATTTTAAAAAATTATGCATTTTAAATTTATTCACTAGATTTGTCGGCAAATTTTTCAAAATGGATCAGGCAATTCTGTATTTGGAAAACATTTCTCATGCCCTTACCTGGCCGGTTGTCCTATTAATCCTAAGCTTATTCTTTAAAAACCAATTTCGCGGTCTAATAGACGTGTTTAAAAGTAGATTAAACACTGCAGAAAGTATCGAGCTGGGCAAGGAGGGCTTGAAAATTAAGCAAAAACTAGAAAAATTAGAGAACACCTTAACCGGCGCATTGAATTCAGGTCCTCTAGCGATAATTCCAAAAGAAAATGCAAAATCCATATTTAAGTCTGAGGAATTAGAAGCTTTAAACGCTAAGAATGACGATCCCCTAAAGTATTCTTTTGAAGGTTCCCTAATAAACAAAAATAGAAAAATCAGCGCCGTAGTCGAAGAAATTGAGAATACGGAACTTTACCATATAAGTATTAAGGTATCTAGTATAGATCACTACCAATTTCCATTAAATGGTAAAGTAAAATTTTATTTGCATCCGACCTTCCCTAATCCAGAACCTGAATTATTAGTCAAGAATGGAGAAGCACTTTTGAATTTGGTTTCCTATGGATCTTTTACAGTTGGTGCAATTACTGAAGATGGATCTCATTTGAAATTGGATTTAGCAGAAGACGTACAAGGTGTCTCAGAACATTTTAAAAATACATAGTATGGGATTTTCAGATTGCAATTTTCATGATCGAATTTTTAGTCTGTATGCTTTTATTACCATCGTATCAACTTTAATAGGTGCAATGGCCGCAGTTGCTCTAGACGATGAAATTAAAGTAAGAGTATTAAAGGATGCAATAAGTGGTTGGAAAAAGAAACTCATAATGGCATTTGTTGCTTCTGCAGCAACTCCCTTGTTTCTTGAACTCACAGACAAGTCCAGAATTCTGAGTGATTCTAGTTCAGAAGGATGTAATGTTTTATTGTATTTTTCTTATGCTCTAATACTAGCAAGTTTTGGTGAGTCAGTGCTTAAGAAGTTGGCTTTATTGTTGAATATTGGTGTAGAGAGTTTGAAGTCTTTATTTACTAAGCAGGGTGGTGGTGTATAACAAAAGTTATATGGTGGGATTTCAGTTTAAGAATGATATTTGTCTTATTAAATTTATTATTGGATGAAAACAATTAGTGCGCTTGCATTTTTTTTTAATATTAATATACTATTAGGTGAGGAAGTTATTCAATTGAATTTAGATGAACCAATTAATTCACAATCAATTATTATAGATCCAAAAAAAGAATATTCATTGGAAATACTCAACTTAAGGAGTGATTGGAGTTATTCAATAAGTATCGGCAAAGAAAGAGAAATTTATTCTCCATTTTCTATTAAGAATCAAGAAATTCCTAAGGCTTTGATTAAACAAACCAAAGTTTACAAATTGGGAAAAATAAAACAAGGAGAGATAATCAAAATTGTTGTAATAGGATCAGACAGCAGTTCTACTAAAAAATGGGAACTTATTCTTAAATCAACTCCAAGAGGAACTTGGATAACAACATATGGAGTTAATCATGTAACAAATTGGTTTAGAGCGAGCGATTATTATTATTCAGAAGCAGTGGGAAATATGTATGCAATCAGAAAAGAAGACACTTCAGATCAAAGAGAAAATTGGCTTGAAATAAAGCCCTCAATAACTTTTCGCTGGTTTCCAAACAATAAAGTATTAGCTAAAATAGATAACAGTTCATTCTTTCAAAATTTTGATCTAAGTATTGTTGGTGGACTGGGAATTGATTTTAAAGATCCTAATGTTTTATTAGGATTAGGATTAAGTTACAACCAAAATTTAAGTATTGATTTTGGACTTACAACAAATATGGTTTCTACTTTGAAAGGCAAATATTACAAAGATCAGATTATAAATGTGCAAATATCAGAATCAGATTTAGTTAAAAAAATTATTGTTGTCAATCCCTTTATTAATATTTCTTTTAGACTCGATAAGGATATTTTTAAGGAGGCAGCAGAATAAAATATTTTTAATCAAACCTTTTAAAAAATAATTTATATTGTATGAAAAATATATTTATCATTATTCAATTTATTGTAATAATAATACTAATTTATTTTCTTTGGAAATGCGAATTTAAACAAAAAAATGTAAGTGTTTCTATTATTGAAAATATGTTATCAGAATCTAAAATTAACGAATACTTTGGAACTAAAGGAGGTGGAAGAAATATTCCATTAGATAGTGCCAGATGGCTAGTTAAAAATTATGTTGAACTAAGAAAATCGATGTTGCCTAATAATACTAACCCAAATAATATTGAAAGGTCGATCTACTTCCAAGTAGGCCCAATTATAAAAAGAATGACTGAAATAAGCGGAGGATACAATGATTCTGATTTAACTCGTTATGGTGTAAGGATCTATTTTGGTTATTACAAAGGTAAAGTATTAATGGATGCTCCAGAAAATACTAAAAATAAATTAACAGCGGTTCTTCAAATAACTAGAGATGGTGATCTCACTGATAGTTATGATGGTATTAATGTCTCAGATTTTAATCCTCCATTTATAAACTCTACTTGGAATGTAGGGGGCTTATGTCCTCCTAATTGTCCTAATAATTTTCTTGATACATCTTTATACATACAACAATAATAAATGCAAGACTATAAAATTAGCTTAATTACTGGAATTCTAATTGGAATATTTGCAACATTAATTGGAATATTAATCTATCAAAAATATTTTTATATTAGAACAATTAAATTTAACTTCAATAATAAAAATTACGATATTTCTGAAGATAATATTAGAAAGGCCATTAAATTAGAAAAAGTAAATGACTTTGATACTCTAATAGAAATATATAATGATATCGAATTTATTAATTCTAATTTAGATAACTTACTTGGACCTTGTAATTTAAGTTTGTATTCTGAATTCATTGCACCTTCTCCTAGCCGAAATATCGAAATCGAAGATGCTCAAACCCTAATCTCAAATTATCAAGCAATATTAGATTCAAAAATTCCTAGATCAGTATACTTTAGTTTAGAGCATATTATTAAAAAAATTGATAGCCTAAAAAGTAATGCTTTCTTTAGTAGATTAAATGCTACATATGAAAACTTTGGACTCCGAGCTTATTTTGGAAGATATGGTATAAATTGCGAACCATATAATTGTAATGATCGTGATTTAGGTATTGAATGTGCCGATAAGAATACAGTATTTCTTGAATTGACATTTGATTCTATTTTAATAGATAATAATCGGAGTACAGCTAATTACAATCCACGGGGAGATGGAAGAAATATTACAGATATCAGCGACACATTTAATTTGGGAATTAAGAATACGCTGAGAAATGTTGGCGGTCTCTGTCCTCCAAATTGCCCAGAAGACTATGTGAAACATGATCAGGTATTATATCCACACTAAAATAGATAATTGATATACAAATTACTATTGATTCTTAGCCTACTATCTTTCTTAAAGGTAAGATCAATCAAAACTTTACCCTGCTTCTTTTCTTTTATCCTTGTATCAAATTTAATAGAAAATGGCTTTGGATACTATTTAGCAATTAAGTATAATGACAACGTTTGGCTTTATAATATTTTTATTATCATTTGTATAAGTTATTATCTTTTTATCTTAAAGGAAAAAACAATAAATATTAAGGTTAGAAATATAATATCAAAAGGTCAAATTGTTTTTATTGGATTAAGCATTTTAAATATGATGTTCTTGCAAGGCTTTTCTCAACTGAATACGATAACATATAATTTAGGAATGCTCTTTGTAACGATCATAATTTTGAATTATTTGAAGCAATTGATTGACGATGTTGATACGAATTATTTAAATCAGCCTATTTTTTATTTATGCATTGGAATATTGTTGTTTTATACCACCTTGTTTCCTGTTCTTGCATTCAGTAATCAATTCTTATCACTTGATAAAGACTTTGCAAAAGTATTGTATGCATTAGTCGAGTTAGGCAATGTATTGCTAATCTTAAGTTATTTAATGGCTATATTTGTTGGATGGAAACTAAGGAACTTATCTATTGGGTAATCATAGCAGCCTTTGTTATGCCTTTGTTGTTGAGCGGAATACTCATATGGTTCTTTATAACTTTTCAAAAAAGAAAATTTCAGAACGAACTTGATAAAAAAGATTCTCTACTCCGTGAACAATCACTAATAATCGAAAAGCAAGAAGCAGTCGAAAAGGAACGCACCCGCATAGCATCCGAAATGCACGATGACCTCGGATCCGGATTAACTACCATTAGATATCTAAGCGATCGTGCCTTAAAGAATGCAGTGAATGAGGATGAGAGAGAACATATTCAGAAAATTGCTTTGCAAAGTAATTCTTTAGTAAGCAATATGAGTGAGATTATCTGGGCAATGAATAGCCGATACGACACTCTGGAGAATTTATTATCTTATCTTAGGCATTATGCATCTGAGTATTTAGAAGAATATAGTATTCACTTAGAATGGAAACAAGAGATTCAACATCCGGAACTAAACTTAAATGGAGAGATTCGGAGAAATGTTTTCCTGGTGATGAAAGAAGCTTTGCACAATATTGTTAAGTATGCTCAGAGCCCAAAAGTCAAAGTAGAAATTATTGAATTAGAGGATTCAGTTCAACTTGTTATAAGGGACTTTGGACTTGGTTTCAATATTGCAATAAAAGAAAAAATGGGTAATGGATTATTCAATATGGAAAAAAGAATGAAACAAATAGGTGCATCCTTTGAAATCAAAAGCGATAACTGCGGAACTCAAATCGCAATTGGTTTAAACACTAATGAAATTAAATTAAGTCCTAAAGTTGAAAATATTTAGACTATCTATTTTATGAAGATTATTAAATCAAATTAATTTGTCAAAATGAAAATTGCAATACTTGAAGATCTAAAGGAAGTGGCAGAAATGTTGCAAGTCCATTTTTCTGAACAAGACGACATGTCCTGTACTCAGATTTATTATAATGCTGAAGATGCGATGAAGTTTTTACCACAGAATCCTGCTGACATTTTGGTTGTAGATATTGGATTGCCAAGAGCTAGTGGAATCGAAGCCATGAAATATCTGGTTGAATTTTGTCCTGGAATGCAATTTTGTATGTTTACTGTTTATGAAGATGATGATAAGATATTTAAATCACTACAGGCTGGTGCTAAAGGTTATATATTAAAGAATGCTGAACCACAAAAAATTATTGAAGCTATACGAGAATTGTATAACGGTGGTTCTCCAATGAGTCCAAGTATAGCTAGAAGAGTTTTAAATGTATTTCAGAATTTCAATCCTGCTCCGACGAATCAACCACTTCCTATAACCGTTCGTGAAAAAGAACTTCTTGAGCACCTAGCCAAAGGTTTACTCTATAAAGAAATAGCAGACCTCATGGGAATTACAATCGGAACAGTGAAACAGCATATTCATAAGATCTATGACAAACTTCAAGTAAGTAACCGAACTGAGGCAATAAATATGTTAAACCAAACTAGAAAATAGATTTAATGTATTTCAGATTGTAATTGAACATCATACTAAAGAATTTACAATCTCCTAATTAATCAAAATAATTTTGTTTGTAATTCCTTTTCCATTGAATAGAATTTTACACGTATAAACTCCTGCAGCTTGGTTTTCTGGAATCCAATTCATTTCGTGTGTTCCACCACTTTGAATTTCATTGACCAGTTCTTTACAAAGCGTACCGGAAGAATTATATATACTGATTTTTACCAAACCATCTTCAGGGATTTCATATTTGATCCTAGTGCTGTAATTAAACGGATTGGGATAGTTTTCGTTGCTGAAATGTTCTGTCGTTGTAGGATCTGAAACTGAAGTAAGCCTTGTCAATACACTCGTTTCCCATGAAGTGCCAACTCTAATGCCATCGATTTTAATATTATAATCTTTAAGGCCGGTTTGTGCGTAGTTATTGTTCAAATATACTGCATCTTGACCAGAAAAATCATCACCTTCAATACTTGAAGTAACAGGGGTTGAAGGTTCCGTTTTGGGTACACCCTTTATAAAAATGAATAGACTGGAAGAGTCATTGCCATTTCCGGGTACAATTGAATATTTTAATACAATAAGATAGGTGTTATGAATTTGTAAATCGGAATTGCTATAAAACACTTCGTTTCGCTTCCGAATACCAAGATCATAACTAGATTCGGATAATTTTTTTATATGGCAGGCTGTATTAAGGTTAGTTCCTCCATCAGTGGGATTAAACGAAATGAAGTATCCTTCGGTAGAAACTGAAGGCATACTATCTACTCGCAACATAAAAGACATATATACAGCACCAGAAGTTATAGGAGAATCTAAATATCTAAAAACCAAATCACCAGGTCCAGAATTGCTAATCAGTACGGAATTACCAATTGCTGAACCTACATAATCCTTGTAATCAAGACCAGGAGAAACAACTTTGATATTGTACCCTGTGTTGATGCCGATTCGATCCCATTTTTTTGTTCCTTCAAGACTGTCAATGGGTGAATAGGTGAAATCATCTGCAAGTAAATTTTGTGCAAATGAAAGACTTGAAATTGTTAAGTAAAAAAATAAGAAGATGTAGATTTTTTTCATGAAAGTTATTTTAATTTTTTATCGAAATTGCTATTGATTACCGGTATTTTGATTTAGTTACAAAAGCTAAAAATGTTAGATTGTGAATAAATCAAGTAAAATTTGGCCAAAGCTACATCTTTTTTATACTTTTAAAATTCAATTTATTTTTTTGAGAAATAGATTAAATATCAATTACTCTTAAGCAAAACTATTTTTTCTATTTAATAAAGCGATAAGCCCCAAGATAGGTCCCGGCGCTAAGAATAGATATAGATATTGTGAATTCACAGTAGAGGAAAGAAAACTAACAATTTGAATGCTTACAATTGTAATAGAAAACCCTATGCAATTAACAATGGTGAGCGAAGTGCCTATAAACTCTTCAATCGAATTCTGAGCTACTAAAGTAGAAAATAAGGGAGAATCTGCAATTACTACAAGACCCCAAAAGAATAAAAAGGCGAGAAAAAGATTAATGGTTTCAGAAAACAAAAATTGGGGTGAAAACAAACAACATAAACAGGACAAAAACAATGCAATGCTAGCGGTATTTTTCACACCTATACTTTGAGAAATAAATCCACTTATTACGCAAGCTAGCCCTCCGGATGCAATAATAAAGAAAGAGAGTAGGGGAACATTTAAATTTGCTTCAGGATAGTTATTATTATAGGAATTAATCATTACAGGTAGAAATGTCCAGAATGCATACAACTCCCACATATGACCGAAGTATCCAAACGAAGCAGATCGAAATCCCTTGTTTTTAAATCCATCTATAAAGGCTATAAAATTTAATTTTTGACTTAATTTTCGGTAAGGCCCATCTGGGACAAACAATAAAATACTCAAACCACCCAAAATAGATAAAGACGTTGTAGCAAATACAACATATTTCCATGGAAGTCCAACTGCAAGATTTTTTAAAAGATGCGGAAAAGCAGTTCCCAATACCAAAGCGCCAACTAAAAATCCCAAAGATCTACCTAAACCTTTCTGATAATAATCTGAAGCTATTTTCATGCCTACGGGATAAATTCCGGCAAGAAAAAATCCTGTCAAAAAACGAAACAAAAGTATTTCTACTGAATGAATATTAGGTATTGCAATGCCAAGATTAAAAAGTCCTGCAAGAATCGAACAAATGAAAAAAACCAAGGAAGGAGAAAAGCGATCTGAAATTGTAAAAACAGCAAATATTAGAGTGCCTGAAATAAATCCTAATTGTATAGCACTAGTAAGATGAGCTAAAAAAATAGGTTCTAGATTAAAGTCTTTAACAAGATCAAGAATTACTGAATTTCCTGCAAACCAAAGTGAAGTACAAAAAAATTGCGATATCACAATAATGCTTAGAATAAATTTCACTCGGATGCAATTATTATTTATTAGGTCTTAAGTGACACCAATCAACGAAGTTAAAACAATTATAAGCCAATTGACCTCAATTTCAATTTAAATTCCAAAAAACGGTGGATAGTTATTTTAATTTTCTTTATTTCAGCTTATAAAATGCAATTCATTCATTTAAGGATTAATAGTTTGAAAGAATATTATTGTCTTCACTCAAATATCCTTAGACAATTTTATTTTTTTTAATTCGTATTAAGACAAAATAGTCTTATAGACTTAGTTAAAAACTAAGTTCAATTTGAATTCAAAATTTAGGTATAAATTTTCTAATTTATAAGCCAATTTTAATGAGATGACTTCGCCACTTATTGCTACTATTTCCGGTGTGGCCCATTACCCAGTAATTATTAGATTTACCTTGGCGTTGGATACCAATATAATCTCCCCAACGGGCACCTCTATCATCATCGCATTCCTCTCTGAAATTTTCGCTGCTTTGAATAGTAACAGAACTGCCATCTGCACTCATATTTGACTTTATCTTTCGATAGCGAACTTGAGGCCAATGATTGATTCCGCTGCGCTGATATACCAATAACAAACGGTGGTCAGTAGGAGAGGTTCCCCTATGTGCTAGGTTCGGATAGTTGTATTCTGAGTTTTGATTGTCATTGAAATATTTAGTCTTAATTGCAAAGTCTGAAATCCGAATTCGTGTCAAGGCTATTCCGTCAAATCCTCCGGCATCAGGCTTACAAAAAGCGAAGTAAATCATATTATCTACAAATAGTCCACCCCTAACTTTAACTCGTCCACCATCAAGTTTGTCAGAAGTCTCTTTCTGAGAAACTTTAGTTGGTAACTCATAATCCGGAATGTTGATTTCATGCTTACTCATTTGAGGATTATTATTAATGCGGTTGTTGATCCGATAGTAATAACAATTGGATCCACCACCGGAAGTAATAGAAACGAAAAGCATATCCTTTTCATAAAAGAAATTGGGGATAGTTTGAAGTGGAAGAATAGTCGAAGCATCATCTCCATTAGCTTGTTTAACATCAAGCCACATAAGTCCATTCATATTCTGCCCTGCATAACCATCACTTTTATCAAATTGGAAAATTACATTATCTGCATCTCCAGGACCAAAGAGATTGCCACAAAGAAAGACTTCTTTTTCATTGTAAGCTAGCCCCGGATAGTCAAACCAGTTTTTCTCCTTGTCGCGAAATTGATGAAATACATAAACAAACCAGCCGTCTCGTGGATCCTGACTTTTGCTGAATGCCAATAAGCATTCTGATTTGCTGGTGTTATCGGAAAAAGCCTGAGTGAAGAAGACAAAGCGGTCAGATTCGTAGTCGTAAATAACCTTAGGATCACATACATCTTCACCAAGTCCAGCACGCACCGGTTCATAAAAGTCTGTGTAGTTGAAAGAAGCCAGCTCATTACCATCATTGTCATAAAAGCCCAATTCGCGATTGTCAGCAGCGACCACAAAACCTCTTTGAGATACAGCTACTGTATTGTCAGGTGGACATCCACTGCTTTCACGAGTTACTTGTTTGGTTACAGCATCTCCTCCTTTGTCAGATCCATCACCTTTGTAAACAAATTTGGGATTTGCTTTTTGCTTCATCTTCTTACTCAAAATCACCGCTTTAATGTTTTCCAACTTTTGTAATTTGGCTAAAGCCTCTTTTGAGACCGGTTCTTCTACATCTGTAATGGGTAAATCTGTCCTAATATTTGTACGTTTAATACTCTTAATATCTAATGAATAAGCTTGTTGAGTGGCAATCCTAGTCTCTTTCAGTAGGACAGGTTTTATTTTACCTTTGTAAGAAACAGGGGTAGGTAATCTGCCGATTGGAGTCTGTGCAAATGATAATATGCTTGTAGACATTATCAACAGCAATAAAATAAGTTTTTTCATATTGATAATTTTTATTGAATGATTAATTATTTTTTCAAACTTTTTAATTCATGTTGTTTAAGCTCTCTAGACTTTTGTTCTTTATCACATAATACGAATAGTCCTTTGACTTTCACTAACTTCTACTGTTTTATTGTATTGTCAAATCATACAAACCAAATTTGAGTAAAGAGATTTGACTATAAATTCTATGCTTGGGAAATGAAAGGGGATCAGTAACATTGAATGGGAATGGTAGTTTTTGACTTGTCCTATCCGATGTTTGACTTCAGACGAGTTGTCTCTTTTGGAATATTGGCATGGCCAGTTGATTGATATTGGCAAATTCATAGTAAATATTGAGATTTACAATATAATCTGGAGGTAAATATAGCACAATTTTATGTCAGTTGTTCTTCAGATTTCCCTTCTTTTGGAGTAAACCTACAAACTTACCCTTTCGGTTGGAGCAAATTTGTGAATGTGCTTTTAAAGGAATTCTAAAGTATAGATTAATTTCTGTGGAAATAAGCCAAAATTTATTTTGTCATTCGAGTCAAAGTAATGGGTCTTTCAAAGAAATAACTAATTGGTTTGTTTTTAGAAATAAATTTTTTCAATGCTGCACTGGTCTTGAATTGCTCTTGAACGTTTTCCGTTATCGGAAAGATATTTATTTCATTATCTCCCATGAATTCAATTTTCATTAAGGCATATTTGTGAACAGAAGTATCTTCAGCAACTGCCCATTTATTTAAAAAAACAGTGTTTTGAATAGTTGAAGTATAGAAGAAATGCTTCTCCTGCTTGTCTTGATTCTCATGAGTAATTTCTACAGAATAGATATTTTCATTCTGCTTGCTTACTTTGTATATTTCATGTTCCTTTACATCTTCCCAGTTGCCTAAATACTTAGCGTTAATTTTTTCAATGGGCTTGTCAATGGGAACATCCGATTGATATGGGCATCCAAAACTAAAAAAGCATAATATAAGGATCCCAAATGGAGCTAATGCATTTTTCATTGTTGTCGAATTAAAGTGTAAGATAGTAATATAAAGAAACACTCTAGGTAAGATTTTGAGTTGCAGTAAGATTTTAACATCTATATTGTTTTACTAATGCATCTATCCCTCATGCAAAATTAAATCTAGTCTTTCAATAGTTCTTAATTGTTTATCTGAGGAAAATAAAGGAATAGCTAGTGAAATAGAAGTCACTGCAATTATGCAATCCGGTAATTTTAACTTTGATGTTTTTCTTAATTCGATTACAGTGCTCTTAATTTCTTGAGTTATATTGACAATAATAAGCTCTTCTATAAATGATTTAATTTTTGCAGTTTCAATTCGCGATAGCTTCTTAAAGGACAAAAGTTCTAATTCAGAGATTATGGATAAGTAAAGCTGTTTGTTTTGAAGAAATTTTGCCAAAGTTTCATCGCCTGCCAATACTTATAAAACAGTATTAGTGTCTAACAAAAGGCTATTGCCACTCATTTCTTAATTTTGTTTGTAATGTCAATGCATCAGTATTTAATTTTAACAATCCACAATACTTAACTACATCAACACCTTTTTTTGGTTTCAATTTCTTTGTTAAAACTTCAATTTGTCTTTTAGACGCTCCTTTTTTTAATACTAAAACCATTAATGTCAATTTGCAGCAAAGATATGAATTTTATTAATTTTTAACTAGTAAAATAAAAAATTGGTATGACTAATAACGTGGATAAGTAACATGGCTAGTAAAAGAAGGAATAGTTGACGAAGCATATGACTATTTGCATAGATCTGCCAGTGATTATAATGAGTTGAAAGGAAGTCTTAATGTGGAATTAAACGAAAGGTCAGGAAGCCTTGATGGGTTTGTGGATAATGATTAGTTTAACTACCTCATTGTCTAGATTTTGATTTTTCTTGGTTTGAGGTTTGCCTTGATTTTTATTTGGAGTTTCTTTTATTATTTAAGTAGTTTATTGTTGTGGACTCTTTTAAATTCCAGACTCCTCGCTCCGAAATTAATCAACAATCCAATTTTTATTTTATATACTTCTAAATATTTTTTTGATTGCGTAAACATAGTTGTATAATTTTGAAAGGCGGTTTATTTTTATGTGCATATACTCAATCTTATCAGGCCTGAAGTGTTTGAAATAAGTCTCCACATTATGCAGCATAGATCCTTCAAAATCAAAAGTCCTAATTCCTGCCATGGCTTTACATTTTTTAATTGCTTCCCAAATGAGTAAGGAATTTCCACCAGAGCTTTTTAATTCCTTATTTGACGCAGATAAAACAAAACTTACTTTATCATTGTTTATTACAAAAGCACCACCGGAATATATTAAACCATCCTTATTCTGAACATATAATATAAAACCTTGCTTAGTAGATTGAATATAATTCCACATTTTTTCAAAAATTTTAGCTTGCTTTATAGTAATTATTTTATTCCTCAAGGATAAACGAACTAATTCCAAAGGCAAAGAAGACGTAATACAAGTTAATCCGATTCGTTCAGCTTTCTTTACATGATTTTTAATACTGCTTGAAAAATTGAAAAATATTTCTGATTCTGTCTTTTTAAGATTTAGTTCATAAGTTCTAAAAGATTCTAAATCAATTTCATTTTCATTAGAATTTTTTACAATATCAGTTAGGTTGGGGTGAAAACAATGATCAAATAATTTAAGTTTTTGTGAAAGAAATGTAAGAATAAATTTTAAAGCTTCTATTTTTTTATCACTTGAAATATTTTCGCTGAAAACAGGGCCAAGAAATTGTGCAAGAAAGGGTTTTAAAGAATACTCTAAATGTAGCTTCTTCGAAATATTTATTGGCAATACACCAAGACAAAAATTGCCATCAAAGACATAGAAGGCTGCCCAATTTGGACAAATAATATCTAAGTATTGCGAATAAAAATAAATTGAATTTTGATCAGAATGTTGAATAAAATTATTCCAATGTTCTACATTAAGCCTTGTCCGATCTAATAGTTTGGAATATATAAGTAGACCAACTAATAATACACTTCTACACCATATTCTATTGCTTTACTATAAACTACATCGGGTAGAATATGTTGATTAATAAATCTATAGTAAGGCTCAGGTCGAGATCGTAGAAAATCTTGATACTTCTTTATATTAGAATGAACATTCCCAAAAGTATTAAAAACTGCATACTTAGTCTTATGGTTATTATCCTTTGACCGACAGAAAGTCGATCTATGATCAATGCGCAGATCGAATAACAATATATCTCCAGTTCTTGTATCTAAATCAATTACGTTCTCATTCTTTTCAATATTTCTATGCACTGAATGATTCAACATCTTTAATATCTTTAAGTATATCCTATTCAGAATATTTGGGCGATGAAAAGCAAGAAACCGATCCTCATTTTTTTGAGTACCTGGAATAACAGTCAAGCCACCTCCATTTACTCCATTATCCTGCAAATAAATTGCACATTGAAGAAAACAATTCTTATCTCCTTTATGAAAATCATGCCCCTCTTTTTCTTGGCTAGTAGTGTCTTTATGCCAATCTATAAATCTATTCTTATGGATTGCGCATTCAGGTAAGAAAATTAACTCCTTTCCCAATAAGTCCTTTATTACATCGAAATATTTTTGATTAAATAATATTTTTGCAATTTCAGGTTCATGCGTATAAATATCATTTATTATACTCTCTGAATCAGACCAATTATTTTTCCAAATTTGTCGATCAAACCATGAATCAAAAATATTTCTTAAAGACTTGATCTCATTTATTGAATAAATATTTCTGGCAATAAAATATCCATTCTTTTTAAAAAATAAGATATCATTAGGATTAAGAATGCTTAATTCTTCCATTTGAAAGGGTATGTAGAAAAAATTGGTTTAAAAGTCCTATATACAACGAGCAATTCTGCCAATTATTATTTTCCGTACATTTAAAATGGAATTAAAACAATAAATCCATTTGAGTGGCCAAACTTAAATTAGTTCGTTATATCCCCCTGTTGACGCAAGTTTGCAAATTGAGCTAAAAAGTTAAAATCCATCTTATTGCATTACTGTCATTAATTATAAATTTGCATGTACTTCATTATTTCTAAAAAAGTATGATCCAAAAAACTAAATACCTTCGATGATATAGTAAACGAAAAACTAAAAAACTTCTTTTTCGTTGTAGCCCGAGATAAGAAAGTCAAATCAGTTTTTCTTCTTAACTAGAATAGTATTGAAGACTTAATCAAGCTGACCATTTTAAATATTCTGAGTTTTGCTACATGATTGAAAGCATTCTCAAATGATAATTATTTCTGAAAAGGCCTGAGTGCAGAATTTAAAATAATCAGTCTAATAGTCATTTAGAATATTACATTTCGACTCTACTTAAAATTGTACTTCAGATTATGATTTGATCTTCAGCATATAAATAAGTGAACCAAAACCAACAAATAAATGAGCAATCTGACCTGGAGCGGCCTTGCTTATTTCCAATACTCCATCTGAAACTGCCCATAAGTCGGCAGTCATACTTAGCGCATGAGTAATTACATTCGTAAGTAAAACTGCTTTTAAAGTTAAGTTGTCAGTGTGATTTCGAACTAAGAAATTCATGATGCCAGTACTTAATATCATGGCGCCTAGTGCCCTGAAAAGAATGTTTGTATCTGCCGATGAAACCATACCAAACCCTTCGCTTGCCTTAGAAGGACTAATGAACATCATTCCACCAAAAAGAACCGCAATAATTGCTGCAATTAAAAAGAAAATTGAACGCTTCATGTTTGTTAGTTTTTAATTAAATAATTTACTTGCGAATATAGTTATTATTAATTAAAGTGTGAATTTAATTCTCGCAAAATAGTCTCATTTTATTTGTAGTTTACTCTTAATTAAATAAGTTTTAATACCACTGTTGGTGGAAGTTTTTTAACTTATGCCTCATTTCTATTCCTCAATTGAAACAATTCTATAAACGGCCTTTTGTTAACCTTTCTATACTAGCATTAAAGGAAGTCTTGATGTGGAATTAAACGAAAGATCGGGTAGCCCAGAAGGATATGTGGATAATGATTAGCTTAATTGCCTCATTGTCCGTGCATTGATTTTTCTTGATTTAGGGATTACCTTGATTTTTATTTGGAGTTTCTTTTATTATTTAAGTAGTTTGTTGTTATGGACTCTTTTAAATTCTAGACTCCTGGCTCCGAAATTAATCAACAAACCAATTTTCATTTTATAGGCTTCCAAATAATTCATGGCTTGAGCTAAATGTACATCCTCTAGTTTTATTACTGCTTTCAACTCTACCATAATCGTTTCCTCTACAAAAAAATCTACTCTGCGAATTCCTATCTCAAAATCACGATAAAAAATAGACATCTCCATTTCTCTTGCAAACGACAAACCAGCTATTCCCATTTCTATTTCCAATGCACGTTGATAAATTACTTCTTGAAATCCATTGCCAAGACGTTTGTGCACTTCCATGGCACATCCTATTATCTGTTTTGTCAATTCTTCATTTAGCATAATCCTGTAATCTTTTAATCAAGTAGTCAATTAATCACGGTAATCCCTTAATCCTTCTAATCATGTTCCAGACAATTTACGCGCACAAAACATCCACTCCAGAGTACGCGATTTTACTCTGTAGCCAACAGAATCAATTTAACGTGTAAGTTAGGAAAATATCACAAAATGACCAAAGTTGAAACCTCCTTATTTTCTTCATTTTATGGATTTTTCTTTATTGCTTAAATGAATCTAATTCTAATCAAATGATCCAATATCAAACCTTTGTCGTATATCATTATATTATTCATGAAATTAAGCTTTTTTTTATTGAATTTTTATTGAGTATTAATTATTATTTTGTAGTAATAGTATGTAAAATAAGTTTATAAAATTAAACCAAAATAGCATACTTCATTAACCCTTTAAAATGCATTCAATATGAAAATCAAATTACTTTTTTCAGTTTTTATATTATTTCAATTAAGTCTTTTCTCAACAGGCCCAATAGTTTATTCAAATAATAATCAATTATTTTATTTCAATAGCTTTTTAAATTCTGCTACTTTAATGGATGCAGATGGGGATGGTGTTCTTGATAAGTATGACAACTGCAAATTTACATCTAACCCAAATCAGGCCGATTCAGATGGCGATGGTGTTGGTGATGTGTGTGATAATTGTCTAAGTTCATTCAATCCATATCAATCTGATGTAGATGGTGATGGTATTGGTGACTTATGTGATAACTGTTTGGATACTTTCAATCCATATCAATCTGATGTAGATGGTGATGGTATTAGTGACTTATGCGATAACTGTTTAGATACATTCAATCCATATCAATCTGATGTAGATGGTGATGGTATTGGTGACTTATGCGATAACTGTCTTGATAACTACAATCCTGACCAACTTGACACGAATGGAGATGGAGTAGGTGATGTATGTGATAATTGAGATATTCCAAATCTTGAGGATGCAGTTAATGACAGAGTAGGAGATTAATAAAACCTATCTTCATGAAGGAAAGAAAAGATTGATTAAATCAAATTATAACTTTAAAGGGTGGCTGAAAAGTCACCCTTTTTTATGGTGTGCCCAGCTCGGGCAATTGCTAGAGGGTCCCTACATTGGATATGTATGGGACAAGGTGAAAACTTGCCCAAATAGGGGACTTTTTAAGTTAATTATTTTGCGATATTTGCCAAAAGAAAAATATTATGCGTAGAAGAGATTTTTTAATAAAGACTGCTTTGGCAGGCTCAACATTGATTGTAAATACAGACTTCACTGAAAATCTAACTCTAAAATCCAAAAAACCGAAATCGGTAATTGTAATAGGGGCAGGATTTTCAGGATTGGCTGCCGCTTACAAACTTTCCAAAATGGGCATTAAAGTAACGGTCCTTGAAGCGCGAAACAGGGTCGGCGGACGAGTTTTCTCCCATCAACCAAAATCAGGAAATGGACAGGTTATTGAATTGGGCGCAGAATGGGTAGGAAATTCTCATGAACGGCTGATTGCCCTTTGTAAAGAATTTAATCTAAGCCTTGAAAACAATCAATTCGAATCTGATCTTACCCTTTCAGGCAATCATTCAAAGGCCGGAAAATGGGGTTTTAGCCCAACAATGAACGAATTCTGGGCAAAGAAGACTGAACTTTGGGCTCAATTCACCCCTAAGCAAAAGCAAAAACTGGATAAAACAGACTGGTGGCGGTACCTAAACAATTTATCTATGACAGAAAATGATCTATTGCTTAGAGAATTATTGGATTCCACTGATTTCGGAGAAAGTATCCGACACACTTCTGCCTATGCTGCATTTGCAGAATACGCTGAAAGTAGTGATAAGAATGAAATGGATATGAAGATCAAAGGAGGCAATGGAATGCTAGCAAATAAACTTGCAGATCAAATTGGTGTAGCAAATATCCTTCTAAATCATACAGTTCTTTCAGTAGAACAAAACCACAAATCCGGAGTGCGCATTGTTTGCCAAAATGGAACTGCGTTTGAAGCCGATAAACTCATTTGCGCCATACCTACATTTTCTCTACAAAAAATAAACTGGAAACCTGGATTCCCTGATATCTTTCACGAAGCATTACAACAATTACAATACGCTCGAATAGCTAAATTTCCTATTCTTTTCTCCGAGAGATTTTGGGAAAGAGAAGATTTTGATATGATTACAGACACTCCTGCGCACTACTTCTATCATGCAACAAAAAATCAATCCGGAAAGCATGGCGTGCTTACCTGTTATGCAACTGGAGACAAGGCAGAGTCTCTTGCATCCGTCAATCAAAGTCAAAGAAGTGAAATCATTCTGAATGCATTAAAACCTGCATTTGGAAACGTAAGCAAGTACGTTAAAGAGGAAATGATGTATTACTGGGGTCAAGATAAATTTTCCGCAGGAGCCTATGCGTTTTATGGTAAAAGTCAATGGTTTCAAGTTATGCCAACCCTTAAAACGAGTTTTATGCATTGCCATTTTGCTGGTGAACATCTTGCGGACTGGCAAGGATTTATGGAAGGTGCGATAAATAGCGGTGAAGAAGCGGTAGACAATATTTTAGCTTAATACTAAATAATATAATTTATATGTTCAACAATTTATCCTTTTTGTTCACAGTCTTATCTTACTTCGCACTTCTTATATTTAATCTACAAAAATTTAATGGGAATGGAGAGTCGCTTATGGGTGCAGGCTTTTTTGGTTTTGCAATCATAGCCTCTTATACTTTGTGCAGTTTGATGTTAACTATTAGTGTAACAAGGAATGGAGGTTTTGATTGGATTTCCAATGTAAGTTCAACTCGAAATATAGCTGTTGGCGTACTTTGGTTTGGTATGGTCTTGGGTGTTGTTTTTTGCACAATCATCAGGATGGAATTTCGCGCAAGTAATGAACCAATTAACTTACAACATTATTTGTCTTTGCCCATCTATTATGGTGCAACTTGGTTGCCATTATTAATGCTTGTGCCATATGCAATTTTATTGAATCCGGAATGGCGTACAAATTTTTCTCCCTTTGCTTATAAGCTACCATTATTTGCAGCGTGTATTTTAGGATTTGTAATTTATTCGATACCTAAAATTATTGCAAATATTAGTAGAACAAAAAGCGCAGAATTCACAAATGAATCTGAATATGCTTTCAATCAGACCATGAACAAAATCAATAATGAGAATTCCATTACTGGGCTGCTGGATTTTACTAATTCTAATATAGACGAAAAATTACGAAATGCTGCATTGACAAAAATAAAGCAAGATAAAAACTTAGAAGCAGGTCTAGTAAAAGGTTTAGAGGAAAATAGTTTTATTGATGCAGATGTTCAAATATTTGAATTTTTAGCGAATAATAAAATTGATCATCCAAATCTCTTAGTTGCAGCTATCAATGATGCTATTCTCCGAAAGACTTCTCAAATTCAAATTATTATTAATGATCCGGAAATAGGTAATGAAATTTTAGCCTTTCGAAATGTCGAAGTATTGTGTGGTGTATTAGAGATAAATTTTAAAGAAAGTAGTCAGTTATTTCGACCAAATATGCTAAAACTTCAAGAAATTTTGGAAAGTAAAGCTGCAAAGCGATCGGATGGAGACAATCTTCTGTTTGATGAAACGTTGAATAAATATCGACTTTCTGTAAAAAATTGGCTGGCAAAAAATTAATAAAAGTCAATAATTTTTTAACCTTTTAAATTTAAATAAAGTGTTTAGTAATATAATATTAGGCTTAACAATTTTAACTTACTCTGCGATTCTTTTTGTCAACCTTAATAGAACTGAAGGTACTGGAGACCAAATGGTGGGATACAGTTATATCCTTTTCATAATCGCAGCTGCTTATGCTGTGTTGAGCTTAATTTTAACTATTATTATTTCACTCAACGGCGGTTTTAATTGGATTTCCAGTTCATCACTCTATAGAAATATTGGAGTATTTGTATTGTGGCTGGGAATGATAGCTGGTGTAATTATTTGTACATTGACTAAAGCAGATATTAGTTTTGGAAATAAATTAACAGGTATTGAACGCTTATTGGCTTTGCTTATTTATAATGGTGGTATCTGGCTCCCCTTATTAATGCTTCTGCCATATGCAAGTCTGTTAAATCCTGAATGGCGCTATGTGCTTTCACCAAATTTGGTTAAAATACCTTTATTATTGGCTTGTACAATTGGACTTATAACTTTTGTTATGCAAATAAAATTAAGAACTTTTATAGCTGCAAATACAGATGAATATTATTTCAATAAATCAATGACAAAGGTCAATGAAGCACAATCCATTAAGCAGCTATTTTCTATGGATATGAATACAAATGACAAACAACTTCGTCAGGCAATTTATACTAAAATAAAGTCACATAAGAATTTAGAAGATGAATTGATAGAGGTTTTAAAGGAAAATAATCCTTATGTTTTTATTTCGGTATATGATTTCTTGGATAGTAATGAAATAGACAATCCTGAACGCTTTATTGAATCTATTAAACTAAATCTAGATAAGATAAATTCCAAATTTCAAGAAAGTATGGAAACGCCTTGGGAAAGGGAGGGTGATTTTGAGTCTATTAATATTGGTGTTCTTTGCAAAGCATTGAATAAACACTTCAAGGAAAGTAGCGATCAATTTCGTCCTTATATTTTAGCTATTCAAAAAACTCTAGATGCTACTCCTAAACAACGAGATGAAACTCATAAGGACTTTATGGCATCTCTAATTAAATATCGACTTGATGTTAAAAATTGGTTGGATTTAAATAGCACAAGTAAATAATAAAAGATTAAATTATGATGTTAAAAATTCTCTGGGTCTTAGATGTGATAGTTTTAATAGTTATAATAGCGGGAATTGTCTTAGAAAAACCCGAAAAGGGAATTTTTGTGTATGTTATACTTTATTTGGGTCTAATAGCTGTTTCCATTTATGTAAGAAATAGTAATCCTAAATTGGCGCTGATATTTGCTAGTATTCCGGTGGCCATTCCTATTTTAATTGTACTATTTTTCGCTATAGTTTTTAATATTGCATCGATTGTTAAATATAAAATGTGGAGAACATATTTAGTTGCGTAAAATGACAATGCATAACGGCATAATCGAACTCGGAAGTGTAGAAAATAAAGGCATCCAAGATGATCAGATAGGATTGCTTCATGCTCAATTTGTTCATTATCCTAATTGTCAACAATTGCAAGTGTGGCTTCCGGAATCCAATTTTCAGAAAGAAGATTACGGTAATTACCAAATCATAATTAAGGCAACAAATAAAATAGAAGAGCAAGGTAAAGTACAAGATAAAGTAAGTGGTAGTGTACAAATGCTTTTTGATACACTAAGCTTGACGGAAGGGGATTACACTCTTGAAATTGAACACCCAAATGGTGGCAAACTCTGTTTGCATTTTCACAAATGTGCTGAAGATATTGTGTTAGAAGCAACTGTGCCCAATCAAGAATCAAATAAAGAAGATAGTTTGTGGAAAGTGTATAAAGATGGTTTTGGAAATGTCATTCCAAATGAAGACAAAACGATTCGTCAAAAAGCGGATGAAAAAATAAATACTGTTTTTGAGAAAGTTTTTGGTAACAATAAACTTTCTTCACCACGACTTGAATATGTTGATCATGGAAGATCAGGCAAAATTACTTATATAGAAAATGAAACGCGCATTGATTTTTATCATGAACTCGGAGGTGGAGGTTGTAAAATGTATATTGATATTCCTGCTGAAGAATCTTGGGAAAAAGTTACCAATACATCACTACATAAACGTCGTGAAATTTTACTTTTTATCGCCAGCTCAGTTATTCGTGATCAAGCTCCTTCATGGCGATATGAATTTCAAGAAAAAGCCATACTATTTTATTAAATATTTCTCAAACAAAAAAATTCTATTTTAAAATTTTATAAAATGAAAACAACTTTAACCTTACTAATAGCAATTCTGATTACTTGTAAACCAAAATCTCCTGTCATTAACTTAGATGTTTTACCAATGGAGCATCGCGATACAATTATTGTATCTAATGATACCATTCAGATAAAAGAAGTTGTTAGAAAATTTATTCATTGGTATGAAACCAATTATAAAATGGTCAATAAAGTTATTTTTGTAGACAAGGACAAAAAAGGAAATTATAAGGTAAATCTCGAAGAATGTAATAAATTTCTAAATCATCTTAGTTCAAGTGGATATATTTCCAAAGTATATGTGACGGAATGGAAAAAATATTTCGATTCTAAGTCTGAATATTTTAAAAGTAATCCCATGAATGAAGGTCCGCCTGAAGGATTTGATTACGATTTAGTTTTTATGACACAAGAGCCTGAAACAGTTTGGAAGGCTATTGATTCTCTCAAGCTTGAAGTATCGCAAATCAAAGATGGAAAAGCTATTGCATCAACTGGCGACGGAGAAATTGGATATGATTTTGAAATGGGTATGGAAGATGGTGTTTGGAAGATAGATTATATAGCGACGATGAATTATGACTAAATCCAAAGTCCCGAAAAGATATTCTGCGGAGCCATCAAGACTTTATGATTTCATGCATGAATGTGTTGTTTACTGTCCTAAATGCAAGAGTGTTGCTATTGTAACAATTCCATATTTTCAGGATTATAAAAATTCAAAACTCTTATGTACATCCTGTCATTTCTCCGAGAAAACAAAAGACAGAATTCGTTACAGAACAACATTCAAAAATAAGTGCGCGAATTGTTTGGAGTCAATAACTAAAATTATTGATGGGAGAAAGAATATTCCTAGCTATGTAAACATAATTTGTCCGGCTTGCAAAAATACGAATAAAATAAAAGAAAATTGGGAAGCGTATATTTTGAAATATAATGAAACCGGAATTATTGATCCAGCTTTTGGTCTGCCTCTTTGGTATCAGGAAGCGGTAAAAGAAAATATTATTTGGGCATTTAATGATCAGCATCTGACAGAAATTAAAAAGTATGTAACAGCAACATTGAGAGAACGCACAACCGACAAGTTTAAAATGACTATGGTGGAAAGACTTCCGGATTTTATTAAAAGTGCTAAAAACCGAGATGAAGTAATCAAAGCAATAGAAAAAATGGAATACAAAATTTCTCAAAATTAAAAGAAAATGATATTCAGAATATTGATACGAATTTTAAAGGGATTTCTCATGGTTACTGGAATCATGAGTTTAGTGAAATGTTCACAAAACATTAAAACTGTAAATGGCAAAACTGTTTTTTATGGAAAGGAAATTACAGATTCTAATTTTGTAATTCTAAATGAATCATTTGCAAAAGATAATATACAGGCATACTATAAAAGTTATTTGATAGAAGGATCAGATCCTAAAACTTTTGAAGCGATAAATGAACATTATGCTAAGGATAAAAATGCTATTTATTATTGTGATGAATACCGAGAAGGAAAAAATTATTTTACAACGAAGAATAGAATTATTAATGTTATAACAGGTGCTCATCATGATTCTTTTAAAGTATTAGATTATGGCTTTGCAATAGATGATCAAAAAGCCTATTTTAATGGAAATTCATTTAAGATAGAAGATCCATCTACTTTTGAAGTAATTGATTTCCATTTTTGTAAAGATCAAAAATATGCTTACTTTAATACCAAGCCAATTCAAGGAGTTGATGGTAAGTCATTCCTTTTGTTAAATGATCATTATGCCCAAGACAAGGATCATTACTTTTATTTTGGAGGTGTAGGCGCATTAGATCCGCATCCACAAGTCATAACAGATAGATCTCTATCTCTAGAATTATTGAATTATCCTTTCTCAAAGACCCAAAAGGCTGTTTATTTTGAAACTAAAATAATTAAAAACTTGGATCCTGCTTCAGCTGAAGTAATTGGATCAGGATATATTAAAGATAACAAAAAAGTTTATTGTGAAATAAAAGAAATATTAAATGCTGACCCAACTTCATTTACAATACCTGATCAGGTACAAGCATATGGCGATTCAAGATTTTATGCAATAGATAAGAATTCAGCGTATTATAGTTTCAATAAAATAGAAGGAGTAGATATTCAATCGTTTGAATTAGTTGGATTGGATTATAGCAAAGATAAGAATCACGTATATTTTAGAACTCAAAAAGTCAACAAGGCAGATCCCAAAACCTTTGAAGTGTACAACCATGGCGCAGGGGATGAAGATGCTAAAGATATAAGTAATACTTACAAGCGTGGAGTGATTGTTGGCAAGTAATTTTGTTTTTTATATATCAAACAAAAAAGTTCAGTTCCAGTCGTCCTCCAATAGTTATTTTATAAGCTGCAATTTCAGTGCTATTTGAACGAATTGATTTAAACTAAGCCCTTCCTTAGTAGCCTTAATATATGCAAGTTCATGAAGTTTTGGATCTATCCTCACATTAAAGGAACCTTTAAAGGACTTATTGAAGCTAATGCCATTTTCTTCGCATAGAGTTTTATAGTCATTAATGGCATCTTTAAAAGATTTTTTAAGTTCTTTAACTGATGATCCTTCAAATGTTGCCAAATCATTTATGCTTTCTAATTTGCCAAAAAAAGTTTCGTCTTCAGATGAAAAATGCACTGAACCAATAAATTCTTCAAAAATTAATCTATCTATCATATTAATCCTAAGATTGTCATTTGAAGTGACAATTTTGTCCTACAGGCCGACGAAATCATTGTTTTACAATGACTTGTCGGGTGCTGACGCTTGCGGTCAGCATGCTGATCAATTATTTACTCTAATATATTGCATCAGCGATTGACCCTGACATTGAAAATGTAAGAAAAAATTATTTTTAAAAAATAAATAAAACCTTCATTTTCAATGCTGATGCTTTCGATCAGCATGCCGACATTCATCATAGGCATCGTCAGCCAAAGGCAAAAAAGTCTTATGGCTTTTTTGGGTTAATTTACTTTGTTCAAAATGAGTTCGTATGAGTCTTATACCGATTGGAATTATCTTTTAATCTAAAAGTAGGATTTATAAGGTTCGACTATTTTTTTTGCACTTTAAAGTCTTGGTTACTGAAGGACTGAATTTCTGGAATCTTAACAACATTAAATTCAAACTTAGCCGCTTGATGACAATTATTGCAAGTATTTGTCAATAGGGTATAGCTACTTTTAAAAAGCCGATGGTCTTGCTTAAGAATAGCATTGTTAATACTATCTAATGCTGGATTTATCATTCCTATCATCTCGCTTTCTTTTCGTTCTGTTTGAAATTTCTGAATATCTTCGATGGATTCCATAATCTCGTGAACTTCAAAGTCAGCAAGCTTCCAGTTTTCATTTTGACCGGCAAACCATAGCTTGGCATGGTGGGCTTGAATATTACTCATAAATTCTCCAAATCCTGGCTTATAGGACTCAGCAATTATCGTTTCCAAACTGTCGATTTTAGATTGTAGTTCGTGTTGATTTTTTGCGGGTTTATTACAAGCTAAACACAAAAATGTAAATGCAATTAGAATTGATTGATTCATAATGTTAGAGTAATTCGACTTTGATTTATTATTTACTACTTTATCAAGTTTCATAAAGGATTTAGGCAACACACATTGCAAGATTATTAGCTAAAATTTAAATACAAGCTTCTTCTAATTACAAACTTGAAACTAGCATAACAACTTTAGGAAACCAGGCATTGTTTGCATTAATCTGTCAGTTTCTTTCCCAATTTATTTTCAATACTGTTTATAAACTTAACGACTACATCAATATTTTTTTGTGGATTCTCCTGTGTTGTTAAGTGTCCTGAATTTTCAATCATCTCAAAACTAGAACCCGGAACCAAACTTTGATAATATTGTACCGTTGATGGACGTGCTTCATCAAATTCTCCTGCAATAAAAAGAGTTGGAACTTTTATCTCTCCCAATCGATTAGTGCGGTCGTAATTTTTCAGTTCACCTGTTACAGTAAATTCACTAGGACCTTCCATGTATTTGTATACATTTTCTCCCATTTGGGAAAAGGAACTATCTAAGTCAGCTGACCAAGGTTGTTTTCTTGC
Source organism: Saprospiraceae bacterium (assembly GCA_040006775.1). Classification (GTDB taxonomy): domain Bacteria; phylum Bacteroidota; class Bacteroidia; order Chitinophagales; family Saprospiraceae; genus Vicinibacter. The sequence continues at coordinate 37,451 of JBDTWI010000035.1, forward strand.
CAGAAAATTTTGAGAATACATTAGTATTGCCTCCTGATATTTGGGAGCATCATAGGCTTTATTTAGTTCATTTGTTCTGATCGCTAATTGAACAGTGTCGGGTAGTGTGGAAACAAGAGTATCAGCATCCCTTAACCACATTGGAATGCTAAGTGCAGGACTACTTAATATTAAGGCTTTTATGCCTTCCGGATGTTGAAGGTAGTAATCTGTTCCCAACATTGCACCCCATGATTGTCCGTAGATATAATAGTTCGTCAAGCAAAGTTGTTTAACTACTTGTCCCAGTTCATCTACATAATGGTGTACAGTCATTAATGATGTATCAGTTATCTTGTCAGACTTGCCACAACCTAACTGATCGTAATAAATAACGGAACGATCTTTAGAAAGTGCATCTAAGGGTTTTAAATAATAACTTGGTACATCTGGCCCTCCATGCAAAACAAGAATAGGAGTCTTATCACCTTCACCTACTATGCGGTACCAAATTTTACCTCCATCTACTTTGATAAAACCTTCTTGAGGTTTCAATTTTTTAGGAGATTGGCACGCTGTCATTAAAGTAATAGCAAGTATTGAAGATAAAAAATTTTAGAAGAGCAGATATTTCCAGACAAAAGTTAGCAGATGTAGTTTTAATAAGACTAGCTTTTAGATTTGTTGAAGGTATAATAACCGCCTGCTAAAAGTACGATTGCCAATCCTATATAAATATAACCTTGCTGTTGCCCAGATTCATTTGAAGCATCAATTTTCAGTCCTAATAAATTAATTTCCTTCGTATTGTCATCTATTTTATTTAAACCAATATAACCAACTGCTAGACTGGCAATAATTAATATTATACCGATTACTTTTGATGAATTCATATTTATAAATTTAAAGTTTTTCTAATTTAATACAAAAATTGAGTTTATTTAATTACTTAAGTCTTTTTTGAAAAGCTCATGTTGCACTAAACCTTCGGTAGCTTTCATATTTGGCCTTTAACAAAATTTGGCT
>JBDTWI010000036.1:0-38256 GCA_040006775.1 Saprospiraceae bacterium
TAAATATGTTTTTGTCACCTTTTTTGCATATCAGATGCAACAAAATCGCCAAAAATTATTTCATTATTTTTATTTGCGATGGATTTAATATGTCATAAAAAAAATTGCTCTTATGCATCATTTACAATTCTTTAATTTCAGTTTCGCTTAATGGCATCTACATCGGAACGAATACTTTCCAACATCTGCATGATTACAGCATTGTTTAATTCTTCTTTCTTTTTGTCTTCCATACTTACAGAACAAACAAACTCCCAGAGCTCTAGGACTTCTTTGCGATGAAGTGCGTAAGGCTTGTACATCGGATTGTCGGAATGTAATTCTAGTTGATCACCTTTGAGATAAAGTCTTTTGTAGACCAGACCATCGTCCTTACTTACCACAATATAGGTTCGTCCATTGCGCAAGTCTTCGATGCGATCAATGTATTTGCCTATTACATAGCTACCATCTATTAAAGGTGGCATGGAGTCACCGCGAATTGGAAAGGCGCGACACTTTCCCTGCACTTCAAAAGGTAAGGACATTCTTTTCAAACTACCAATGTATTCCGGATCTGCGTATCCGCCCAGATAGCCAGCGCTAGCCTGAACCGTTAGTACCTCAACCATATCTTCCCGGTTATCGTCAACAAGTATTGGAAAAAGTATCCTGTTGTCTCCCACCCTAATCAATTCCTCTTGCTTCACAGTACTCAGATCACATCTCACCATAGCATCAATTGCGATATGAAAGAGGTCAGAAAGTTTAATCAAGACATCTACCGGAGGCTCACATCGCTCTTCTTCATAAGCGCCTATGCGGGCTCTTGGAATTTCAAGGGCCTCTGCGAGCTGGGATTGTGACCAGGATTTTAAGGCTCTCAGATGACGGATATTTTTATTGGCTTTGGACATACTAAATAATTTAGCACAAAGATACTAAATATTTATTATAATTTTATGCCGCAATCAAAATCATTTTTAATCAAAGCATATATCAATGCTTATCTTAGCTAACAAATAAAACTTAAAATCATGACAAAACAAATCATTGCAACAGCAGTCGGCGCCATCATATTATTTATGTGGCAATTCCTTTCCTGGGGTGTTTTACCTATACACCAATCTGAATACAGCTATACGCCTAATCAAGAACAGATTATGGCCTGCTTGAACCAAAACCTAAGTGAAGGGGGAACGTATATGATCCCTGGTGTACCGCCGGGAACAGCCCATGAGGATGCAGAAAAACAAATGGAAAAAAATGTTGGAAAACCATGGGCTTCTGTCACTTATCACTCTTCTATGAACATGAACATGGGCATGAATATGTTCCGTGGATTTGCTGTTGATCTAATTGCCATCTTTCTATTGATCTGGTTATTGGGAAAAACTTCCTCTATAAATCTAAAATCTGCAATGACATTTTCGATTGCAATTGGGTTTATTTCCTACTTAACCATTCCGTACATGAATTCTATTTGGTTTGAAACCAAATCTTTAGGCCACTTGGTTGACGCCATTGCTTCCTGGGGATTGGTTGGAATCTGGTTGGGATGGTATTTGGGAAGAGAGTAAAAAAATACTATTCCAATTCGCCATTAATAAAAAAATGGGTATTGAATCAATACCCATTTTTTTTCAATACTCTGATTGCTCCATTCTAATCTATAATATCACAATGAAATTCTCCATTGAATATCCTCATAAAATCAGGGTCCACCGCACAAAAGAAGCTGCTTAAGAGGATAGACAAAAGTATAGGCTTATTTTTTATTCAAATGCATAAATGTGTATCTTAAGTTAAGAGCAAACACATGATGAAGGAAATTTCCATAAGTGTTCGCAATGTACTTATCTAAATTTCCGAAAGTATAGCTTGGCACAATTGCTAAATAACGATTAATATTCCAACTTGAAGAAATTCGTACATCCAATCCATATAATTTATTCCTTTCATTGTAATAACTAACTCCATCATAAACTCTTTTGTGTAAAATTACATCAATTCCAGAGTCAAATATTTGTTTGAAGTAATTATAATTAATTTTTAATGGTAGCTCTAAATACCCACTCATGTCAATAGCATAGCCATTTCTAAAAAAAATTAAAGGAACATAATAATCTCTAGTTCCTCTATAGGAATAAATTAATCCAGCTCCATAACTAAATCGTTTATTCATAAAGGTCATTTCAATTCCCAAATTTCCAAAAGCCTGATATTTGTAATACTTATTCAACTCATTATAATAGTTCTTACCAAATAATATTGAATTAACATTACTATAATTTAAACCACCAGTTACCGCAATATTAAGTTGTGCCGATAATTTGACACAACTTAATATTGAAATAATTAAAATAATTTTCATATTAAATGTAAATATAGAACATTCCGGACTCCATTCTAATCTACGATATTACAATGAAATTCTCCATTGAATATCCGAAGGTTATCCGGGTTATACCACGGACCACCAAGAGATCTTTCATTTTTCTTAAAGGAAACCATAAACTTTCCAGCCACCCTTTTATTTAAAAGATCAAATGTATCTAACTGTACCTTATTGTTTTTGACACTTAAGTTAACATCATATACATTCTCTGTTACATCATCATCCACAGCAAATAAGGAAACCTTAGCATATAATTCCAATTCATCATTCAGAGCTTCATAACATTTTTCTACAGGATTGATCAAATTGATAAATAAATACTCGGCTTCTAGATTATCATCATTCTCTACCAAAAAAGTACTTAAAGTTATTCCCAAATGCCCATTTACAAACTCAGCTTTTGCTGAAGCCCTCCAGTCCTTATTAATTTTAATTGCTTTAGCATAACCATTTTTCTCTGTTCCCGGAAAGTAGATATAGTACTTTGAATAATCCGAACTGATCTCTTCATTCTGAACACAGCTCGTCTTGATATCATCATTTCCATTATGTGTGCAAGATGTAAATAATATAAAAATTATGGCTGAAAATGTTAGTAATTTCATAAGTTAAGAAATTAATCAATGATTAATGGTCTGGCGAAACTTCTTTCTTTTCCTAGTATGGTAAGCATATAAAATCCGTTGGAAATTTGATCCGGTAATTCTATAACAAGTTCTTCCATATTGGTTGTATGTGTATTGCAGTCATAAATTACGTCATTTTTTTTAGTTATTTCATGTTTTTTGAAATTTCTATATTACTAAAATATTGTGCATAGATATACTAAATATTTTACACAACTTTGCAATGTAATTATAGAATGATTTTGGACCGCCACATCGTACATATAGACCTCGACACCTTCTTCGTATCCGTAGAGCGACTGATCAATCCTAAACTGATCGGAAAGCCTGTGTTGGTAGGCGGATCCAGTGATCGCGGTGTCGTTGCTTCCTGTAGTTACGAAGCCAGAAGCTATGGCATACATTCCGCTATGCCGATGAAGATGGCCAGACAGCTCTGCCCCGAAGCGCTCATAGTACGGGGCGACCACGAACAATACAGCAACTATTCCAACATGGTTACGGACATTATCCGCGAAGACGTCCCGCTCTATGAGAAGACCTCCATCGACGAGTTCTATATAGACCTCACAGGTATGGATCGCTACTTCGGTTGCTATAAATTAGCCGGTGAACTTCGCCAAAAAATAACCCGGGAAACCAATCTCCCCATTTCCTTCGCGCTCTCTTCCAATAAAACCGTCTCGAAAGTCGGTACCGGAGAAGCCAAACCCAATGGTCAGAAAGAAATTCCCCAAGGCAATGAAAAGCCCTTCCTCGCCCCCCTCTCCATCAAAAAAATCCCCATGGTCGGAGACAAAACCTACCAGCTGCTTCGCAACATGGGCGTCCTTCGCATACACACCCTACAAGAAATGCCCCGCGAACTGCTGGAACAGGTACTCGGAGACAATGGCAATAGCATTTGGAAGAAAGCCAATGGCATCGACAACAGTCCCGTGATTCCTTATTCTGAAAATAAATCCATATCTACAGAACAGACCTTTGAACGCGATACCATCGACGTACAATCGCTTCAACATATTCTGATTGGCATGACAGAAAAACTGAGCTTCCAACTTCGCAGTGAAAAAAAACTCACCGGTTGCATCACCGTCAAAATTCGCTATTCCGATTTCAACACTTTCACCATGCAAGCGCGAATACCCTATACTTCTCTGGACGCACTACTCATCCAACGCGTCAAAGAACTCTTTGAAAAATTATATCAAAAAAGAATGCTCGTGCGCCTTATAGGCATCCGATTCAGTCATCTGGTTTACGGCACTCAACAATACAATCTCTTCGAAGACACAACGGGACAAATTGAGTTGTGCAAAGCAATGGATAAGATAAGAATAAGATTCGGAAATACTTCTATCCAAAGATCCGTAAGCATGAATTACAAAAGACATAAAATTATTAATCCGTTTAACGGAATTATAAGTAGTTAGTCGACAGTCATCAGTGGTCAGTCGTCAGTTGTCAGTTGTTAGTTGTTAGTTGTTAGTTGTTAGTTGTTAGTAAACTTTAAAAAAAATAAAATAAAAAAATTATGGCAATAATGTGTTTTATCATGTACGTGTTGATCGTTCAAAAAAGCGAAAGAAGTAGTTAGTGGTTAGTCATCAGTGGACAGTCGTCAGTCGTCAGTTGAGGCGGAGCCTCGTGTTACGCAGTGACACGGGGTCATCAGCTGTCTGTGACATTTGACAGTAAATTTTAGAAATATGAAAATCAAAAATTTTGAAGAAATAATTGCTTGGCAAAAAGCACAAGAACTGGCAGTATTAATTTATGATGAATTCAGAAATTCTAAGGATTTTGGATTTAGGGATCAGATATGCAGAGCCGTTGTATCTATATCTAATAATATTGCGGAGGGGTTTGATCGAAGCAGTGATGCAGATTTTTGTAGATTTCTATATATGTCATTAGGCTCTTGCAGTGAAGTAAAGTCTATGCTGTATTTAGCAACAAAATTAAATTATATCAATTTGCAAAAACAAAATAATTTATTAGAAAAATCTCAAAAAATTTCAAAAGTTATCAATGGCTTTATAAAATCTCTTCAAAAAAATGATGACTGACGACTATAATTAACATCGCTCTAGATTTAATTAACCAACATTAAGTTATGAGTGAATTAAAATGGTCAACGTTATTCAGGCATTGTCTGACTGTCGACTGACCACTGATGACTGACGATTGACGACTATAATTAAAATGATCCCAAACTGTTTAACATATTATAGTCTCTGCTACGGTACTTATTCCGTCGAAGAATTATTATCTGAAGTACGGAGTAAGGGTTATTCGACATTTGGATTGACAGATATCAACAATACTTCCGCCTGTCTCGATGTCATCAGATTGAGTAAGGAGCATGGATTGAAACCGGTTGTTGGAATTGATTTTCGCAATGGAGTAACACAGAAGTATGTCGGACTTGCACGCAACAATGCAGGGTTCCGAGAACTCAATGAACATCTCACTGCACATCTGCATTCCGGTAATTCATTTGATGAAATTGCACCGGAATTTCATAATGCTTATATCATTTATCCTGCGGAGTCGTATCGCGGTTGGCCATTGCGCGATAACGAATTCCTTGGCATACCCATCCGCATGTTGACAAAGCTTGCATTTCTTCCGGCTTTACAAAAACATAAAGCGAGATGGGTGGCCATGCAGGAAACTGTCTTCTCCGGAAAAAAACAATACAACGCCCATAGACTTCTGCGCGCCATCGATTGCAATGTATTGTTAAGTAAGTTACCGGTTGAACAACAAGTAGCGCATTTCGAACCCATGCTTTCTTTCAACGAGATGAGAAAAGCGTATGCAGAATTTCCACACATCATTGACAACACTCAGGGCTTGCTTGCAGACTGTTCTATACATTTTGAGTTTGGCAAACTCGCCAATAAAAATCTTCGCTATTACACCACACATGCTACCGCTGATTTGCGCTTACTGCGAAAAGCATGCGAAGATGGATTGCCTTATCGATATCCCAAACCCACACCGGAAGTACATCGCCGATTGGAAAAAGAACTAGACATCATTGGACAGATGAATTTCGCTTCTTACTTTCTGATTAATTGGGACATCGTTCGTTACGCGCAACACAAAAATTATTACTACATAGGTCGAGGCAGTGGCGCCAATAGTATGATCGCTTATTTGCTTCGCATAACTGACGTGGACCCTATTGAACTCGAACTGTATTTCGAACGCTTCATCAATCAGTTTCGAAGCAACGCACCAGACTTTGACATTGATTTTTCATGGACAGACCGCGACGATATTACGCGATATATTTTTGAAAGATTCGGACATCAGCGAACTGCCTTATTGGGATCTTACAATACATTTCAACACGACGCAGTTCTTCGTGAACTCGGCAAAGTATTCGGTCTTCCTCCGGAAGAAATCGACCAACTGCAACGCCCGGATAAATATCCTGAAGTAGATCAATTTGGCAAACTCGTTATTCAGTACAGCGAATTGATTAAGGGCTTTCCCAATCATCTCAGCATACATTCCAGTGGCATATTGATTGCTGAAGAACCCATAAGTTCTTATTCTGCGACCTTTCTTCCTCCAAAAGGTTTTCCGACTACGCAATTCAGTATGTTGGAGGCAGAAGACATTGGCCTATTTAAATTTGACATCTTAAGTCAGCGGGGGCTTGGCAAAATAAAAGACAGTCTAGATCTCATAGAGCAAAACAAAAAAGTCAAAATCGATATTCACGACATCGATCGTTTCAAAAATGATGTGCTGGTGCGCGATCTTCTTCGCCAGGGAAAAGCCATTGGTTGCTTCTACATAGAATCTCCAGCAATGCGCACACTGCTTACTAAATTACAGGCAGACGATTATCTGCGATTGGTTGCAGCAAGTTCTATCATTCGTCCCGGCGTGTCAAGAAGTGGAATGATGCGCGCTTATATAGACCGGTACCGCAATCCTGAATTGCGCCGCAAAGCCCGCGAAGCCTTACCCGAATTGTATGATATTCTGCACGAAACTTATGGAGTCATGGTCTATCAGGAAGACGTCATTCGCGTAGCACATGAATTTGCAGATCTGACTCTTGCAGAAGCGGATCACTTGCGGCGAGGGATGTCCTGGAAATTCAAACAGCGCAACGAATTTGCTTCGGTGCGTGACAATTTCTTCAAGAATTGTAAGCGCAAGGGATATGGAGACAAACTCATTCAGGATATCTGGTTGCAGATTGAGAGTTTTGCCAATTACGCTTTCTCCAAAGGGCATTCCGCAAGTTATGCGGTAGAGAGTTTTCAGGCACTTTTTTTGAAAGCCTATTATCCATTGGAATACATGGTTGCAACATTGAATAATGGTGGTGGCTTCTATCGTCGAAGTCTCTATTTGCATGAAGCTAAAATGCAAGGTGCAGAAATTCAACTCCCCTGCATCAATGCCAGTGAAGTGCTTTGTACCATTCAGGGTCGCACAATTTATTTGGGATTTAGTTTTGTAGCAGAACTCGAAGATCAGCTCATCTTCAGAATAATCAACGAAAGAAATAAATATGGAAAATTTGTTGACCTCCCCGATTTTGTGCGGCGTGTTCAGATCAGCATCGAACAAGCGCGAATTATTATTCGCAGCGGTACTTTTCGATTTACAGGAAGACCCAAGAAGGAATTGCTTTGGGAAATACACAGTTTACTGCAGCCCAAGGATAAAGTAACCAAGAAGAGCATGCTTTTTATTCCGGAATTAAAGCAATGGAAATTGCCTCCGCTCCATAATTCAAGATTAGAACAGGCCTTTGATGAAATTGAACTCTTTGGCTTTAGTCTTTGCTCCCCATTTGAATTATTGAAGGAAGTTCCTGATGAAAGTTTGCGCGCAACTGACCTGCCAAAAATAATAGGTAAAATGGTGCGGATTGCAGTATCACTTGTTACGGTAAAAACGACTTTTACGCATAAGGGAGATCGGATGTGTTTCGGTACTTTTCTGGATATGGATGGCCACTGGGTAGACACGGTACATTTTCCTCCTGCACTCAAGGCCTATCCATTCAGAGGATTTGGATGTTATTTGGTTATGGGAAAGGTTATGGAAGAATACAATAGCATCTGTATAGATGTGAGCAGCATACAACGTCTTGAAGTGATTGATCGGGAAAAACTAAATGCATAATTGAAAAATAATGGCCAAAAGTAAGCTCTAAATTCAAACCTAATATTACATTCGCAATACTTCTGAAACTTTAATGAATAGCTAGATTGCCAATCTCATTTATTCAGTTCTTCTTTAAATCATCAATTTTAAAATAGGTCAATAGGCTTTAATTCAATATTTTTGCCACTTAGAAACTTAAGCAAGAAATAGAATGGCAGATATAATAAGAATGCCCAGACTCAGTGACACCATGAAAACTGGTGTTATCAGAACCTGGAACAAGAAGGTAGGAGATAAAGTACAACCCGGAGATATATTAGCTGAGGTAGAAACGGACAAAGCCACTATGGACCTTGAAGCCTTTCAGGAAGGGGTTCTGCTTTATATTGCAGTTGCTGAAGGACAGGTAGAAGTGGATGGGATTATAGCCATAATAGGAAAGGAAGGAGAAGATTACAAAGCACTACTGCAAAAATCTACCGAAACTGTAACAGAGAAAGCAAAAGAAAGCACATCACCTCCAAAAGAGTCCACTGCTAATAAAACAACCGTAACAAGTAGTTCAGTTGCACCTACAGACAGCAGAATAAAAGCCTCCCCCTTAGCTAAATCTATTGCTAAGGAAGCAGGACTAGATCTCAGAGCTATTAGCGGCACAGGAGAACAGGGAAGAATAATAAAAAAAGACGTAGAGCAGAGCCTGACCTCACCAACTAAAAAATCTGTTACGATTGCTGGAGCTCCACAACAAATCTCTGCTGCTGATACAGAAGTTGCAACAAGTCAAATGCGCCAAACGATTGCCAACAGACTCTCCGAAAGCAAGTTTTCAGCACCCCATTTCTATTTAACCATGGAAGTGGATATGGATGCCTGCGTAGAAGCAAGAAACCAAATCAATAAAGTTTCTACAACTAAAATATCTTTCAATGACATTATAATTAAAGCATGCGCTACAGCCATAAAATCTAATCCGGGAGTAAATGTCTCTTGGTATGGTAGCAAAATGGTTTACCATGGAGAAATTAATATTGGTGTTGCCGTGGCCATTGAAGATGGATTGGTAGTTCCTGTACTTAGAAATGCAGACTTCAAATCATTAAGTCAAATCAACACTGAAATTGCAGACAAAGCAACACGTGCAAAAAATAGAAAGCTTAGTTTAGATGAAATGCAAGGAAATACTTTTACAATTTCCAATCTTGGAATGTTCGAAATAGAAGAATTTACTGCCATAATTAATCCACCTGATTCTTGCATACTTGCAGTTGGCTCCATACTAAAAAAACCTGCTGTAAAAAACGATCAAATTGTAGTATCTAATAAAATGAAACTCACACTTTCCTGTGATCACAGATCGGTTGATGGAGCAACGGGTGCGAAATTCTTGCAAAGCATAAAAGCTTATTTGGAGAATCCAATTAATATGTTGCTATAATATATTCAATTCTGAATAGACTTTAAATTAGTAATTTCAATACAAGCATAAAATAAATTCAAAAAACAAATTAAATCAAATGAAAATAAATACATTATTATTCTTAAGCTTTTTGGCAACCATGATTATCTTATCATGCTCCAAAGAGGACTGCACACCAAGTTCAATAAATGAAAATGTAATTGGAAACTGGAGCATCAAAACCTCAGCCTTTGGGTTCAGTGAAAGTGGAACAGGAAGTTTTAATTCCGATGGCAGCTTCAATACAGTTCCGGATGATCTACTGATTTCTGCTACAATTAATGGAACCAAACTGACAAAGATGACTTATAAAATATTAGATAGCACTCTGGTTCTAAAAGTAAGTGATCCAAACAATTCCAATACATCGTCCTCACTTTCTCTTGACTTGACAAAAAATGAATGTGATCGAATTTCATTCTCTCTATCAGGTCTTGGAACAGCAACATTTAGCCGATAAAAAAGCAGATAAAGCTTTAAAGTAGCTCAACATATATATTCAAGAACTCTATTGAGTTTATTAGTTTGTGTTCTTCAATATAGTCTTCATCATATAATTTTGAGTATTAAACTCAAATTACTAAAAACTATTTTATCTTCTTTACAATCACCTGAATTGAACTTGGGCCTTTACCTTGCGCATATAAAAAAAACAAGTTATTTCCATTTAGTTGCAAGATTGGAGAATGAATAGTTTCAATAGAATAAAAAAGTTCATTTCTTTAAACAAAAGAATACATTCGGCTTGAATAATTATCACTTATAAAGTTAACTAAAGAATCAAGAGGTGATTTATTTATTGAGGAAATTACATCAAAAGTATCGTGAGTTAAAAACGCATCAACACCATTCCAATAAGTTTGAATTAATTTCCCTGAATATTTACCAACTACCTTATCTCGTGGATCATAGATTTCTGAAGTACATTGAGTCAACAACAACAAACTCAAACTTATTAGGAGTTGAATTTTTTTCATAGGGATTATATTTTTAGAACATAACTTATAGTAGCCCAAAAAAAAAGCTTAAAATATTCAAAATATTTTAAGCCTTTTTTAGAAAAATCACTTCTGATTTTATTTTTTCATCGCTTCCAAACGCGCTTTAACTGCATTTGATTTGTCGAACATTCCTTTTTTTGCATAAATTTCTTTTAATGCTATAAGGGTATTTACATCATTGCTTTCAATTTTATCTGCCTTCTCTAAGAATGGCAATGCTTTGTCAAAATAAGAATCCATTTCAGCTTTCTTCTCATTATATTTTCTTGTTCCTTCTTTAGTATAATCGTTTGCTAATTTATTTGCCTCTTTGGAAACTAAGGCAGCACGGTTGTAGTATAGTGCTCCTTTACTGTATAATGCGTTGGCATTGTCTGGAGCTTTTTCAAGAACGATGTCATAATATTTGTTGCTCTCATTTTGATATTCGTCTCCTTTAACCATATTTCCGGCTTCCCATTCTTTCTGACATAAGTTATCATATACATTTCCTAGGGTTGCATAAATGGAAAGGTTATTTGGTTCTTTACTTATAGCCAATTTTAATTTATCAATAAGCTCAGTAAGCCTTCCTTTTTTTACATAATAATTAATTTCAGCAAACAGTAAATTTGATTCATTTGGAAATTTTGTACGACCCAATCCTAGATATTTTTCTGCCTTAACAGAATCTGACTTTACATAATAATTGTACAATGATTCATAAACTACAGCCCCTGCGTTTGTAGTATCATTATAGTTCTCCATTTCAAGTTCTTCAAAATATTTCGTAGATACATCTTCTTCAAAAGCAGACAGTGCGCAGACTGCAACGATATATTTTTGTTTATTGATGTCATCTTGTGATTGCAAAATGGCTTTTTGGCCATTGTCTTTGAGCAATTGGTTAATTTTCAAAACGGCTTCAAAATTCTTATATGCGCTTACAAATTTCTTTTGGTTATAAGAAAAACTTCCGAAATTATTAAGATACTGACTACATTCCTGCAAGATTGAAAGTGCATCTTTCTTCTCATAAGATTTCGCAGCAACTGCAACAGCTTTTTCTAAAGATTGAAAAGCTATAAGTGCAGCATCATCATAGGCCATTTTGGCTTTTGGATTGATAACCATTGCAGCGTTGTCCATTGCAGCAAGTTCGTTATATACTTTACCCTTAACAAGATTTGTTTTATAGGTATTAGAAACACTCGTATCTTTTGAAGCGACATCTATAATTGTTTTCGCTTCAACCAATTTGTCTTTACTTGACTTAGGGTCTAATAGATACAAACCAACTAGCTTGTCGGCTTTTTTTACATCCTTTTCAGGATCCTGTGCAAAACTTGAGACCGAAACGCAAAGTGAAAGGACTGAAAATAAAATTTGATTTTTCATCTTACAAAATTTACTATGCTAACTAATATTTGACCAAAATAATTTCTAAAAGTACAGAGACAATTGTTAAATTAACTTTAATTATTCTTCCTCTGAATGATCTTTAAGCTCTTCAGTTTCTTCATCTGGACCTTCTGGAAGAAGTGCCGGAACAATTACTTCTTCGTCATCATCTCTCTTGACAACTGCGACATCACCAATCTGATCTCCCTCATCTAAACGAATTAAACGAACTCCTTGTGTAGCTCTACCCATAACTCTAAGATCTTCCACATGCATCCTAATTGTAACTCCATTCGTTGTTGTTATCATCAGATCATCAACATCATGAACTAATTTAATTGCAACCAATAATCCGGTTTTTTCAGTAACTTTTAAAGTCCGCACACCTTTACCTCCGCGATTTGTAATTCTGTAGTCTTCAAGTTCAGATCTCTTACCATTACCCCTTTCAGAAACTACTAAGATAGAAGCCTCAGTGTCGTCCTTGTCCACACAAATCATTCCAACAACATAATCGTCCAACTCTGCATCCAAATATATACCCCTAACACCCGCAGCATTTCTACCCATTGCTCTTACCTTCGCTTCCGGAAAACGAATCGCTCTACCTGTTCGATTTGCAATTAATATTTCACTGTTCCCATTAGTTAATCTCGCTTCCATTAATTGATCCCCTTCATTAATGCTTATTGCAATTATACCGTTAGCTCTTGGACGACTGAAATCTTTTAAGGAACTTTTCTTGATGGTACCTTTTTTGGTGCATAAAACAATATAGTGATTCTTTAAAAATTCCTCCTCACTCAAGGTTTCGACATTGATATAGGCCCGCACTTTATCTCCGGGTGGCAGTGTGATTAAATTTTGTATGGCGCGTCCCAAATTGTTCTTGTTTGCTTCGGGAATTTCATAAACACGCAACCAGTAACACTTACCAAATTCAGTAAACAACATGAGATAGTTGTGATTCGAAGCAATGAACATGGATTCAATGAAATCTTCATCCTTCGTTTTACTACCAAGAGAACCTCGTCCACCTCTGCCTTGAATACGGTATTCAGAAACTTTTGTTCTCTTGATATAACCAAGATGAGAAATAGTCACCACTACTTCATCATTGGCAATCATATCCTCCATATTAATTTCACCATCTGCAATAGTGATCTCAGTTCTTCTGTCGTCTCCATAGCGTTCCTTGTCTTCCAACAATTCTTCTATTATTATTTTTTTCTGTGCTTCTTCACTTCCTAAAATTGATTCCAGATGAGCAATTAATTCCATGAGTTCTTTATACTCTTCACGAAGTTTATCTCTTTCTAGTCCGGTTAATTTTTGCAATCTCATATCCAAGATTGCTTTCGCCTGAATTTCGCTCAATTGGAAAGTAGACATCAAACCATTTTTGGCTTCTTCCGTATTGGCTGATGCACGGATTAGCGCAATCACTTCATCCAAGTGATCTAATGCGATAAGCAATCCTTCTAGAATATGTGCCTTTTCTCTGGCTTGTTTTAATTGAAACTGAGTTTTTCTAACTATAACTTCAATTCTGAATTTGATAAATTCGTCAATAATATTTCTTAGAGATAACACAACAGGTCTGCCTCTAACCAATGCAATGTTGTTGACACCATAACTGCTTTGCAACATTGTATATTTATACAAATTGCTTAACACAACACTTGAAATCGCATCTTTCTTTAATTCAATAACTACACGAATTCCTGTGCGGTCAGATTCATCCCGGACGTCGTGAATTCCAAGTAATTTTTCATCATTAACTAATTCGGCAATTTTCTCTATGAGATAAGCTTTGTTAACTTGATATGGAATTTCAGTAATTATAATTGCTTCTCTATTATCAACGATTTCAATTTCTGCACGACCCCTGACGATAACTTTTCCTCTTCCTGTTTCAAATGCATCTCTAATTCCTTGGGTTCCATAAATTATACCTCCAGTTGGGAAATCCGGCCCTGGAATGTAGGTCATTAAAGTATCTAGGTCAATTTCAGGATTATCTATAATAGCAACTATTCCATCCACTAATTCTCTTAGGTTATGTGGCAGCATATTGGTTGCCATACCCACAGCAATTCCTGAAGAACCATTCATGAGTAGATTCGGTAGTCTTGCCGGAAGCACAACTGGTTCTTCTAGAGAATCATCAAAATTCAGTCTAAAATCTACTGTTTCTTTATCAATGTCCGCTAGCAGCTCTTCTGCTATCCTTGAAAAGCGCACTTCCGTATAACGCATTGCAGCCGGGCTATCCCCATCCATAGATCCGAAGTTACCTTGACCATCAACCAAGGGATAACGCATTGACCAGGGCTGTGCCATTCTCACCATTGCGTCATAGACTGATGAATCACCATGTGGGTGATATTTACCCAAGACCTCTCCAACTATTCTCGCTGACTTCTTGTAAGGCTTATTATATCTCATACCAAGGTCCTGCATTCCGTATAATACTCGGCGATGAACCGGTTTAAGTCCATCTCTGACATCCGGCAAAGCTCTTGCAACAATTACTGACATCGAATAATCGATATAAGCAGTCTGCAATTGTTGTTCTATATTGACTTTAATAATTTTATCTTCGTACGACATGATCTATTTTCTAAAAGTTTGCAAATTTAATAAAATATGTTCAAATTCACTAAAGTTTAACAGGGCATTTGTTAAATTTATTTACTGATAATGAGGTTTATACATAATTTTATTTTTATTATATATATCTGAAGTTATTTGGCGAATTATGAGGGCTATATTTGCGTGAAATTTTAGAATCTGGAGCAAGCTAAACCATATAATGAAAACCCTGAAAGCAAGAAAAAACAGGTCAAAACTATGTTTGACAAAATTGCTCCAGTATATGATTTACTGAATACCTTATTGTCTTTGGGTGCAGACAAGTCCTGGAGAAAGACTGCGATCAAGCTAATCCCTCAATCCGATTCCAAATTAAATATTTTAGATGTAGCTACTGGCACTGCAGATATGGCCATAATGGCTTGCAAACGCTTTCCAAATTATCATTTTACAGGATTGGATCTTTCTGAAGGAATGCTTAAAATTGCCCAAAAAAGGCTAAAAAAAATGGATCTAGTCAGTCGTATTGAACTAATTCAAGGTGATTCAGAACATCTACCTTTTGCAGAAAATACTTTTGATGTTGTAATGGTTGCCTTTGGTGTTCGCAATTTCGAAAATCTTGATCTTGGAATTGACCAAATTTATAAAGTAATTAAGCCGGGGGGCCAAATAATTGTTCTCGAATTTTCAAAACCCAGATTTTTTCCGGTTAAACAAATATTTAATATTTACTTCAAATATGTCCTTCCCCTAATTGGAAAATTTGGTTCTAAAGATCCAAAAGCGTATAAATATTTATATGAGTCCGTGCAACAGTTTCCTGATTATGAACGTTTTGTTGAAAAATTAAATAAGGCTGGCTTCACTCAAAGCAATTACAGACCTTTAACTTTTGGAATATGTTGCGTTTACAACAGTATAAAATAAGCTTATTTTTTAGCTTTTTTTCGATTCTTTTTCTTGGGCTACATGCACAACATGGTAGACAAAATTTGAATTTTGATGGCTTAAATAAAAAGAATCATTACTACGGATTGAGTTTAGCTTACAATTACAGCAGCTTTAAAATTGAACATTCCAAAAGACTTTTACCTTCGGGAAGTTTTAGAATAAATGATGGTGTAGGAGAATCCGGACTAACACTTTGTATGATTACAAATTTCAAAATGGGGGATTATTTTGATTTTAGAATTTTGCCTTCTATAGCTATCAGCAACAGAACTTTGAGTTATACTACAAATAATTCAAAAATACCTACCACCTTCAAAATTGAATCTGTATTTGGCGAAGTTCCTATACTTCTGCGATTTACTTCGGAACCTTATCGAGATAAGCGCATACTTCTTGTTTCAGGAATTAATTATACTTATGATTTTGCGTCAAACAGCAGATCGGATAAACGGAAATTTGATTTGGTAAGAATATCGCCCCATGATTTCCAATTTGAAATTGGTGCTGGAATTCAAATCTACATGCCCTTTTTTATTTTCACTCCAGAGATTAAGTTTTCTCATGGATTAGGCAACTTATTGATTTATGATGGCAAACTTGTAGAATCTACAGTTATTGACAAATTATATTCGAAGACGATTACTTTTTCTCTTCATTTCGAAGGCTAATCCAGCTTGCGGCATGAGTCTGTGCTTCATTGAAAAAATCAACAAATAAATCATTCATTGCTTGTTCATTTTGAAGCAAAATGGGAATACATAGCTTAAAATCAACTTCAAAGGAAGCGCGTTGATTCATTCTCAACAAGACTTCTTCCAGACCAATTAAGGACGTATACTGTCTTAACCATTGTCCCTGTATCATACGATAGGCAATATTTCTTGGTTTATCAGGAAATAGAAAATCGTGTTGCAACAAAGCATCATAAGATTTTTTAGAAAACTCAGCGTAAGTGATATCTATGTATTTAAGCCAGTTTTTATACAAAAAATAATCCATAACAATATCAGTTGCTACAGGAGCATAATGATGAATTACAGGATGAAAAAACTTGTTGAAGAGACTAATATTTTCATGTGAATCTGTAAAACTATCTATCCATTGATGCATCTCTACACCTGCTTTTAAGTTTGGGTCTAATTTATCATGATCTTTCTTACTGAGAAAATCAGCTAAAAAATTACCGGCCATGAGATCCGGATAAGGGTAAGAAAGTACAAAATGGGCTAGGAAATTCAATCAGTTCTAATATAAATGGGTGCGAACCTAAGCCAATTTTCATTATTTTATACCTTTGCGGCCTAAATAAAAAATCATTATGGGTTTACAATGTGGAATTGTAGGATTACCAAACGTTGGAAAGTCGACATTATTCAATGCATTAACTTCTGCAGGTGCCTTGGCAGCCAATTATCCTTTTGCAACAAAGGATCCCAACTTAGGGGTAATAACAGTTCCTGATGACAGGCTAAACAAGCTTTCTGAAATTGTGAATCCACAAAGAGTCGTACCTACTACCGTGGATATTCTTGACATTGCCGGATTAATTAAAGGCGCATCAAAAGGTGAAGGCTTAGGAAATCAGTTTCTTGCCAATATTCGAGAAGTAGACGCCATTATTCATGTTGTAAGAGCTTTTGAAAATGACAATATCGTTCATGTTGATGGGAGCATAGATCCTGTACGTGATAAAGAAGTTGTAGATGTCGAATTAATACTTAAAGACATTGAAACCATGGAAAAGCGTATTGACAAACTGCGCAAACAAATTAAGACAGGAGATAAAGAAATTGCTAGAGAATTGGAATTTGCCGAAAAATTGCTTAAGACTCTTGAAGAAGGATTCACTGCGAGAACCATGATTACAGATGAAGAGTCCGCTATTTTTATTAAGCAATTTCAGATACTCACTGGAAAACCAGTTATGTATG
This sequence comes from Saprospiraceae bacterium, assembly GCA_040006775.1. Taxonomy (GTDB): domain Bacteria; phylum Bacteroidota; class Bacteroidia; order Chitinophagales; family Saprospiraceae; genus Vicinibacter. Next base: position 17,469 of record JBDTWI010000036.1, read on the forward strand.
TATGCAATGTGGACGAAGCCAGCATTCATACAGGTAATAAACACACTGAAAGATTTAAAGAAGTTTTCAAAAAAGAAAATGCAGAAATCATTTTGATTTCTGCGGGTATTGAAGCAGAAATCACTGAACTTCCACAAGATGAACGCGAGGCTTTTTTTAAAGATCTTGGTCTAACAGAACCTGGTACATTTAAAATTAGTAAGTCTGCTTATAAATTACTCAATCTCATTACTTATTTTACTGCCGGAGAGAAAGAAGTTCGTGCATGGACTGTTTCTATTGGCAGCAAAGCACCTCAAGCTGCAGGTGTAATTCATACTGATTTTGAAAAGGGATTCATTCGCGCTGAGGTTATTCACTATCACGATTATCTTCAATACAAAACTGAATCAGCTGCAAAAGCAGCTGGTAAAATGGCTACTGAAGGTAAAGAATATGTTGTACAAGATGGTGATGTGATGCACTTCCTTTTTAATGTGTAATAATTAGATGGAAGTAGAACATTTACTTTAGTTGGATTAATTTTAACATTTTCAAGATTAACCAGTTAGCTCTTTTTATTAAACTTATATTCAATTCCTAATCTAATGTTGGTATTTCCGAGAAATCCGAAGTTTATTATTTTAATCTCTTTCTGACTTTTTGTTAAAGCAGGATTGTTCGTATAATACATTTCGTACCCCAAGTCAAAAACTCTAATTGGAAGACTTAATTCAATTAAAAAATGATTTGTAAATTGGTAATAAAGTCTACCTGAAAATAGGATAGAAGCTTGATACTGCTTTTCAAAATAAGACAAATAAGTTGTTTTATACTTTGGTTCAAAATAATAAGCAGTATAAAGAGGTTGAAATCCAATTCCAAAATCGTAATTGAATTTCTCTTTCCTATCTTTTCTTAACCAAAATAATTCATACCTCAGTGCAAAATAATTTATTTTAGAAATTTTGTTTTCTTCCTTTTTGAAATTCTGGCTTTGTGGAAAAGCATATTTATCTGTACTTCTATTAAATACAGGGATCATAACTTCAAACTGATGAATCATCCTTCTATTATTCTTAAAATTAAATCCAAATGATAACCTAGAAAAAGTCCACTTACTTTCACCTAGAATTATTAATGAATCAAAATTTGTACTGAAATATTCAAATCTATCTGCATTAACATACATCTTGATTCCGTAAGTTCCTTGACCATTACAGAAATTTAGAAATATAATGTGAAATAATATTGCTAAAAAATTCTTCATATCAAAATTAATTTCTTGTGCAATATTAATTCATTATTCATTCATTTTCTTCAATCAATATATTAAATAATTTTTTAAACTTAACTATAACCCTTAAACAAATATGAATTTTATGCTTCACTGTAGCATAGGCCATTGGTATTCACATATATTTATCTGAACCTTCTTTTATTAAATAAACTTAACTTCAAGACCTCAGCAATAACAATAATTTGACTGAGTATTAAATAAGTAAATTCCTCTTTAATGTTCGAAAATGAAAATTCAAATTATATTTTTATCGAAAAAGTTCCTGAAAAGCTTCTGCCATCAGAAGGCCATATTCCAGGTCCAGGATAGAATTGCGGCCTCTTAGTGAAATAGGATGCATTCAATGCATTGTTTATGTTAAATTGCAATTTCAATTTACTAGATATTTTTAATGCCAAATTAAAATCAACAATCTGATAAGAAGGAACCAATCCACTTGCTCCAGTTGAATTAGGAGTCTTTGAATTTAATGCATCTGCAAAACTTTCCGAAGTATAACTGTATAAAGTTGAAAAACTAAAATTATGATAAGTTAAAGTGAATCCATTTCTTGAAATATATTTGGGTACACTTTCAACCTGATTGCCATCAACATTGATGTTATTGGATCCGGACCTAATACTTGCATTCTGATACCTTGCATCCATTATGGAAGTAGAAGTAAAAACAGAGAAGCTTAAGCTTTTACTAATATAATAATCTCCTTGTAGGAATATTTCTAGTCCATTTGTTCTTGAGTCTCCAATATTTGTTCTGAAGATGATCAAATTCCCAGCGGAATCTGATTGTGCAATAGTACCAAGACGATTGTTGTATTGCAAACTGAATGCTGATAAATCCCATTTGAACCATTTCCAATTTCCTCTTATTCCCAATTCTAAATTATGACCCTTTGCATCTTTTAAATTTTTATCAGATATTTCATAAATTGAAGCAGGAATAATATCCTTAAATATTACAGGACGATAAGCCTGTGAAAATCCTCCATAAATATTAGATCCATGTCTTAGATCATACTGGAAATTGATTCCTAATAATGGAAATTTATGCTTAATTGTATTTGGTATGGCGGAGTCAGCATAATAGGTAATTAGTCCATTCAAATTGGTTTCACCCATTTCAAGTCGAGCACCTTCGTTGACAGAAAGTCTGTTATTGATTTTCCAATTATTTTCAAAGAATAAGGCGATATTATTGGTTTTATAATGCAGGTCTCTACCCCATCCTGGACTTACTAAATCAAGATTAAAATCAGTTCCAGTTGATCCCACCCCAAGTTGTTGTCTATGCAAATTGTTATTCATGTGCTGAATACCAAAGCTTACAGCAGCTTCTTTCTTCAAAATTCTATAAGAATATAAAAATCTCAACTCATTGGTATAGCTATTAAAATGATCAATATCAACTTGTCGATTTCTATACTGAAGTGTTGTTGGTAAAATGTCATCCGGAGTTGTTGCAGGTTTATCAAACAAAATACTATTTCTTACACCAATGACTGCTGAACTTTTAAACTGTGCATATAATCTTGGTTTAAGGTTCCAGTCTATTGTCAAACTAGGAACATTAATTTCTGGATTATAATAATTTCTAGATCGCGTAGATTGTTTTGGATTTGCATTAAACATACTGTCATTGAGCTGTCCAGCCAACTGAATAAGATAATTAGACCGTGACCAATCTAGCTTTACATGAAGTTTTGATGAGGCATCATAGTAAAGTGAAATAGATTCTGCATCATAATTAGATTCACTATTATCTCTATATCCAGTTATCCATTTTTTATTCGCATAAGCGGAATATCTAAATTTTCCAATTTTGCCAGAAATGCAATTGTATGTACTTACCAAACCATAAGATCCAATCGTATTGATTGCTTCAAAGGAAACTTCTTTGGTAGTATCGGGTTTTTTAGAAATATAATTTAACAACCCACCAAATTGTGCACCAAATTGAAGTGATCCTGTACCTCGTACTAGCTCGATGCGTTCAACTGCTTCCATTGGAATATTGTAATGACTTGCGGGATATCCATACATATCGGAATTTGTAAGAATTCCATCTTTACGAATATTGAATTCCCAACCTCTGTGAGCATCAAGTCCTCTGGTTGATACATTCACCTGATTTCCTGTGCCATCCATATCGTAAACAAATATTCCAGGAATTTTAGCGAAAATTTGTCTACCATACTTTTCTGATACGGCTAAGTTTTTTTGAGTCAACTCAATAACTTCAGATTTTTTACCGGAAAAAATATACGTTTCCTTAATTGGTTCTAATCTTTCAATGTCTTCGATAATTCTATTTGCCTTTACATCTATTGGTTCAAGTATATGTATTGTGTTGATATCTACAGAATCTGATTGAGCAGAAACAATAACATTAAGAAAAATTGAAAAAAAAAGTGAGAGTATAAATTTCATAGTGAATGTATTTTAATAAGAGTTATCGAAAACTTTTACAAAACTAAGACTACTAATTAAATTCCATAGAATCTATATTGATTTTAACTAAAGATTAAAAAGCACACTCTTAAATTAAATCAAGAGTGTGCAACTATCAACCTTTATTACAAAACTTTATTTTACTATTCTGATCCATCTGCTCTTGCTTTAGCAATTGCGTAGCCTGCAACTTTTTTTCCTGTTTGCAATCCTACAACACAGTCAACTCTGAAATGAATTCCACCATAAATTCTACTATTAGAAGCATCAATGGCGTAACTATTCACAAGGGCTGCATCATTTGGAAATATGTAAGCCAACACTTCTGCTCCTGCAGCGGAAAAAGTTGAGTGCCCTGAAATGTATCCAGGAAAATTTGGAACTCCAATTAAAGTTCTAAAACCTGATAATGCATTGGATGGTCTTAATCCATTGTAAAAATATTTGGTATCCCAACAACTAATTCCTGCATCTTCTACTGCCATATTCATATATGCCAATGTTCTAGCTGTTCTTATTGGATTCATTTTGTATCTTAAAATCAATTTACAAGCAATTTCATTCCAATGTCCGGGCGGAGTTGAAGTACTTGGACCGTCAGCCCAAAAATTAGCAGAACAACGTGTTTCTTCTGTTGGATTTTTTGTAAAATCTTTTATTTCAACAGCATCAGCAAGAAATTCCGCAGTTCCTGGTGCCGGTGGAGGGCCTGGTCTAACTGTTGCAACATCAGGTATACACCAGGGTTTAACTTCACCAAATTTCGGCAACATCCCAGGTCTAATTGGAAATTCTAAACTTCTCCATCTCCAGCCATATTTTACCTCAGCCAAAGCTGCTAAAGAATCAGTTTCAGCAATAGAACCTATTGCTTTACCCATATTGTCCTTTTTTGCACGATCATTAATAAATTTAGCTGCAACCTGCTTTCCAATAGAGGCACCTGCGTCAATTTCATCTTGTGTATTCATTCCGGCCCAAAGTCTTGAATTCTTAAGCTCTAAAGCTTTTTCTTTCAAATAATTTGTGTCGTTTGGAAACATTACTCTTAGAATTCCTAATGATACATCTGCAATAACAGCATCTTCGGAAGGATAAGAAGGTAATTCTTGCGCAGGCAAACTAGTTTTAATGCTATTGTCAATTTTATATGGAGCAGATCTATTAAAATCATATTTATATTTCCATGCAACGATTAATGCATCAAATTGAGCGGTAGCTAAATATGCAAATGCACGACTTGCATATGGAGGGTTAGCAAATGGAAAATAAGGATACTTTCCCGGCTCAACAGAGCTTGGTACTGGATAGGTACCATCTGCATTAGCAGCAGGTGGAAGATTGTATCTCGCTGCCAAAGTTCTTGCAATTTCATTCCATTTAGTAATTGAATTGGCACCCCAATAATCAATTGCATTTTTCTGTTCTGAAGTTAAGGAAGACGAAGAAGATTTAAGGGAGCTAAGTAAAGTTTGATATTCTGGACTAGTTGTTTGCACCGGCGTTGCAACAGTGATGTCACTCACACTAGATAAAAAAACCAATTTCCACTGACCTGCTTTATCATCTACATTGGTATAAGTGTAAGCTTCCGCATTCCTTGGTAATTCTAAATCTTTATCACATGCATTGAATGCAAGTAATACAAATAAACTTGATAATAGTATAACTTTATTTTTCATAATAAATATTATTAATTCTCTGTTTTAGTTTTATTAAATAAATTGAATTGGTAAAGGATTCCACCACCAAAAGAAGTAGCTTTTCCAACATTTCTGCCATTCAATGTTTGAGATGCCATTAATATTATTCCAAGATTTTTGTGGAATGGCATTCTTTGTTGCAACATAAATCCCACTTGTTGTTGATCCATATTTGAAGTTAAAAAAGGCATGTCATTTCTTCGAATATCAACACCACCCTGAGTATTCATGATATTGTATTGAAGTTCAAACCTTGTAGTATTTTTAAAATAACCTAGGGTCAAGCCTCCATTGACTTGATTGGGCATTTCATATTCATCTGTTTCATACTGCTTATCTGTATAGTAATTTGTTCTATCACCCGTAACATTACTTCTTACATCGTATCCAGCATTAAGACTTGCGAACAAGCCCATTTCCGAAAACCAGTTAATCATCAGACGAGAACCGAAAATTTTACTTCCTAATCCAAGTCCAAGAGGCATATAATCTGCGTAATAATTACCAACTGGGATTATTGCGCCTAAACTTGCCATGATTTCAATTCTGTTTTTGGCATTAAAGTGATGATCTAGCAAATTACCTTTTAGCCAAATATTTAAGTCCTGTATTCCAGACTCTCCTCTTAGTGTTCCTGCAGACGCTTTAGTTTTTATCCAAGGAAGCCCTGCGATAAGATTAATTTTATTGTGAAGACCTAGAGCAAACATAGGAGCTACGATACTAGTGCTCACTGTACCTAAATTTGGATTATCTCTATAGAGTGTTCCTTCCCAATAGTGATCCCATGAGGAATATTGGTATGGCAATGCAATGCAAATCTCTCCTTTTTTCATCATGAATGCATCATTCGGAGTTTGACTTCGAAGACTGATTATGTTGAAAACGAAGGCAGCAAGTAAAAAATAAATTTGCTTCATTTTATTTATTATTTAATTATTAAACGTTTTAAATGCCTGTTCAATTTAAATTAATAATTGCTAGATGTTTTAATTTTAGAACTAAGCCAATTTTTATGCAAAAGTAAAATTTCAAGAATCTGATCTTTAGATCAAATGATGAGTTGAACTATAATATTGACCAGTTGCCAGAAAATATTGACCAAATTGAATGTTCTATCAAATTAAATTAAATTAAAAGATAATATGTTGCTGATTTTCAGATTAATACAACATAAATTGTATTTGCAACAGAAATTTACTGGCTCTATTGAATTATTAGTAGAAGTTTTGAATAGTGAAAATTACAAAAGAAGTATTATTTATAAAAATAGCTTATTTTCTTTTGCAAAGCAAAAGAAAATAAATCAATAACTAGTTCAAGGTTGTCTATTATTAAGCCCAAGCACAAATTATACCGCCCATTAAAGCCATAGCTAATATCCAATAACCTGCATTAATAAGAATGTAATTCCATCCTTTCATTTCATACATTGCAGGTACACCAATTATAGGAATTGCCATAAAAACTCCTGTCATAGCACCATGGTAAGCACCGTGTTTAAAGGTTTGAAATTCAGGTCCTCCATGTTGCACATTAACCGTTAAGGCTACTCCTACTAAGAAAGATAATACAACTGATATTCCAAATGTCATACCCATATTCATTGACTTGCCTTGTTCGCGAGTCATTCCTGAAGCTTTCATCCAGGCATTGCCCATTACTTTAGGATGGTAATAAATAAAACCTACGATTAATGTAGAAATTGCTGCAACTGCAATTGCAAGCCAGTTAAAATGTGGTCCATGTTCTTCCATAAAATTGATTTCTTTGTCTGATTAAATGCTTTATTAATTTATAACTTCACAAGTTTTATTGTAGCTTTTACTGAATTTGACTTCAGTACAACATAGTATACTCCTGCTGACTCTGAGGATAAATCTATTGGCAAGCTGTTTTCTCCTATAATAATTTGTTGGTTTCGATTAAAAATTTGTTTTGAGTCTGTACTAAAAATGGATAAGTTGACCTCCTCACTAATACTGGAAATAAAGTTTAAGACTGATGTTCCTCTTGATGGATTTGGAATGAGCACAAAACTTTCCAGAACTTTTTGGTCACTGCTTGAAAGTGGTATGCAATAAATTGTTCCTTCTGTATAAACTGAACAACCAAACTGATCCTTTAATTCTACTTTATAACTTTCCAAATGTTTAAGGATTTCACCTGGTTGATTTCCAATATAACTGATTCCACCAGCCTTACTGTAACCGTTGACAATTAATTCACCATATCCAGAGGTATTGCCATTTGAATCTCGTAGACATTTATAAGTTACTTGAAGTGTAGCTCGAGAATAAGCACAAGTATCAAACTTACAAACTATACTTCCTCCATTTGAATTTGTACAACCAGCTTCATCTATTACAGTTGAATTATAACTGTCATTTAGATTTAATAAATCACCAATTTGATTTCCTTGAATGGTATAATTTCCAAGAGCACCAGAAACATTGATATTTAACTTGGCCTTGAGCAAAGTATCAATACATTCATAACTCATGGCAATTTTCAAATTAGATTGAGCACAGGTAAACGGTGGACAATTTATAATTCCTTCTTCAATAACATAACAAGAATCTGAATCAATAAGTATGAATTTATAAGCATCACCATGCTTCAATACTGAACCTGAAGTTGTGCCATAAGTATAATAAACACCCGTTCCTCCTTTTCCTGAAAAATTAATAATTACTTCACCTGTCTGTCTGCCTAGTTTATCCTTTAAGCAATCAGACAGCATTTCGATATCGAGGTTTGAATTCTTACACTTTGTTCCTCCTGTACAACTAGCCTCAGTTTTGCTAAATGCTCTGCAACCTTTTGCATCTTCAATAAAAGCAGTAATTTCCTGACCGGGTGAAAAATAATCCTTATCTGTCGGTCCTGAATACGTATAAGCAGACGTACCACCACTCACTGTATAGAAATTTACCTTGGTCAATACTCCATTCAAACATTCTGTGTTAAGTGAAAGTCTAAGCTTTTCATAAGCTTGAGTTTTGCTTGCTTCATCAATTCTTACACATAACTTACCTTCTCCAGGTTTTAATGGAATCGTAGCAGCAATAATTTGTAAGTAATAAGTTTTACCGGCTGTTAAGCCACTAATTTTAACAAATCCATCGCAAGGATCAGCCGCTGTGCCACAATTTAGCTCACTAAGGCTTGCACATGGTCCTTCATACAATCCCCAATGATATATGAATCCTGCATCTATTCTCAATGCAACTTCCTTTTCTACCGGAGCTATAAAACTATACCACACATCAGGAGCTTTATAAACAACACAACTTGGTTTTATTGTAGAAGTATTATTATTGCTAAAATTAATTTCGTTGCATACAGTATTTAATGGAATCGCAGTTGCAGATACACATTCATCATTGATTGGTTTTGGAATTACATTTTCTTTTACTTCAAGACATACACCTCCTTCGATTGTTGAAAAATAACCGGAGATTTGTACAAAGTATTCTGTTCCCGGGGTTGGGGTAAATGTAAGTTTCCCTCCATAATCTTCTACAGCTAACTCTTGTAAATTGTTACATGTTCCTTTATATAAACTAATGACCTCTGCAAAATTTGCATGACTGATTATCTCATGAGGTTTGTTTGAGATTGATTTGAAATTAAACCACACATCTGCTCTAGATTTATTATTAGAACTAGGAATTACAGATTCCATCCCAGCCAGATAATTTGAATTGGTCTCACAAGCGCCATTGACTAGCACTGTTTTTTTATTGTCACAAAGATCATTTACTGGTTTTAGTTTAGTCTGAGTTAGTTTTTTAATTTGAATACAATGCAAACCATTTTCTTTACCAAAGTCATTTATTTTTCTTGATAATTTGAAATAATAAGTCTTGCCTTGCACAACATTCATTTCAATACTTTCACCTTTAAATCCAAATTCATCCTGATTATTACAAGACAAAGCCGTTAAAGCTCCACAGACTCCTTCGAATACATTAACATTGTTGTTGTAATCAGCATTTGCATTAAACTCTAATAAACCTGTAAAATCAGAGGAATATTTATACCATATAGCACTTTGAAATTCACCTGCGCAAGATTGACCACCACTTAAATAATATGAGAAAGGCGTGGTATGACCATAAAGACATTCCGAATTAAGATTTAAAGTTTGAGCCCGAGAACAATCTGCATTATCTGCTATAAATAAAATATCATCTAAGTAAATCTGATTGCCAAAATCATTACCCGGTGCATCGTATTCAAATGTAAATTTAACTTGCGTAAGATTGGTCAAATAAATAGGATAATACATCGGGCCATAATCATTTGTAGCAGGAATGGTATAAGTAGTTTTGCCTTTTAATCCATCATAACTTATAGTAAATGTTGATGTCGCAGGTTTTACGTATCTTAAATTAAAAACCAAATAATAATTGACACCCATGTTCATAGTAAATTCAGGACTCACCAATTGAAATTGCCTTCTTCCAGTACTATTGATATCCGCTTGGACGTATTGTAACATACAACCGCTAGAGGATGAAACCGCTTGATCATTTGATTTGAATTCAAAAGAATTGCTCCCATTCAGAACGTTCATAGTCCAGCCAGAAGTTAGCTGACATTGAGAAAAGGACTCATAGGAAGAAACCGTTTGTGCTACTAATCGTGATAGCAATAAACTTATAATTAGTAAATATTTTCTTTTCATGCTTATCATTTGAAGGTTTAAACTATGATGAATCTTCTTAAATAAATTTTTCCAGCAGAACTTAATTGATAAATATATTCTCCCGGTTTAAGTTTCCATTGTTCCGGATCAAGGCTAATCGTATAAGATCCCTTTGGAGTATATTTATTATAGAGATTTGCCAATGTTATACCATTGATTGATTTAACTTTAATTTCAACTTCACTGGATTGGAAATTTGAAAATTTAATATCTATAACTCTGCTTTTATCAGGATTTGGATTGTGTCCAAGCAAGACGTTATTCGAATTTGAATTTGCTGCACCACTACAAGGATTTTTAAATAAGGATAAAGGTTTATAATTTTTGCCCATGGTGTATTCTGATAATTCACCATCCAGACACATCCAGTCTTTAAGTACCGTTTGGAAAACTGATCGAAAATCCGTGCTTTGTTGAGTCTCATAATAGACAATGGTATCTCCATTTTTTAAGACCTGATCTTGAAGGTTTATAGGACTTCCCTGGAATCCCGGTTTCACTCCATCTCCAAATAAAAAGAGTGGAGATAAGTTTCCATGATCTGTTCCCATTGAACCATTCTCGCGAATTGTTCTTCCAAATTCCGAATAAGTCATTATGGAAACATTGGATTGATAACTATCAATTTTTAAATCATCATAAAATGCTTTTACAGATTTTGCCAAATCGCCTAGGATTCGCATATGGTAATCCTTCTGATTTGAATGGGTATCGAAACCATCAATATTTACCAAAAATATTTTAGTACCTAAGCGGCCTTTAATTAATCTTGAAATGATCGCTAATTGTTCCGCTAATCTGCTTTGTGTTCCAGTAGGATAAGCAACTCTGTTAGAAGACTTGCCATACGCGGTGGTTACTGCTTGCGAATATCTCAAAGTATTGTTGGTTAATCCTCGCAAGTATGATCTTTCAACTCCTTGAGGACAATCCCCAAATCCTTCAGTTTCGTATAATTTTCCGTATGCAGCTAATCTGTAAAATTCGTTTGGATCATTGAAAACCAATTCCATTTGTTGATTACCCGGTGCAGTAAAAATTTTATCTGTACTATATCCAATTCTTAGAGCTGGAGGAATCGTTGGCGGAGTTTCACTGAAACTTGGAAAATCTTGATCTAGATAACGACCCATAATTCCCGAACTAATTCTCTTATCATAATTGTTGTCAGCAGCTGTAGACCAAAAATCAATAGAATTAAAATGTGAATAATCCTGTTTAGGATATCCAACATTATGCACAACTGCCATATTGCCTGCATTCCATAATGGCATGACGCTTTCCATAGTTTTTGGTAAAGCAAAATCTGATGATCCATATCCACTTAGTAAATGATTGTCATCATAATCAGTTCCTTTAACTAATCCAATTGTTGGACGTAAATTTAAATAATCATCTTTGCCCGCTGCAGTACTTGCCGGTACAATCATATTCAATCCATCATTACCGCCAAACATTTTTATCAATACAAGAATATTATCGCCTTGAGCAGGCAACATATTAGCCATAGTATTTCCCAATACTGTACTTACAGGCATTCCACTCAATAGTACAGTTCCTAAACTTGCTAAACCTCCTGTTAAAAGAAATTGCCTGCGATTCCAAATCTGATGTTCTTCATCATGAGCACAATTCGAGTGTTGATCTACAAGTTTCTTATTTATCTCATTTTTTTTCATGGTCTTCAATTTAGGAATTATAGTAATTGGAATTCAGGAAGTGTACTGATGTGCTTCATTACATTAATAAACTGCTGAGGAACGGTAGTATAATCCAATGTCCATGTTCCATCTAAATAGTAATTTGCAGGAACACCTGATTTGAATACACCAATAGTAGTCTGTATCAAATCTTCAGGCATAGGTAAGGTAATAAAGTATTCCATTAATTTTCGTACAATCAAATCAGGATCATTTGAATTTTTAACTAGGTCTTTTAAAAACTTGCGATATTTTTGTTTAGTCGCATCGTAAGGAAGATAATAATCAAACTGATCTCTAATATATTTCCATCTATTGACCATTACAAATTCACTTAACCACGCTCGATGCCCTGGCCAACCGGCAACATTTGGAGGATCTAAAAGTGTTTGTCCTAAATTTGCCGCTTGATAATAAAATCCACCAAGTGCATCTCGATTAGCTGAATTATTTGGGCTAGTAGCTCGATTATGATCATAGGTAAAGAAATCTTCACCAACTTTTAAATCCAAAGAACGGAAGATGTGAACTAAAGTATCAATGTTACTTTTGACCATTGCACCGATATTCTCCTCTTCGAAAAAATGCTCACTCTTAAATAAAACTTTCAGAGTTGCTGAAATATCCCAATTTTGTTTAAATACAGTAGCAAGTCCATCCACAATGTCTTGTGGAGCGTCATTGTACATGTAAAATTTGTATAATTTCTTACAAATGAATTTTGCAATTTCATTAGGTCGTTCATTAAAGATTACGTTATGCACGTTGTCAAAATCTGATTTTCCATAATCAACCTGTCCACTTCCCGGAGCTAGAGGTGTGAAAGTTTTACCAAAAATTCGTTTTGCGCTGTAATCGTGATAATTCTGATTAAATGGAATTTTTTTATAGTCTTCAGTAAATGGATCATAATACACATTCGGAAAGACTCCATATGTCATTGTAGGTGCGTCATAATACAATTGCCATCCTGTAAAGGCTTTTGCAATTTCTTCGATATCTTTTTCTGTATAATTACCCGGACCCATAGTAAATAATTCCAATAGCTCTCTTGCATAATTTTCATTTGGTGCATATTTGTTGTTTACCCGGCCATCCAAATAATGCAACATCGCAGGGTTGCGACCAATTTCGTATACAAAATTTCGAAAATTTCCTAGTGCATGTTTGTGCAATACAAAATAATATTGGAATACCCAAGTTGGATAATTTCCATAATTACTAGAGCCGGTTACAAAATGGTTTGACCAGAAAAGTGCTAATTTGTGTCTAACACCTTCAGTCAACATTCCTGTAAAGGCCATTTGAATTAATACAAGAAACTTATTGTAAATTAAGGTATCGTTATAATCACTGTCATTTTTCCAAGGATAGGTATAATCATAGGTTGTGGTGCCGGATTTTTTTTCGCCTGGAAGAGGATGGGTCTTTGCAGTATCCAACAAATAATCAATTATAACTCCAGGATTGTTAGACTTTGCTGCTTGAATTAAGTATAGTGGAGCACCATTGCATAATCGATTGTATAAATGATGAATTCTCTTTTCGTTCCATGGTTTTTCAGGACTAGGAACATAAGGGGCAAGGCCTCCTTTGAGACATGGATTATCAGACATAAGGCTGGTTGTTTTAACACCGCTAATATAACTGCGATTAGTTATAAGTACTTATTCCTTGATTAATATATTTACGAATTCAATGAAAAACAAAATTATATTCTGAAATTTACTTCGAATGGGTAGATATCCGATTTAAAATTTAAGCCTCATTTTCTAGTTTCCAAACTACGTCTTATGCCAATTGACTCTACTCATGAATAAATAGATTTCAATGGTACCAACACAATTACATGAAAATAAAAAAATTGAAATAAAGCTGACTCAGTTTGGTGTTTCAAGTTAGGATAAAATATTTAATTTTTTTTGCTTAATTGAATTCACTTTTTCTCTTAATACATTCCTATTTGATGAATACAAATCATACACATAAAATGGATTAGCTATTTTATAATTTTACTTAATAAATCAACAATTTATATCCACAATTAATTTTGAATACAATTTTATTATGTACTATATGTAAAACCACAATGTTATCACATCATTATTTGAAAAAGAAATAATGACAATAGCTTTTAGCAACTTACTTTTACATTTAAACATTAACAACAATGCCGAATACATCAATTTTCTTTTTTAATAAATTTTATCCAATTTGTACTCAATGGCGATACAAAATGACTGTTCTTCTTTTTTGTTCTTTGTATAGTATTCTTACTAGTCAATCCATTGAACCTCAATATTTCAACTCTATGCAATGGAGGATGATTGGACCACATCGAGGTGGCAGAACAGTTGGCGCAGTTGGTGTGCCATCAGAAGTTAATGTCTTTTACATCGGAGTAAACAATGGTGGAGTATGGAAAACCACAGACTTTGGCAGAACATGGAATCCCATTTTTGATGATCAACCAACTGGATCAATTGGAGATATTGTTGTTTCTCCTTCAAATCCAAATACCATTTATGTTGGATGCGGAGAAGGTCTGCAACGTCCTGATCTTTCTGTTGGAGATGGCATTTATAAATCTATAGATGGAGGAAAATCTTGGAAGAATACCGGTTTAGCAGAAGGCCAACAAATTGGCGGACTTGCTATTGATCCTAACAACGAACAAAGAGTATTTGCCGCTGTGTTAGGACATCCCTATGCTGCAAATAAAGAACGTGGAATATATCGAACTTTAGATGGTGGACAATCCTGGGAAAGAGTTTTATATATAGATGAAAATACAGGAGCTATTCAAGTTACCATTGATCCAAATCATTCAAATGTAATTTATGCTGATCTTTGGGCAGGTCGTTTAGCGCCATGGGAAAATGGAATGTGGAATGGTAAGGAAAGTGGTCTTTTTAAATCTATCGATGGTGGTAATACTTGGAAAAAACTTACTTTGGGATTACCCACTACTGAGCAAGGTCTCGGCCGAATTGGATTTTGCATTGCGCCTTCTAATTCTAATAGATTATTCGCAACTGTTGACGCAGTAGAATCCGGGGGCGTTTATCGCAGTGATGATGCGGGCGAGTCTTGGTATCTTTTAGACGCGGATGCTAGATTATGGGGTCGTGGATCAGATTTTGCAGAGATAAAAGTAGATCCTAAAAATGAAGACATTGTTTATTCTGCCAATGTTGTTGTTTGGAAAAGCTTGGACGGTGGTCATCATTGGACTGCATTCAGAGGAGCACCTGGTGGTGATGACTATCATCGCATTTGGATCAATCCAGACAACAGCAAAATAATATTAATTGCAAGTGATCAGGGTGCAATTATTACGGTTAATGGAGGTGAAACTTTTTCAAGTTGGTATAATCAACCGACTGCACAATTTTATCATGTTAGTGCGGACAATAGTTTTCCATATAATGTATACAGCGGGCAACAAGAAAGTGGTTCAGTAGGAATTTCCTCGCGTGGAAATGATGGACAAATTACTTTTCGTGAATGGCATCCTGTTGGTGCAGAAGAATACGGATATGTTGTTGCTGATCCAAAAAATCCAGATATAATTTACGGTGGTAAAATTTCAAAACACGACAAAAAAAATGGTCAAACTCAGAATATAAGTCCTGATCCAATTAGAAACCCGAAAGTTCGATATATCAGAACTGCACCTAT
Source organism: Saprospiraceae bacterium (assembly GCA_040006775.1). Lineage (GTDB taxonomy): Bacteria > Bacteroidota > Bacteroidia > Chitinophagales > Saprospiraceae > Vicinibacter. The sequence continues at coordinate 32,993 of JBDTWI010000036.1, forward strand.
TGTTTTCAGCCCAATAGACCAACGAACTCTTTATTTTGCAGGTAATGTTTTGTTTAAAACAAAAGATGGAGGAATAAATTGGAAAACTATTAGTCCAGATCTCACCAGAAAAAATTATGAAATTCCAAAATGTGTTGGAATTTATTCCAATGAAGAAATGAAGACCATGCCGCAAAGAGGTGTAATTTACACCATTGCACCTTCTTTTGTTGATGCTTATACAATTTGGTGTGGCACTGATGATGGATTAATAAAAGTCACTAGAAATGGGGGTAAAAACTGGAAAAATGTTAGTCCAACTGGAATTACAAGCTGGAGTAAGGTGTCCTTAATGGAAGCCAGTCATTCTGATGCCAATAAAGCCTATGCTGCGGTAAATGCTATTCGATTAGATGACCAACATCCTCATATATACAAAACAAATGATGGGGGAAAATCATGGATAGAAATTGTGAATGGCCTTCCAAATCAACCTATCAATGTAATTAAAGAAGATCCAATTCAAAAAGGCTTATTGTTTGCTGGAAGCGAAACGAATGTTTCAGTTTCATTTGATGATGGTGCGCATTGGCAATCACTTCGGTTGAATATGCCGGCAACTTCAATACGTGATTTAGTAATTAAAGATGATGATTTAATTGTTGCAACTCATGGACGAAGTTTTTGGATATTGGATAACATAACTTCTTTACGTCAACACTCTAGAGCAAGAATAAATTCACAGGCTATTTTATATAAACCGCAAAATGCATATAGAGTAGAGTGGAACATGAATACAGATACTCCTTTACCACAAGAAGAACCTGCAGGACAAAATCCACCTGATGGAGCAATGATAGACTATTACCTTAATCAATCAGCAATAAATATTCAATTAGAAATATTAAACAGTAAAAAAGAAACTATTAGAATGTATTCGAATAAAGATAGTTTCTATACTATTCCAAAACTAAACATTCCTCACTATTGGATTCGTCCTCAACAAATACTTTCCGGAGAGAAAGGATCTCATCGCTTTCTCTGGGATATGCGTTATTCTGCAATAAATAAACTGCCTTCCTATCCAATTTCAGCTATTTATAACAATACTGCACCTCAGGAAACTGCACCATGGGTAATGCCTGGAATATATTATGCAAAACTTACAATTGATGCTAAATCTTTTACACAGAGCTTTCAAATCCTTAAAGACCCAAGAGTCAAAACATCCACAAAAGATTTGCAAAAACAACACGATTTGAGTAAACTTTGCTACAACAATATTCAACTAGCTAATAATTATCTGATTACTACTTCTAAGGATTCTCTTCAAAAAGTAGAACTGAATAATTTTATTGGAAATTTTTCCTCACTAATGAATACACTTCAGAGTTGTGATATGGTTCCAACCCAACAAGCGATTCTAGAAGTTAGAAATAATGATTTGAAATTCCGAAAATTCTTATCTAAACCCAATTAGGCAAATTAGCAGTTAGCAATATAAAGTCTGATTAAATATAGTTTATCCATTAAAGCTAATTGAATTTTTTAGTTATTAATCATAAAAGAAATCTTCACATCATTATCTTATGTCTTAATCCAGGTATTGAGTTAAGTGGCTTCATAATTGGATCATTTAGTAAACGCCATTTCATTTCGTGATTAGTTTGAATCAAATTGTCAATTAATGGTTCAACTTTTGCAAATTCATGACTAAAACTAAGCTGTGCTAATTTAGAGTATTCTTCATAAATCAATTTATTCGGATGGCTTTCCATCAAATTTTGCAAGAATGGAAGATTTTTAGTTTTGTGAAGCTGAATTAGATTAATGCAAAGCTTTGATAGAATTTCAACATTAAAACTATCGGTCTGAAGTGCCTGAGAATAATATTTTTCCGAGAGTTCAGTTTGATTAAAATAGAAATAATTCATATCCGCAATTAATTCAAAATATTCCACTGAATTATTAGCAAATTTAATAAATTTATTAAAATACAATTCCGCACTATCGCTTTTATTTATTATATAGTAACAAACTGCTGTTTCATAATTGAATCGAACATCTATTGAATCCATCGTCATATAATTCTTCAAAACTTCTATGGCTTCTAAATATTTTCCTTGAGATTTAAAGGTCGAAGCCAATAAACTAGTCGCGGGTTTAAAATATTTCTTCAATTTTAGTATATTTAGAAAGACCTTTTTTGCACACTCAAAATCACTAAGCTTATAGTAATATTGTCCCTTTAATAATAATGTATATATGCTTGCTGAGTCAATTTGCAAACTTGAATCTATAAGAATCTTAGCATCTTTCATTCTACCTACTTGCATGTAGAGATCGGCAAGATTGTTTCGAAGCCCTACAAATCCTGGATTCAATTTAAGTCCAGATTGAGCAATATAAATTGCAGAATCGAATTGATTAATTTTCGAATAAATAAATACTAGATTGGCATATGATTCCAAAAAATCAGGTTCAAGAATTATTGCTTTATTGAATTCTTGTGCTGACTCGATAAATAAATTTTTATCGCCAAGACTAATGCCTAACAGATTGTGAGCCCATGCGGAATTTGGCAAAAGTGTAACGAATTTTTTCAAATAAAAAAGGGAGCTGTCAGTTAATAACATAGTCTGTTGTAATCGTCCCAGACCATAATACAGATAGGCTGCATTAGGCTCCAATTGCCTTGCAGAATGTAAATTCTTTACACAATTAATTAGATTGCTTGCATCTAGTGGACCATAATTATTAATGTTAACCCCATAGCTACAAATCATTGCATCTAGAAATAGTCTTCTGGCTAATAGATGAGCGTAGAGATAATGCCTTTCATTAATTAGAACAAGGGATGAATCCATTTCCAACCTAGCTTCAAGGAGTAAGGCCTTAGGCCATTTTGGTCTTTTGTTGACAAGCAAAGGGCGCACAATAGTATCAAATTTACAATTTAACTTAGTAATAAGTTTGCGGCGCATTATAGTGCATAGATAATTATTAGGATTGTAATTCATGAATTGCCTAAAAGTATAAATTGCATTTTCATTCAAAGGAGTTACCAAGGCACCTGAATTTAAATATTTGATAAATTCAAAGTAAATCTCCCGACTAGTCGTATCACTATTGTCTAAATAATTACTCTCTAGACCTTTATAATTAATAAGAGAATACTCAGTATATTTTTGATTTACATGATAATTAATTGAATCCCATTGTGCATCTGAAATGTTATTTAATATTTTATTCTGATTACCAACAAATACCGGAGTTTGTCGAGTTTCACTTTCCAAATAGGTATTTTTTTTCACATAGGTTTCTAACTCCAACAAGCTAATTGAATTGTCACGATCTAAGTCTGCCATACCTGCGAGACCTTCCTGCAAGTAATAAGAAAAAATACCATGTCCTCCACCCCATTCTACGCCTTCAATTGCCAATTGATTAGATGCGCATGATAGCATCAATGTAGCTTCTGAAGACAAAGTATTTTGAATGGCATTTGAAGTTTGTATTTTCCCATTTTCTCCACCTATTAATTTGCCGGAATGACAAGCGTCAATAATATATATTAGCTCAATTCCTTTTGATTTTAGTTTGCCAAAATATTCTGCAATCTGATTGACTTGAATTACTTCATCGGTTAATCCAAAATAATTTTTTTCCGGTGCCCCATAAAGCAATAATAAACCAATTTCGGACTGGGTTCTATCTTCTATATCTCCATGACCCGCGAAATAAAAATATACCTTGTCCCCTTTCTTAGGTTTATCCAAAAAGCTGGTCATTGCGTCAAGTATGTTAGTCCTTGTAGCCTGCTGATTGAGGAACAACATAATGTTTTCATTATAGCTTGTTGAATCCATTTTTGAAAATAAATATTCACTAAAAGCCAAGGCATCTCTATCCGCATATAGAAGATCAGGAATATATTGGTAATCACTTATACCAATAACAAATGCGAAAGTCTTTCCAATTTCATGTTTTTCATCATTAATTGGAGTAGCTCCTCGATAATTTTGCCCCGAAATGTAATTAAATGAAAGTAAAATTTGAATTAAAATAATACATAGGATACTCAGCGCCTTGATTATTTTCCATTTTCTACCTTTTATTAGAATTTTTTTCATTTAAAGAAAATTTAATTGCAGTTTTTTGTAAATCATTAATCCGATGCAAATTTAAAAGGCATTAAAAGACTTAATATATAACCTTTGTTATATCTCTTTTTGATACAAAATTGTATTGTCTGTATGAATGTTAAAATTAAGAACAGAATCGCTTAAAGCGAGAGGATATTTTTACATTTTAAGCTATGTAAATACTGAAATTTGAGGTAACCAATTAGAAAATCCGGATTAAGTTTTCAAGTCATTTGAAATATAACGACTTATCATTTGAAGATTAAAGCTAGCCACTATTTTCTCCAATCTTCCTTCTGTATCTTTAACCAATCATTAAAAATACCTTCATTATTAAAGGTTTCAATAAGCTTCAAGCCACTTTTTTCAAGAACTTTTCTGGATGCTTTATTTTCAGATTCACACATTCCGAATATTTCAGTTAAATTCATTTTTTCAAATCCGTAGTTTACAATTGCTATTGCGGCTTCAGTTGCAATTCCCTTACCCCAATATTCAGGTATAAACCTATACCCAAGATCATAATAGTTAATGTGTTTATTGGTTAATTCTTTAACCAGTTTGAGTCCTGACCAACCAATAAATTTATCGGACTTTCTATCAATAACTGCCCAACGACCAATCCCATTCTCAAGGTATTGTTTTTGAATCATAGCAATCACTTCACGAATGAACTCAATATCGCTCACGGGTTCTTTTCCAATATACTTATGCACAATTGGATTACTATCTAACTCAAACAAGGCCTTGTCATCATTGCTTGACAATTCCCTCAAAATAAGTCTTTCGGTTTCTATAAATATCTTCATTTGATAAGATTTGCTGACATGCTTTGCAAAGTTGATATTATTTCTTGTTTGCACCAAAGATTCTTTATCAGTCTTGTCTGACTCCTCTGGAGTCAATATGGTTACATTTTGTTTCTTTAATAAAGTCAGATTCCTACGGAATCTTTTAGTGAAAACTTGACCATGTAATGGTCAGCTTTATTACAAGAACCAAACCAGGACTTAGCGACTCCAGAGGAGTCGGACTTCTTTTCCTCAGAACCTCTGACTTTAATAAAGTCAGATTCCTTCGGAATTTTTTAGTGAAAACTTGACCATGTAATGGTCAGCTTTATTACAAGAACCAAACCAG
>JBDTWI010000037.1:0-38034 GCA_040006775.1 Saprospiraceae bacterium
AAAGTTTTAAAAAAATTAGGTCAGTATTAAAAAATTGTGCTTTTTGTCCCATAACTGTTTTAAAAAAGTTTTTATTATTGTGTTTTTTAGTTTGGTTGTCCAAAAAATGGACAAGCGCTTGTCCAAAATATGGACAACCCCTGTCCAAAAAATGGACAAGCAAATGGGTGCTTGTCCAAAATATGGACAAGCACTTTTTCAAAATCTAGTAAAATACATGTCTGCTTGTCCAAAAAATGGACAAGCAGTATTAAAATTTGTTGAAATTAATAAAAAATATTGTGCTTGTCCAAAAAATGGACAAGCGCTTGTCCAAAATATGGACAAGCTGGAAAGTAATTTGTTGAAATCGAAATAAAATTTTGTGCCTGTAAAAAAAATGGACAAGTGCTTGTCCAAAATATGGACAACCTTTGTCCAAAAAATCAACTAACTAATGGTTGCTTGTCCAAAATATGGACAAGCTGAAGTGAAATTTATTGGAATCGAAATATAATTTTGCGGTTGTCCAAAAAATGGACAAGCAGTTGTCCAAAAAATGGACAAGCGGTTGTCCAAAATATGGACAAGCGGTTGTCCAAAAAATAGACAAGCGGTTGTCCAAAATATGGACAAGCAGGATGTTCAAAATATGGACAAGCAGGATGTTCAAAAACTTGTTTCGACCAAATAATCTTGATAGAAATCAGGATGTTCAGCCATTCAGTGTATCTTCTTGTCCAAAAACTTGAACATACATAAAGACATTTGGTCGTAATGACAGTATATCATATTACCCAAAAACCTTGATTTTCGACCAAATAAATTTGGTCGTACATTTTGTGCAGCAGCTTGTACTATGAATATTAAGTGCTTGTCCAAAATATGGACAAGCTGAAATGAAATACATGGATTCGAAATATAATTTCGTATGTGTGGAAAAATCGAACTGGTACTTTACTAAAATATGGACAAGTTGGAATGAAAACTTTTGAGTTTAGCTTAAATTGCAGCCACTTGTCCTAAAAATAGATAAGTGAATTCTTGCTTGTCCAAAATATAGACAAGATGAAGTAATATGTTGAAATCGAAATAAAATCTTGCACCTGTCCAAAAAATGAATAAGCACTTTCCATGAATATGGACAAGTGAAAAGAAATTGGTTATAAATGATGTGAAATATTGGTGTTGTCCAAAATATGGACAAGCTGAAAAGTAGGTTGTTGGAATTAATGTGAAAAATCTGTATCATGCAATCTTCAAAAAGTCTCATAAGATTTCTGAATTACTTGAGCTTTTAATCAGCTGGGCATTTCTTAACTTAGCCTAAGAATAACTAGTTTCAGGAGTTAGAGATTCTAAGCTTCAATTGTCAAATAAATTTCCTTATATAAACTTTGCAAAATCTTTTATCGACCAAATTAATTTGGTCGTACATTGGAGCAACTTATATCGACTAAATAAATTTGGTCGTACTTGAAGAGTTCAAAGGACCAAATAAATTTGGTCACACAAATGATGGGTTATGATCGCTTGTCTTTTGAATCTGAAGGAAAGTAAATTAAATTGACCATTTCTTTTAATCTACTTCGAACTCGTCTACCATATCGGATTTCTATTTCGTCCAGATTGAGATTTGAAATTAAATGTGTTAAGTGATTGTATCTTACAAATCTATCATATCGAGACAAAAGAATCTCAGCCATGATGTTGCATTGATTGCCATAGAATGAAAAATTCTGTTCTGATCCAAGTTCATCGAAACATACATTTGATAAACTAGGTATATCGTAGTTGAGTTTACAATATTTTTGCAAAACACTTACTCCGTCTGTTCCATATTGGATGGAAATGTCTCTACAATTGACCAATGAAAACTTTTGGTTGACTGGTACTTGTCTTGCCATTAAACGCATGATAGTAGTCTTTCCTATTCCAACTGGACCAATGATTAGTAAACCCTTGTAAATGTCCAACTTGTATTTAGATTCTGAAAAATCATCTTGACAAAAATAAGACATTAATGCTTCCAAGATATCAATTTCGCATTCATGTACCTTGAATTGGGGTCCAAAATTGTTTTGTCCGATTAACTCTAGTGTTTTCAGTCTTGGTGATAGTAGTGTGTTCATATTAATGTATTGGGCTAAAAAATAAAAAAATGATACTTTATCAATTGACTTTTTAATTTGAATTGAAAATGTGAATGGTGTTGATATTCATCCCGAATTATGGACTTCTATTCCTAATTATTGAGCAAATAACTATGAAGTAATCTCCAATAGTTCTAAATCCATTCTCAAGTTGATTGTTCATCTTTGGAGTGTTTTAAATTGGAATATTGTAATCTTTATTGGTTACTAGATCATGAGGTGAAAACCCATTCTTTTTCTTTGGATATCTTGATTCGTATTGTTGCTGCGTAGTAATCCACTTGCTTGCTGCGGCTTGCCAATCTACTATAAGTGTCTTATTGGATGTTACCCAGCCTACACTTTTGAAATGATTAAAAAATTTAGAAGCTTCTTGTATGGTTGAGTTATTGGACTTGAAATATTCCACTACATATTTAAATTCTGGAATATAAAACTCTTTTGAGCAAATTGGATCAGAGTGAAGTACGAAATTATTTTCTATATTATCTGGTTGTAACTTATTCGAATCAAAAGTTGTCAACACTTGATTGCCTTCAGAAAGCTGCTTGGATGCTTTATCTACTGATGTGCTTGATTGTGTTATTTCTAAATTGGTTGAAACGACAGTATTTTGCTCAATAGTTAAATCAATTATATTGATACTTGTCTTTAAGTTCGAACTATGTGATGGATTGTAAATAATTAAATTAAACTTATGAAGGTCTTTAAGTATTTTTATAAAACTACCCCTATTTTTAATCTTAGATTGGGACATTAGTATGTTTCGGTTTATTTGGATCGGATTCGAAAATCTATTTTTATTCCAAATTGCAAACAAGCATAAATAAACAAATACATGATTAGAGGTTATCTCAGAATCTTGAGTGCACCTTGCAATAAACCGTGATATTTGTGTTACGAAATTCATATCTTAGGTACTATTTTCCAGCTTTATTGCGCTGGAATAACTCATTTTGAAATGTATGACTTGCAGGTATACTATTGTCATCTTGTTCAATCATAGACATAACATCTTCATAGCGGTAAAACATTATGGATCCAACCCTTTTAAACTTCAGAATACCTTTAACTCGAAGAGACATTAGAGTTCCAGGACTTATTTGAAGAAGGTTGCGTACTTCGACACTTCTTAGCCATGGTCTAAGTGGTTCTTGATTCTTGTTAATGAGGTGCCTAATGTCTTCTAATAGTTGAGTTTTAAAGACTTGTAGATCGTCCTTGGTGATTATTTCGACTGCCATAGTAATTGTGTGTTTGGTGTAGGGGCAAAGATGAGTCGGGCTTGCTTTTCTCAATGACAACTTGGTATCATCTGTGTATCACATTTTTATTTAATTGATTGATATTCAATGAAATAAAATTTTAAATTATTTTTTGAAAGAGCTCATATTAATAGAATAAGTAATATGATAGGCATAAATTGGCGGTTTTTTGGGTGTTTTTATTAAGGCAAAAAAATGAAAAGGTATTTGAAAGCATTAATAATCTGATAATTAATATCTTATATATAAATAAAAAAAATATACTATCATGTTGTTGTCAACTTGTCATTCTTTTGTTCAAAATTATGTATGTGACCGTTTAAAGTCAATAAAATTGTAAAATTTGAAATCCAAAGAGACCTTCGCATTTTAAACCAGCTTTAGGTAATAGACTTTCTATTACAAGCCAATCCGCCCGCGAGTGGGCGTATCAAATCCTAGCACTTCCTCAAGCCGCTTTCGCGGTTCCTTCACTTTTCTTACTGTCTAAACTAGAATATTAAAAATGCCTTGACTTTTCAATTGTAGTTATATTATACATTATTGTATTTTTAGGTTTAAAATCATTAAAAAATGGCAAAATTCGAAGTTACAAGGCGGAAAAATGGTGAATTCCAATTTAATCTAAAGGCAAACAACGGTGAAATTATCCTTACTAGTGAAGGATATTCCAGACGACCTAGTTGCTTAAATGGCATTGCATCTGTACAAAAAAACTCTCAGGATGAATCTAGGTTTGATCTAAAGACTGCTAAGAATGAAAAGGTTTATTTCAACCTCATAGCTACTAATGGTCAGATTATCGGAACCAGTGAAATGTATGATGATAACAGGGGTAGAACCAATGGTAAAAAATCGGTCATGAAGAATGCACCAGGGGCTAAAGTGGAGGATTTGTCGTAAAGTGCAGAAGATAGAAGCATTGACTTACACAAATGTTGAAGCTGGAAGCTTCAACAAACACTGGAAGCTTCAACAAACACTGGAAGCATCAACAAACACTGAAGTTCCTAGAATTATAGTGATGGATGGTGGCACACTTTCTATTGATCAAGCTACCTTAAAAGGATTATATGCCTGTGATCATGATTGGATGTGGGATGGTATCGAAGTTCGCAATGGAGGTCATGTTATAATGACTAATGAAGGAGCAATAATTGACGCTAAAATTGGAATATTGGTCGATCATGGTAGTTACAATGTAAATGGAAATTTCAATCCAACTGAATCGAATGGCGGTGGGGCAGTGAATGCAAGTGGAGATTCAAAATTTGAAAATTGCAGAAAAGATGTTTACTTTGCTAATTCATCTGTATTGAATTCAAGTACCTTTTCAAACACGCATTTCTTATGCACCGATGGACTTAAAGACATTCAGTATCAGGCGGTTTATACCTCTAATCAAAACCCACCTTCTACAAGTATAATTCAACTTGGAACAAAAGAATTTGTTTCCATGTACGATATTAAAGGAATTTCTTTTGCCAACTCCGAATGGTCTAATACAAGATCTACAAGTTTTCCGGCAGAATTAAGAGGGAATGGAATTAGCAGTTATGATGCTGATTATCAGGTAAGTAGTGGCTCCTCTTTTAAAGACCTTAATTTCGGGATTCAGGCTTTAAATGCCACGAATTCTACACGATTCATAAGAATAAGTGGAAGCAACCAGTTCCTTCGAAACCAGATTGGAGTTCGTATCGTAGGTGGTAGTCTTCATCAGATTAAATCCGGCAATACCTTCGAATTAAATCCTTCTGCATTTGTCTACAACCAATTTTTTACTAAAAACCCAATCATTGGTGTAAGCAATTCAGGGAGTACGAAGACCGATGTTATTGAAAATACTTTTACTGGAATCACTTCCTTCTCCACTTCAGATCCGCTAAAGTTTGGATTCATTACTGACAATTCCAATTCTCCAAACTTTCATCTAAAGAATAATTTTACCAAATTATTTATGGGAGAGCAGATGCAAAGGGACAATACCGGAATGCAGCTCTATTGCAATGAACATAGCTTGTTCAAGAATTCATGGAGTGCTTATGGAAAGATGAGTAATCAAGGTAATTGTGGTATTGCTGCACCAAATAGATTAACCCCAGATGATAAGTTCTTGGTTCCTTGTCAGACGAACAGTTTGTCTCATATTAATTCTTCCGCCAGCTTTACTTATTATGAATACTCTGGCTTTACTGGCAATCCAGATCCTGCCTGTGTAACAACTGCGGTTACAATTGGGACAAATTGCGATGGTTTCGAAACTCATGGTTGTGATTTTGTCCCACCTGAATTGACGTCAGGAAATGTAAGCTCATACAGAACTCAGGTAGATGGAATGGATGAAGGAGCATTCAAGGACGTCATTATTAATTCCTTATTAAGGTATTATTATACCAATGGACAGTCTGAAGACGCAGAAGATCTGTTTTCTGGATTAACTGGGGATAATTATAAATTGGATTATGCCATATTGCTTACTAATTCCGGCAATTATACCCAAGCCGACAGCGTTATCAATAGTATTCCAACGAACTCCGATGAGAGATCAGATATTGAAGTCTTTATGCATATCGTAATAACTGCTAAGTATAATAATGTCCCATTAAGTCAGTTGAATCAATCAACAGTTGATACCCTCATAGGTATTGCCGATCATCGCAGTCTTGGAGGATATGCGGCACAGGCTTTATTGATGGCATATTATAATCAAGAATACTTAATTCCTATTGAGACCAATCAGGGCATAGGATATAGAAGTAGATCCGACAATGGATTGAGTAAGGAAAGTAATGGAAGCTTGGTATTTAATCCTTCACTTGTAGATGATCAGTTGGTAGCATCCATCAAATTAAATAATCCAACGACCAATGCAAAGTTGATTATCTATAATACTGATGGAAAGGAATTATTCAATGCTAAGTTGAAGGATTCAAAGACTGAAATTAGAATTAATTCAGACCTCTGGCCACAAGGACTATTTTATGGAATTGTTACTTCGAATGACGAAGTAGTACTTCGTACCAAAGGTATGAAAAAATAATTTATAACAGATGGACATGACGCAAGTGCGTCATGTCCATTTTTAATTGATACGATGTATAAAGTTATTTTCATTTCATTACTGATTAATGTGCTTCATTCACAAAATCAATTTGATGTAATTATAGCAACTGGACAAAATAATATTTCAGGTATTTCACACCCTGCAATTGAAGTTGGAGGTTCAATTTACGCATTCATAAAGACTGATTATAGATACAGTTATGGATTTCCTACTAGTTTGGTTAAATTAAATAAACAAGGCGTTATAGTATCAAACAATTTATACTTAGATACCTTGAGTCCATTTAGAATTTTTGATGTACTAAAGGAAAAAAAAGAAGTGTTAATTTGTGGTATTAAGATCCTTAGAGATAGTGGTTCTCGTATTATTATGTATGGAGAATTAAATCGTGATATGGATACGATCTGGACTCATACTATTCAGAGTGCCAATAATCATCCCGGAGTATACAAGATCACTAGACTTAGCAGTCAAAAGATTGCTATGGTTGGAGATGATAGCCAGATCAGTCCGACTGGCGGAACATATCAGAAGGGTAATTCTGCTATTTTTATTTTGACGGATAGTATTGGTAATATCATTAAGTATATACATTTTCCGAAGAAGGATAGTGCAAGCCTGGAAGGGCTTGATTATGTCATGCAATCTAGGAGTGGGGACATATATTGCGTTGGACAAGTTCAGATTGGAACTTTATACAATAAAGGATTAATCTTTAAGTTAAGCAAAGATGGAGATGTTATTTGGAGAAAAGATATAGAGCAATTTAAATATGGATATTGGTTAGGCTATATCAAAGAACTTACAAATGGAAATATCTTATTAGTTGGTTCAAAATATATTCCATTTTATGCAGACAATACTCAGACTTGGACATGTGCAATTGAATTGGACAGTTCAGGTATAAGGAAATCCGAAAAGATTTTTTATAATAATCTTGGATCTAATAATAATAAATGCATCACCGACAATAGTGGTAATATTATTTGTACTGGCGCAATTATCCATGATGATACTACTTCAGCTCTAGGCTATTTAATCAAACTCAGTCCCACTGGGGATAGCATCTGGAAGCGTGAATTCACTCATGGTTGGAAAGATCGCGATGAGGTATTTACGAACATTGCTTTAGGAGAAGATGGAGGATATTATCTTACCGGATACAATTGGGCACAAGGAGACAATAGTAGTAAGGCCTGGGTGGTCAAGGTGGACAGCAATGGATGCGTAGTACCTGGGTGTAACACCGCAGTGAATGTGGAGCCGGAAATATATAGTGAGTTTTTTCATACCTACCCTAATCCAGTTATTGATCTGTGGAGAGTTTATCTGAATGATGAGTTAATGCAGAACCGTAATTACTTGCTGAGAATATATAATATCAATGGACAGGAAGTACTCAAAGAAAGTATCCAAGGAATGCGTTCAGAAATTGATCTGAAAGAAATGCCGTCAGGATTATACATCTATACGATTCAATGGAAAGGAAGATTAATTCAAAGAGGTAAGTTGATCAGACAGTAGAAATGATAGGCTTAGCATATTATGCTTGACAGAGCTGTAAGCTTGGATTTCTTGGGCCTTTGACGATGAATAAAAGAATATACTAAGGAGAGGTAGTTCTCAATAACAAAGGTATGAAAAAATAATGTTTAATCTATGAACATCTTAAAAGCGTCATGTCCATTTTTAATTGATAATATGTAGTAAATCAGAAAACGTTAATGACCCAAGACTTAAAACGATATAAATTGTAAAGTTTCCTCCCATAACTTTAGATTAACATTTTCCATTGGAGTAATAATCAATTCATCTATAGCCCCATTGTGTCGTATTCTTCCATCTAATAGGAATCTGGTCTGTAAATCATCTGGAATATGTCTTGCGTATTCAGTTCTAAGTTGTTCAATACGACTATTAAGTCCAGCATTCAATTGATTTAAAAGTTCTGTTTGATCTGATTTTAATGGCGGTATTGGAAGTATATTATTTACGAGATAAACCATATTGGATGATAATTTAGACCGCCAATCTACTCAAATTTCACAAATTTTAAACTAAAAAATACAGTTAATTGATAATCAAATAATTATGAATACTGCACAATATGCGGATAGTCAGTTAATCTTATTTATAAAAGGAGAAGGGCGAAGAAGGAGCTACCTGTACCGAATATCTGCAATGGATTCCTATTGGTATGCGCAGATTTATTTATATAGCATATCCGCCACTGTATTTGCTTGGTAGAGGTGTATCACAAATCCTGGTTCTTCTAATCTTACGGATTGTCAATTTTTTAAATATGTTCCTATCTTTTTGTCCAATCTGGAAAGCCCAGCTTCCTTTTTCTAATTGTTGGTCTTTTGGCATATCTTAATTTTTAAATATTGATCTGAAACAAATATATACAAAGATACCTTTCAATTGATTATTTATTCAATTCTTTTATTAGCTTCATGATTCTTGGATTATTGTTGTCTTTATTTAGTACAACATAATAGGCATGTCCTGCTTTTAAATGGTGAATGTCTGAATAAATATGATCAACATTTCCAAGGAACTTATTGTTTTTGGAAATTACTTCATATCTATATTTGCTAATTTTTTGAATTCTTAGAAATTCTTCATTAATAATATGAATAGAAATTCTTTGTCCATTCATCATGACACTACCTTGCCTTGTCTTTTGGTTTGATTTTTTCCTCCTTAACTTAACTATATTTAATGGATTTTTTAATTCACCCTTTGCAGATACTTTTGCTAGCTTATCAACCGCTTTATTATCAGGATCCTTTGAATGCCCTCGCACCCATTCAAATTTAAAACAACATCTCAAAGTCCTTAATTCTTTAATTAATTCTTTCCAAAGTGATGCATTTTCTATTGGCTTTTTATTATAATTTAACCATCCATTTTTTGACCAATTGTAAATGGAATTATTTACATTATCTACAACATAACGGGAATCAGTTCGAACTTCTATACTATTGTATTTCGCTTCAATAAGCTGCTTAGAAAGATTTTTTATTCCATAAATAACTGCTTTTAATTCCATCTGATTATTCGTTGCTCCTTTATAACCCATCTCGTCGATATCAATTCTTTTCTCTTCTTCATTAATATCTAAATAAATATAACGAATGCCCATTCCCCCTTTCCTTGGTCTTTGAAGTGAAGAGCCATCGGTATAAATATAAACACAATTTTTTCGAAATACCATTAACTTAAAATTTACATGTTAAGCTCCCAATTTCATAAAGTATCTTAAGTGTCTATCTTCAAGGTTGAGATCAGTTATCTTATATTCAATATATTTGACAAAATAAATACTCAATCTTCACTTCAGAATTTTTTCAATAAAGACCTCTTAAATGTACAAATTTCTTTTCTTCTTTATTATTAATAGAGCATTAAATATAGCAACGATTGAAGAAGGCGAGTAAAATACTTCTGGTTGAATTGCACTCAATGGTTCTGGCATAAAATAATTATTTAATCAAAGTTAACCAGCTCAATAAATTGCTTTCCTTCACTGAAATGCATTACTTTCTTATACTGAAGTCTTCCAATTATTATCGCAGGGTGAGTATTGAATCGACTTGCAAATTTTCTTATGTCTTCATCGTTAAGTTGATCTACTTCTAATATTTCATTTTCTTCTTTCTCTGTTAATGTCCACTTAACTGCAAATTCATCAGCTTCTGCTTCCTTCACTTTATCTTTATCTGAATACTCTACCTTCTCTAAAAAAATATCCTTTTTGCCATGCAAAAGAATATGTCCGACTTCGTGAAAAAATGTAAACCAAAAACTGTCATTACGCTTGTATCTGCCTGTTAATTGAATGAGTGGTGTATCATTGAGCCAACGTGTACTCCCACATATAGGGGCTTTGGGTAATGATGGTGTATGTACTACTTTTACCCCAGCTTCTAAGCAAATACCTTGTAGTTGGTTATAGAAGTTTGCAGGGTGCTTTGCCATTACAGTTTTTAGTTCGGGCAATGCTTCTTTAAAGTTTTTTTCTGAATAGTCTTTTGCCTGTAATTCGGTTGCCTGTAACTCTCCTTTGCGTAACCACGCAGATATTGCATAAGGCTCATTGGTATTAGCCAACGAAATACGGAAAGCAACTTTTAGTTGCTGTTTGAAATAATAATCTTCCCATGCTGAATGATTGGAGAAACCAAAGAAGGCAAGCATTGCCATTGTTTTCTCCTGAATGGTGGCCGCTTGTGGCAACCATTCTTTTTTAATCATTTCTGCTAAAGGAAACTTCTTTGCCCATGCAACTGATTGTTCAATTACTGCCTGGCGTTTTTCTCTTGCAATGTATTCATCATAACTCCGTTGGTGGTTCATCCAAAAGTGTGCAGGTATCTTAGTAACATTTTCAAACTGAACTGCCATATCGGGAGTAATGGAACTATCACCTTTTAGAATGGCTGTGATGGTTTTTTCGGGCTTGCCTATACGGAGTGCAAACTCCTTAGGGCCCATTTCCATTTCTTCCAGCTTTTCAACTAAGGTTTCACCCGGATGGGGTTTTGATTGAGGGAAATATTGATTTTGCTTTGCCATTGCTATTTTTCTTTATGGTAGTTTATAATCTCAATTACTTCTACACCTGTTATTTCAAGCCAAATGTATTGACCGTGTTCGTTTGATGGGATTGGATTTTCGTGAGGGGTGAAAATCAACCTGTATGGTTGGTCTAAATCGCAAGCCCATTGCCCTTTCCTGTTACTGGTGAGTTCGTGGTAATTGCCTGGAAAGTTCCTTACATCTTCCAAAGTTGTAGCATCTTCCAATTGTGTAAGCCTTCTCCGTAAGAATGTTGCCCGAACCTTACCTAACTCTTTCAGCATCTTCCTGTCGTTATTAGCCAGTTTCTCTAATTTCTTATCTGTAAAAGTTATTTCCAATGCAAAGGTATTAATATTTTAGTTAACAGTAAGTGTAAATTAAATATTTACTTATTATTGGTATCATTATCGCTACTTTACTCTGTTAAACTACTTGAGAATCTCAAAAAGTTGTCAGCTCTTTTCTTCCTTATTTATATAAATTGTACTTCATAAAGTCCCTTTGCATCAACTGGAACATAGTACCAGCAAAAAAATCCCTGAACTCCTTGTTGTCGTTATACTCTTTAAACACTTCAAAGTTGGTTTCAATATGGTCAATCAATTTACGTTTCAGCACATCTTCAAAAGTGATTTTTGCGTTCTGCGTATCGGAATGTTTGAATGCATTGACAAATTCCTGGTCGTTGGCTACATCCTGCATTAAATCCTGTGTCATTTTCTTAACCTTATCTTCATTAGTAAAGGCGGTACCAAACCTGTCATTAAATGCTTTTACAATATTTGACAGATATTCCATTTCTGGCTCTGATGCACCTGTTCTCATTTCTGTTGGGATTGGCTTTAATTCATCCCCTTGCTGTAACACGATATTAGTAGTGGCCTCCAATTGGTAACGTAGGTTTTCCATATCAATGTTATCCAAGATGCCTTGTGCCAAGTCTTCTTCCTGTTGTCTTCCCAATTTGTTTTGTAGGTGGTTTAAGAAAAGGTAAAGCCTTTCCAAATATGGGTTAACGAAAGGAACTATTTGTGCAAGGAATACATACAAGCGAACATAGGTTTTGCATTTTGCCCTGAAATCGTCATGTTGTTCTTCTGTTAGGATGCATCTGAATACTTCTGCTGATGTATCTAAAATGCTGTGCAATTGGTCAACAGGAACATTGGTAATAAGTTTTTCAGAAAATTCCTGTACCTGTTCGGGTGTGTAAACCTGAAAAGCATCTAATGCACTTTGCAAGTCAAATAATTTATTGGGGTCTGTTGCTTCGCCTAAGATGGTGGTTTCAAAGAATGGGTCAAATGACTTCTTTATTTCTTCTGAGGTGTTGGCGAAGTCCAACACGAAAGTGTCTGTTTTGCCTGAAGTGGTTCTGTTTAATCGTGAAAGGGTTTGCACTGCATTTACACCGCCCAACTTTTTATCTACATACATTGTATGTAAAAGTGGTTGGTCGAAACCTGTTTGGTATTTGTTTGCAACAATTAAAAATCTGTACCCGGATTTTTTAAACTCATCAGGAATTGAAGCACTTGAAAAGTGGTTTAATGATGCTTCGGTTTCTCCATCAATATCACCTGAAAAAGCAACGATTGCTTTAAAGGGATTACCTGTATCTGCCAGGTATTTATCAAAAACCTTTTTATACTTCACAGCATTTCTGCGACTCCCTGTAACCAACATTGCTTTAGCTAAACCATTTATTTTTTTGCGTTTGATAACACTTTCCATAAAATGGCCTATCATCAATGCTGTTTTCTTCTCAATGGCTTGTATGTGGCTTTCTACATAAATTCTTAATTTTTTTTGCGCTTTGATTTTATCAAATTGGGGGTCATCATCAATTCGCTTGTACAAGCCGTAAAAACTTTGGTAGGTAGTGTAGTTTTGCAATACATCCAATATGAAGTTTTCTTCGATGGCTTGCTTCATAGAGTACAAATGAAATGGCCTGAATTTCTCTTTGCCGTTGTCTGCGTATTTCTCTCCAAACAATTCAAGGGTTTTGTTTTTAGGAGTAGCCGTAAAAGCAAAATAGCTGGCGTTATTCAGCATCTTTCTTCCTCTTACAATATCTACTATTAAATCTTCTGAGGTGAGTTCATCATACTGGTCTTTGTCAACAAATACAAATTCACCATCATCTACTTTTACTTTCTCAAAATCTTTTGCCAATGTTTCATTTAATTTACCTGCGGTGTTTCCGCTTTGGCTGCTGTGTGCTTCGTCAATAATGATGGCAAATTTATTCCCCGGCAATTCGCCTATTTCATTTACGATGTAAGGGAATTTTTGAATAGTGGTAATGATAATTTTCTTACCTTCTTCTAAAGCTGTTTTGAGTTGTTTGCTTCCTTCGGTAATTGCTTCAACCACTCCTTTAACTTGCTCAAACTGCTTGATGTTGTTTCTGATTTGAGCATCCAAAACTTTCCTGTCTGTTACAACAATTACCGTATCAAATACTGTGTCGGTGTTGGACTTGTCGCACAAGCCTACTAACTGGTGAGCTAACCAGCTTATGGAATTACTTTTGCCTGAACCAGCAGAGTGTTGAATTAAATATCTTCTGCCAACCCCGCTTTCTTTTGCATTTAGCAAAAGGTTATTTACTGCATTGAGTTGGTGGTATCGTGGAAAGATGAGTTTCTTTACTTTCTCCTTTTTTATTTTGCCGTCAGGTAAAATTTTTTCTACTTCTTCCTCAAACAAAGTGACATAGTTTTGAATGATGTTTGTGAGGCTGTCCTTAGTCAATATTTCTTTCCAGAGATAATCAGTTTTTATGCCCTTATCATTGGGTGGATTACCTGCACCATTGTTGTAACCTTTGTTGAATGGTAAAAAATAAGTGCTGCCATTTCTTAAATGTGTCGTCATCCATACCTGCTCTGTATCTACTGCAAAATGCACCATGCACCTGCCCAGGCGAAACAATTCCTCTTTTGAATCACGGCTTGTTTTGTATTGCTTAATGGCATCTTTTACATTCTGCTTTGTCAGTTCATTTTTTAACTCAAATGTTATTACAGGTAAGCCGTTGATGAAAATTACCATATCAAGGGAATTTTCATTTTGTGTGCTGTAATGAACCTGACGGGTTACTGAAAAAATATTTTGATTATAAAGGGCTGTGTCTTTTTCGTTAAGGTTGGAAACAGGCTTGTCGTAAAGCAGTTTGAGTTTAATATTATTGTCTGTAATTCCTTTACGCAATACTTCTATTATGCCGATTAGTTTTATTTGATTGTTGAGCCTGTATAATACTTTGCTCCGGTAATTGCTGCCATGTATAGCTTGCAATTTCATTACTTCCTTTTCCTGTGTGGCTTGCAGAAAATTGAAAAGCAAATCTTCATCAACACAATCCACTCGGTTGTAATTGCTGAAAGGCCTTTCTTCAAAAGCATTTACCAAACACAAGTGTTGTGTAATGTGTGCTTCTAACCCTTTTTCTGTGGTGTCGGTTTTTTTACTCATATAGTTCTATGCTATAAAATAACTATTTCTCCGTTGAATTTCTGTTTTAGTTCTTCATCGGTAGCAGTATCAGGAACTCCAATACACAAAAGATTTCTTGGTCTTGATAAAGCCACATAAATTAATCTTTGTTTTTCCGTTGGCATTTCTTCTTTCAATTCAAAATCATTCAATGAAATATTTTTCCCTTTGCTATCACTACTTAAAATAAGAAATACTGAGTCAAAGGTCATTCCTTTAATTTGATGAATGGTAGTAACTGGAAGATTATTGTCAGTAGTTGCTTTTTTAAAATACTTATTTACTGGATTATTTAAAGTGGATTTGTCAAAAGTTTTTGTATTCTTTTTTCGTATGCCAAAATCAGGTTCATTATTTAATCCGAGAGTATCTTTTAGATATTGCTGCGCTTGCGTTGTCCATATCTTAATCCTTAAATCAAAAGGAGGCAATTTTCTAATTAAATTAAAAATGACTGCGTTCATATTCTTATCATTTTTCAATTCCTGTTCCTTCTCCTTTAAGTCAGAAAACGCAATACCGGGATTAGAAAGTTCAATCACAAAGCGCCTGACTTTTTTCACTGCCTCCTTAACCTCATTTGATTGCACGTGTATTTTAGATTCAATTAATAAATACGGTAAAAAATTATTCCAAGGGGAATAATTTTTTTCTTTTCCTAATAAGGCGCATTTCAAAGTATTACCTCTTACTAAAACAGCGTTTGATTTTAAGTTCTCATACTGACATAATTTTTCATATTTTTTGATAGCAGAAGTATAGTCAGCACTGTCGTATTTGATTGCATGTAGTGGAAGATCGTTATCATTTATAATAACTGCATCAATAGGTTGCTCGGACTTGCCTCGTAACAAACTAAAAACATCAATTATTTTTTTTGTTGACCTTCTGTTTTCTGTCAGGTAAATACTATTCCAGTTCTCTTTATCATTAAATTTTTTCAAAAACGTACCTGGACTTGCATCCCGCCATTGATACAAACACTGATATGGGTCTCCTACTAAATCAATATTCTTTAATCCACCGTTGTAAAGGATTTCTAAAATTGAATGCTGAATTTCAGACGTATCCTGTGCTTCATCTATGATGAGATAAGGAAATTTTGAAGCAAGATATTTCGCTAATCGTGAGTATTTTTTCAGAATGTGAAATGCAAAAAATGCGGAATCACTTGTTTTTAATAATCCCATTTCAATCTGCTTACTCTTAATAGCTTTAGCATATTTTACAAATTCAGCATCAGCACTTTTATCGTGTCCATCCCATGCGTAACTATTATTAATGGTGTAATCTATTTTGCTCGGAGAAAAGGCGAATAAATAATTTTTGAAAGTTCTCATCAATTGCCAATTGGATTGAAAAACTCCATCCAAATAATTCATATCGTCAATTATTTTGTAGCGCTTTCCAATGTCTTTAACCTTATGTGCAAATGGCAAGGTGATAAAAGAGTTTACAAAACTGTCAATGGTAGAAATGAGATGAGGGTAGGGTAATGAAAAACCACTTATTTCTTTATACTTTTCTGCTATTTCATTTTTTGCAACATTGGTAAATGATAAACAACCAATTCCTGAATGTTTGCCAAATGAAATTTCCCATCCTTGAATTAAGCTGTGCAGTTTATGTGCAACGGTTGTTGTTTTGCCACTTCCGGGGCAAGCATTCAGAATTACCTTGCCTGATGCGTTCACATAAACAGTTTGTTCGGCTGAAAGGATGATACTCATTTTGCTTTGTAGTTTATTAAATGAGTAATCGCCTTTTGAATATAGGCAGGAACAATAAAATTCGGTTGCCCTTCTTCCAAATTTGCCAAAAGATAAACTGAAAAATCTTGTGCAAATTCCGCTTTGCTTGGCAATGCTTTCCAAATTAGAATTTGCAGTTTATTCAGTTCCGCTTCGGTTAATTCATAAGCAGCAATTGCATCTACATATCCTTTAATCTTTGTAAATTTCTTTATGATTGTTTTTTCTTGAGATAAATATTTCCAAAGAAGATTTTCAGTTATTTTAATTTTCTCTTTTGGTATATTGGATTGAACAAGAGTAAACTCAAATGTTTTGTAAGAGTAATTAAAACCGATTTTATCGGGAACGGATTTTATAACTTCCTTAATGTTCTCAATTCTTGTTGATTGATTTGCATCTTTTATTTTTTGAAATAACTCTTCGGCTTTGGGTAAGTTGTCTTTTAAGTTCTTGAAACTGTATTCTGTATTTTTTGATTCTGTGAATCTATCATCATCAGTAAGTATTGCTAAAGGAATCGGTAAGGTTTTAGTTTTATCAATTGAATTGAATAGGTAGATAAAAGGATAAAACGAAGTGCCATCAGCATTAACCAATTCAATCTTATAATCTTCCAATTTGCATTTCATTATTTGTGAAAATACTGAAACTAAAAGTTCTTCAGATATACCTTCAACAAACAGAACCCCCTTGGAAAAAAACAATTGGGATTTTGTAACATCAATGTATCTTTCTAATTGTTTTTTACGGATCAAAGCATCATCCACAAAAGTGTCCTCATCTTCCCCTGTAACATTAACTACCTCTCGGCTCTCAAAACATTTGTAAAGGTTTATTGCCGCATTGTTTATTGATAAATGAATTAAGTTGTTTAGAGGAACTTTTGATGTGAGTGTAGGGGAATGGGTTGTAATGAATAATTGAGAATTTTCTTGGTTGTTTGTTTGCTTCAAAAAGTCATATAGGTTTAGTTGCAATTGTGGATGAAGGTGTGCTTCAGGTTCTTCAATCAATAGGGTGTAATGGGCTGTCTTATCGTCTTTCAGTTGTTGGTTTATATCTCCTAAAACAGTTGCGATGTAAATCAGGTTATTGAACCCTAAGCTATTTTGCTTCAAATTAAAACCATCACCAATAAGGGTTTTTGTGTCGTGTGGTAAATACGGTTTGATAATATTTACAATGTATTCGGCTCTTGATTCTTCAATTCTTAATCCGATTTGGTTTTCTATTGATTGCCTGTAAATGCTTGTAAGATTTGTATTGATTGAGTTTTGAGAATCAATTACTTCTTGTTGCGTTAACAATTCCGCGTTTGCCTTATTAATCAGGGATTCATAGTTGGCTTGGCTTTTATTATTCTCAACTTGTCTGTTAATTAAATTCCCTAAAATATTATTCCGATTGCTCAATAAATCTCTTGTGCTATCTCTTAAAGCACCTAAATAGTAATGAATAAAAAATTGAAAAGTCACGCTGTCTGCTCTCTGACCCTCAACTTCACCTGTATAATAAGTGAATAATACTTTTTGATTCTCCTTTTTATAAGAAATGGTAATTCTTGCAAAGTCGTCTTCCTCTTTATCTCCTAACACTACATATTCATAGAATGCTCCCTTTTGGTCAGCTGTAAGATTTCTAAATTCATAAGAAATAGTAATTACAGATTCTCCTAAATAAAAATCTTCGACTGAAACATAAAGTTCTCTTTGCTGACTCCCCAAATTGTAAAGTAATCGTATCGCATCAATCAAAGCAGTTTTGCAACTTCCATTTTCACCAATGATTACATTAATGTCATGCTGAAAAGAAACATCAAGTTTTTTAATGCCCTTGTAGTTTACTATATGGATTGATGATAGATACATTCTGTTGACTTTTACTTTTCAATTTTTCTTTTCCCCATCACCAACTCTGCTATCATTGCCTCTTTGTATTCTCTTATCAATTCAATTTCTCTTTCGGTTTTAGATATGGCTGTGTCAATAGCTTTGGTTTCCGCTTTGATGTATTCTACAATTTGTTCTTGTTCTTCCATTGGTGGACAGAATATTGGGAAGTTCCCAATTTGAAATTGTGACAACATTGGAATTGCCGTATTTGAAACAAACTGTCGAATATTGTCTCTTATTAAATCTCCGAGAAGAAAGTAAAGCAAAAACTCAGAGTTTATTTTAATATTTTTTACTAAAACCACACTTGGGTTAATTGTCATTTCCCCAAAATCGTTTTGCACCAAACCAGCTTTACCACATGTGCTGCCTCTTTGGACTATAATTACATCATTTTTAGAAACCTTAATTTCTGGGCTCTCATGATATTTTTCCCATGAAATAAATACTGGATTTCGTATATCAATTAACCCGACTTGATTAATATGAGTTGCCCCTAATGTCAATACACCTTCGCCTTCATCAACTAAGTCGCTTGTTGTATATCCCCTAAAACCTATTCTTCCTTTAATAGTGGAATAATTTTTAAGCCTACCTTTTTTCCAATGAGAAGGTAAATTTTTCACCCAATCAGTTCCATTTAATTCAATGTTTTTATTTGCCCCCAATGTAACAGCCTTATTAATAATTGCCCTTCGTTGCTCTTGCAATAATTCTATAAAGTCTTGCTTCTTTTGAATGAAAAGATTTGTTTTTTCTTCCTGGGCTTTGATGTATTGCACAACATCATCTTGCTCCTCTTTTGGGGGAACAACCGAAAAGATGCTGAAAAATTTATCAGAATATAAACGTAACCGGCTGTCAATAATACCTGTGCTATTTCTGCGAAACTCTGCTTTAAATAAATTGGTGATAAATAAGTAGGCAAAATATTCAGGATTATTATTGCCTTTAATTCTATATACACAGTATGCAGGGCTTGTCATTCCATTGTGGGGAGATATGCCCAGGCTACCGTTCCATGCCAGCATAATATTAATAACCAAATCACCTTTGGCTACCAACTTATAGCCTACTAAACTTTCGGCATTACTAATGTGGTCATCTTCGTTTTCTAAACTCTCTCTTTTGAGTGTAACGCCAGTGTAATGTGAAACTGAAAGCAATTCTTCGCTGCCCGTTTCGCTTCGGCTGTCCATTTCTTGAAACAAGTTTTTTATGCGTAATACTTTCCATTGAGAAGGGATTTCACCAAGAAAAGTGGCCTTATTAATATCATTAGAAACGTTTATTTCCATTCAATTGGCTTTTTCAACTTGTAACCTGATTTACTCATCACTTCTTCATCAAACTGAGCATCTGCCAGTTTTTTTCTGCCAATTATTAAAGAGCCCTTTGCAATTAGTGCCATAGAGTTATTGTGTCGTTTGGGTGGGAAAGCAATAAATACTCTTTTTGTGTTGAATAAAGTGTGAACAGCATTGATGGGTGGCATTAAATCACTATCGCCAGAAATCAGCATCGCCATATCATAATGATCTGTATACGCGTCAATAATAATAGCTGTTGCTATATTTACATCAGTCATTTTTTCTTTGGCTGAGCGCCATATGTTGCCACAACGTTTGCATTCCTCTGAACCATCTTGATAATTTCCATAAAAATTTTTAATATCCGTACTTTCTAGAGCATCTATATAAGTGGACTGACGTTTTTGTTTATCTGGGTTGTTGCTAACTCGACTTGTATAATACTTTACCCCCACTAATTCTTGATTAGACTGCAATAAGCTTATAACCAAATTCTTTACATTTAACCACCTAGATTGATCAAAGCCAGCTTCTCTCATACCAAAATAGAGGTTGAACCCATCAATATATGCAATCACTCTCTCTTTTTTAACATCCATTATTTGCATATTTAGAATAAAATGTATTACATTTGCAGTCAAGAACTTCACCAAAGATAGCATCCTTGGTCTGACGCCTCCCTAAAAGAGGCGTTTCTCTTTTGTAGCTATAGTATATCCTCATTTAGCCACGTCAATAATTTCATGCAACAAACCATCTGTTTCCAGCTCAATAGCTAATATATCTTTGGCAATATCAGTTAGTGTACGTGGAGGTTGGTGTTTGTAGAAATATTTAGCAAAATTAATTTCATAGCCAACTTTATTATCTTTTTCATCCCACCATGCATCAGGTGCAAAAGGCAACACTTCTCTCTCAAAAAATTCCTGTATGTCTTCCTTCAAAGGAATGTTTTCAATGTCCTTTAATTTGCTATCTGATTTTGGCTTGCCTTTGCTTGGATAAACAATGTTTCCTTGCTCATCCTTCTCTGGCCGGTGAACTGTTATCTGATTGTACCCGAAATCAGTATTGTCAAAAATTTTGCTGTATTCATTTTCTTCAAAGTCAATAAACATTTTTTCAATAACCGGAATATGGGCTGTGGAAAATTCAACTCTCTTTTTGCCTAATGGCTTCCGCATTTTATAATAGAACTTTTCGGATGTTGAATTTATCAATTGTACTTTCCCTTTGCGATTTTTGGCTTTGCGGTTGGTGAAAACAAAAATGTATGTTGGAATACCTGTGTTGTAAAACATATCGTTGGGTAACGCTATTATGGCCTCCAACAAATCATTTTCAATGATATGTCTTCTTATTTCGCTTTCGCCTTGTCCTGCATCGCCTGTAAATAATGCTGAACCATTATGAACGGATGCAATTCGACTACCCAATTCCGTATTTTTCATTTTACTGAGCATGTGCAATACAAACATCAATTGCCCGTCATTCACTCGACTTGAAACTGCTTCTTTTTCTTTACCGATTTTAAATCGTGGGTCAATTATTTTTCCTTTTTCACCAACGCCCAATGCTTTTTTATCAGGAGCCCATGTTTTGCCATAAGGCGGATTGGTAAGCATGAAGTCGAACTTCAAATCATTGTCAAATCCATAAGCACTTAATGTGCTGCCATAGGCAATTTTATTTGGGTCTTCACCTTTTATCAACATATCGCTTTTGCAAGTAGCATATATAAAAGGGGTACTTTCCTGCCCGTATAAATGCACATTGGCTTTACTCTTAATCAGCCCATCAGGATTAAGCATAAATTGTTTGGCAATGGTGAGCATACCGCCACTGCCTACACATGGGTCGTAAACCAAATAAGTGCCTTGCTGAATTTTATCCTTTACCGGAAGAAATACAAGGTGTGTCATTAAATCAATAATCTCTCTTGGTGTAAAGTGTTCCCCGGCTTCTTCGTTGTTTTCCTCATTGAACCTTCTTACCAAATCTTCATACACGTATCCCATTGCCAACGGTGGCAACTTGTCGGGGTGTAACTCTACTTTGGGTGAACAGAATTTTTCAATGAGAGAAAACAAAATATCTGCTTCATCCAATGTTTCTATTTCATTGCGGAATTTGAATTGCTTAATGATGTCCTGCACATTTTCAGAAAAGCCATTTAGATAGTTCTCAAAATTTGAACGCAAGTTCTTTGGGTCTTGCAATAATTTTTTAAGTGTGAAAGGTGAGGTGTTGTAAAACGCCAAACCTGAACCGTGTTTGCTGTTGGTAAGCAAGCTGTCTAAGTTTTGTAGCTTGTCTTTGTATTCACCAAAGGTTTTCAAAACCTGTTCCTTGGTAGGCTCTAACAACAAATCAAGCCTGCGGATAACAACCATCGGCAGGATAACATCTTTGTATTTTCCCTTTTGATAAGTGTTTACTAATACATCATCTGCAACTGTCCAAAGAAAGTTGATAATGGGTTGTAAGGATTGCGAATTTAAACTCATATAGTTATTACTTTTTGGCTCGTTTTGTTTTAGTTTTCAATTCTTCCTGTGCAACATCCATTGCCTTAGCTGCTAAATCTTCATCTTTGATTACATCATAAATCTGGTCTGCTAACCATAGCGTAAGTAGTTCGTCATTATCAGTTTTGTATAGCTTTGCAAATAGAAAAACGTGATCTTTCTTGGCTTTGCGTTCCCCTCGTTCAATTTTGCTAAGCATTGGATTATCAATCTCTAATTGAGAAGCCACTTGCCTTTGAAGCAATCCGTTTGCTTCACGAAGCTCTTTAATTTTACTACCGAATTGGTTTGCCACAGTTTTAGTTAATTGACTTGTCAAATATTGGCAAATATAATATGTTAATCAATACCTTGTCCAATAAAGCGTGTGAAATTTGGCTATTTTTGATTTTCTATTCTGGTAATGATGTGCATTTAAAAAAACTGACAGGTATCCATTTACTATCAAAAACAATTCATAAAAGAATAAATGAAGTTTTTAAAAAGGGGGATAGAAAGCATGACTGTTTGTTTAACCACAAATATAATTAGAAAGCTCCACTGTTTGATTACCGATAAGCCTTCCTTTTAAAAATTTACATTTATCTTTAATGTTTTGCGCTGCCTTACTGTTCTGAGTTAGCATTGCCCAGAGATTTAAGCAGTCAGTCTTCGGGATAATTACTTACAAGTCCTTTAATTGTTTCAGCACTTTTGCAAGTATATTTATTTGTCAATTGAAATTTTTGTCTATCTATAATAATAATATTATTATTAACTTCTACATCTAATGTATCTAAAAGATTTTCTTTGAATGGTGAGGAAATAAAAGAGTACAATTTTTCAGATACGACAATTGTTTTATTATGGTTTTCCTTTACTACGCATTTATAAAGTGAATAACCTGGCTCAGCCTCAAAATAAATTGAATCTCTAATTAGTTTCTGTGTTGAATTGATAAGTATAAAACTGGAATCATTATAAACATAAATGGTTTTAAAATTACCATCATTCCAATCAATTTTTGTCGGAATAAAAATGCCATTAGCGAAGTGCATCTTATATTTCTGCTGACTATTGCAAGCAGCGAAAATTAAAAATAAAATATACAATGATTTCATCTTATTTGACTATAAATGGAACATTTGTTTTAATGTCTTTACCACCACCTGACCAAAAATAATCAAACACTTGTTCTGACTTATCGCAAACGCAACCATGTGTCCAATTATGAGCATCATTTTTACCATGAAGATAATACCCTGCAGTTTGTTCTCCCATTGGAATTACATTTAGGTTAGCGTCTGTCTGGTTTAATCTAATTCTACCATTGCCATAAGCATGTGTTACAGTAGGGTTCATTGGAAACATTAGTCCTTTGTATTCAAACTTTGCGTTGTCAGGAATGGCTTGAATACCTGCAAATGGAACTGGATTACTTCCATCTGCTTTAAGTTTATTTGGTCCATCAGCATCTCGTTCCCCCAATAGCATCATATAGTTTCCATTGGGAATTGGTGCTGTACCTGAAAAATTTGAATTGCCTGTGAAAGCCGTGCTTACTTTTAGTACAGGCTTGTCTTGATGATAAACTACAATGTTTCCTGTTGTACCACCTTCACTATTTGTTCCAGTTTTATTAAAAAACGCTATGTTATCAAAACCATTTGAAACAGTTACTTGCTTTCCTTGGGAATTAGTATAAGTTGCTTGGTCGCCCTTTTGATAATGCCATGAGCTTGCTTTTTCTCCTTTAGACTGATAATTAAACCAATCTCTTCCATCTGGGTCAATATTCCTTATTGGATTATTATTAACAAAGTTATAGGGACTTGCATTTGGATAACTTTTTGAATAAGGGTCTACACTTAAAAACCTAAGCAAATCGGATGGTTCCATATTTAGACTTTGAACGATATTTTCATATTTATCAAATAGCAATATTTTTCCTTCATTTGCTTTGAAAACTATTTTTTTGACCAATGAACTAGTGTCTTGAGTTTTAAGGTAGTAATAATCATCGTTGGTAATTACATATTCTACTTTTGTTTTGAGTCCAAAAATTTCATATGGATTGTTGTTTTGAGCATAAGCAACGAAGCTGCTTATTGCTGTTAAAATGATTAGGATAATTTTTTTCATTTTTTTTGAAATTAAAGTGTGTGAATGTAATTATTTTTTCTTTGATGTGATTCCCCTTTTTGTTTTTTCTTCTTCAACTGAATTTACCCATTCTTGATAAAGTTCGGTAGGCATATCTTTATATCCTAAACTGTCAATCCGTGCAATGGTCCTTTTGTAAAGCGCTATATTCCTTTTGATAAACTCAGAATTAGGTTTTTCTTTTTTCATTTCTATTTCAATAATATCTTTAATGCAATTTGCTTTTGTCATTCTTAAAGGAATACATTTAGGGAAATAAATCAATGCAGTATTAGCAATTTCTAAAACGAATTTGTCATCTCCGAATTGAAATTTATAAGCATTTGCAAGGTCAAACATTGTTAATGCAATACTTTCTTTTTGAGAAAGAGGATTCATATAAATTCCACTTTTGATAGCCTCAACTGAAATTGCCATTTGCTTTATTATCCATTGGTCTCTTGGAAAACCTCCGTTTGTTAATTCAACATTTGACCATTGTCCATTCTCATCAATGTGCTTAATATAAACATGATTTGGGGCAAGTGCTAAACTTGCTTTTGCTCCAATTATTTCACAAAGTATTTTATAGTAATAAGGCAAGGAGTGGCAGTTGCCACTCCTTGTTTTTATTAGCTTAGTTACAAACATTTTTGTCCAATCCCTATCACCCATAAAATCATCAAAGTCGTAAGTACAAGTTTTAAAATCATTTATTGGCAAACTGTCTGTCATGTATGTAAACACAGCCCAATTACCTGCTGTTTTATATCCCTGAAGCTCACGCTGTTGAATCAGTGTTTTGAGTTGTTGTCCAGTAGTAGAAATTTGATTACAAAAGCTTTGATAGTTCAATTGCCCTTTGTAGTATGCGTTTTCTGTTAGGAACACAGCCCTTTTAAAGTCAATAGTCTTTTTACCATTGAGCATTTGAAGTTGCTCATTGAATGCTTGTTTATAAATTGCTTTTGTGTCTGCGGTTTGTGCCTGTGTTAAAAGAGTTCCGCTTATAAACAGTATTAAGCTTAAGATTATTTTATTCATTGCTTTGTCGTCTATGTTTTGTTTGTCAAAGTTAATTTTTTGCAGAAAGTTTCAAGTTATTACTACAGCGCTAAAGTTGCGCACAACACTTCGCTATATGAACATTTTTCGATAAGTTATGTATATATTTCATATAAAATTATTGATTATCAAGAGATTAAATTTTTTGTTAGTTGGCAAGGTTGGTTGCTTTAAAAACTTTATTATTATTCCCTTTTTATAAATTTTGACTGGCTAATCTATACTATAAATCTAATTTATCTTGAGGATAATATATCTTGTTTTTGCTTATGTCTATTAGATGTGTAATATTTATTCACTACTTGTCTATTTTTTTTATAATGCCAATGAAACCTAGCCTTCAATTAAAAATTAATTTTCTCATATTTTATTTGTTTTAAAATGTTATATAATAAAGTAACATAAGATCTTTTAAATATTAGTCGCGATTGATGGGTATTGGAATAAAAAATATTTTTATTGCTAATTGACAATTATTTTTTTATAAGAAATATTTTTATTTTCATTTACAAGAACTAAATAATATACACCACTTTCAACATTGGTGGTCAAATGTAGAAAAGTCGAAGTTACTTCAAAGGTATTTTTAATGTCACCAAGTTGATCGATCAAGTATAGCTTTGAATCTTCTAAAGGAATA
This sequence comes from Saprospiraceae bacterium, assembly GCA_040006775.1. Lineage (GTDB taxonomy): Bacteria > Bacteroidota > Bacteroidia > Chitinophagales > Saprospiraceae > Vicinibacter. The sequence goes on from JBDTWI010000037.1 coordinate 25,866, forward strand.
CTTGTAGGAATGCTGACATTAAAGGTTCCATTGTTAGGATTGGGAGTGCAAATTAATTCTGAAATGTTGGATATTGCTTTATTCTTAAATACAAAAACTTTCTCATGTTTATCGCAAGGATCTTCTTTGTCGACTATTTTTAATCTGCTTGAGATGTTCTGTAGATCTGAAACAGAAAAAGCTTTTTCGGAATTGTCATAAATTGGAATATTAATATAGATGGTGTCGTAAATAATTCTTTCTACAAAAGAAATGTTTTTAAATAAAGTACAGCCATTAGAATTTTTGGCTTCTAAAGAGTATTGACCCAATGTTAAGTCTGGCCTTTTAACTTCTTTTTTTGTTAGATTACTAAAATATCTTAGGTCTGTTTTTTTGCTATACCTAGACGAAGCAAAAAGGTTTCCTTTCTCCATTGTCTGATAAAACTTACAATAAAAAATTGAATCAGAATAGTTACCGAGAGTTATTGCGTCTACTTTTAATTGTAATTCATCATAATTGCTACAATTACTTTCATTTATAGCAATAAGCTTTATGGATTGATCAGATGAAACGGTTGTCTCAAGAGAATTAATTAATGGAGCTGATACTTCACGATTATTAATTAGCCAAGTATATCGATTATTGGGATTGCTCTTTGAATCGAAAATAGAGCAAGGTGTATTCTGGCAAAGAATTCTATCTTTTCCTAAGTCAACTTCAGGAAGAGGATAAATCTTTATTGCAAATCTTGTTGAATCAGGGCATTTATCTTCAATTGATCTTCCTTCAGGTGCTCAAATTAATATTGATATTGGTCGGGATCATTATGCCTATTTACAAGACAACAAAGCTACTCAAATGTGTCCAATCTCAGGTCTATCAGATCCTGAAAAAGGCAATATAGATACAATACTTAAACCCGCATTTAATACTAATCTATATAATAACAAGATATATTTCAAATTAGAAAAACCAATTCGTGGGAATATAGATAGTTTAAATAAATTAGATCGATACTTTGATGATTTATATGAAGACGATGAAGGTAAACAAATCTTCTTTAAAATTAATTCTGATCTAACAAATAATACTGAATATGAATATGTCTCTGGATATGCTTATCTCGACAAGACAAAACCTTATGGATTTGGCTCATTATCAACTAATGGTTATTATAATTATGCCTGGGTAAATCTAGCCCCATTCAAAGAGAAGATTAAAGGAATTAATGTTCATCCATTTTATTTCTTTGCATGGCAGCATTTAAAAGTGAACTTAAAGAAATTACTCTTTAGATTTAATCCAACTGAATCAACGACTAAAAAAGGTAAGGCTCAAATGGTCTGGCAGTTTTTTAATCACTTAAAAGAATTGGTGGATATAAGCACAGGATATTGGGATAAATGTATTGGGAATCCGGGAAAAGGAATACTCAATAGTCGAGGATATAAGTTACAGCTCACCAAGAGCTTCTTAAGACTTAATAATTCAGATGGCTTTAAATACGGAGATGGCGTTAGAGTTAATAAAGTCAGTATAAAGACCAATTGGTGTGATGAACCAACACCACAATATGGGTTTGTATATGATTATACCAAAACTGAAAAAATTAAAAAAAGAGATGGCAGCTATTCAGATGAAATAATAAGTTCCGGAGTTGCCATTAATGAACCCTTCACAGGTTCTGAGGAAAATGCCTATAAATATGTGAAAGGTTATAAAGAGCATGTGGTATTTAGTGTTGATCAATTTAACTTTCAAGAATTTCCAATAAATATTGCCGGTCTACCTGGACCAGGAGTTGGCTATAGTAAGGTAACTGTTAGAAGCTTAGCAAGTGACTTTATGTTGCAAAAAGCGAATAATTCTTTACCCTCAACTGGATTATATGATATTCCATTCTCGATGAATGAAATTTCTTCTAAAGGACAAGTGGTACATGAATTTTACACTGCTAGAGAATTTCCAACTGTATTCGAAGAAACTTCCTTGGATCAAAGTGTAGCTTTCCCAACCTTTGGAATCATACCTTTTATTGGAACATTAAAGTATAATAAAGTCGTTGGATCTCAAGGTTATCTGACGGAACAAAATAATATGCATGGTAAACTTAGAAAAACCACTTATTATGGTCAGGCAAAATCAGGATTGATGAATTCTGAACCTGTTAGTTTTGTAGAAAATATTTATAAAAGTAAAATTGATATATATCAAAGAGGAATAGTAAAAAAATATCGAAACAAATTAGTCAATGATGTAGTTCTATTCAATCATTATAAAAACAATTCAAGAACTTCAGCTTCTCTTGTTAATGGTGAGTTAGGTGTTCATAGAAGTCTCAATACCAGATTAGGTGGAAGTAGAAGTTATTCGGGTAGACTTGGAGTTGATGTTAATTTTGATGGATTCATTATTGCTATTTTTCCTGGATTTATTCCTCCAGTATGGCCAAGCTTCAACATCGCTATTGATGAAGCAAACACCGGAGTAGTTGATAAAATTATTGAACGAGCAGGAATTATTGATAGTGTCCGAGTATTCGATGGAACTTCATTAATTACTACCAAAAACTTAGTATTTGATCCAATTGGAGGAAATGTAGTGCTTAGTTCTGTTCAAAATCAGTTCAATAACTTAGTATATAATTATAACATTCCAGCTAAATCAGGTTATCCACTTATGGGGCCTGCATATGAGAATATAGGATATCAATTCAATGTTGCAGTTGATAGTCTGTGCTCCTATTCATGTGACTCTAACTATATCTCAATTAAACTCCCCAATTATGCAAAAACTATTATTAAGACAGGCGATGAATTCTTAGTGACTATGCCGAATGATACCTCTGATATTGCTACCTGTGTGTTTAACAATTCATCGAATGCCAGATTCGTATTCGATACTACTACTAGATTTCAGAAGTATGCGAACTTAAATCCAAGGAATTTGAAATTCTATCTGTTTAGATCAGGTAAAAGAAATGAAATAAATTCAAGTATGGCAAGCATTAAATCTTTATGTGATCCAACTAAAAATTATACCCCTGAAACCCTATCAGGAACATTAGGATCCGCACTTTCATTTAAGTTGGATAATTGTATTCTGGACGCCAATACCACAACATATTCAGAATTCTGGGATCAAGCTTATCACACTTCAACAAGATGCAATCCAAATAATAATACTTCTTGTTTATATCCTGTTATCACCATGTTTAATCCTTATAAACGTGGAGTAAGAGGTGTGTGGCACCCACAAGAAATGTATTCATACTTAACAAATAGAAACTATGATACCACTAGCCTTCGATACGAAAAGCTTGGAATTTACCCATCCTTTAATTTTTATCAATTTGACCAATCAAATTATAAATACACTACAATTGGTTCTAATTGGATAAATACGGAATCTTATCGAAAAATTAATGAGAATAGTCAAGTTCTAGAACAAAATAACGCTCTCTTTATTCCACAATGTATATTGGTCGGAGATTATAATTATGGGACTGGACCAGATGGTACACCTTATGAACCTCCAACAAGAGTTACAGCATCCATTAAAGGATCTGAATATTTTGAATCAGCTTTTGCTTCTTTTGAAGCATACGAAAATAGAATGTATTTAAATACTAATACCAATAATAAAGTTGGAAAGGTTGAAAACTTATGTCATTTTGATTATTATTCATTTCAGCACGGAAAAATTACTCAGGTGTATAATATCATTTTCAAACAAAGTGATTACACTTTTGTAATTGATAAGCCTTTTACAATATCGAAAATGAATTCATTCGCTGAATTATACTGTACAGATTATTTTAATTCGTCAGGCAAGAATGCCATAATCACTAACGATGTAGCCTTTGTTACTAATCTCAGAGCATATCAAGGAAGAAACTTATCTCAGATTACTTTAAATGCATGCACCTGTGACCCTCCTACACTTCCTTTTTGCAGGATAGCCATTTCTGATACTATTCCGTATATAATATCAAACATTACATTAGATGATAAAATTAAACATACTGGAACAAATAGTCTTAAATTATTCAATAACACTTCTTTCAGTTACACACAATCATCTTTACAATTGATTCCTGGTAAACAATATTATTTCAGTTGTTGGTTATATATTCCTACTTCTCAACCAGACTTAGCCAATCTAGGAATTAATGTAAATATTACTGCTGTTAATTATACTACAGCTGTGCTCAGTCCATCTGGTAATCGGATAGATGGTTGGCAGAAAGTTGAAGGTTACTTTAATGGTCCAGCTTCACGACCCTTTAATGTAGTGTTTAATAAACCTTCAGCAATTGCAAATTTATATGTAGATGATTTAAGAATTACTCCATCAGAATCTCAAATGACAGGATATGTATATGATCGCAAGCTCAATAAACTTGCATATACACTTGATGATAATAATTACTTCACTCGATATGTATATGATAAGGAAGGAATGCTTATTGGTGTTATGAAGGAAACAGAAAAAGGAATTAAAACAATACAAGAAACAAGAAAATATCTTCCAGATGTTCCAAAAATTAATTGTACATACTAAATAGTTTAACTAATGAAAAATGTAATCCTATTTCTACTGATCTCTATACAAAGCATAGTCAGTATTAGTTCGCAAAATTCAGTACTATTCAAAGAAATTCAAACTAATCTTAAGAACACATTCTCCTGTTCCTCCTGCCAATTTGATCTTCATGTTAAACTTTGGCATGATGAAAATGCCATCATTCCAGATAAACAATTCGATGTTAAGTACAAATTAAAAAGTAATGCTTATTATGTGTCTTTTAGTGAATTGACCTATATAAACACTTCTGCATTTAAATTATTAGCCATTCACTCTAATCATACTCTTTTTCTTGATGTCAGACAAGGATCAAATCTTGAATTAAATTCTCCAATCGACTTGGATAAAATTGCTCTATCTTTTGATACCTTAGGGCTTGATTATAAAATTACTAAGAAAGAACTTAATCAATTGATCGTATATGATTTTTCTTATCCAACTTCGAATCCAATTAGAAGTGCTTATATTTATTTCAATAAGCTAGATGGTTCAGTAAATAAAATATTATATAACTATAATGAAGATTACAAAAATGAATTCCCGAATCGAAGTGAACTGGTATTTACTCCACTAAAGAAGTTAGACAATGAATCATGCTTTCAAATAAGCACTTACTTAAGTAAAGTAGGAAGTCATTGGAAAGGTAGAAACCAATTAAAAGACTATAACATTGAAACCACTGAAACTTATGGTACAGATTAAATACATCGGTTTAATTACTCTATTAGTTGTAATGGATTTATACTTTAATCCATTAAGGGCACAGAGCATAGAAGAGTGTACTAATAGCATAGTATTTAAATTAGGTTCTCTGGTTAAGAGCCAAGTAGATAATAATGGATTCTCAACGTTAATTAATAATCAACAATTTCCTTTGAATGCGCCAGCAGATGGGATTCATTATCTTGAAGCAGCATTAATTTATACCAGAGACTCCCTATCTGATATTAGCAATAATTACTGGACGGATACTTTAAATTATCAAATACTGAAAAATGGAGTGATATTAGATACTGGAACACTTAAGATAAAAAATCAAGCCAACGAAGCATTCTTTGAACAGGTTGCAAGATTAAGAATTGATTCCTTTCCTTCAGCTTATACTTTGAAAATTGTAAAGATGGGATCTATTGTTAATCAAGGTTCTTATCTGCCAGTTGATATTAGAGTTGAATTAAGGGTAAAGTCATTTCGAATTGAGACTTTAGATACTAGTTATTCAACCATTATCTTAGAAACCTTGTCAGGCGATAAACAGGTGAGCTTAAGATGGGATATGAAACAAGGAGCAGATCTTTATGAATTAGAATATGTATTTATTGACTCATTAGACTTCAATATTCCGAATAATGATACACTCCTATTCGCCAATGCACTTAGAGTTGAAACCATACATAATCAATATACAATTGATCTAGCATATCCTTCAGGTAATCTTTTTTTTCGAGTACGATCATTAGGAAGATATGTTAAAATTTCTGGACTAATAAATAGGATTAAATATGGAGATTGGTCTTCATCCGTATCCTATAAACCGAATTTAAGATTTAGTGCCGATAAGCCCTATCAGTTCGTGAGTAGTTTTGCAGAAGAAGGTAAAAATAAGAAGATTGTAAAATACTTCGATAACACTCTAAGGGATAGACAAGAAATTGTTTATCTAAATGATGAGAAAGTAAGTCTAGTTGGTGAATCGGATTATGATGCGGAAGGAAGAAAATCCTTAACCATTCTCCCCGTTCCAGATCCAAATGGAACGAATGACTTAATATATAAGAGTAAATTTAATAAAGATGCAACGAGCAATTCTGATGCATATAATTTTACTCATTTTGATAATCTAAATTCTGCGGTAGCTCTTAGTACTAATTCAGGAGCTGGTAAATATTATAGTAGCTCTAATACGACTGGTGGGATATACAATGACTATATTCCAGATGCAGTACAAAAACCTTTCATTCAAACTAAGTTTCTTCGCGATAATACAGATAGAATTTCTGCTCAAGGTGGTGTGGGCAGTACTTATCAGTTAGGATCTGGAAAAGAAAGTAAATATTATTATATTACTCCTTCGAATATAGACTTGCAGAAATTATTTGGTACTGAGGTAGGAGATCCATCTCATTATAAAAAAAATGTAATCATAGATCCGAATGGGCAAGGTAGTGTAAGTTATATAGATTTAACAGGAAAAACTATTGCCACAGCTTTACTTGGCGTTTCACCCATTAACGTTCGATCATTAGATCCACCAAATGCACAACAAACCTTGACTTCAGCATTAGTAACAGATAATATTACTGATCCCTTAGCGATTATTTCGTCAAATCAATTGTTCTCTGAGGGCGGAATTAATTCAACTTATAATTTCTATTATGATCTTAAACCACCTGTAGTTGTATTAAAGGATACCTGTAAGATATGTACCTATACTGCATCCTTTTATGTAAAAGATAATATGGGTATGATTGTTCAATTAACGAATATGTCTTCTGGAGGGAAACCAAGTACATATAATAGTAATACAGGTGTGTATACTGTAACCCTTAATAATTACAAAACCTGGACTTGCGGACAAGGTTCTGATACTTTAAAGCAAGCATCATTCAGTGTTACGATAGCTACAGCTGGTGATTTTACTGTTTTTAAGAAATTAGAATCTGTGCCCATTGATATTAAGGAATTAACTAAAATTGCAAAGTCAAATGTTGATTCTTCAAAAATAGCACAATATGTGCAAGATCAAAACGACACATTATCATGCTTTTATAATTGCAATTTCTACTGTTTGAATTATGTGATGACAGATCCTTCTACCAAAAATCTGATTGGAACAGCGAAAGACAGCGCCATAGCAGCATGTACTAAGACTGCTTGCGGTGACAACAAAAAAGATATGTACAGCAATTATGATGGAGGTGAATGTGAAAGTATTAGAACGCAAATGGCTTTACAATTTGAACCTCAAAGTACACCATTGACCTTCTTGCAACTATTGAATAACGGAAATGATACAGCATGTGTAAAACTTAGAAATTTTACCATTATAGACACTGCAGGTAGAGATTATGTATGGCAGGGTGCCAATAATATACTCTGGGATATTGATTCTAATAAAGCCTCAATAACTAAAATGGTTACATTATCTAATAAAGATCCTGAATTGGCTAATAAAAAATTCACACTTCCGAATCAACTCATAATGATGTTACAAGATACATCTTATTATCAAGATACTTGGGGTGATTCTTTGGTTAATTGTCATCGAGAATATTGCTGGTATAAGCAATGTCTAGCTACAGTGGACACCACAAACTTCCATGAGAATCTTTCTTCCGAATATTCTAAGTATATGCAGATTGATACTGCTCTATTACATGCTAATCCTGCTTATACGAATCACCGAAAAGATGCAGCGAGTTTAGTTAAATTGATAATTGAAAAAGATCCTTTCATACTAGCAATGACTAAATATACGAAATGTCCTAAGATTGATACCCTGATTCGAAATATAATGATAGATTCAATGAATTCTACTTATTTCAATAGATTCTCTAATAAGACTGACTTACTCACGGCTATAGGAAATAAATATTCTAGGAATATGTTAGGATATATTGAATTCGTAATTGATAGTGCTTACTGTAAAAACAAACCAGGAGGATGTACCACGACTGAAAGAGAAGAAGAACTTTGGTCATTATTCACAAGTTTATACAAAGAATTGAAAACTGATCGATATTATACTTGCTCAGATTGTGTATTACTGAATGATACAAATGCGATTATACAAAGGTCGCCCATTCACGACATTCGCAGTGTAGATTCACTGATTATGTCTAATAAAGATTCTTCGAATAGCTTTAAAGCAACTAATATTTGTCCTGGATCAAATAATTATTGGCTAAATATCTTCAAAGCTAAATATTATGGACTTCCTCAGAATAAACTAGATTCTCTATCGTCCTACTTAAAGAGTCATTGTAATCAGATCTGTGATCCTTATGCATCAATGCATTGTCTGGTAGATACAAGGACATTTGTAGATACATTATCCTCTTATTGTGGTGGATCTAATACCATTAAACTGGGTTATTATAAAAGTGGTGTTATATCTCGAAGAAATGTATCTCTATATGCAAATAACTCTAGCGGACTACATCCAGTGTGGCTTGGTCAAAGTATTACACCATCAGAAGAAAAGCTATTTCAATTTATACCAGATTCGAATATATATACTGGAAACCTTCCTATACGACTCACCATATATCCTGAAAATTGCGGAGGACCTATAACAGATTCTATTTATGTTGCTGTATATCAGCATGCTGGAACATGTGTACAGTATGGTCCTTATTATGGTGGACAAATAGCGATTCAAAAATTATATAATCAATACGGAGCATTAATCTTAGAGTGGCCGCATAAATTCGATCCTTCATTTCAATCCCAAAATTTCTATACCATTCAATTTTTCAAGCAATCCAATACTGGAACCGATCAATTTTCCTTTCAGATTGAGACTCCTATGCAATTCAAGACTTCTGACTTCCATAAGAAAGATACATACTTGAAGTTGGATGCTTTGAGCAATATTTATTCATTTGTAAAGTATAATAAAAATGCAGACACTGCTGCTAACTATGTTAAAGATATCTGGGATTGTGAGAATTCATGTAAACAGATTAATAACTGTATGATTAATATGTTGGATTCATTGAAGAATTATTTGAATGTTTATCCTGATTCAATTCCAAAAGGTGTTAAAAACTTTAATCAACTTGATGGATGTTACGAAAAACTAAGTCTGACCAATTATGATTCTATGTCCTTTTTTACTTTCACTCCTTTAATTGGCTCAGATGATGTTATCAATTATTTTATGGATGAATATGGTGGTATCATCAACTTGAAATATGCAAAGATCATTGATTATAAGTCTACAAATCTTCTCCTTCGACAGATTGATAATTATTCCATTGCTAAGAATTCACCAGATTCGTTATTGAGAGTTAAAGTCTTATTTAAGATGCTGAATGCACAAAATAAAGAAATATTTTTCCAAGGCTACCTCATACAATTCAATAAATTAAAGAGTGTTGTTTATCCTGATTCCGATCCTTGTGAAACTTCTATAAATCTTTACGATTATTACAACGATTGCAGGGTATTATTAAAGGAGAAGTCAAAGCAACAGTTTAAAGATATTTATGACAAAAGAATAAATGAAGAAATAACTGTATTGTTATCCACTGCAAACTGCATGAAAGGCGTTTCTGAGAAATATACGTCAAATTATTCTACTCGTGAATACCAATATACCTTATATTATTATGATCAAGTCGGAAACCTAATCACCACACTTCCTCCTGAAGCAGTTTTTCCATTAAGTATGAATTATTTTCAAAATGGAAAATTGTACAATCCGCAGAATAGAAAGATCATTCCTCTACATAATTTCAATTATGCTTCTTCTTATTCTTATAATACCTTTAATCAAGTAATTGATCAGAAATCACCTGAACAGACTTCCAATACAATATACTTATATGACTATGCCAGAAGGTTAAGACTATCTCAGAATGCATTTCAACGTACGAGAAGTCAGTATTCATATTCCATCTATGATTATCTTGACCGAGTAATTGAAGTCGGAGTGCTTCCGTTGGTTAATATGACTACCCAACAACTTCAAGATGCCATTGATGCTGATCCTAATTTCCCTGGAGGCCAATCTTATAATTCAATAAAAAATAACGTAGTTACTACCATTTACTCTGTTCCTGAGTCTGGATTTAGTTATGTTCAGAATAACTTGAAAGGTAGAGTCTCTTATACTAAAAGATCAGGTGATAATGCATTAAGTCGAATTGACAATAAGACTAATTACAGTTACGATGCTCATGGTAACGTAAGTAGTCTGTACCAATTCAACCCTGAATTAGGAATAAAAACAATTGAGTATTCTTATGATCTCATAAGTGGAAATGTAAAAAAACTATCCTATCAAAGGGGCAATAAGGATCAATATTATCAGGTGTTCGATTATGATTCAGATAATCGACTGCGAAGAGCATATACTTCCATTGATAGTATTCTATGGGATGAGGATGCAAGGTATTTCTATTATCGACATGGACCTTTGGCAAGGGTAGAGCTAGGGTCTGAAAAAGTTCAGGGAATAGATTACTTCTACACTCTTCAAGGATGGATTAAAGGCACCAATATCATAGGAGCAACAAATGTATCCTATGAGCCTGGCAAAGACGCTAATAATGCTAATTTCAATATCAATAGATATGTAGCAAGAGATGCTGCGAGTTATAACATTGGGTATAATTCCTCTGATTATGTACCCATTTCTAACAGTATAAATTTCGGCTATTCTGCACCAACTTTAACGTGGACTGCATTTAATCAGATATTACCAATTGTTGGATCGCCAAAAGGATTGTTCAATGGTAATATTGCCTACTTACTAAATCAGTTTAATGGACAAGCCGGCTTTGCGGATTCGATTGCTGGTCAAATATATACTTATGATCAACTGCATAGAATAAAGACTTCTAATAACTATAGAATTCAAAATAACGCATGGAATTATTATAATCCTGGGTATAATACAGGATATAATTATGACAGGAATGGCAATCTTTTAAACCTGAGCAGATATTCTGAGAATAATGTAATGGACAGTTTAAGTTATAGATATACAGATGCTACAAGACCCAATTTATTGAGATATGTAACAGATACTGTGGGAGACGCCAGGTTCAATGAGGATGTGGATAATCAGAATTCAGGCAATTATGGATATGATCAGATCGGAAACTTGACTTCTGAAGCACAGATTGGTTCAACTATTATCTGGGATGGGTATCAGAAGATAAGAAGTGTATCAAGACCGATTTATGTAGGCGGCGGAGGTGCAGGTGGAAGCTTCTCTACACAGCTTGAGAGATTTTATTATGACGCAATGGGCGAAAGAGTACAGAAGAAGAACAATACGGCTAATGATTCATTGAGTCATTTCTATGTCCGCGATGCTTCAGGTAATATCTTATCTATCTACAACAAGACCCTAAAAAATGAAAGTGACCAGAATACATTTATTCAAGCGGAGTTGAATATATTTGGAAGTTCAAGAGTAGGTTCTTATTTTGTGCCTTCAAGAAGTATGTTCGACAATAATATATCCAAGACAACAACGAGGTATCGGAATTACCGCAGGTATGAGAATTCCAATCACTTAGGAAATGTATTGGCCGTAATTAGCGATAGGCCTAAGGGTATGCTTGGACAAGTGCAACAAAAGGTTGTTAGTTATGAACCAGATATTGTGAGCGCTCAGGATTATTATCCGTTTGGACAACAGTTACGCAACCGTACTTATCCTATTGTAGGAGGAAAGAATGCATTTTTTACAAAGTATAGATATGGATTTAATGATAAGGAAGCCGATGTTGATGGTGAAATTAATACACTGAATACTTATGATTATGGATTTAGGATATATAATCCGGGGATAGGGAGATTCCTTTCTGTTGACCCGCTTGCAAGCAAAATGCCAGCTTGGAGTCCTTATAGTTTTTGCTTT
>JBDTWI010000038.1:0-34552 GCA_040006775.1 Saprospiraceae bacterium
TTTCGGTTCTGGCGCCTATGGCGCCACAGGAACTCCGATAAGCTCCAGATTTCTAATAAATTTCTTGAGTGATTGCCTATTTGACGCCAAAGGTTTCGGTTCTGGCGCCTATGGCGGCACAGGAACACCGATAAGCTCCAGATTTCTAATAAATTTCTTGAGTGATTGCTTATTTGACGACAAAGGTTTCGGTTCTGGCGCCTATGGCGCCACAGGAACTCAGATAAGTTTCAGTTTTTTGCTAGTATGTTGGTCATTTCTGAACTTTCTCAGTTTTAGCATTGTTATATTTCTTATTCTTAAATATAAAATTAATTAAAATGAGTTTACAAGAAAAGTATCAAATGGCTTTAAACCATGGCGAAGAACTAGGAGTTTCTATTGGTTCTGTAGTTGAAGAAGGTGGTGTTTTAAAGATTAGAGCAACTGCTGAAGATCAATACGCAAAAGATCAGATTTGGGATAAGTTTAAGGAAATCGGTGGAGCTGAACCATCTGATCTAATTGCTGACATCAATCTTAATCATACAAGTTTTTACACAAAACATACTGTCGCAAAGGGCGAAAGCTTAAGCCTTATTGCAAAGCATTATTTTAAAGATCCAATGAAATACAAACAAATCTTTGAAGCAAACAAAAACATTCTAACCAATGCGGATATTATTCATCCTGGACAGGAGTTGGTAATACCAAATCTTTAATGAAAATAATAATATAATATTACAAAGGGCTGACTTATCGTCGGCCTTTTTTTATTATATCCTCTGACAAACAATTTCGTTTATATCTTCGTTTTACTTTAAATTCTTCATTCACTTTATGAGAAAATCCTGTCTGTGCTTTTTACTAATTTTTGCTTATAAATTAATAGCTCAAGCTCAAGAAGGGCCAAAGGCGATTGTTGAGAATTATCAAAAAATTGATCCGAGAGAAGCTGTAAGATCAATAATAATTGATAAGCAAAACTATAAATGGTTAGGTACTGATAAAGGACTCTATCGGGTAATTAGTATGGATCAGGATCCTGAATTAATTGTCAAGGATAGTATTACAGGACTAACTGAAGACAAGAAAGAAGTTGTCTGGTATGGAAACAGAAAACAAATTCTGACCAATGAAGATCAATCGCAAAAAATTCTACTCTCAAGTAATATCGGAATGATAAGCTGCCTTACCTACTATAAAGGAGACATTTGGGTGGGAACAAGTAACGGTCTTTTTCGAGTATCAGATGATCAAAATAAAGTTCTTAATTCCTTTACGAAGGAAAATTCAAAATTGGAATCAAACCAAATTAATGTCTTATTTCATGACAATGAGGGAAGACTTTGGGTTGGAACTGACAAGGGATACTTAATTTTTAATGGAAAAAGATGGGGGCGAAATTATCATAAGGACCACAAGATTACATCAATGGTTCAAACTAAAGAAGGGATTTGGGTGCTTTCGGAAACAAAGATGTGGTTAGTATTTAAAGAAGATGGACATGATCGCGAACAAGATGCAGCAGTTAAAAGAGGAATTAGCCAAGGACCTGTAAGAGCATTGGCCGCTGACAGCAAGGGAAATATTTACATTGCTTCTGAAATATTGGTTCAGTTCAATCCTTATACAGACAAGTCTGTTCAAATTGACAAGGATTATGGCTTTGTTTCTTCACAAACTCTTTCCCTAGCCTGTGATAAAAATGATGACCTTTGGGTAGGCACCGCCGATCGAGGAATGTTTAGAATAGATATGCTCGATTCTGAAGTTAAGGAATTGACCGCTGTAGCCTTCACCAAAGGAGAAATAAAATGTCATGGAGCCAAAACCTCAAGTATAACACTTGTAGTTAGAGGCGGTAAATCTCCTTATACCTATTCCTGGAATAAAGCTGAAATGAGCGGTTCTTCAAGAGACAGTTTGGGTGCAGGTGAATATTCTGTAACCGTTACTGATGCCGAAGCAAACGATTATATCACCTCAGTCCAAATCAAGGAACCTGCTGATCTTCAAATGGAGATCATATCTAAAGATCGGGTTTCAGACATGAATAAGCGCGATGGAAAAGCAAACATTAAAGTTTCCGGAGCACAAGCTCCTTATCGTATTGTTTGGGACAATGGAAGATCAGGTGAATCGGTAACTAATCTTGCCGCCGGGAAACACATTATCCGCATCTATGACAACAACAATTGCCAATTTAATTTTAACCTATACATTGAAGCACCTAAAGTAATTCCCGATCTTGAGAGAACTAAAATTGCTGTAGGACAAACCCTAAGAATCAATGACTTATATTTTACTGCAGATTCAAGTGTTGTCTCGCCAGAATCCTATGCGGTACTCGATGAAATCTTTGAATTCCTCGCTAATAATAAGGATATTGTCATTGAGATTGGAGGACATACCAATGGAATTCCATCACATGAATATTGTGACAAACTCTCCTCCTCCAGAGCTAAAAATGTCGCAGAATACCTCTACACTAAAGGAATACCTGTTAAACAAATTAGTTTCCGAGGATATGGTAAACACAATCCAATTGCATCCAATGATACGCAGGCTGGTAGAAATAAGAATCAAAGAGTTGAACTAAAAATTATAGAAATCAAGGAAAACTAAGAGTATCTTCTTGATTAACGCTTAAATAAACAATACTCTATTTCATATCTTTGCAGCCATCAAAGAATAAATCTAGCTGTAAATGTTAGATTCTCCAGTTTTCATGAATAGAATTACATATCAACACTGCCCTTTATGTCAATCCAATGAGATTGAGTTAGTTTTTGAAGTCAAAGATCATAAGATAAGTCAGGAAACTTTTTCTCTTTCAGATTGCAAATCATGCGGATTTCGATTTACCGCTGATCCCCCAAATGAAAATGAAATTGGCAAATATTACGACAGTCCAAGATACATTTCTCATTCCAACAACAATCAGGGTCCAATCAACAGAGTTTATCATTACATAAGGAGCTTGATGCTTCGATGTAAATTGAACTTAATAAGGAAAATTAGTACTCAAAGAAATGTTTTGGATATTGGTTGTGGCATAGGATTCTTTTTGAACACTATGAAGGAAAATGGATTCAAAACTCTAGGTATTGAGATCAACGAAAATGCAAGAAATTTTGCAAAATCAAATTTCCAACTTGATGTAATTCCACCAAGCTTCTTAACTGAAAATAAAATAGCAGATAAATTTGATGTTGCCACCATGTGGCATGTTCTTGAACATATTTATGAACCAAAAGCATATCTTAATGCTGTTTCAAATGTTCTAAATGATAATGCTCATTTAATAATTGCGGTACCCAATTATCGCTCTATGGATGCACAAAAATATCTGTCTTTCTGGGCAGGATATGATGTGCCAAGGCATTTGTGGCATTTTGATCCAAAGAGTATAAATACACTATTAAGTGCATGTGGATTTGAATTAAAATCTATAAAGAGACTTCCCTTTGACTCATTTTATGTTTCTATGTTAAGTGAAACTTATTTGCAACATAGGTTTTCATTCATAAGAGGAATGTTCTATGGTGGCCTATCATGGATAAAAAGTTTAATAAATAAAAATAAGACCAGTTCTTTGATTTATATTTTTCAAAAAAAATCTTCCTAATACAATGATACAAACAGCTGAAAGAGCATCCTCTCATAGCATTGTAGACAATTATGTCTATCAAAGATGTTTATTTGCTTATCATGAAGTAAAAGCAAGACTATCTGGAAGAGTATTAGAGATTGGTACCGGTTCAGGTCTTGGAGTTGAAATTCTTGCAGCTTCCTGTGATTCTTTATTGACTATAGATAAGTTTGGAAGTGATGTGGATTTTACTAAATATCCAAACACACAATTCAGACAAATGGAAATTCCACCATTGACAGGATTGGAGGACAAGAGTTTTGATTTTGTTATTAGCTTTCAAGTAATAGAACATATACAAGATGATCAAGCTTATGTACGAGAAATTCAAAGAGTATTAAAGGATGGTGGTCAGTTCATTTTAACCACCCCAAATAAATTGCAATCCTTAACTCGAAATCCATGGCATATAAGAGAATATACAGGAAATGAATTAGAAAATTTGCTCCTGAGCAAAGGATTCAAATCTGTTGAGAAACTCGGAACTTTTGGAAGTAAAAAAACCAATGATTACATTGATAAAAATCGCGAATCAGTAAAGCGCATAACCAAATACGATTTTTTAAATTTACAATATAGACTTCCAAGAAGATTATTGCAGATTCCGTATGATTTGTTCAACAGATTAAACCGTAAAATTATTGCAAAGGAAAATACAGATCTCAGCACATCCATTTCGGTTCAGGATTTTTTTGTGAGCGCACAAAATGATGAGAGTTTGGATTTGTTTTTTATTGCAACAAAATAAATAAAATGGATTACAATCATAAGGAAATTGAAGATAAATGGAGAACATATTGGTTTGATAAAAAGATCAATAAGGTAGAAAATGATTTTACCAAACCCAAATATTATGTATTGGATATGTTTCCGTACCCTTCCGGATCAGGTTTACACGTAGGACATCCTCTAGGATATATTGCTTCTGACATAATTGCCAGACATAAAAAAATGCAAGGTTTTAACGTATTGCATCCTATGGGTTTTGATGCTTTTGGATTGCCTGCGGAGCAATATGCAATTCAAACCGGTATTCATCCAATTGATTCCACCAAAATAAATATGCAACGGTATCGAGATCAGTTGAATAACATAGGATTAAATTACGACTGGAGCAGAGAAGTTATTACCTGCGAACCAAAATATTATAAATGGACTCAATGGATTTTTCTAAAACTTTTTAATCATTATTACAATCTTGAGTCTCAAAAAGCCGAGCCAATTGAAGAATTGATAAAATACTTTTCATCGAATGGAAATACAAATAGCAATGCTTATCCAAAGGATTTAGAACTTTTTACTGCGGAAGAATGGAATGCTATGAATGCTGTTCAAAAGGATCATGTTCTAATGAATTATCGATTGGCCTATAGAAAGAAAAGTTATGTAAATTGGTGTGAGGCATTAGGCACCGTACTCGCCAATGATGAAATTAAGGATGGAGTATCTGAACGCGGAGGACATGCAGTAGAAAAGAAAGCTATGATGCAATGGGCACTGAGAATTACGGCCTATTGTGATCGCTTATTAAATGACTTACAGTCGCTAGACTGGTCTGATTCCATGAAAAACATGCAGCGTAATTGGATTGGAAAATCTTCCGGCGCACAATTGTTTTTTGATATTGATAATTCAACAAATAAACTAGAGATATTCACTACAAGACCCGATACTATTTTTGGAGTGGGATTTATGGTTATTGCACCTGAGCATGAATTTGTAAATACGTTGACCACGGCTGAACAACAAAAAGTAGTAGAAGATTACAAAGAATATGTAGCAAGCAGATCTGACTTGGATCGATTGGCAGAAACTAAATCTGTTACCGGTGTTTTTACAGGCTCTTATTGTATTCATCCGTTTACTAAAGAGAAAATTCCTATTTGGATTTCTGAATATGTATTGATTGATTATGGAACCGGAGCAATCATGGGCGTACCTGCACATGATTCCAGAGATTTAGCATTCGCAAATAAATTTGGATTAAATATAATTCAAGTAGTTGACCAATCTGAATTTCCAAATGTTGAACCTGAATCAAAACAGGGAAAACTTATAAATTCAGATTTTATTAATGGATTGGATGTTCAAGATGCAATAGAAAAAGTCATTGTTAAAATTACAAAAGAAAAAATTGGACATAGAAAAAATCAATACCGAATGCGAGATGCGAATTTTAGCAGACAAAGGTATTGGGGTGAACCATTTCCGATTTATTATGACAATGAAGAAGTCTGTCACAGCATTTCTGAAAATGAACTCCCTCTCCTTCTACCCTATATTGAAAAAATAAGTACTGGTACTGAAGGAAAATCTCCTTTGATACACGCAACCGAATGGGCAAAACCAAAACCCGGATATAGCAGAGAATTAGACACCATGCCTGGTTATGCTGGTTCAAGCTGGTACTTTCTGCGCTTCATGGACCCCGATAATGAAAGCTCTTTTGCCTCTAAAGAAGCCTTAGATTATTGGGGAGAAGTCGATTTATATATTGGTGGAACTGAGCACGCAGTAGGACATCTTATGTACGCGCGATTCTGGCATAAATTTTTATTCGATTTAAAATATGTTTCAACGATAGAACCCTTTATGAGATTGGTGAATCAGGGAATGATTCAAGGAATTATTGAAAATATTCTTTTAGTAAAAGAAACAAGTCCTACGCAGTTTATTTCAGCTAGTCTAAGAAAAAACTATCGCGAGGATCAATTGGCTTACATTCCTGTTCATCTTGGTTTTGTTAAAAATGCGAATTCTCCAGAATCACAATTAGATAAAGGAGGGGTGCATGAATTTGTAAAGTGGAAACCGGATTATGCTGAATCCATATTTACTGATGAAACAGGTTCTTACAAACTGGATGAATTAAACAATAATTTTTCTTTGAAAACTATTTCTGAAGTTGGAAAAATGTCTAAGCGTTATCACAATGTTGTCAATCCTGATGAGGTAGTAGCTGAGTATGGAGCTGACGTATTTAGAATGTACGAAATGTTTCTTGGTCCATTGGAAGATTCCAAACCTTGGGACACGAAAGGAATCACCGGTGTTTCCGGCTTTCTTAGAAAATATTATCGAATGTTTTTTGATGAGCAATCTAACATTGCACTAAGTGAAGAAAGTCCCAGCAAAGAAGAATTGAAAATTCTTCATACCTGCATAAAGAAAGTTAATGAGGACATCAAAAATCTTTCATTCAATACCTGCATAAGTAGTTTTATGATCTGTGTAAATGAGCTGCGTCGATTGAATTCGAATAATAAAATTATTCTTTCACAACTTAATCTTCTTTTAGCGCCTTTTGCTCCATTTATTACAGAAGAGTTATTTAATGTTTTAGGTGGAAAAGGATCTGTTCACCAAGAATCCTACCCATTTGCCGATGAAAGATATCTGATTACAGATGAGGTAAATTATCCTGTAAGTGTCAATGGAAAAAAGAGATACGAATGGTTAGTTTCTAAGAATAAAACTCAAACCGAGTTAGAATCTGAGGTGCTTCAAATTGAAGAAATTAAAAAATGGATTCAAGACAGTCCAATAAAGAAAATAATATTTGTACCCGGAAGAATGATCAACATTGTAATTTGATACATTAGACTAGTAAAATAAAAAAGGCGCTCATCGCGCCTTTTTAAAATGGATTAATTCAATACTATTTTTTTAATTACTCTAGTCCCGATTGCTTTTTCAATTTCAAGGATGTATAGACCAGGAGTCAGTTTTCTTTTATTGAATTGGAATTTAGTCTTATTTATGTTTCCAAATTCTGCAAGTAAATTACTATTCAAATTGTAGACTTTTACAGATTTTAGATCAATGTTGGATTCAATGCCAACGATTTCACCAATTTGTTCAACACTAATCTGATCCAATTCTACATCATTAACAGCTACGGTGTTTTTAACAACAAAACTAAAAGATCTAATACAGGACATAGCATCAGTAATAACTACTGTGTATACTCCGAATCGAACATTGTCCAAATCTATAGTTCTATTGCCATTACTCCATTCGAAATTATATGGTGGAGTGCCACCAATTACAGAAAGGTGAATGTAGCCATTGTTAGATCCATTGTCTGATTTCAACATAGAATCAATTATTGCTATTGGATCTGCAAAATAGAGATCAACAAAGAGTGTACTGTCGCATCCGAATTGATTTTGAAAAGAAAAATCAAACTTCGTTTTATTTTTATCAAAAATAACATTGTTAATGGTCGTTGTTCCTTCATTACAGAAAGTATCTCGAAGCGTTTCTGTGGAAGCAGTATGTAATATAATTTCAACATCTACAATTGAATCACAACCATACTTGGCACCTTTAGGCACTAAAACACGGCCTGAAGTATTTCCGGCGAAGAATTTTTTACCTAGAATAGTTGCAGTATCACCGAGACAGAGATCCTGTGTATAATTTGTTGCTATTGTGGAACATTCAAATAAATTTAATATCCAAAAATCAGCAGCAGTATTCGTATTTGGCAGATCATTGTTTAAACTAAATGAACTTGAAACCAAAAAAGTATTTGGACCATTAATCAACATTGCACCTGCGGCATCTCCTCTACTTCCACCGTAATGATTAAATGAGACTATGTTGCCGTTTTGATCCAATTTGAACATCATGATATCCTTGTCCCCATAATTAGCAGCTATATCAACATCAGTAGAATTACTTGTTGCAGTAACTACCAATTCACCTGCCGGATTCAACAACGCTGTCACTGCTTCATCATCTTTCGTTCCGCCTATTATTTTTTTCCAAACCAACTTGCTTGCATTGTCGTATTTAGCAATTAGTATATCTTTTCCTCCAATTATAGAATCCACATCTCCACCTGCCATACTAATATTCACAACGACGATATTTCCACCATCAGGAGTTGCAACGATATCAGCTAGTATATCGTCACCGGGAGTACCCAACATGTAAATTGATAATTGATTTGAATTTCTGTTTAACTTTAATACAAAAACATCTTTTTTACCTTTGTTAGTTAGTCCAAGAAATGCTCCTTCATTGCTTGAAACCGTTTCTCCTGCTACAAAAAAAGATGCTTCATTTATAATTGCAACTTTTTTAGCAAAATCATCTTTTGATCCTGCAAAATTTTTCACCTTACTAACTGTTCCTGCTTCGTCAACAGTTGCAACAAACGCATCTGT
The DNA here is from genome assembly GCA_040006775.1 of Saprospiraceae bacterium. GTDB lineage: Bacteria > Bacteroidota > Bacteroidia > Chitinophagales > Saprospiraceae > Vicinibacter. Next base: position 8,809 of record JBDTWI010000038.1, read on the forward strand.
TAATCCTGCGTTTCCAGGCATATCTTTATCTGCGGATTTTGAATTACCAACAAAGATAATTTTTCCAGGTTCTAGATACTTTACATCGTTAATCTGATCGTTATTTGATCCTCCAAAATTCTTACCCCAAACCTTAGTATTAGTTTTGGGATTGTAACTTAAAATATAACCATCAATAAGTCCATAATTTAGAGCAACATCTCCTCCTGAACCATTGGCCTGTCCAACGCAAATTAAATTTCCATTAGGTAATATATCAACTGCATTGAATTGATCTGCTTGTGGGCTCCCAAAGGTTTTAAGATTTTTTAAGCTCCCCTCTTTATTAACCACTCCAATGATCATGTCGGTCAATCCCTTATTTCCAATATTGGTGGAATTCGAGCTGCCAACAAAAGCAAATAAGGAGTCGTCAACATTGCAAGCAGAAAATGCGAGTTCCGTATTATTACCACCATAAAGTTTACTCCAAAGCTTTATTGGCTGTGAATTACAAATCTGTACAAATGATAATAATGTAATAATGTATAAAATATTCCTTTTCATATAACTTTGATTGAAAAGGCTAAATTAGCATAAATAGAACAAAAATGAATTGCAATTTCTATGTTTTTGTCTAAATCTTTTAAAGTCAAGCGCTTCTGATTTAGAATAAAATAGCATATGACAAAAAAAAATTCGAAAAAAGTATATTTTAAAATAGATGATTTGATTAATCTGTATTATTTTCGCCATATTAATTAATTAAAAAAGCCTTTTAAAATGAAAACTAAAATTTTTATTACATTGATATTCTGCATATTATGTGGAGTTTCTAAGTTAGATGCTCAAGTGCAGGATTACAAATCAGCAATTGGTTTGCGTTTAGGTTATCCAGTAAGTTTAAGCTACAAGACGTTTATTAGTGACAGAGCTGCTATTGAGGTTTATGCAGGATACAGAAATTACTCTTATTTTAACTGGTTTAATTTAGGAGGACTTTATTTGCACCATACTGCAATAAAATCAGTTGAAGGTCTTGCTTGGTACGTTGGTGGTGGAGCAAACGTATTGTTTTGGTCTTATGACGATACTTTTTATCCAAATAATGACTATGCATCTACTTCATTTGGCATTTCTGGTGCTCTAGGTTTAGATTATAAATTCGATAAAATTCCATTGAACCTAAGTGTGGATTGGTTACCAACTTTCTTTGTTGGTGGTGAATTCAATACAGGATTTGGTGCATCTTATGGTGCATTATCTGCTAGATATATTATTAAGTAATAATTTTTACTTTTAAAGATTAAAATGCCTTCGTTTTACGAGGGCATTTTTTTTGGAATTCAAATTCTAAAACCAGGTTTTTCCTCTACCTGTTTTAATTCCAAAAACTCCGAGTAATCCTCGTGTCAATTCTCGGGCTACGGTTCTTCCCACTTGTTTAGTTATAGGACTGTTCATGACTTTTTCAACAGTCGATATTTCTTCTTTAATTGGTCTTGTATGCGTTGGTGTGGGTTCCTTTTCTTCTTGTTTCTCGAATCTTTTTTGCAAAATTTCAAATGCGCTTTCACGATTTATTTCTTCGTTGTAAATACTTGCAAGTTTTGAGTGCTTTACAATAGAATCCATTTCATCCGCAGTCAGTATATCCATTCTGGATTGAGGCGCCTGCATCATTGTATGAACTAGGCTGCTCGGTATTCCTCTTTCATTTAAGACTGTGACTAGTGCTTCTCCAATTCCCAATTCTGTAATCAAAGATTCAACCGAATAATATTCTGTTTCTGGATAATTTTCTGCGGCCAATTTTATTGACTTTCTATCTTTTGCTGTGAAAGCTCTTAGTGCGTGTTGGATTTTCATTCCCAACTGTGCCAATATGGAATCTGGAACATCAACAGGATTCTGAGTAATAAAGAAAACACCAATTCCTTTGGATCGTATTAGTTTTATTATGGTCTCTAACTGGTTAACAAGTGCAGAATTTGATTCTTCAAAAAGTAAATGCGCTTCATCAATAAAAAAACACAGCTTTGGTTTATCGACGTCTCCTAATTCGGGAAATTGTGCATATAATTCTGCAAGTAATTGCAATAAGAAAGTTGAAAAAAACTTCGGCCTATCCTGAATGTCCGTCGCTCTCATTATGCTAATCACCCCCCTTCCCTGATCGTCAAATCTAAGCAGATCATGTACATCGAAACTTTTTTCTCCAAAAAATTGTGCTGCACCCTGTTGTTCAAGTTCTATGACTTTTCTGAAAATAGTTCCTACACTTGCGGATGAAACACTTCCAAAATTCATTTCTATTTCTTCTTTTCCTGCATTGGTTATGTATTGCAAAACAGATTTCAAATCTTCGAGATCCAACAACAATAATTTTCTGTCATCGCAATATTTAAATACTAAAGAAATTACACTTTCCTGAGTATCATTCAAACCCAATATTTTTGATAACAACACCGGCCCAAACTCTGAAACCGTTGCCCTTAATCTTGTTCCTCGTTCATCGGAAATGGAAAACAACTCCACAAAATTTGATGTAGGAGTCCAAGGCAGATTTAGGGCAGACTGACGCTCACTTATTTTAGAATTCATTACGCCTTCCTCTGCAATTCCACTCAAATCACCTTTGATATCCAATAAAACACATGGAACAGATTTGTTAGAAAGCTGTTCTGCCAAAAGTTGCAGTGATTTTGTCTTCCCGGTACCTGTTGCACCGGCGATTAATCCATGCCTATTCATTGTTTTTAGTGGTAAACGCACAATCGCCTTTTGAATAAGTTCTTTATCGTACATTCCACAACCTAAAACGAGGGACTCTCCTTGAAAAGAATACTCCTTAACTATCTGCTCTGTAAATTTTTCTTTCATATATAAAATGTAAATTTAGTATTAATCCTTACATTAGCAATTGTTACATAAAAGAGAGATCTTTATAAGATGATTCGATGCATTAATTTATTTGTTTTTATTTTATTATTAAGTCCACACTTAATTGCACAACATTCCATACTGAATGGCGCATTCGACGCTCGATCATTAAGCATGGGAAGAACCGGAGTTGCACTAAAAAATAACAGCAATTTTATAAATAACGTCGCGCATTTATCTCTCTTGAAAAATTCAGGTGTTTATGCAAACTATAGATCTTATTATTTAATAGAAGGTTTAAGTCAAATTAATCTGCAAGCATTCACTTCTAGAAGTGACAAAAACGCTTGGGGTATTCAAATTCAAAGAGATGGCAGTAAAGAACTGAATGAAAATCTATTTGGAATAGCTTATAGTAGAAAGTTTGGCGAGAATTCTTCAATTGGGATCAGTGCAAATTATTTAAATAAAAACTATCCTGAATCAAAAAATGAATCTGCAATATTCCCTGGAATAGGAATGCAAATTCAAATCATTCCCAAGTTAACCTTGTCTACTCAGATTAATAATCCGCTGCCAATAAGTTCTAAAAATTTGGCTAAAATTCCCAGTCAGTTTAAGTTTGGAGCCTGTTATCAGATCTACACTCAATTGCAGTTTACGACTGAATTTCAATTAGTGACCAATCAAGAAACAGATCTGAAGTTTGGACTTGAGTACCTTCCTAATCCTAATTTTGCTTTGCGTACAGGATATATTTTTAATGGCACAGTAAGTTTCGGAATTGGGTATCGATATAAGGAAAATTTAATTCTTGACAGTGCTTGTGAGTTGCATCCTGTTTTGGGCACAAGTCTTGGATTTGGAATAGAAGCAATGTTTTAGCTCTATAGCCTATAACAAATCCATTAGATTTTTAGATCCAATTGGTCTTTTTACCTGAAAGGGTTCGCCAAATCGCACGCCTATACTTCTACCTGCAACTCTTGCTTTTGCAATGACTTCGTCAAAGAATTCCTGACCTGATATTGCAGAAACAGGCTCTTTAGAATTCGGATCATAGAACTGAGATTTAAAACAGCGTATAGATTCCAGTTTCTTATCCATAAACTCGCTAATATCAACAATGAGATCAGGGGCTAAATAATAATCCTGTGTATAGTGATATACCGCTGAAGGCCTCCAAGCATCTTGTTCAACATCATTCCAAGTACTATTAATTCTTCTTAATCCAGATAGAAAACAAGCTTCAGAAATAAGCTTAGCCGCTCGTCCATGGTCAGGATGTCTATCTTCCAAAGCATTTGCTAGAACAATCTTTGGTTTACAGGCTCTGATAACTCTTAAGATCTGTCGTTGATTTTTTTCATTCACTTCAAAAAAACCATCACCAATATTTAGTTGATGTCTGAAACTAGCTCCTAATAAATTTGCCGCAGCTGCTGCTTCTTCAGTTCTTAATTCTGCTGTGCCACGAGTTCCCAATTCTCCCAAAGTGAGATCTAAGATTCCAAAGGAATGACCCATTTGGGCTTGCTTCAATAAGGTGCCAGAGCAAGACAATTCCACATCATCCGGATGCACTCCAATTGCTAAAATATCTACAGGTTTAACTTCCATTACCATCTAATTAAAGCTGAACCCCAGGTAAAACCACTACCGAATGCCGCCAAACAAACCAGATCACCTTTTTTTATTTTTCCAGCTTCCCAAGCTTCAGTTAAAGCGATTGGTATAGATGCCGCGGTAGTGTTGCCATATTTCTGAATGTTGTTCCAAACCTTATCATCACTGAGTTTCAATTGCCTTTGTATAAATTGACTTATACGCAGATTTGCCTGATGTGGAATAAGCATGGAAATGTCTGACGCACTCAAACCTTGATTAGTCAAGGCTTCTTGAATTACCTCAGGAAATTTGGTGACTGCAGTTTTAAATACCATTGGACCATTCATGTAAGGATAATAGTCTTCTTCTTCCCACATTTTTTTTGTTAGAAAAATGCCACCATATTTTTGATCCTCATAACCAAAGCGCTCTGTTCCTAAATGATATCCACCGTGTGATCCGGGATTAATAAAAGCTAGTTCTTCTGCATGAGTTCCATCTGCATGCAAACAGGTAGTCAAAATTCCTGCTTCTTCTGAAGGTTGAAGAATAACTGCACCAGCTCCATCTCCAAAAATTACAGATACATTTCTTCCGCGTGTTGTGAAATCCAATCCCATGGAATGCATCTCCGCCCCGATTAACAGTATATTTCTGTATTTTCCTGTTTTTATGAATTGATCCGCTACACTCAGACCGTAAATAAATCCAGAACATTGATTTCTGATATCCAGTGCAGGAGCTTCATATTCCGTCATTTTCAATTCTCGCTGAACTAAGACCCCACACCCAGGAAACATATAATCAGGACTCAGGGTCGCAAAAATTATAAAGTCTATTTCTGATTTATCCACTCCTGCTCGCTGCATAGCGATCTCTGCAGCTCTTGCACCCATGGTAGTGGTGGTTTCCTTATTCCTTGTGCCATAGCGTCTGGCTTCAATTCCTGTGCGTTCTATAATCCATTCATTGGTTGTATCGATGATTTCAGATAGATCTGCATTACTTACAACATTCTCAGGAACGTAGTAGCCCATTCCTGCTATTTTGCTATAATTCATTCTTAATAATTAATTGAGGCAAGATAGTGAGAAAAGGTGCAATATGCATCGGATTAGACATCTTACGACAACTTTTACGATATTTGACAAAAATTACTTGAAATAATGTACGATACTATACCCGACCATTTTAGAAAATTGGCTATTGAAAATATTTTCAAAACAAATACATTTCAAAATTGCTGGCAAACCTGGCAACATGAAATCAATAGACTTTTAGGCAATAATTTCAGTGACAACGAAATTATTAATTTAGGCGACCATTTATCTGAAATTTTTAAATCAACAGGAGGAGGCGGAAGAGGACAAGGTGTGTTATCAGCTGGAGGAACAGCTTGGGAATCTTTAGTTTGTTGGTATATTAACCTTTGTTGTGTTGGCAGTAGAATCGTTGCAATTAAAAAAATGAGCTTAGTTCCAAAGTCAATTCAAGATGCAATTACTGTAAATTATGGCAACTTTGCTTGCAACACAGAGTCGGATATTACAATTATTATTTTTCCAAATTTACATGAATATTATACTGATTTACCCCAGTTGAACATTCTTGACCAAAATGGAATTCAAATTCCTGCTATCACCAAAAAGAAGTTTAATATTAAACTTTCAAATTATTTATCAGCTCGAGACTTTCATCAATTCGAAATAGGAATTATTCAATGCAAAACAAATTGGAATGACAATGCACAAGTTCCAATGCTATGGGATATGATTTATTCTGCAGGCGGTTTTCGTGGCAGAAACATCACTATAGGTAGAAATGGTTACAACATTCAAAATGTTCAAAGCTTTTCTTATTCTTTTGTTACAGTACCTTCAAATCAAAACACAGTTTATAAACCCGATGGTGTTGCTGTAAAACGAGTAACAAATTTATCAGGTGGTAATTATTGGGGACAAACGACTGTTCTAAATGTTGCAAAATCTTTAAAAGAAATTTTTACAAATAATTTTCAATCTGGTTCAAGAACAACATTAAGAACTGATATAAGAAGCGCTATCCCTTATTTGAATAACAATAATTCTTTATCTTATTTTAGACTTTAGTCAATATTTTTTAGAATTTCCAAAGCAACTGCTCTAGCCATTAACGGAGGAACCGCATTGCCAACTAATGTAAATTGTGGAACTTCAAATTTACGCTTATTTCCCCCAGTTGAACGCTTACCTTGAAATACAAATGAATCATCAAATGATTGCAACCTTGCCATTTCTCTAACAGTTAATGCTCTTGGATTGGAATAATGTATATAATCATCCGCAATAGTCATAATTGTTGAACTTTGAGAATTTGGTTTTAAAACGTTGTAATTTCTCTTTTCAGAATCTAAACCAATTTTTTTTAATTCCTTTTTCGCCAAATCGTAATCACCTATATTCAAAATGACATCAAGTCTTTTTACAACATCATCATTTTGTTTGCTAGTTTTATGATTGTGTAATGGTGCAACAATATGCGATAGCATATTTTCCAACTCTTCGAAATTTCTAACATAAAAGGGATTTTTAGCGTTTTCAAACCGCCCATTTAATCTTCCTTTTTTTGACCATTCTGCATAAGTCAAACCTTTATTGTCTTCAGGCTTTCCGTCTATGGCTCTTTTCTTTAAAAGCGATTCCATTTTTTGTATTGTACCGTTAAACTTTGCTTTTAAATCAATTTTTTCATAGTCAAACTTTTCTTCATCATTGCCAACAAAATCTAAATCATACAATGCTTCAAACACTGTAACCTTTTCCTTTTCGGTTACAGTTGGCGGAACAGTCTTTACCAATTTCTGGTCTTTGCGACAGCCTATAAATAAAACTCTTTCACGGTTTTGTGGAACACCATAATTTGAGGCTAATGCGACAAAAGGCTGGTTTATATTATACAATCTAATATGTGACAAAATCTCTTCAAATTCTTTTTCTGCTTTTTCTACATTAACAAATGGTTGCAATCCTTTGATACATTCCTCAAAGGAATAATTGTAAATTTCCAAAGCCGAAATAATTTCTGCAATATCACTTTGAAATGCCTCTGCAGGCTTTAAATTATTAAAAGCTTCGTGAATTTTTTCAATAATAGAATCGGATTCAATTGATGATAAAAAAGTATCAAATTTTTCAGCAAAAAAATCATTGTCTAAATCGCTATGAGCTTTTTCTAAAATCACTTTCTTCCTTACATAAGCCAACTCCTTACTTCTTTTCAACAAATTAAACCCGTGACGAATGGTATTTATATTTACATCTGTTTTGCTTGTTTTATAATCAGCTATTTTGGGAGTAAGCAAACGAAATTTATTTTCAATAATCTGTATATAACTCTCTCGGTATTTCTCCAATTCCTTCTCATTTGCTGATTCAAATTGCATTCTCAAATTGTAACAATCCAAGGTAAAGACCTTTTCCTTTTCTGATTTTCTAAGTTTAGCCAAAAAATAAATTAACTGATGAAATTCCTTCAAATCAACAATTGATTTGATTTCTTGTAGAATCATTTCTTTTATCTTTCCGCCTTCTTTTGTTAAGATTCCTCTTACGTTTTCCATTACAAAATACTTAGGACGAAGTACACGAATTACATTTAAGTAATGAGAAAATAAATCATCCTTTTTATCAAACTTTTTTCGCTTACCTGCCAAACTAAAACTTTGACAAGGAGGTCCACCACAAACTACATCTACTCGCTGACCTTTTAACTTCTTTAATAAATTATCTAGAAAATCAGGATCAGTAATGTCTTGACGCAAAAATTCTGCATCCATTCCGAGTTGGTAATTATATCTAGCAAGGTGGGTAAGTTCGCAATTCTCATTAATATCGCTCCCCAATAAAAAATCATAATATCTATTTCCATGTTCCGCTTGCAAAAAGCCTTCACTAAATCCACCAGCACCCGCAAATAAATCTAAAAATGTAATTTTTTCTTTGCATTCATAATAATTTTGGTCTTCACAAGTTATTTTCACTTCATTATTGCCTCTTCTACTATTTACAAAAGAAAGGATTTTTTCTTTAATCTTTTTGTCTGTAAGTTGAGAATGAGGAGTTGTTTCTAAATGCTTCTCAACTTCTAGTTTCAAAAAAGAAAGAAATTTATTTATGTCTTTATGATTATAGCAGGTATCTTTTACTGATTGGGAAGTGATATTCCAATCCTTTTTCTTGATTTTTTCACCAGTTGCGACTTTTACTTGTGCATCCTTCTGACGAAGAACTAGGTGAATTGGGAAAAGCTTGTTTTTATCTGCCTTATCCAAGTAAAATTTGACATTTATCATTTTGCGGACGTTTTTACGGACACGGACAAATTTACGGACAAATATGAAATTACCTAATATATTAACAAAATAATTAAATTACCCATGAAAAAACAAGATTAGCTAATTTCACACTCTTAAATTAGCATTTAAATTAAGCTATATTATCTGGCAAGTAAAAAGATATAATAACCGAAAACAATTAATTTCAACTCTAATAAAATGCAATACTATGGCAAATAACAAAGTTTCCCTTCACAGAGTTTTCACTGCAAGTCCTGAAAAGTTTATAAAGCATTCACAGATGCCGATGTCATGGCTTCTTGGTTACCGCCTTACGGTTTTGTTTGCAAAGTTCATAGTTTGGACTTTCAAACAGGAGGTAAATACAAAATGTCTTTTACAAATTTTAGTACCGGAAGTAGTCATTCATTTGGTGGTGAGTATTTAGAAATTATACCTAATGAACTCTTAAAATATTCTGACCAGTTTGATGACCCAAATTTACCTGGAAAGATGATAACAACAATAAAGTTGCGAAAAGTTATCTGTGGCACAGAACTTATTGCAATACAAGAAGGAATACCAGATGCCATTCCTACTGAAATGTGCTATTTAGGCTGGCAGGAATCCTTAGACAAATTAAAACGTCTAGTAGAACCGAATATTCCAGACGCATAACAGAGTAAAATAAAATACTAAAAATTAAAAAAATGGCGAAACAAATTTTTATCAATTTACCAGTAAAAGACCTACAAAAATCTCTGGACTTTTACACTGCATTAGGCTTTACTAACAATCCACAATTTTCGGACGAGGCTGGAAAGTGTATGGTTTGGAGTGAAAATATCTTTGTAATGATTTTGACACACGATAAGTTTAAAATATTTGCGACCAAACCTATTGCAGACACAAAATCAAATTTAGCGGGACTTTTTTCATTATCAGTTGACAGTGTTGATGAAGTAAATACCATTATAACAAATGGAATAAATGCTGGTGGAAATGAACCTAGCGAAATGAAGGATTATGGATTTATGCAGCAGCGGACCATAGAAGATTTTGATGGACATACTTGGGAAATTTTCTATATGGACATAACAAAATTTCCTTCTGAACAAGCAAAAGAGCAATAATAAGGAACTCTGAATAAGGAAGCTCATTTGGGTAAAGCAAGAACTGCATAAATGCTCCAAAAGTTGATGAACTAATAAATCCCTGCCGATGCTACTCCTTCTATTGAAAGGGAAGGTCTGTCATCTTGCTAACTTTAGGGATAAAAGCAGATTGATACGTGGATTGCAAAGTCATTCTTATGCGATTGAGCAGTTAAAAGTAAGACTTTAGGAATAAAGATAATGTGATCATTACAGCATCAAACAGCCCACATAAAACGAACAAACACAATGACCAATGACCAATGATTTTAAAATACGACTCATAGACTCAACTGATGCAGCTGCAACACTAGAAATTTATAGACCCTATGTTGAAAACACAATCATCTCCTTTGAATATGAGCTGCCTACTTTGAAAGAATGGGAGACAAGAATTTTAACAAACACGGCAGAATATCCATGGTTGGTTTGCGAATATAAAAACGAAATTGTTGGTTATGCATACGGAAGCAAACATCGCTACAGAACAGCCTATTCCTGGTCGCCTGAATCAACCATTTATTTGTCCGATAAGTTTCACCGTTTAGGGCTTGCAAAGATTTTGTATGAAACTTTATTTGCTCTGCTCAAATTACAAGGTTATGTAAATGTTTATGCTGGAGTTGGATTACCCAATGCAGCGAGTGAAGAATTTCATTTGGCTCTTGGCTTCTATGAAATTGGTATTTTCAAAAAGGTAGGTTTCAAGCTTGGTGCTTGGCACGATACGAGATGGTTTCAACTTCACCTAATTGAGCATCCTGACAATCCAGCTAAACCAAAAACACCAACCGAAGTTCAAAACACGGACGACTTTAAAGCCATTCTTAAAGATGCTAATTCGAAGTTGACCGGTAAGAAAGCAATTTTTTCCTAGGCTTATTTCATGTTTATAAAAAATATTTTCAGCAAAGTTTGTTTATTTTAAAATCTTTATCGTAATATTGCAATATAATTATAGACTAATGGGCGCGACAAAAACAGAACATTTTACGGACAAACAAAACATTATTGCAACTTTGACAAAGGCAATAGGACATCCTGCAAGAGTTGCAATCATAGAATACTTAATGAAAGTGGATACATGCATTTGCGGAGACATCGTAAACGAACTGCCGCTTTCACAGCCAACCGTGTCTCAACACTTAAAGGAACTTAAAAATGCAGGTCTGATTAAAGGAAGCATTGAAGGCAATAGCATTTGTTATTGCATTGACGAGAAAGCAATTGGTAAATTACAAAACTATTTTGCAAGTATTACAAATAAATTAGAAATTAAAAAGAATAATTGTTGCTAAAATAAATTACACAAAATGAAACTATCACAATTCAAACAACACTTGGACAGTGTTTCACAATTAAATTTTGTCCTACCAGAAGGATCTTTTGTTCCTAGACACTTTCATATTACCGAAGCAGGTCTAACAACCAAACATTTTATTGATTGCGGTGGAACAGTTCGAACCGAGAAGGCTATAAACTTTCAAATTTGGGTTGCACAAGACACATCTCACAGACTGGAGTCAATGCAAGTTCTTAAAATTATTTCGCTTTCTGAAAAACTTTTCGGCATGGAAGATTTAGAAATTGAAGTGGAATATCAGACCGAAACAATTGGCAGATATGGATTGGACTTTGATGGAAATAATTTTTTGCTGACCGCTAAAGAAACGAATTGTTTAGCCAAAGACCATTGCGGTATTCCTGAAGCAAAACAGAAATTGGAATTAGCAGAATTACAATCAGAAAAATCATGCTGTTCTCCTGGTGGTGGTTGCTGCTAATCTAAGAAAACATTTATAATAAAATAAATTTCAACACATTGGTTCACTCAGAATAGATATCGTATTTTTATTGCACATTTTGAAAATGTAAACCAATAGCTATATTAGATCACCACAATAAAATCTAAAAAAGTCCAATGGATAAAAAAATAATAAAAAGGATACTAGTAGTAACACTTATTTTTACCAGTATCAGTGCAGCAAATAACTTGCCTCATCTTGAAGGGCTTAGATCGATAGATATTGTAAGGCTACTTACTTTTGGAATTGGGATTGGAGCTACGCTTGTATGTTTGGCAATGCTCATAATAAGTAAAAAGAAATTTGAACAATAAATTGTTAGAAAGTAAAATTAATTTACAACCTTTGAATTCCGCGAACTTGATCCTTAAAGAATGACTTTTGTAATTAAGTAATGATCTAACTTGAGAATGACATTTTGAATTCAGGAATTTATTTTTTATTGTTTAATGTAATAATCAACTAACAGGTTAATTTATATGCAATAAGTTAAGTCTAAACCGTAATAATTAGCAAATAGGTCTAAATAACAAAATTGAATTTATGCTCAAATCTTGTAACTAATAAAGCTATGAGAATCGAGTTTCAATTAAGGCTAAAAGAGTAATATTATTAAGTATGAAATTTTTGATAAGATGTGATAAAAAAGAAGCAAAGCATTATTATTAAGAGTAAGCCAAATTTAAAAAGCACAAAATAAGGTAAACCCGATTTTTCTCTTGCTTTATAAACCCACATTCCGCTACAAAAGGCTTTTATACTAATTACTCAATAAAAATACATTAATTATGTAATTTTTATAAATAATTGTGTAAAACTTTCCCTTTTCATGATACTTACCTTTGAGCAACTAACTTTTAAATATTCTTTAATTTGAAAGGTCATACAAACATATTAGAAGACTTAGGATTTAGTTTTATAAATCATTTAATCAATTTTATTATTAAAAATAATTAAAAAATGGGCACAGGAAAAATTTTACTAGGAATATTAGCAGGCGTAGCTACTGGCATAGCTGCGGGAATTTTATTGGCACCAGACAAAGGTTCAGTAACTAGAAAAAATATTATTGACAAAGCAGACGACTTTGTAGATGAATTGCAAAAAAATATTTCTGATAGCATAAAAACTATTACAAATAAAGCTGAGAATGTAGGTAATGATTTAAATAGTTGGGTAAATAAAGAAAAATCAAATATTGAAGAAGATTATAACCAATTCAAAAACTCTGATCATCACGACAAAATTTTACCGAAAGCTGATATGAAGCTATAAAGAATCGAATACTCAGTATTGGATTATTCAGTGTCATGCTCACAACTTTTATGAGTTATGCCGTAGGCGAAGGAATCTTCAAAGCAGGAAGGGAATTGTAATAATTATTGTAGAATTAATTATTGGTAGATTATTTTTCTTATTACCGGAATTAGAAAAAACAAAGAATAAAAATAGAAGATTTAATAATATTATACAGTTTATAGTCTAAAGAAAAAAAAATAATCAAATTCCAGCAGAGAAATTTTTAATGAATAGTTTAGCAAATAAAATTAATAAATGTGGTTTAGTAGACTTCAAGATAGGTCAGATTAGCCTAATAATCAGTAATAAAACTGCTATTTTTCAACATTATGACAGTGACCAACGAAATAGCAAGCTATTTTGTAGCTTATTTAAGAATGAAGTTACCACTAAGAAAGATCATCCTGTGGAGATGACACAATAGAAACATTAGAAAAATAATATGTATCAACCCAAAGAGCTGGAATATTGACGGAGATATTAACCTAAGTTACCTCTTTAGAATACGAAGTGGAAAATAAGGTATTAAATTTAACGAACAAGGTCAGCTTTATATCATGAAATATCTAAAAAGTTTAACAGAAATGATCATCTCCTTGGGGGTCAAATTTATACTGAAACAAAAATTACCTTACCCCATATAGAAGGTCACAGGAAATAAAAATTCTAAATGGATGGCTTCAGCTAGTAAAACTGAAGTAAAAAAAAAACAGCAGGCATAAAACTTTCTGTAATTTCTGATTCAATAAATGTGGAAGCGGCTGAAGAAGAAGAAGATAAAAAAAAAGAAGAAAAAGAAAAAGAAAAAACAAATATTGTTACAAAAATAAATAAAAACCAGTCTCTTTCAAAAAAAGAGAAATTAATGGATATGTTCAATTAATAATTTTTAAATAAATAAAATCAAAAAAAATGAGTTCAGGAAAAGTATTATTAGGCTTACTTGCTGGCGTAGCCGCAGGGGCAATTGTTGGAATATTGTTTGCCCCAGATAAGGGTAGAAATACCCGAAAAAAAATCTCAAAAGATGGAGATAATTATGTAACAGAACTAAAATCAAAGTTTGATAAGTTTTTAGATAGCATCACTGAGAAATATGAATCTGCAAAAGGTGATGCTAATGATTTAATTGAAAACGGAAAATCAAAAGCAATACAGGTAAAAAGTGATGTTAAAAATACAGTTAACGAAAAAGTTTCTTATCTATAAAAACTAATAGCAACATGGAAGATAATGCAACGCTGATAGATTCCCTGTTTGAAAAAGCAGAAGGATATGTAAAGACCAATTTTGATCTATTCAAGCTGAAAGCTATTGATAAATCAGCAGATGTAGTTTCAACAATTGTAGCAAAGCTCGTAATTCTAATTGTGGTTTTCATAATTGTTATTTTGCTAAATATAGGTCTATCGCTATGGATTGGAGAACTGGTTGGTAAATCATATTACGGATTCTTCATCGTTGCTACTTTCTATGTTTTGGTTGCAATTGTACTAATTTATAAGCGTGGCATCATTTTAAAATCACCCGTTAATAATTCTATTATTTTACAAATGATAAAAGAGAAATAGTAATGAATAAAATATCACCAAATGATTCGCTTAATTTATCAATTGCTTTATTAGAAAAGAACCACGATAGAGAATTGATTGAGCTGAAAGAACGACTTCATGCAGTACTTGAAAGTGTTAAACCAATCAATATCATTAAAGATACTTTCAAAGCCATAAATGTATCGCCCGATTTAAAAAATGGAATCAGCAAAACTGTCATAGGTGTTGCTTCGGGATTCTTAGTTAAAAATTTGTTGTTTCGCGATTCCCACAATCCTTTGAAGATGATTGCGAGTATTACTCTGCAAACCATAACTTCAAGTTTCGCTATTAAAAACTCTGATAAAATAAAATCAACTGGTGAAAAGCTATTTCATGTCTTGCTTTTAAAAGTAAAAGAATATAGAAAAGAAGTTAGGCAAAGGGAAATGCAAATATAGCATGCATAGTTACATAATTAAAAAAAGAAATATAATGCTCTACAGCCTGTCACTGTAAAATGATAAAACCACAAGCAGTAGCCATTATTTAAAATAGAAATTATTGGGGATTCGAGTAAATTACATATTTAACTAAAGTCATATTTATCCGATTGTAATTAATTGTACCAATCTATATCAAAATATTTAACAGTGAGCCAAAACAAGAATAAATCTACTGTTAGATCGAATGATTTAAGAGGTCTGTATTTGGAAAGTATTTCTATTTGACTCATTGTTTCTGTTTTGTAATAAGGATACATTAAGGGTTGCAATTATTAATATTGCATTCAGGTTTGATAGAGATTGATATCTCTGGTAGATGTTCCTTAATTATTGCGCTGTCTTTAAATATTTTTGAAGAAGGATTCACACGAATTTATAGTGTTTTCTTAAAAATAAATATTTCAATTTCTGGCTCTATCTTTAATTGTATTGAGTAATTACAATCTTGAATTTTTTGAGTAACTAAACCTCTTTTTTGCTGCTTATGATACAGTCTAGACACTTTTGATTAAGTCTACGTTAAAACCTGTGAATAACACAACTTCTTACCAAAATTATGTAATGCTTTTCAGATTGAGTGTATTCATCTTTGTAGTGTAGCAATTCAGTATTAACTTAGGAAATTATACTAAGGTATTACGGAATATGATATATCATAAGCTGAAAAGGATCGAATTGAATAGTTTAAATCGTTGAGAGTATAATTTTGGCAAATCAAATTATAACTCTTCAAAATATGAACGGATAGTTTGTTCTATATAAATTAAAATTTATACACTATGAATCTAAAAAGAATATTTGGCGCATTACTTACGGTTTTAGGAATTTGCGGATTGATTTATACAGGTGTTCTTTTTATGAACACCGGAGGTACTAACCGAGACATACGAGGAATGATTATTTTCGGGTTACTTGGAATAATTTTCTTTGTATCAGGAATAGGACTAGTCAAGAATACAAAAGACGAAGCTTAAATTCTTATTTGTTGACAGAGATTATCGTCAGGGATTTTTATATAATCGTGGAAAAATTGGTTTGTTGAATATATTAAATCAATGTTGTTATACAGCATCGTACAAAAATTAATTGCAAAAATAATTTCAGATGAAAACGAAACTCCTTTCGGAACAATTGACCGTAGCCTTGAATGAGCAAATGACAAACGAAGCTTATGCTGCTCAGATTTACTTATCCTATGCCGCATGGGCTGATAACAATGGTTACAATGGCATTGCAAATTTTCTTTTCCGTCATGCTGCGGAGGAGCGCAACCACATGATGAAGTTGCTTGAATATATTTTAAAAAGAGGCGCAAAAGTAAAAGTGACTGCCATCCCTGCCCCCACATCTGACCCTGTAAGTGTTAATAATTGTTTTGAAAAAGTATTTGAGCATGAAGTGCAGAATACCAAAGCCATTTATAAACTGGTAAAGATGTCTCTTACCGAAGAAGATTGGGCTACATGGAATTTCATACAATGGTTTGTGAAAGAGCAAACAGAAGAAGAAAATCTTGCCATTAGTTTATTGGATAAAATAAAAATTGCCGGAGGTGAAAAAGCATCAGGCAATGCCTTGTATGAATTAGATAAAGATTTACAAACAATACCAAATAATGTAAAAATGGCGCAGGATGTAACAACCGATAATCCTTAACAAATAAATAAAATGGAAACTCATATTGTAAAAATTATTTCAGTTGAATTTGTTACACACGATGTAAAGCGTTTTATAATTCAAAAACCAGAAGGCTACAAATTTACTCCAGGACAGGCAACCGAAATTTCCATAAACACTTCAATTCTTAAAAAAGAAAAGCGGCCTTTTACTTTTACAAGTTTGAATGACAACGAGCATCTTGAATTTACAATAAAAATTTACGACAGTCACAACGGAATTACAAAGGAATTAGGAAGATTAAAACATGGAGATGAACTTATCATTCGTGATGTTTGGGGTGCGATTGAATATAAAGGTGAAGGAGTTTTCATTGCGGGAGGTGCTGGTATTACACCATTTATAGCCATCCTTCGTCAGTTACATTCTGAAAACAAAATTGCAAACAACAAACTAATTTTTACAAATAAGACTGAAAGTGATATAATTCTGAAAAAAGAATTTGATGAAATACTTGGTAAAAGCTTTATCAACACACTTACTGATGAAAATAAAGAAGACTATGAAAACGGCAAGATTGATGCTGCTTTCCTGAAGAAATTTATAATCGATTTCACACAGCACTTTTATGTATGCGGACCGCCATCATTTGTAGAAGTCATTTCAAAAGCACTTACGAGTTTAGGTGCTAAAACTGAAGCTGTAGTGTTTGAAAAATAGTCAGTAAAATTAATTATAAATATCCTATAATTAATACCTAATATTTTGAATAAAAAAACATGAAGACCGTAATAGAATTAAACGAAAATATTTTGGCAATAACAAACATTATTAGAGAAAAGCATCCTGAATTAGTGAAATATTTAAACGAAATGCCATTAACTGTTCCCTATGCCGAAAACCCTGATATAGCATTTAAAACATTAAATTCTTATTATTCTTCACTAGAAACTTTACTAACTGATACCAAGGTTAATTATCAAGGGAATAAGCACGAATTGCAAGAAATACATTTACCTGCAGCCGAAATAGTAAAAATGGAATTGAATAATACTTATCAAAACTTGTTTGCAGAAGTAAACAACATTACAATTTCATATAATGATGCAGGAGAAGGAAGTGTGCCTGTAATATTTCTTCATGGGTACCCATTCGATAAAACGATGTGGCATTTGCAACTTGACTATCTAAAATCTTCACACCGTGTAATAGCTTACGATGTTCGCGGCTTTGGCAGATCCACAGATGAAGAAAGTCCCCTGAGCATTGACTTATTTGCTAAAGACCTACTGTTGTTTATGGATAAGTTGAATATTAAGAAAGCAGTTCTCTGTGGTCTTTCAATGGGAGGTTTCATTGCTTTGAATGCTGCAAAAAAAAATCCTGAACGATTTGAAGCATTGATTTTATGCGATACACAATGTATAGCAGATACTCCTGAAGTAAAAGAAAAGCGCTATCAAACAATCGAACAAATTAAGCTGAATGGTGCCACATCATTTAATGAGGCATTTGTGAAGAGTGTTTTCCTTGCAGATACATTAGCAAACAAAAAGGAATTGGTGGAAACCATACGAGATGTTGTGTTTGCAAACTCTCCGGCCGTTATTATAGCAGGGTTAACCGCTTTGGCAACACGTGCTGAAACTTGTTCTTCGTTGGAGGCTATTCATATTCCAACATTGATAATCTGTGGTAGGGAAGATTTGGTAACACCAATTGCCCAATCTGAATTTATGCATGAACATATTAAAGGTTCAAGTTTGAATGTTATTGATAATGCCGGACATGTTTCTAACTTAGAACAGCCCGATGACTTCAATATGTATCTTCATGATTTTCTATATAAGCTATTGTCGCCATAATCTAACCGATGTAAATGATAAAATATAATCTGCTTATCAATTAAGACTTTGCATCATAAACATTGCCTAATAAATCGAGCAAAATTAATTGGCTATGATTTTGTTGTTTAAAATGTTGCAATCTAGTCGTCTGAAACAGATGTTTAATTGGCATTTTCTCAAAAATGGAGATGCTCAAGATCTTTAGAATTTCGTAGAGGCTTTGTTGAAGCTTCTATTTTTTTCTTTACTATAGCTACTAACGTATAAACAGCCACGGCAATCTATTTGAAGAACAATTCTATTTTCCATCTATGTTTATATGATTGAGCGATCTCCTCTGTTGAATGTTGCATCTTATTTGTCAAAAAAGATAAAATTTTTTGTAATTCATTTTGAATCAATAAAGTCATAGTATAAATAAAACACGCTTTAAAACTAGTTTATAATTTTCAAACAGATCCCTACATCAGTTCAATAACTGTGACGTTGCAAAAACGATGTATTCTCCGAAAAATAGAACCCAAATAAATTGATAATATTTACTTATTAATTGAGGTTGTTTAATGTCTGTTTTTTTACTGAAATAAATTAAAGCGATAAAAAACAAAAAATGACTACCCATCATTAGTGGTCGGTTTCCGAGATTTGGATTAAAATAGGCAAAGACGATTAAAGTTAAGAAGGTGAGACTAAGTAGAATATTTCCTAACAAAAATATTCGTTCTGCTCCAAAACGAATACTAAAGGTGCTAATATTGAATTTTCGATCGCCTTCCATATCCGGGATATCTTTGAACCAAGCAATTATTATACTATAAATAAAAATAGTAGCCGTTAAGGCAAGCACCATGGACGTTACTTGAGAAGTTTGATTGATCCATGAATTAAAATGTAAAAATAAAAAGATATTTACAATTACTCCTCGGACAGCAACTATACAGAAGGCAGCCCAAAATGGAAATCGTTTCAAGCGTATCGGAGGCAATGAATAGATGGTTCCCAAAAATAAACTCAATAAAACTGTTAGCAATAAATATTTTCCGAGATAGAAACCAATAATTAAGGATAACAAAATCGATGTGATTATAATTATCAAACCAAATCGTCTTGAAAAAACACCTGATGCTAAAGGCAAATAAGGCTTATTGATTTTATCAATGTCAATATCTGTAATTTGATTCAAGCCAACAATATAGATGTTAGCCCCAAGACAACTCACTAAAGTTAAAACTAACAATGATCCGTAATGGTCTGATCCTGGGTGAGACGATAGCGCCATAAAATATAAAGCAACGATACTTAGCGACGTGCCGACAACAGTATGCAGTCTAGAAAATCGGATAAGATTGATAAGGATATTCATATTTTCATCCCTTGAAATACTCCAAATTTGATAAGTCCTTTTTTATAACCTTTAGTCATGTATTGCATTGCCCAAGCACCTTTAATCGTTGGCCATCCTGCATGCAATAAGCCTTTTAGAGATCTCCATTGGAATATTGATTGAATGACTGCTTTCCAAAAAGGAGCTACGGATTCACTCCAATCCTCGCTCAATACCTCCGTGAATCCAGCATCCTTAATTGTATTATCTACAAACTCAATTGATACCATAGGTGCCAAATGATATAGATCATAAATTTTATGTAATAATTTTTTTTCTGAAAACTCTAAGACAGGAGGTACATTTCTGTGACACCAAGTAGCCATGATTAAACGACCTTTTGGATTTAGCAATTTATAGAACATTTCCAACAATCCTTTTTTGTCAACAATGTGCTCAGCGCTTTCTAATGACCAAATCAGATCAAATTTTTGATCAGCATCAATCATACTCATCATGTCCTTAACCTCGATATGAATTTGTTTATCTAATCCTGTTTCTTGATTGTACCGCTGAGCATTTTTGGCCTGTACAGGACTCAATGTCAATCCCAATACTTGTGCATCATATTTCTTGGCAAGTAATCGTGCGCTACCACCAACACCACATCCAACATCCAGAATATGGTTGGAAGCATGAATGTTTCCCCATCTCAAAAGTTCAGCGACAAGATCCACCTGCGCTTCAGTATGTGTTTTATTACTCAACTTTCCATTTTCATAATAACCATGGTGCATGTGTTCGCCCCATATATCGAGCCAAAGTGGAGTTGATTCATCGTAAAACTTCTGAATACGTTGGTTCAGCATCATAGAAAATGTATTTATAACTATAATTAAAATAACCAGATCAATAACAAGATGCCAATCAAACACAATACCGCAATCTGATAGATATTTAAAATTTCTCTATATTCTTCGGGCAATTTTTCTTTTGATTTAAAAGCACTTCTTAAGTAGCCAATTAGTGCAATGGGGATGAAAATAAATCCTGCAAGCGATCCGATTAATATTCGGCCGAACATCAATATCCTTCGCAATACACCCATTTGAGATTCTGATTCTAAAGGCTCATTGATGACTTGTGTTTTCTCGATTGGGGAATATCCTGACATTGGTTTAGTACCTGAAATAGAGATACAATATTTATCTTTTTGTCTGATCCAATGTGGAGAAACATATTTTACAGTAATATTTTCGAAGCCTGCATTTTTAAACCAATCACGATATTCTTGATCAGTGGGAAAGAGCATCCATGTATTTGCAGCGAAACTAACTAATGCATTCGGTGGATCCAAAGGGCCGATAACTGTCGCCACCCCATCTTCTTTGATGACACGATATGCTTCTGTGATGCCCTTTTGTGGATTAGGCCAATATTCAATGCTTCCAGCTGAGACATATCGATCAAAAGTATCCTTTGGAAATGGGATGTTTTCCGCATCTCCAAGTTGAAAGTTACAACTCTGTAACGTAGGCTTGACTTTAGCTTTAGACATTTGGTGAGGACTTTGATCCACACAAGTAACTCGTTGCGGAGAAACGTATTTAACGATTCCTTCAGTCGTAAATCCGGTACCTGAACCTACATCGATAACACTAATATTTGCTTGATTGAGCTGGGCAATCAATAAAGAATCATCGCGCATTTTCTTAGTCCAAAAAAGTGGATTGACCAATTTATCGTAAAATATAGAAAGATAACTATAAAACCAGAATGCTTCTCTCTTGTGTTGCATTAATCTCATGGCAGTTTATTTTAAAAGTAGTTTATTTTTAAATTCAGATTCATTTGGTTGGGATGACTTCGGTATGTGTAATTGTTGACACAGGACAAATATCTTCGCAAATCAAGCAAGCGATATCGCAAGGCTTATCCACAGCGATGGTATCAAAAGGACTAATAAAGCCAGCTTCTTGCGGACAGATCGCAACGCAAACACCACAATTAATGCAAGCGTTCCAGCCAATTTGAAAAAGCACAGGTACACGTTTAGTCATGAATTTTAAAATTAGAAATAATATTTATATTTTCTTGAATTCGGAATCGGGGCTAAAATAATCTGACATAGTTTGATAAAGCATTTGATCTCGATCTTCTATATTTTTTGTTTTAAAAATCTCAGTTTTAATGTCGTAAAGTTTCCACATCTTATTGCCCACTTCGATCAACCATTCCTCTTGGTAATTACGAAGATTATCAGCAGTGGCAGCTATATTTTTTTGTAAAAATGTACCTAAGAAATTTCCGGCAATAGCTCCTCCACTTAATGCTGTATGAATACCACCTCCTGTAATCGGATTAACATGACGCGCGGCATCACCAACCAAGATTAAATTATCGGCATATTGCGTTTTTAAAGGTGCTGCTAAAGGAACCCCTCCGCCTTGAATTTCTAAGACTTTTGAATTTTTAAATCGCTCTTTAAAAAAAGAATTTTTAATAAAATGATCAATGTGCCACTGCGCATTCTTTTCAGTCATTGTTTGAGTTACTCCAAGACCAATTTCTGCATATCCATGCCCCTTCGGGAAGACCCAAGCATAGCCACCAGGCGCCCATTCATGTCCAGTGATTATTTCTAATAAACCATTGGTTTCGACATTATCTACTATGAATTGTAAGCAACTCGCCAGTTCTGTCAACTTGATATGTGTTTGTAAACCAGCCCATTTCCCAACTTGAGATTGCAAACCATCTGCCCCGATTAGCACTTTTGCTTGAACGCTTATTTCTTCATTAAACCTTTTTAGAAATACAGTACAGGTTCCATCTGTATTTACTTTATATCCCAATCCTTCTGTTTTTAACCACACCTCCACCCCAGCCCGTTCTGCCTGTGTCATTAGATAACGATCAAAGCGACGGCGATCTACTACGTAACCTAATGGTTTTTTATCCTGTGAATCACCATATTCATCTGGTTTTAAATCTCGATAATCTATGGTTTTATTTTGTCCGACTTGATTGTAAATATCAAAACCATAGATTGATTCATGAATAAATTCCAAATCGGGTACAATACCTACGGATTCCAAGGCATGCCTGCTTACTGCGCCAGAACATTGAATTGGGCTACCCAATTCCTGTTTCTTATCGACCATTAAAACATTTAGATTATGTTCAGCAGCAATCCGTGCAGTAGTTGTTCCAGCTGGGCCGGATCCTATAATGACTAAGTCGTATAGTTTACTCATATATGTAATGCATAAGCTTCGTTAAATCGGCTTAACAGCCATACTATTGTTTGTACTTTCAAGGGCTAGATTTTAAATTTGTATCTCTTCAATTGCTCCCGCTACTTCTAATCCTGCGTTTCTTCCCACATCATGCAGCAGTAAACACTTTTGTTTTTTATCGAACAATCGGACTTCAATATTTGCAGTCATACTTTCTTCTACCCGACCATCCATAAATCCCTGAATTGGAGAAACTAGAGCTGTAGTACTATCGCGATATGCATTGATTTCTAAAATGTAAGATTTATTTTCCATAACTAAAACTACTTGATGTTGATCTGCATAAGATTTTCGTAAGTGTGTAAAATTATACGTTGTAAATTCTATCAATTGACCTCGCCACCAAAGCCCTGCAATGAAACCAACAAAAGAACTGCCCAACCATGGAATTTTGGCAACCGAAGCTTTTAAAGAAATATGAATTTCACTAAAATGGTTCGACTGCATCCAAAAATAAGCAAATGGAAAGGACCGTCCCCAGTCTTTTTCCATATAACCTCTCCCTCCGGTGAAATCAATGATTTCATTATGAATAGTCAAAACTCCTTTTATATCATGATCCATACTTAAGATACCATGATAACATTGCATAAAAGGTACAAAAGAAAAAGGGCCCATGATATTGGGGGAATACCATTCATTCGTCCAAGGACTAAGGTTAGTAAAATTGAGTTTACCGTTAACCGTAGGTAGATTAAGCTCTAAATGACTGCTCGAAAACTTATTATTTGCAATCTCTATCTCGAATCTTCCACTAGATGGTATAAAATCACTCATTGAAAACTTATGATATTCGGCTGTTTTGTTTCGACCATCCAATACTTGAATAAAAGCTTGCTGTGTGCCTTGCACATCCATTGCAACACCCGGAATAAATGCGAAAGCTTTATCCTCCGCTGCATTCACTACTTTATAATACCATCCTTCAAAATAACGACGCTTTTTACTCCATCCATGATACTGCTCCGCATTGAAAAGCGCTTGTAATCGTTTGCCCAGCATGTACTTTCGTATTTATAGTAAAGGTATGAATCTTGAAACTGAATCAACACTTATTGGGTAAGTCTTTCGCTTAGAAGTTTAGGAGAATTAATTTCTTCACTGAGAATTATGGCATCTTGTGTTCGCTTTAGAGAAAGTCAGCTTAAGGAAAAGGAATATAAGGGCACACAACAAAGTCCAAAACCGCTAAACGACCTTACTGCTTTTTCAAAGAACGTTTTAAAAAAAACTTATCAACATCTTCTTATAATATGGTAAACATAAAGCTTGCCTGATTCAGTACTATTTTTTATTTATATCATACGATCGGGCATATAAGTGGAATAGAAGGAAATCAATTTCAAATTTATCTCCTTCAATTAAATTTATTTAAACATCGGCATATGAGCAGCTTGGAAGACTTTATCGCACAGGATTATCAAACCCGGTATCAAAGCATACTTTTGAATCTTTTAAGAACAACAAAATATTTATTTATCCAATAATTGTTAAAAAATGAATAAAATTAAATTGCATTCCAAACAGAAAGCAAATAAAACTCATTTTTATTCCATATTTGTGGATATATGGTTCATTCTCAGATTATTGCTTTACATAACTCTAGGAATGATTGCTAACATGAAACTCACTGCAAGATTAACTTTAACACTTTAAGCCAAAATAAAAAATGAAAGTAATTGGAATCGACATAGATAAGACAAAAGCAATTTTTTATGCACTCGAAAAGGATGCTGACGGGAACATTATTAAGTTGACAGGTAACTTTAAATATGCTATTTTGTCTAATGACACAGATAATTCAAGAGTAAGAGAGTTTCAAACAACTATTCATTCTTTCTTTGACAATATCAATCCAAATAAAATTGCAATCCTTACAAGACAAACAAAAGGGCGCTTTAAATCATCACCACTCTCTTTTAAAATAGAAGGGCTTATTCAATGTTATGTCAAAATTGAAATTGAATTTATACCACCAATGACACTTATAGCATTTTACAAAAAAAATAATTTTGAACTAACACTCGAACACTCTTATCAAGAAAAGGCTGCAAAACTTGCTTACTACTTACTATGATAGACAAATACCTCCTACCTTATGCTAATTAAGAACTTAAAACAATAATTTGAATATCAATACAAACTGACTATACAATTCCATTCTTATTTTAATTTTTTTGAAAAAATAATTCGAATACCAAAAGAATTGTCATAGCTCGTAGAAAGAAGAGGATAAAGTTCACAACTTTCTTAAAAAGTAAAAATGTACATACAGAATCATGTGCAGAAAAACGGTAATTGAAGTTGAAACAATCCGAACCAAATTAAACCCACATTATGCAATAGACTTTCTATTACAAGCCAAAATGCCTGCAAATCCTAGCGCTTCCTCATGCCGCTTTCGCGGTTCCCTCACTTGTCTTGCTGTTGCAAGCCATTCTGCTCTGCGGAAATCGTTCAGTCATCCTCACCATGGGGATGAATTTAGGAACATGCTGCTTACGCAGTTCCTTCACTTGACATACTGTTGCACTAAACCTTCGGTAGCTTTCATATTTGGCCTTTAACAAAATTTGGCT
>JBDTWI010000039.1:0-31059 GCA_040006775.1 Saprospiraceae bacterium
GTTAATGCATATTTTATAAATTCTGTAACATGAGGAATAAAAAGAACGAAACGATTACACTAAAGAAAGGAGGCAAGGACATTCAATTGGATTACTCCGATCTAAGAAAGGCAGTATTGGTACTCAGGGCTGTCAACCATAAGCTACGCCAACGCGTAATTGATCTTTTGGAAGAACAAGATAAGATGACCGTTACGGACATTTACATCAAGTTGAGGCTAGAGCAATCTGTAGCTTCACAACACTTAGCTATTCTTCGCAGAGCAGGCGTGGTTGCCACCGAGCGCCAAGGAAAGTTCATTTATTATTCCTTAGACCTTGATCGCCTAAACCAGATTTCAAAGCTGGTGGAGGAATTAGCGGGATAGCGAATATTAGATATTAGCCTTTACGTATTAAAAATTCTTACACTGCATTACTCTTTTACCTTCTGTTGATAATAAATTAAAAATAATCATAATATTTATTTGTTAATTTCAGAACTATTTAGATATTTGTGACTGTTAAGGTCAACTACAATCAAAATAAGAAACTTCTGATGATGAATACTAAGGTATCTTTCAACAGCGTAAAGCTAGATTATGCATGTGAACTCATGCGGGCATTGTCTCACCCACTGAGACTTAAAATTCTAGAATTTATTGATAGACAAGGTATTGTAAATGTGAATAAAATTTACAATGCATTGAAAATTGAACAATCTGTTACCTCACAACATCTCAGTATCCTAAGGTTATCGGGAGTTATTCAAACTGAAAAAATAGGTAAATACGTTCACTGCAAATTAAATTATGAATGCCTTAGCAAGGCTGAAAGCGCAGTAAATAATTTTCTGTCTGTTTCAAAATAGGATTCCTTTATCTCCTTTACCAAAGAGTCTTTTTCAAAAAAAAGGATATTTGAGCTAATGGTTCAATGGTTCTTCATTAGTAGTATCTATATGCTCTAGGGTAGGCTCTTTTTTTGCAACAACGTCCTTTTTTCCTCTATAAAATATAAAGAAAAGGCAAATTCCACAGAAGATTGATGAGTCTGCAATATTGAATATATGGCGGAAAAATTCAAAGTCCTCACCTCCCCATACAGGTAGCCAACTAGGAAAAGTGGTTTCCCACATTGGAAAATAAAACATATCAACTACCCTACCCATTAAGAAAGGTGCATAACCACCCGATTCCGGAAATATTTGTGCTAAGCCTCCATGATAAGGAGAATTACTAAACAAAAGACCATAAAATGCACTATCCAATATATTGCCAATAGCTCCTGCAAGAATCAATGAAAAGGAAATAATTATTCCTGGTCTTTCTTTGGCAGCGATCATGTTATGTAATAAATATCCCAAAAACCCTATAGCCAACAACCTAAAAACACTCAATAATAATTTGCCGGTTGCTCCACCAAAACTTAATCCAAAGGCCATTCCATCATTTTCAATGAAATGAATTCTAGCCCAAGACTGATTCAAGATTAAGAATTCTTCACCCTGTTGCATATGCATTTTAATCCAAATCTTCAAGGATTGATCTATAATAAGTATCAATAAAATAAGTCCAATAGAGAGAAAAGTTTTGCTTCTGGTTGTCATGATTCGCAAAAATAAGCATACTTCATTCCTAATTAATACTTTAATCTGAATTTTACATTTCTGATCTTTTCCTACGAAGTAAAGAGGAAATACTAAAGGATTAGTACTGCCACTTCATTGGGTAAATTGTTTCTGTTCACCTTTGCAGAAAGCACCTAGCTAAAGGCTCTCTTTCTTATCAACTCAAAGGTAAAATAAGATTATTTAGACTAAATTTAAGTGGTAATTATTCTTCAAACACTACTTGTTAAATTCTGAGAATTTATTCTATTTTTTCCAATCTGATTTCATTTATTAATTATCAATAATTGACTTTGAAATTGATTTTCTCCTGATATGACAACGAAATATGAACCTTGATCTATTCCATTTAATTCTAGTAATGCATTAGTCTCAATTGTAAATTCTTTAATCTTCACTCCAAAAATAGAATATATATTAACACTTGTTTTGCCATTAATTCCTTTAATTTGTAAGAGTCCACGACATGGATTAGGAAATATTTTCAAAGCATTTAATTCAATACTTTCAACCAAAGTATTCAGTACAAATTCAGTCGCCCCAATGGCTGGAGGATTTTTGAAACTTTTTAAATTATAATCTAAATTATAAATAACATAATTCAATCCTTTACCAATCGCGGGAGAATTAGATTTCAGATTAATAATTTCATTGGTGACATCCTCGAACAAAGGATCTTGTGAATAAACTCCATTCAATTCAACAACCGGCAAAGTTGGGCCTCTCCAACTTATAATTTGCGCATTATACCAAAGATTGTTATTTATTCTGAAAGTTTTTTCAGAAGTAAGAGGTCCAATATTTATTGTAGGACTTAAATTGGAACAATAAACAATGTTGTTACTAAAAATATTATTCGCACAACTTTGATAAAAATTGGTATCGCTACTCTCCTGTAAAATTCTAAATATCCATTTAGTAGGATTGACAAAAGTGTTGTTTGATACTTGTACATTTCGGCATCCTACATATGCTATTGGAGATTCAGATCCTATAAAATAATTTGAATTTACCAATAAGTTTTTTGCTTCATAATTTGCACCTAAAGGTCTAAAAAACGCTGTGCCGGTACTACCTCCTAAATTTAAAGCTCTTTGACCACCATTTTTAAATTTATTAGCTTCTATGTGTATGTTATTACATCCTCCTTTAATCTGAATACTGTTTGATCCTTGATTCACAAATAGTGAATTATGTATCCAACCATAATGACAGCCCACCATGTCAATTCCACTTCCTCCTGCTGATCCATTACTAAAATTACAATTTCTTATTTCAAAAGAATCCAGACCACTCAATTTCAACATATCATTATTGCCAGAAGCATTCATATCCAAAAAAGAAACGTTGCTAATTAAGACATGCTTAGATGGACTTTCATAAGTTCCGGCATCGTCCATATTAACGCCATTTCCTGATTGACCTCGAATGGTCAAATTCATAAAATTGACATATTCCAATTGAGAAAAATGAAATGCCTCAACTCCACCTTCAATAATTACAGCATTTGCATCAGTGCCAATTATACTTATTCTTGCATTGGGTTTTCCGATAAGATTATCTATATAAATTCCACCGGAATATTTTCCCGGATAAATTAAAACAGTGTCGCCAGCTAAGGCTTGAAGGCATGCGGCTTGTGGATTTGAATAAGTTTTACCTGGGCCTACTTCAATTATTTTCTGCGCTGATAATCCATTTAATAAAAGAGGGATTAAAAAAAATACAATACATACAAACTTAAATCTCAAAGAAAAAAATAGACAATTCATAGAGCTCAAATTTTATAGGTGATTCCTGTAGTCAACTTAGATGTTTCTTTTAAAATATCCATCGGCGGTCTTTGATCATAAGCATAATTCAGATTCATAGAAAAAATAAAATGTTTCGCAACCCCAATCTTTAATGACGATTGACAATATACTCGATAATCTGCAATTTGTGTCAACAAAGGTTGGAAATAGTTTGTCGTCACAATCTCAGTTTTATCAAATGGAAAAATACTGAAAGAAATGTAACTACTACTTCGGAAGTCTCTATGAATTACATTTGGTTCAGACAATTCATCCTCGTATTCAAACATTACTAACGAAGCGAGATATAATCTAATTCTTTTGGTGTCAAATATTTTTAACCTTGGGCCTGTCCCAACTAAAAATCTTGTTTGAATATGCAAAACTTCATTCTTTTGAAACTGGGTAAAAGCCTCCCATCTAAATAGTCTATTTAATTTAATGTTATATCTGAAATGCAACATAGCCTCATCAAGATACTTGACATCATCCCCTTTTAGAAAACTATAGTATGCTGCAGCAATGAAGATGTCCTTAGTTCTTTTGTATTCGACCAAGAGATTTGATTCTGCCGAAGTGATTTTGGAACTGCTGTTTATAAAAGATCCTTGAATTCCTATTTCCCCAAACCAACCATTAGAATCTGTTCTTATTCTAAATTTTTCAGCATTAATTACCTGACTCTGAATAGATATTGGTAAATACAAAAGGATGATAATAAATTTAAACTTACTCATACTTATCAATATTTATTTGCCAAAATTAAATCATACTTTTGAAATTAGGTAAAATTTATTTGTATTTAACTCTTGTCGATAAGTTAGATCCAATTTGATAAACTATAGATCCTAATTTTTAAGTTTTTATCCTTTCACAAATTCAATATGATCAAAAGGCATAAAATAATTTGGCATGCAACTAATTGAATTTTCTTTTATAATAAATTCAATTCCTTGAAAACTAACTTCCTGTAGGGTCTGCTTCAAAGTTACTTCAAAATAATTGTTGTCATTATCTACATCCTTGATTAAGCTAGGAATATCAGGAAAATACTTATGGCTTAAATAAATCTTGTCACAGGCCTTTAGATCTGCTTTAATTATACCATTCTGATCTGCTTCAAAGTCCTTTCTTTTATCCTTACTAAAACAATGACATTCCACACTGGAAGCCAATATCTTATTAGGAGCAGAAATATGAATCTCAAGCATTCCCGCTTTTTTGGATTGCTTATTTATGACAAAGTCTTCTCCTGCTTTTTTATCGCTTTTGAGTTTCAAACTATCTCCAACAATGGAGTATGTACCAGTAGCATGGCGATCAGAAGCTCCATAGGTATAATAAAATTCGAAGCTGCCATCTGATTTAAAATTAAAACCAGCTGCCAATTCCATTTTATGGAAAGAATATTCACCTGCGAATTTTTTTAAGTTCTGAGACATAATTTTATTTTGAATTACGAATAAACTAATCAAAACACAAAATATAGATTTCATCCGATACCGATTTACAAATAAATAATATTGAAAAGGACAATCTGTACAAAAATAAATTAATCAGCCCACATTTGATCAAGACACAGAAATATTTTCATAAATATTATGCGATATTTTAGAACTTACTAATTCAAAAAAATATTCTAATAAAAATAATTGATCGCAATTACAAACTTGTGTTTACATTCTAAACATCGGTCTTTCAACATTCCAAATTCCAAACGGAATTACAAGCAGGATAATGATCAATGCAATCAGATAATATATAAATGCGGTTTTAAATTTCTCCACATCTGTAAGTTTTTTCTTTGCTTTGATGCTACCAATTTGTGCAACAACAACTGCAATTAACATTCCACAAATGTGTTCAACTGACCAAAATCTTAATTCGGAAACTTTCATTGATCCGCCAAAATCAGAAAGAATTCCTTTCATCATTGGAGAAATAAAATATAAAATCAATCCTATGACCACTTGCAAATGTAAACATCCAATAAAAATGCTGTTCCATTTTTTATCTTCTGGAGAATAGATTCTATTTGATTTCCAACCGGTGTAATTTTTAACAATTACCAATATAAATAAGAGCAGGACAATCCAACGCAACCAGGAATGTGTAATTAGTAGAATATCCATCAATGTATATAATTTAAAATTGTGCTAAAGGCATTATCTCATTAAAGTAATGTCACCGGTTTTCCATCTGGCTTCCTGATCTTTTGTTTCAAACAAAATGGCATAAGTATAAACACCAGGATTTAAATCTCTGCCGTTGAATTTTCCATCCCAACCAAATTTTTCACTAAAACCTCCTTCCAATCTTTCATAAACCATTCCACCCCATCGATCAAAAACACGATAGACCTTAATTCTTGATCTATCCGGAAATCTAAACTCAGGAACTACAACATCATTTAGATTATCTCCGTTTGGTGAAAAAACGTTTGGCATATAAATATCTGCTTCTTCAACCTTAACACGAATGGACATCTTGTCATTTACAGCACACCCGTTCTCATCTTCAACAATAAGCATATAAGTTATGTCTTCATCCGGTGCTGAAGTTGGATTTGTACAATCTGTGCAGCTTAAATACAACTGAGGATCCCAGGTTATTTTACTTGGGACGAAATTCAATATCGCATTAATTAGTACAGAACTACCTTTAAAAATAGTAGTATCCTGAGGAAGTTGTAAACTTAAAATAGCAGAAGCTGCAATGTTGAAATTTAATGTTGTATCACAATTAAATCCATCAATAATTCTGATACTATGAACTCCAAGTCCCAGTCCAGAAAATAATTGATTCTGTGAGTAATTTACAGGAGCTTTTCCATCAATTGAAATCATTATGGATCCACTAGCACTTACATTTTCCAAGGTCAAAGTTCCCGTATTCACCTGATTGCAAAGAAGATCTTTAGAACTATATATCGCTGAAATACTTGGTGCGATATTCACATTAACAGTGACTATTGAATCACATCCTTGAGCTGCATTTCTAGCAATGGTTACATTACCAGTCGGACTGGCGGCGGAAAATACTTTTCCTCCAATTGTAATGCTTCCATTTCTACAAATGGTTGGATTTGTGTTACCAGCCTTTTTTGGAATAAAATTGACATTAACCATCAAAAAGGAATCACATCCAAATTGAGAAATTCCAAATTTTTTCAAAGTTGCGCTAGGATTAGATTCTGTAAACATGGTTCCCCATATATCTACAAAACTTCCTTCGCAGCTCACGGTATCCAATTGTCCAATTGCGTCACCTCGTGGAAAGACCTCAACGTTTATTGTAGAATCACAACCATTTGATGCACCATTTACTATTTGAAAGGAACCTTTTGTTTTTCCGGAATGAAATATTTGTCCACCAATCTTTAAAGTGTCTGTTCTACAAATACTCACAGTATATGCTCCTATGCTATTGGGAATAGTATTAATTAAATACAAAACTGAACTGTCACATCCCAGGAATGATCCTCCAGCTAAGAATAGTGTATCAAAAGGTTTATTAGAGCTCAAGAATTTATTTGTACCAGGAATCAGAATGCTATCTCCTGAACACAATGTAATCGATTTGTTGCTAATTGGATTTGTAAAACTAAGGTCAACATTTACTACACTATCACAACCAGTTGATGATCCCATTGGAAAATTCTCAGTTCCCTTAGGATTATTTTTATCATATCTCTTGTTTCCAACTATTATGAAATCGTCGGGACACAATAATCTAACAATATTATTTTCAGCAAAATTTTTAACCGTGAGATTAACATCAATTATACTGTCACATCCGAAGGCAGATTGTCCGGCTAAGACTACCTGACCCGTTGTATTGTTCTTATCAAATACCTGTCCTCCAATTGTTACGGAAGCATTTGAGCAGATTGTAGAAATAAATGTAGATAGTCCTCTTTCTGTCCCTACAAGTACAATGGTGCTATCACAACCAACTGTACTTAATAACTTTAGAGAATCTATTGGATTCGCCTTACTAATTATTTTACCACCAATGTTGATACTTTGATTAAAACAAATATTTAGATTGCGCACTTCACGAGTAGAATTTTTTATATTAAGATTCACTATGAATACAGAATCACAGATACTAACTCCATCACCAATGACTACTATTGAATCGTAAGGATTGGCTGCTCCATAATTTTTACCTCTAAATGTAAATGATCCACTTGAACAAAGGTCAAATTGATTGACTTCTTTAACTGTATTTGAACATCTATAACAAGGAGAAAATTCTGAATAAATATTATAGCCAGTTCCAAGTTTATATTGGTATGCACTGATACTGTGTTTATTTGGATAGTTGGCATTTAGAATCCATGAACCCAGACCATTGGCCTGAGTTATACCAATTAGAAAACCACCCTGACAATTCGTATTGGCTTTAACACATCCTGTATTTGGATTTGCATAAACAGCTATAAACATATTCGGATCTCCTGTACCAATAATTTGATTCCTATTTACTGAAATTATTGTTGGTGTATTTGGTTTTGCAGATTTAGTGTTGTCCAAAAAAGTCACCTGATTGGCAATACAGAACATAGAATTTCTATTGTAGGAAGCTAAACTTATTGCAGGATCTAGATCATTCCTATAAAAATTGTCATACTGAGAAATATTGTTGTCATCCAAATTTAATGAATAACCACCCGCCATACTGCAACGAATAAAACTCAAGCCATTTCTTCCATAATTATTGTGAATACCAAATGTAGCATTGCTGTTCTTAGTAAGTTCAATATCAGTGTTACCGTTGTAAAATCTATTGTTTGTAATTTCAGTTAAACCAATTATATCAGAAGTAAATATTCCATTGATCAATTGTCCTATAA
Source organism: Saprospiraceae bacterium (assembly GCA_040006775.1). Lineage (GTDB taxonomy): Bacteria > Bacteroidota > Bacteroidia > Chitinophagales > Saprospiraceae > Vicinibacter. The sequence goes on from JBDTWI010000039.1 coordinate 8,261, forward strand.
AAAAATTATTATCCACTAAATATTTTGAACCACCTTCCAATAAAACTGCATAGTTGGGATCTAGAAAATTCAGAGATTTCGTTGTATCATATGCACCAAATATATTCTTTTGAATTAATCCATTTCCACCTCTTGCTAAGATGGCATCTTTTTTAGTTACAAATACACAATTAGATACTGTGAAAGAATTGGTATCCTGACTTGCTTCTACAAAAATGGAACCATTGGTCAGAAAGACTCCAGATTTAACCAGATCAGTTCCAAAAGCTGAAAAGTTAATTTTTAAATTAGAAGCGAGAACAACATCAATTGATCTATTATCGATTCCACCAACTGGAGGTGTAGCGTCATAGTAGAAACTACAGGAATCAATAAGCATTTCTCTTGAGTTCTTCGCGATATTTCCAACTCTTAGAATGTGGTCATTGTTGTCCACATAATTCATTTTCGTAAAATGGATACCCTTAATTGTAGTATTATTTCCATTTATCTGTAAAAACGTTAAACCGCCAAAAACTCTATATCCGAAATCAATAATGATTTCAGAACCCGGAGTTCTTGAAGCTATAATTGAAGTACTATCCCCATTGATAGTTGGAAAAGTACCTGAAGGATTTATAGTATAAGGTCCTGCTCCCGGAATATTAAAAGTTATCAAACTTTCACGATTATCCGCTTCGGAAGCGAGTATTGCCTCTCTCAAACTACAATGTACTCCATCACAAACACCATCATTAACGTCATTTGGTGAATTGACAACATATAATAACGCCTGACCGGATAAACCAATTGCGAATCCCAAAATTCCAAATAATAAACAGAATGAACTCCTTAGCATAAAAAGATATGATTATAAAATAAAATGCAAAATGACATAAATTATCTTGAAATGTTCTCAGGGTAATCCCTGATTATCACGTGATTAGACACACAAGATACTAACTTTTCATAATTGACTGTCTATCTCAAAGGAGATGTCTTTCAGAATGATAGCTAGAACGGACTAGAGGTCCGCTTTCGACATAATTAAAACCTTTGGATAGTCCTAGTTCTTTATACTCTGCAAATAGTTCAGGATGAATGAATTCTGCAACTTCCAGGTGCATTTTTGTAGGCTGAAGGTATTGTCCTAGCGTTAGCACATCACAGCCATGATAGACCAAATCATCCATAGCTTTTGAAACTTCGTCCTTCTTTTCACCCAAGCCCAACATGATTCCAGATTTAGTCCTTTTACCATATTTTTTGGTTCGTTGAATCTGCTCTAAGCTTCTCTCATATCTGGCTTGAGGCCTGACAATACGGTATAGTCTTTCGACGGTCTCCATGTTGTGTGAGACGACTTCCTGACCGGCACTTATAATTCTTTCCAATGCTTCCCATCTGGCTTTTACATCAGGTATCAATGTTTCAATGGTGGTTTCCGGACTTAATTGCTTTGTTTGACTTACTGTTTGATACCAAATTTCTGCTCCTGAATCTAGTAATTCATCTCTGTTTACGGAAGTTATAACAGCATGTTTGACACCCATTAATTTGATGGCTTCAGCAACACGAGATGGCTCCTCCACGTCATACTCTTTCGGTCTTCCTGTCTTAACGGCACAGAAGCTACACGATCGGGTGCAAACATCCCCAAGTATCATAAATGTGGCCGTTCCGGCTCCCCAACATTCACCCATGTTTGGACAATTTCCACTTTGGCAAATGGTATTGAGTTTGTATTCATCTACAATTCTTCTAACCTTCCTATATTCCTCTCCAATGGGGAGTTTGACTCGCAACCAATCGGGCTTGCGAGGCCTTAATTCTAAGTTTGAAATTACAGGAAGATCTTGCATAAGACAAAGGTAACAAAGCTATTCTTAAAATAAGGCTAAGGCTCATTTCAAGTCTTTCTTCATATATAATAAATAAATATGTGTTTTTGTTATAATCGGCTAAATTGGCTTAAATCTGAAAACTATTTTTGTTTTGAATTTGATTTACCCTCTTAATAACACGGTTTTGATGATTTTAGAATTGACCATTTAGAAAGTCTATTTTATAAGTTATCAATTCTAAAATTAGGCTAAGTTACCGGAGCAGAGTGTTTCCCTTCACCTTGCTTTGGTAATTTGCTTTGATAAAAATAAAGAGGATTTAGTTCCTTTTCCCAAATTGAATATTCAGGAAAAAATTTGCGAAGATAAAGCGGTTCTTTTGTGTAATAAGAATGGGCACTTTTTTAGAATATACATCTAGGCTAAGACCAAAATTTAAAGCTCTAACCATTTTTTCAAATGCTCCGGGATCAAAACTTAAACCAATTCTCCCAAAAGCTCCGGGAATTACACTTAATTGGCCAAATCCATATCTAAAACCTGAGGCACCAAGGATGTTTTCTTTATTTAAAAATTGATCTTTACGTTCTTCTGAATAGCGAATACTAAACACATAGTCAACATTATCCCTGCGTTCCCTTACTTGTAAATAATAGGGTTTTATTAGACCAACCAATAGCCCTGCTTCCATACGCAGTCCAATTGCTACACCTTTCTTTCTGGCTTTCTCAGAATAATATCTTACAAGTCCTCTTCCAACTCGAATATTCCAAAGATCATTCTGTTTACCATAAGTGTAATTACCGGAAAGATTAGAAGATATATTACTCTGATTAATTTTTAATTCTCTGGAGTCTTTGAGATGCCCAAGATCCATATGAAGGTATTTTGTCAAATAATACTTGGAAATTTTACCTCTGTTGTATCCGAAATAGTAACCATTAGTTTGTATTCCAAGATCAAATGATCGTTCATTCTTATAAATGACACCTTTTCTAATTGTATTAGGAATTTCTATAGATTGTGCACAAACCGCGTTTGCATTCAAAATGCACATTAATATAGCCAAAATAGAAATACGAACCATAATTCGACTCAATATAAGTACTTTTGATAAGACCCAATATTAATTTTGCCCAACTTCATGTCTAAATTACTATTTTTTTGCCCAAATTCATCAAAAAGTCTTCAATATGTTATTGACTTTATTACCCCTCAATTTGTTGCTTTAGAATTTGAATTTTGTCATTCCGAAGAATATTACAGACATGCAAAAGAATTCAAAATAAATTATAGCCAAAGTCGAATCGATCCTCTCGAATTCTTCATTTGGTCTAACGAAAAATTAAATAATATAGAAAAACTTGAATTAGCTAAGATTGAATATCAGAAATCAAATTGCATTCTTTTTCCAAATGTAGAAGAGGATGATTTGGGATTCGATTTGTTTGCTGCAATTTTTTGGATGTTGAGCAGATTCGAAGAAAAAATAAATCACCGCCGAGATGAACATGGAAGATTCCTGTCAACATATTCCATATTTGCTCATGGCAAAGAATACAAAAGACCTTTGGTTGATGAATGGGTGGATCTTTTTGTACAAAAAATAAATGAAAAATTCAATTCTTCCTTTCAGAGAAGCACAGTGTATAAATCAAGTCTCGGAATAGATGTAGATCAAGCATGGAAATACAGCAACAAATCCCTATGGAAATCTTACGCTGCTATTTTTAGAGATCTGCTACTATTCAAATTTCAAGAAGCCAAAGAAAGATTTTCGTGCATTGCATTAGGTTCCAAAGATCCTTATGATAGTTTTGATGAAATTTTACAACTCCCATTAAATAAACAGGAGCTTATTTTTTTTATACTCAATGGAGATGACCCTAAATTCGATCCTAATCACAATCTTTCTCATCCTGAAATGATTAAGTTGATCCGAAGAATTGCAGATAAGGCGAGGCTGGGACTTCATCCATCATACCGAACTTCAGAACAAACACAACTCATTCAAAGACAAAAAAAAGAACTAGAAAGAATAGCTCAGAAATCGATTACCTGTAGTCGTCAACATTATCTTAGATTTCTATTACCAGATACTTTTATTGCTCTTGAAAAGTCTGGAATTAAAGAGGATTACAGTATGCTTTACGCAGATGATTCAGGATTTAGATCGGGAACTTCTCACCCATTTTACTATTTTGATATTCAGAATAATAGAGTAACTGATCTAATCATCAATCCTGTTATAGTAATGGATAGAACATATCTAAAATACTTAAAAGTAGATCCAAGCTACATCTTTAATGATTTAAACTTTCTCATTCAGCAATGCAAAAAATATAAGGGATGCGTACATATAGTCTGGCACAATAGTTCAATGGACTATCATGCAGAATGGAAGGGCTGGGAAACAGTATTAGAAAAAATAGTAGCACTTATGAAGTCATAATCCCAAACTATGCAATGAGCTTTTTAATAAAAGCAAAAATCCTGTTCCTTTCTTTAGTAATGTATTACAACTTATGATTCTGCATTTGCCAATTTACTATGATGAAAACCATAAGCAAAATAAATAACGAGTCCTACAACTAACCAAATTCCAAATCCAATCCAATTGTGAAGCGGAATCTGTGCCATCATGTACAAACAACTTATTACTCCAAGAACCGGAATAAGTGAAAAACTATTCAGGAAGGCTGCAATGCTTAGCAAGATTAATGTGATTAACCATATCCACATTGGAATTTTATTGTAGAACGAACTCCAATCTGTCACAAAATAACTTTCATAGGGAATTGCATATTTAATAAAGGTTTGCCTAAATTCTTTATCTGACAGACTCTTTAAATAGTCCGGTAAATTAGAGCCGGCGGCAACCCATTCTTTACCATGGTAATACATCGTTGAATTGTTCAAAAAACTGATTTGATTAGTATCACATTTTTGAAGAATAGCATCTATATCAATAACTTCTTTTTCATTTGTAATAAAATCAGTGTAGAGTTCGCGATGTTCCTTCCAAATAAAAATAGAGGAAATCAATACCATTAGAGGAAGAATATATCTCGAATTGATGTAAGGCGTTTTAAATCTGCCTTCAGGCAATCCCGGCTTTTTGTGTACAAGCAATATTCCACCACAGACTAGTACGAATGCGAATAATGTTCCAATACTACAAAGATCTGTTACAGTAGTAAGATTTAGAAAAAGAGCTGGAATTGCTACGACAAAGCCTGTAACAATAGTAGCGAAAGAAGGAGTCTTAAATTTGGGATGTAATTTCTTAAATACTGGAGGAAGAAGCCCATCTCTGCTCATTGCCATCCAAATTCTTGGTTGTCCAATTTGAAAAACCAAAAGCACACTTGCCATTGCAAAAATTGCACTCACACTAATTAATCCGCTTATCCAATCCAAGTGTAGTTTGTCAAATACATGAGCCAATGGATCTCCAACATTGAGTTCTTTATAACTCACCATTCCGGTTAATACCAATGCAATTAGAATATAGAGTACTGTACAAATGATTATTGAATACATCATACTCAACGGAAGATCTTTCTGAGGATTCTTACATTCTTCAGCGGTGGTGGATATGGCATCAAACCCTATATAGGCAAAGAAAACTGCGGATACTCCTTTGAGTACTCCACCAACACCATTGGGCATAAAAGGACTCCAATTACTAGATTGTACATAAAAAACACCAACAATAATGACGATAAAAACTATGGCAAGCTTTACCAAAACCATGAGATTGCTTGCATTCTTACTTTCCTTAATCCCTACATAGACAAGCGTTGAAATTATTATGATAATCAATAAAGCTGGAAGATCTGCCACAAAATGAAATGACCCTAACAGTGGTGCTTGAGAATATGCCAGATAAGAATTTTTCAAATTATCCGAAAGAGCATCTAATTTCAGACCTGTTTCCAGGTTCTTGCTTGCTTCCATAAATCCGTTGTGTGCCGTAAACCAATCCATTTGCATCCATTGAGGTACATTTACTCCCATGTTGCTCAGAAGTCCACAGAAATAATCACTCCATGAAATAGCAACGGTTATATTTCCTACTGAATATTCCATAATTAAGGCCCAACCGATTATCCAAGCCATTAACTCCCCAAAAGCAATGTAAGAGTAGGTATAAGCGCTTCCTGAAACAGGAACCATACTCGAAAATTCAGCATAACAGAAGGCTGCAAATCCACAGGCTATTGCAGTAAATAAAAAGAGAAAGATCACACCTGGTCCTCCTTCAAATGCTGCAGTTCCGATCGTACTAAAGATCCCTGCGCCAATTATTGCAGCTATTCCGAGTGCAGTGAGATCCCTAACACCAAGTACTCTATGCAAATTATGCTCATCATTCTCCTCATGATTCGCCGGCTTTATAATTTTTCTTCTTAATAATCTTGATATCATTTAGCTGAATTGGTTCTTTGTGTAAACTTACGCTATGAAGCTGAATTAGCTTCAATATTTTATCTTGTACAATCCAAAAGTCCTTGTAAATTTGCGAACTTAAAATAAGAGAACATATGTTAAATATTCTTAATAGAACAATTTTAGTGCTTTTTATTGCTTTCTTAGCGGCCTGTGGAGATGACTCGTCCTCTTCTGTGGACTGTTCAGGAGTAGTTGCAACTTACAATACAACTGTTTCAAATATTCTGAATAATTCCTGTGCATTTTCAGGTTGTCATGAAAGCAGCACTCTGGCAGGTAATGTTGATTTTTCAACTTATCAGACTTCCTCAAACTACTTGAAAAAAGCATCAAATCAATTCTTGTGCAGCATCAATCATAATGCCGGATGCATAGAGATGCCACAAGGATTTCCTAAATTAGATACAGATTTAATAAAAAACCTAACTTGTTGGTACAACAATGGTTTTCCACAATAATTGAAGAACATTTCCTCATTCAAAAATAAGAATCGAATATTGATTCATAAATTGCATAAAAGCAAAAGAGTCTGTATTTTTTCAATAATTAATTTCCTATTCAAGTATGCATAATAAGTATTTTGATCTTATTGACCAAAGTTATTACTTCCCACAGGATGGCTTTGATTTGGAGAAAGACCAATTGATTTTTAATGGTATTCCTATAATGAATCTTATTGAGAAACATGGAACACCGTTTAAGATGACCTATCTTCCTAAAATTGGTGATCAAATTAAAAAAGCTAAAAATCTTTTTAACAAATCAATAAAGGCAGAATCCTATCGGGGAAAGTATTTTTATTGTTATTGCACCAAGACCTGCCACTTTAGTTACGTAATGGAAGAGGTCTTACAACATGATGTACAATTAGAAACTTCTTCTGCTTTCGATATTGACCTCATAATGAGTCTTTATAAAAATGGGAAGATCGATAAGGATAGAATCATCGTCAACAATGGATTCAAAACCAAACAATATCTGCATAACATTTCCAACTTAATCAATAGTGGCTTTAAAAATGTAATCCCAGTCTTAGACAACATCTATGAATTGGATTACTATGAGAAGATGATTACGAAGAAATGCAAAGTAGGTGTTCGAGTTGCCACTGAAGAAGAACCGAAATTTGAATTCTACACCTCCAGATTAGGAATTCGTTCCTCTGATATTATTAATTTTTGTAAAGAGAAATTTAAAAAGAAATCTAAGTTTGAATTGTTCATGCTTCATTTCTTCGTTGACACAGGAATAAAAGACACCACTTATTATTGGGGTGAATTAAAAAAAGGTATTAAAACTTATGTAGAACTTAAAAAAATATTTCCTAGTTTAACAGCAATAAATATTGGTGGCGGTTTGCCAATTCGAAATTCCTTAGGTTTCGAATACGACTATAAATACATGATCTCCCAAATTGTCAAGATCATAAAGGAAGCTTGTGATGAAGATGATATAGATGAACCGGACATCTTTACAGAATTTGGAAAATATTCTGTCGGAGAAAGTGGTGCGAGTATTTTTTCAATACTTGAACAGAAACAACAGAATGATTCTGAGATTTGGTACATGGTTGACAATTCCCTGATGAATACTTTGCCGGATAGTTGGGGAATCGCAGAACGCTTCATTTTATTGCCAATCAACAAATGGCATAATGAATATAGAAGGGTTAATATTGGCGGACTAACCTGTGACAATTCGGATTATTATAATTATGAAGCACAGAACCAACAATTGTTTTTACCAGCTTATGACCGACTAGAAAAAGAACCACTTTATCTAGGATTTTTTCACACAGGAGCTTATCAAGATGCACTTTCCGGATACGGAGGAATTAAACACTGCCTTATCCCTTCTCCTAAACATATCATAGTAGACAGAGATGATTATGGAAATCTTATAGATTGGGTGTACAATGAAGAACAGAATGCAAAGGACATGCTTAAAATATTGGGCTACAATTAAGAGTTAGGAATTATAAGTTTTGATTCAAAACTTATAAATTTATTGATATTGATTATTTATTACTCAAGACTGAACTTTACAAAAAGTTCTAATGTTTTAAAAACCATATGAAGAATCCGTATAAATTATCGACCAAAACTTATGCTGGAATACCGGTGAACTATGCACACCCTAAAAAATCTGCTGTCATACTGACATCTATTCCTTACGATGGTACAAGTACCTGGGGAAAAGGTGCAGATAAGGGATTCCAAGCCTTTCTTTACGCTTCTGAAAATATGGAACTTTATGATATTGAAACAAGTTCTGAACCATATAAAAATGGAATTTTTTTAGAGAAAGCATTAGTCGTGAAAGGAGATACACCTGATCAAATGGTGAAGAAAGTTTATAAAAAAACAAAAGAACTCTTAACTACAGGAAAATTGTTGAGCTTTTTTGGTGGAGAACATTCCGTGAGTATTGGAATTCTGAGAGCATTTGCAGAAAAATATCCGAAACTAACCGTTGTGCAATTGGATGCACATACAGATCTAAGACAAAGTTTTCATGGAAGTAAATACAACCATGCCTGTGCAGTTGCAGAAGCTCAGAGAGACTGTAACCTTATACAAGTTGGTATTCGCAGCATGGATATTTCTGAAAGAGAATATCTGGAAGAAGACAAATGTTATTTTGCACACAACATAGTAGACAACGATTATTGGATGGAAGAATCCATAAAAAAAATGACCGATCCTGTTTACATCACTTTAGATCTTGACGTTTTTGATTCATCAATTATGCCGAGTACTGGAACTCCAGAACCTGGTGGTTTGGAATGGTATCCAATTCTTCAATATCTCAGAATGATCTTTAGCAGAAAAAATGTTGTAGGCTTTGATATTGTTGAGCTCGCTCCAAATCCAAATAATCCTGCTCCTGATTTTTTAACAGCAAAGCTCTATTACAAGATGCTTGCTTTTTATTTTGAAAGAAAAAATAGAAAAAATAAAGATGAATAAAGGACCTATCTCTCAGTTTATCCAACATCATTATAGACATTTTAATGCAGCTGCTTTGGTAGATGCAGCCAAAGGATATGAAACACATCTTACTGAAGGTGGAAAGATGATGATCACACTCGCAGGTGCTATGAGTACTGCAGAATTAGGTGTCTCATTAGCTGAAATGATAAGACAAAATAAAGTCGATATTATTTCTTGCACCGGTGCAAATCTTGAAGAAGATCTAATGAATCTTGTGGCTCATTCTCATTACAAAAGAATTCCAAACTATCGCGATCTTACTCCTAAGGAAGAATGGGATTTGCTCGAACAAGGATTAAACAGAGTAACGGATACCTGTATCCCAGAAGAAGAAGCATTCCGAAGATTGCAAAAACATATCCATGCATTATGGAAAAAAGCAAATGACAACGGTGAAAGATATCTTCCACATGAATATATGTATCAGATGATTCTAAGCGGTGTACTTGAACAATATTATGAAATCGATCCAAAGAATTCTTGGATGATTGCTGCAGCAGAAAAAAATCTTCTTATCATTTGCCCAGGTTGGGAAGACAGTACTATGGGAAATATTTTTGCCTCCTATGTCATCAAAGGAGAAATTCATGCAAGTACCATGAAAAGTGGTATTGAATACATGGTCGAACTTTCCAAGTGGTATCGCAATAATTCATCCGGCAAAGGAGTTGGCTTCTTTCAAATTGGTGGTGGCATTGCCGGTGATTTTCCGATCTGCGTTGTTCCTATGATGTATCAGGATCTTGAATGGAAAGACGTTCCTTTCTGGTCTTACTTTTGTCAGATCTCTGATTCAACAACCTCCTATGGCTCTTATTCTGGAGCAGTTCCCAATGAAAAAATAACCTGGGGAAAATTAGACATTCATACCCCTAAATTTATTGTAGAAAGTGATGCGACAATTGTTGCACCTTTAATTTTTGCATGGATATTGGGCTGGTAGAAAAAATCTACATGAAGAAATATTAGTTTACTAAGTAATTCCATATTTTATTGGAAAATAAAATTTATTTTTCACTTTATAAAGAATTGACTTACTTTTTATAACCATACACACAATGCCTGCAATCATTTTTACAACAAAATCCACGTAAGAGATGATAAATTTCAGTAAACACTAAATAGTTATCTTCCTTGTAATAATGCAATCCTTCTACAAGCATTTCTGGCTTCGTAGGAAACGAAAGTTCTTTAGTCAATTCTGTAATTTGATTGAACTTATTCAAACATTCCTTACATAAACATCCAAAATTTGTTTTTAGTAAAAAAGCTTTGGTAGCTTCACTTAGCACTATATTATAGCATTGACAGTTTACGATGTCATCCCTCTTACAAGTGAAAGCCTTATTGCAGTTTGGACAATATTTTTCTAACTGTTTATCCATCTAACAAAGGTGCAAATTATTTTGTTTTTTTGTAAGGTCAAAGACATCCAAAACTTTCCTGTCCAACTTTGTCAAACTGACGATCTCGTGTCACTTCGTAACTCGAGGATCTCCGCTGTGCTTCGACTGATGATCCCGTGTCACTGCGTGCCACGAGAATTTTCGTCCCGTGAACGAGGATCCAAGACTGCGCTCAAACTGACGATCCAGTGTAACTTCGTTACCCGAGGATTTCGGCTGACGCCTCAACTGATGATTAAGTATTACCTATAAGATTCATTTATTTTCTGCAACACCTCATTTGTTGGTGTAAGGACTTTCTGTGTCAACTTATTTAATGGAACATCCGAAGTATTCATCAAGCTGTGCAAATCCTTACTCTCCGTATCAATATATATAAGGCCAGTTAGAATTTCATTTTTCAATTTAGATTCCATTAATTTATTTGATGCTGAAGTTTTATCCATTGGATCCCATTCTGCAGCAAGCTTATTCAACGCAATAATAGATTCGTCATGAAGCGGAATATACTTAAGACTTCCTGAATCTTGTTGGTGTAATATTTCTTCTTTAAAAGGAACTAAATCAATTGCAGAAGTAGCTTCCATATGTTCTCTCGAATAATCATACGACTTGGTGCTGCCCACATTGTTATTAAAAGTAACACACGGAGAAATAACATCAATCAATGCAAAACCTGGATGCTTCAATCCTGCTTTAATAAGAGGAATAAGTTGTGATTTATCTCCTGAAAAACTTCTGGCGACAAATGTTGCTCCTAATTCTAAACTCAATCCACATAGATCAATGGATTGAAATTGATTCTCAATACCGGATTTATTAATTGAACCGGCATCTGCAGTTGCCGAATCCTGACCTTTCGTCAAACCATAACAACCATTGTTCATGACAATATAAAGGATGTTTAAGTTTCTGCGAATTGCATGCACAAATTGCCCCATACCTATTGAAGCTGTATCGCCATCACCTGAAACGCCTAGGTAGATTAGATCTCTATTTGCCATGACCGCCCCGGTTGCTACTGAAGGCATTCTCCCATGAACAGAATTAAATCCGTGTGACTTTCCAAGAAAGTAAGCAGGTGTTTTGGAGGAACAACCAATACCTGAAAGTTTCGCTAAAAGATGTGGTTCAATGGCCATTTCAAAGCAAGCTTGAACCAATGCAGCAGAAATGGAATCGTGTCCACATCCGGCACACAAAGTTGATATTGCACCTTCGTATTCTTTGCGAGAACGACCTTTACTATTTAATGGAATATCTGGATTTCTAAATGTTGGACGAGCGTATGTCATGCTTTAGTTGTCAAAATTTATTTCTTTAAATTTAATATACAATCCATAATATGTTGTGCAGTAATTGGCATTCCATTAAATTGTAATACTTTTTTTATTTTAGAAGGTGTTACGTCATTTTCAATCAGCAATAGAGAGCGCATTTGTGCATCTCGATTTTGTTCAATAAGATAAATCGTATCATGCTCATTAATAAAATCTATTGCATTTTGTGTAAAAGGAAATGAACGCAAACGCAAAGCATTCAAATGAATTCCTTTTTCTTCTAATAAATCCATTGCTTCGATTGCAGAATATGAAGATGTTCCATAATACACTATAGCTTCTTTGTTCTTGCTTTCTCTTCTTACTATTTCCGCTTCAGGAACTTTTGATTTTATAGTTTCCCACTTTAACATGAGTCTATCCATTCCTTCTGCATAAACATCTCCATCCTCTGTATACGTTGCCATTGGATCATGTGATGATCCTCTTGTAAAAAACGAACCTTTGGTTGGATGAGTACCTGGAATTGTACGATAAGGAATTCCATCACCGTCTATGTCAAGATATCTTCCCCATACTTTTACTCTTTCCAAATCTTCCGCACTCATCACTTTTCCGCGATTGTATAATCGAGACTCATCCCATTGAAAAGGCTCTGTTAGATGATCGTTCATTCCAAGATCAAGATCAGAGAGCATTATAACAGCAGTTTGAAAATATTCTGCAAGATCAAACGCTTCAATAGTCATATCAAAACACTCTTTAGGTGTAGAGGGAATCAACAAAATGTGTTTGGTATCTCCGTGTGAAGCATATGCTGCAGAAAGCACATCAGATTGCTGTGTTCTTGTTGGCATTCCGGTAGAAGGTCCACTTCTCTGAACATCCACTAAGACAGCTGGTATCTCTGCAAAATAACTTAATCCCAAAAATTCACTCATTAAGGAGAGTCCGGGACCACTTGTAGAAGTAAATGATCTTGCACCATTCCATGAAGCTCCCAAAACCATGCCTATAGCCGCCAATTCATCTTCAGCCTGAACGATTGCAAAATTCTTTTTTCCGGTCTCTTTGTCAATCCGATATTTATTACACCATTTTTCAAAAGCATTCATCAGACTAGTACTTGGCGTAATTGGATACCAGGAACCAACAGTAGCTCCCGCAAACATTGCTGCTAGTCCGCAGGCGTTATTGCCGTCTGTTAAAATTTTATCTTTATTCAGATTTCTCCTTTCTAAACAATAAGGAAGTGGACAAGAAAAATGTTCCGCTGCATAATCAAACCCCAAATGAAAAGCTTTTATATTTACAGGAATTAATTTTTCTTTTTTAGCAAACTGTTCTTGAATTAATTTTTCGAAAACTTCAACTTCCATTCCCAGTAGAGCACACAAACCACCCAGATAGATTACATTCTTCATCAACATGTGCTGTCTCGGATCTGTAAAATTTGCAATACTCAATTCCATCATAGGAATTCCTATGTAGTGTATATCCTCACGGATAAATTCATCATGTAAAGTTTTGCTGGAGTCAAATATCAAATATCCATTTTGTCGAACATTATGAATATCTGCTTTCATACTTTGACTATTCACGGCAACCATGATGTCAATTCCATCTCTTCTACCAAGATAAGATTTTTCACTGACACGAACCTCATACCAAGTAGGTAAACCCTGAATGTTTGACGGAAACATATTCTTTGGTGTAACCGGAATTCCCATCCTAAATACAGCCTTGGCAAACATATTGTTTGCACTTGCAGATCCTGTTCCATTTACATTTGCAAACCGCAATACGAGGTCATTTACAATTTTAACAGAACTCATAATTTGCATGCTTTTGCGGTGTTGTAAATATATTTTTGCATATCCCATGCATTGGTTGGACAACGTTCCGCACAAAGTCCGCAATGGAGACATAAATTTTCATCTTTGACCATTACTCTTAGAGTAGGTAAGACATCAGAAACATATAAATCCTGTTCTTTAATTGGAGCCGGTGCATTCAATCGATCTCGTAAGTCCGCTTCTTCACCATTCACCGTAAAAGTTATACAGGTAGTTGGACAAATATCTACACAAGCATCGCATTCTATGCAACGGCTTTCTGTAAAAATGGTTTGAACATCACAGTTAAGACATCTTTGAGCTTCCTTGAATGCAAGTTGATCATCAAAGCCTAACTCAACTTCCATTTTGCGATCTTTCAATGCTAGACTTTTATCTGCGTGAGGCACCTTGAATCTTAGATCGTCAGAAGTCTGATTATCATAAGACCATTCATGTATTCCCATTTTCTGCAGATAGAGATTGGTCATTGGTGCAGGACGCTCTTGAACATCTATTGAACTGCAAAAAAGATCAATAGATATGGCTGCCTCATGTCCATGCGCTACTGCAGTAATTACATTTTTTGGACCAAAAGCGGCATCGCCTCCAACAAATACTTTTGGATTTGTTGTCTGAAAAGTTTTCTCATTGATTACGGGTAAACCCCATTTATCAAAATCAATTCCAATATTTCTTTCGATCCACGGAAAGCTATTCTCTTGACCGATTGCAAGCAACACATCGTCCGCTTCCATAAAAACGATTTCACCAGTTGTTGTCAAACTTCTTTTACCATCAATATATTTGGCTTCTACAAGTTCGAATTCCATACCTATTAGCTTGCCATTCTCAAGTACAAATCTTTTTGGGGAATGACAATTATAGAAGGGTATGTCTTCATGTTGTGCATCTTCAATTTCCCAAGGGGAGGCTTTCATTTCATTAAAAGGACTTCTTACCACAACTCGTACATCTTCGCCTCCTAATCTGCGGGAAGTTCTACAACAATCCATCGCAGTATTACCCCCACCAATAACCAATACTTTCTTGCCAATTTTAGTATTGTGCTCAAAAGCTACGTTAGCCAGCCAATTGATTCCAATATGGATTTGGGCAGCCGCCTCATCTCTTCCAGGAATTTGTAAATCTTTTCCTTTAGGGGCACCGCTACCTATAAAAATGGAATCATAATCTTGATCCAATAAATTCTTTAAACTATCTACATACTGATTGAAATGGGTAATTATTCCCATGTCCAAGATATATCCAACCTCTTCATCTAATACTTCTTCCGGAAGCCTGAAACTTGGGATCTGACTGCGCATGAATCCTCCTCCTGCTTTCTGCTCATCATAAACATGGATTTCATAACCCAAAGGAGCTAAATCCCTTGCAACAGTCAAAGCAGCAGGTCCTGCACCTACTAAGGCTATTTTCTTTCCATTTTTCAAGCCAGAAGGTCCGGGAATGAAGTCTTTAATATTTGATTTTAGGTCTGCAGCAACTCTCTTTAATCTACAGATAGCAACTGGTTCCTCCCCTAATCTTCCTCTTCTACATGCCGGTTCGCAGGGACGGTCACAGGTCCTTCCAAGGATGCCTGGAAAAACGTTGGATTCCCAGTTAACCATATAAGCATCTGTATAACGCCCTGCAGCAATTAATCTAATGTACTCAGGCACAGGCGTATGCGCTGGACATGCGTACTGGCAATCCACTACTTTATGAAAATATTCCGGATTCTTAAGATCTGTTGGGTTCAAGTATTATTTTTTGGATGGCCAAAAATAGAACAATTCTAACAATTAGACTTGCTTAGAACCGATGAATTATAGGGGAGCAAGCCTGAATTAAGTTAGTATTGAAAATTGAAGTATAAGTAAGCAACAATAAACTTAAAAATTAATTGAAATTTGGAACGCTATAAATTCTGAAATTTACATTGATTCGAAAATTCAGGTGACAAAATCCTATCCTCAAAAATTGAAAATTTGAAAAGGATAATTAAATACTTTTAAGATGCTTGTTTAAAAGATTGTCCAAAATTTCATTAAATATAACTAATAAGTGTTTTTATAAAATCAAAAAATCATTTTAGATTTAATTCTTTTATACTCTTTCTGGTTACTTTATGCGTTCTAACTTTTTCGGTAATAATAGATAAACCAATCTTCACAAACTTAAATTCCACCATTCCAGTTTTATCATCAATTTAGCATCGATACCCAAATTCTAACTTATTTTGGACAGGTGTTTAAAAAAATTTATTTTTATTTTTAGACCTTCATTATTCTAGATATCCTTAAAACTTTATCATCTTGAATTAATTGTAGGGTATATACTCCAATTAAAAGGTCATTAATTAAGATTTGATTATTTTCTAACTTACCGCTTTTTATTTGCTTTCCAATTGAGTCAAAAATCTTATAGTGATCAAATAAAATATTTTTTGAAGTTAAAATGTTAATTTCAAATTTAGATGGTTGTGGATATATTATTATATTCATTGAATTCACTTCAATGTCTTTAACATAAACGGGTGTTAGAGCATTAGATAACTTGTAAATACCATTATCACTCATTGTTAAATATAGTTTTCTTTCTTTATCAAGATAGAATTCACTTATAGAGCCAAACTGTATGTCATCCCTAAAATATGGAAGATCATACGTAACATCTTGAATAGATTCGCCATAGTCTTTAGAATAGTAAACACCTCGAATACCATCATGGTTATTTGTTGAAAAAATTAACTCTCCATTTCCCATGTATTTGATGGTATACGCAAAAGTATAGCCGATTTTTTCTGTAATATTGTTAAAGCTTTTAAAGTTGTACGTTGTGTATATTCCGCGTTGGCCATTGAACTCAATATCTAAAAAATATCTTCCATCTTCAGAAAAGTCAAATCCTCTACATTTAAGATTATTAAACCTTTCATCGATAGTCCAATTCTTAGATCCTTCCTTTAATTTGAAGAAGGGTGAACTTGATGATCCAAAGTTAGGAGCTATCAGATTACCATCAAAATCTAACATTAATCTATCAATTGGGAAATTGTCGCTGCTTGTAGAGTTTAAATAGTTAAATGATTTTCCAAAATCTTTACTAGCATAAAAGTTGTAACTATTGCCAGAAGTAGTTGATAATAGTATATATCCTTCTCCAAAATAATTTAAACTTCTTATGCTATTTGGAAAAGTTTGAACAGGATCCCATGTCTTACCATAATCTTCAGTCGAATATAAAGTATAATCATTAAATCCAAAATCCTTTTTATCCGTAATCAGATAATTTTGCAAGTATCCCTCGAAGTTACCAATCATTTTACCTGGATTATATATAGGAGTCCAGACTGAATCTAATTGATTTTTAAAATTCCAACCACAGGTAAACACTTGACCAATTAGATTATTGTTCTCATCAACCTCAAATCTCGAAAAATCACTGTTGTCATAATCAGGTTGATAATCCTGTCTCCACCTATTTTTCGAACTATCAAAAATGTAAAATCTATCATGGCCACAATCATCAGCTACTACAGATACTGCATGAAGGCTATCCCAAACCACTAATTTCTTAACAAACCCTTTTGGGAATCCATTGTTCAATACTCCTATCTGCACCCAAGTCTTTAAGTCATCATAGCTGAAGTAAAACTTAGAACCCTTAATCACTACGATCTCACCATTGACTTTACCAGCAGTTAGCGAAGTGATTTTACCTAAATTTTGATCCGCACTATCAATGACCGGTGATATGTAGTATTTACCATAATCTTTGTAATAATATATTTCCCTATCAGTAGGTATAATAAATCTACCATCCTTGTACAGTAAAGACTGATCAACTTCTCTCATTGGTGCATAAATACTAACAAGTACTTTGTATTCTCCTGATTCTGAGTTCAACTGTACTATGTCTGCTTTGTTGGATTCAAACTCACTTATGACAAGATAATTGCTGTCTCGATTGTACATAAATGCAGCTTGTATCCAATCTGAAAACTCTGCAAGTTTTTTAGAATCATAAGAATACAATCCATTTTTTTTTCGAAAAATATATTTCCAATCAAGAGCATAGAGATTTGAATTTTCATCATATCTTAATTGATCGAAGTTTCCGCTAGGCAATCTATTAGTATCAATTGAAAACTGGTCATCACGATAAATGTATACTGTATTAGAATGCACAACAATTGGTACTTGACCTTTATCTATGAATACATCTACATGATTATTAAATGAATTAAATCTTATTTCGTTTATCCTGGGAAATGATTCTTGTTTCAAAGAAAATACATTTCCAAGTACAACCACTGGACTATGATACATAGAGTAGAAATAATTTCCAGAACTATCAGCATCAAATGACCTTAACATTATTGGGACAATCGACCTAATCCTTTCCCAATTTTTCTGCTGTGCAAGCAAAGTATTTCCTATTAATAAAGAAAATAAAATTAAAAATCTCATTACATTTAGTATTTAACCAAATTAACAATCAAAGTTTCTCACTAAGATTAATTTAACTCCCGGCACCTGAACAACAATCGAATTGCTTTCTCAAAATACTTTTTATAACTTGGCATGTTTATAAATTGAAAACAATGCTCTTCTATCCCTGAATTGCGAGACTCTTTTCCTGAAGATTAAATGTCTACTTTTCCCATTCGAATTGTTCAACAAGAGATAAGACCTTAACAGATCTGTTCTTAAGTGAAAACTCATCTCCATTAGCCAGAATATGAGTAACCAAATTGCACATAGAAAGCGGTGTTCCAATTTCAAGTTCATCGATTTTATTATGGCTTAAATGCGTTGCATCAAATAAGATAACCATTCCTGAACCAATAACCCTGCAGTGTTCCGATTCTTTAATTATGATTGCAGTATCTTCAGAAAGCCCAATACCCAATAAATTTGGAAAATGAGCTAGCGCTTCGGCAAGTCTTCCAAATCTTCCTCTTTGGATAAAGTGTGAGTCAATAATTGCTCCAGGAATGAATCCCATTCCCCTGGACATTTTAACATTGCCTTTTCTAAATGCTTCAGAACTGGAACCACCAGCAATCATTTCTGAACTCATACACATCGCCCCTGCGCTTGTACCTGCTAATACAAAATCAGTTTCTCTTAATTTTCGAAGGAAAACCTCGTGCATAAGTGTGCCTTTTATATGCTTTACAATTTCAGACTGATCTCCTCCGGAGAATAGGAGACAATCTGTGTCTTCAATAATTTTGAGATTTGCAGGACTGTTGGCTTCAGTAATACTTCGTATATCCAAAATCTGGACATTCTTGCATTTTAATGCCCTAAAAGCTTCTGTATAATTTTTACCTACTTCATCAGCGATCTTGGAAGCGGTGGTTATTACTGTAACTCTTGTTTCAGTTAATTTGGATTCCTTCAAAATGGATGATAGAATTCCCTTTTCAATAAACTGAAGAGTGTACATTTCATTGACACCACTTCCCTTATCCTCATTTCCTCCAATAGGAATGATTGTACCCTTGAATTTTTGCATAATTGGATCCAAATTCAGTACAAAATTAGGAATTTAATACAACAACTGAGTACTTAGCCGTCTCTGAAGTAACATTTTAGCCATTTAAACCATAAAATGTTGAGATTGTTTCTTACAACAACAAGGGAAAATATACAAAATTCCTCTTGTTTTATACACCTTTGTAAATAAGTATGAAGTCCATTCAACATTATATCGACGGCCGATATCAAGATCCAACAAACAATCAATGGTTGAAGAAAATAAATCCTGCTACAGGTAAGCAAACTGCAGTCATTGCTTCCGGTGACACAGAAGATGTTGAAAAGGCCTATTTAGCTGCATCCAAAGCACAATATGCTTGGTCAAATACTAAGCCTGAAGAGCGGTTTAGAATATTGAATAAAATTGCCGATTTAATTGAAAGTGAAGCAGAAAATCTAGCTTTGGCAGAAACCATTGACACAGGCAAACCACTGAAACTTTCGAAAGAAATTGAAATTCCAAGAGCAAGTGCAAACTTTCGTTTTTTTGCCACCGCAGCTATGCAATTTGCTTCAGAAAGTCATTCTATGAACCATGGAATTAATTATACTCTTCGACAACCAATTGGAGTTGTTGGCTGCATAAGTCCCTGGAATTTACCACTTTATCTCTTCACATGGAAAATTGCTCCTGCTCTAGCTATGGGAAATTGTGTAATAGCCAAACCTTCTGAATTAAGTCCAACAACAGCCTATATGCTTGGAGAACTGGCGAGTAGAGCAGGTCTACCAAATGGGGTATTAAATATTTTGCAAGGACTGGGTTCTCAAGTCGGAAATAGTATTGTCATTCACCCTGGAATTAAGGCCATTTCTTTTACAGGAGGAACGAAAACAGGTCAAACCATCAGTGCTCTGGCAGGACCGATGTTTAAAAAACTTAGTCTCGAGTTGGGAGGAAAAAATCCCTGTCTTGTTTTTGCCGATTGTGATTTGGAAAAAACCGTCAGTGAAGTTGCGCGATTGGCTTTTTCTAATCAGGGACAAATCTGTCTTTGTGGATCGAGAATTATAATTGAAGAATCAATTTATGAGGAATTCAAAAGAAAATTGATAGATAAAGTTTCAAAACTTCGGATTGGCGATCCAATGGATCCAAATACTCAATATGCAGCGCTAATCTCTTCTGAACACAAACAAAAAATTCTCGATTACATTCAATTGGCTAAATCGGAAGGAGGTCATATTTTACTCGGTGGTGAGGAAATTATTATGAAGGATGAATGTGCAAATGGAAATTTTGTCGCGCCTACTATTATTGAAAATTTAGGTCCTGATTGTAGAACCAATCAAGAAGAAATATTTGGACCAGTAATTACACTTCAAACTTTCAAAACCGAAGCTGAAGCATTACAACTTGCCAATGCAAGTAATTATGGTTTGGCTGCTACACTTTGGACAGAAAACATACATAGAGCACATCGACTTGCTCAAGATTTGAATACAGGAATCGTCTGGATCAATTGTTGGTTGGTAAGAGATCTGCGCACTCCTTTTGGTGGAATGAATGCCAGTGGTGTAGGACGTGAAGGAGGGCTGGAAGCTTTAAGATTTTTTACAGAGGCAAAGAACGTTTGCATCCAATACAATAAAAACTAATCAATTCTTATCGTGATTAAAAATATTATTTTCGACTTCGGAAATGTACTTTTGAATCTTGATGAAAGTAGAACTTTCAATGGACTAAAGGAAGTCCTAAATCAGGATCTATGTATAGATATTAATGAAGAAGTTTTCTTTCCTTATGAACGCGGTGAGATCTCTGAAGAAGCATTTTTCAATAGATTGCAAAGAAGATCGAAAAAAGTACTTCAAGGCGATGTTTATTATGAAATATGGAATTCGATGTTGCTTGATTTTCCAATACATAGACTTAATTTCTTAGTTCAGCTTCGCCCCAAGTACAAACTTATTTTGCTCAGCAATACAAACATCACTCACGCGCGAAATGTGTTGCGCATAATGAGAACCAATCTTGGTATTAAAAATCTTGAAGATTACTTTGACCATGTCTATTTGTCACATGATGTGCATTTGAGAAAGCCAGATCCAGCTATTTATAAATTGGTATTGAAAGACGCCGGAATTGTGGCCAATGAAAGTTTATTTTTTGATGATAAATTAGAAAACACAGAATCTGCAGCAATGCTTGGAATACAAGTACATCATCACAATCCTGAACAGGATATTACTGAAATCTTTGATGAAGTAGTAAGTAGAAATAATGTCTAAAATTTATTCCTCCAAGGATATTTTTCTAGAAAAACTCAAAAAATATTGCACTTATCAGGAGCGCTGTCAACAGGAGGTAATCAATAAAATGCGTGAATTAAAAATAGATTATGATTGGCAAGATGAAATAATTGTCAGTTTAATTCTTGAAAAATATATTGACGAAGAAAGATTTGCAAGAGCTATTGTTCGCGGAAAATTTCGTCAAAACCACTGGGGAAGAATTAAAATAAAAAATTACTTATTTTTGAAAGGAATTGGCAATAATCTTATCCAAATGTCACTTTCAGAAATTAACGAAGTGGATTATCGCAAACAAATCCAAATTCTCATTTTGAAAAAGAAAAATGAACTTGGGAATAAACCAAATTTACAAAATAGATTAGTCAATTATCTTGTACAAAAAGGATATGAATCGAATTTGGTGTATGAGGAAGTTAATAATGAGGAAAGCATTTGAAGGAGATGAAATATTTCAATATCTTTTCTTAATCGCTGCTGTTTAGAACGCTTCTTTTGTTCATTCTTATGCATTATTTTTTAATTCTATTATAGTTTAGGATTTTGCTCAAACTGACGTCTAAATATCTCGCTTTGCGAGATATTTAACTCACTTCGTTCGTGTTCTTCGTACTTTTTGTCGCGCAAAAAGTACCAAAAACGCAGCGCTCTATAAGGCAGCATGTCTTTGCTTAAGAATTTATCTTACAATTTTTCATTATTTGCTTTCCGAAATGAAAGATTTTGATCGCTGTATTTTATTATACTTTTGGTTACCTATAGGATTGAAGCATAAGTGTTCCTTGCTTAGTAATAAAATAATGCGAACTTTTATACTTCTTATTAAATCACATCTATTTCGTTTCTATTACAATTCCGATTCAAAATCTTTCCTTAATCGCTGCTGTATATAACGCTCCTTTAGACCATTCATAAATATAATTTAGTAATACTATTTTAGTTGATGATCATGTTCCACTGCGTAACATATGGATTTTCACGATGCTCAAACTGACGATCCCGAGGCTCTTCGTGCCTCAAGGATTTCGGTCCCGTAAACGAGGATCCAAGACTCCGCCTCAACTGACGACTGACGACTGACGACTGAGGACTGTTATGCTGATGATCCCGTGTCACTTCGTGCCTCAAGGATTTCGGCTCACGCCTGTCTCGTCCTGAAATAGGTTTACAGTAAAATGTAAACAAAATGGACAAAAAAA
>JBDTWI010000040.1:0-30223 GCA_040006775.1 Saprospiraceae bacterium
GCAACATAGTATTCATTGTTCGTCCTACGGACGCAACGAATACTTAGCTGTTGTATGCCACCACTTCGTGGATCGCTCAGTCATGGTAAAAATTCTCCGGGAGCACCAGTCTTTATTGACCTTTTGCCTTTCACTACAAAACTCTATTGCATATTGCGGGTTAAATTGCAGAAAGAAATTTCGCGACACTAAGTGTTAGTAATTCAAAAACATTCATTTGTAAGAAATGCAGTAAACTTCTATTTTAGCCTCTTTCTGGTAAATCTAAGTCCTTTATCACTTCTTTGAATCCAATACTAATCTACATATATTTCATTAATTTCATCTTGATAACTGGCTAAATCTTTGTGGCATTACTATATATTTTGCAGACTTTCGCAATTTATTTCAATCTGTTGTGTGAAATATGTAATTAATGAGAATTATTATGTAAGGTTAACTACCTATAAGAACGATATTTTTGAAGAAAGTTAAGCCCAAAATATAAATTAAATTACAGGCAAAAAAATCTATTCAATTTTATGAATCAACCATTTGGTGCTAATTTCTTCTAACATATATAAACCAACGTAGAATTTATTAAATAATAAAGTACAAATGAATGCGAAAATCATGGCTAGTTTTCAAGCTACAGTTAATTCTTCTCAAATTAACCTCATTCTAGTTCAAAAGCTTGTCAGCTTAGAAAACCTAACTACAATCTATACCCAAACAGTATAAAGAAGATTATGAAAAGACTTAACATTAATGTATAAATTAAAACAAATACAATGAACAATTTAAAAAGTGGGAAATGCCCGGTAATGCATGGAGCAAACACGGAAACAATTAATTCCGTAATGAACTGGTGGCCGAATGCGCTCAACTTAGATATTTTGCATCAACACGACACAAAAACAAATCCTTTAGATAAGGATTTAAATTATCGAGAGGAATTTAAAAAACTTGATTTTGAAGCACTTAAAAATGATATAAAAAAACTGATGACTGAAAGTCAGGACTGGTGGCCTGCTGACTGGGGCCATTATGGGGGACTGATGATTCGAATGGCATGGCATAGTGCGGGGACCTATCGCACTGCTGATGGTCGTGGTGGAAGTAATACTGGAAACCAACGATTCGCTCCACTTAACAGTTGGCCTGACAATGTAAACCTGGATAAAGCGCGAAGACTATTATGGCCAATCAAAAAGAAATACGGAAACAAAATTTCATGGGCAGATTTGATCATCTTAGCCGGAAACATGGCCTATGAATCTATGGGCTTTGAAACATTTGGATTTGCCGGAGGCAGAGAAGATATCTGGCATCCCGAAAAAGATGTTTATTGGGGTGTGGAAAAGGATTGGCTTGCAAAAGACCGTTACTCAAATAGTTCGGATAGCGAATCACTTGAAAACCCATTGGCAGCCGTTCAAATGGGATTAATTTATGTAAATCCAGAAGGTGTAGATGGGAAACCAGATCCTTTGAAAACAGCTAAAGACGTTCGAACAACCTTCAAACGAATGGCCATGAATGATGAGGAAACCGTAGCATTAACTGCTGGTGGACACACAGTTGGAAAGACACATGGAAACGGAGATCCTTCGAAATTAGGGTCAAGTCCAGAGGGAGCTGATTTGGAAACACAAAATTTCGGTTGGATGAATCCAAATGGAAAGGGCAATGCAGAAGATACTGTTAGTAGTGGTTTAGAAGGTGCCTGGACAACACACCCTGACAAATGGGACTATGATTATTTCCGCCTTTTACTTACTTACGAATGGGAATCTAAAAAGAGTCCTGCCGGTGCTTTCCAATGGGAACCCATTAACATTAAAGAAGAAGACAAACCATTGGATGCTCATATTCCAAATGTTCTCAGAAATCCGATTATGACTGATGCGGATATGGCCATGAAAATGGATCCTGAGTATCGAAAAATATCCGAACATTTTTATAAAGACCCTAAATACTTTGCCGACGTTTTTGCAAAAGCCTGGTTTAAATTAACTCACCGCGATTTAGGTCCAAAGAGCCGTTACCTTGGTCCAGATATACCGAAAGAAGATTTAATTTGGCAAGACCCAATTCCAACAGTTGACTATAAATTAAGCGATACCGAAATTGAAGAATTAAAAACAAAACTTCTTGAAAGTGGCTTGACAAGAACTGAACTCATCAACACTGCTTGGGACAGCGCCAGAACCTTCCGTTCTTCAGATTACAGAGGCGGAGCCAATGGTGCAAGAATAAGTCTTTCACCTCAAAAAAACTGGGAGGCCAATGAACCACAACGTCTTGAAAAAGTTCTTAGTAAATTGAGAGAAATTCAAGCTAGTTTAAATAAAAAAGTAAGCATTGCCGATTTGATTGTGTTGGGTGGAAGCGCATCTATTGAAAAAGCAGCTAATGAAGCAGGTGTAAATATTAAGGTTCCTTTTAACGCAGGACGAGGCGATGCATTACAAGAATTAACCGATATAGAATCGTTCAATGTTCTTGAACCTCTACATGATGGATACAGAAACTGGCTTAAAGAAGACTATGATATAAAATCTGAAGAACTACTTCTCGACAGAACACAACTTATGGGATTAACTGCTCCGGAAATGACTGTATTAATTGGTGGCATGAGGGTTTTAGGAACAAATCATGGAGCCACAAAACATGGCGCATTTACAGATAAAGTAGGTGTCTTAAGCAATGACTTTTTCGTAAATATTACAGACATGAAATATACTTGGAAACCAGTGTCTGAAAACCTATATCATATAGTTGACAGAAAAACCGGTACTACAAAATGGACAGCAACTCGAGTTGATTTAATATTTGGTTCAAATTCCATTTTACGGTCTTACGCTGAAGTTTATGCACAAGACGACAACAAAGAAAAGTTTGTAAAAGACTTTGTTAAGGCTTGGGTAAAAGTAATGAATTCAGACCGTTACGATTTGAATAAATAAAACACAAAAAAATAAATTTTCTTAGAAATAAAGCCACCTCACAAAATAAATAATCACCACAAAAAACATCCTATTCGCGCCAAAGTAAGATCCTCCTAAATTCTAACAATTTAAATATGTAAATTATGTAACACTAAATTTTAATTGTATAATATCAATTCGCTTAAAAATATACACCTTTATAGTATAAAAACTTACCACTAAAAAATTAACTAAATGAAAAAAATAACTATCCTATTTTTTGCCATTGCAACGATGTTTTCGTTTACGCAATGCAGTAAAAGTTCAGGAAATGAACTCAGCAATGCAGACAGCAGAGCCAAAGTAATTTCTGAATTAATGGACAACGATGCTTATAGTAAAGAAATAATGACAGCGATGAAAGCAAAACATGGCGAAGTCATTGTTTCTACTTCATGCGACATGATGAAAGAAGACAAAGCTACCTGCACAAAAATTATGGATAGCATGATGGAGATGTGCATGATTGATTCAGATATGTGTAAAATGATGATGGGAAAAACAATGGAGATGTCTGAAATGGATAAAGAGAAATGTAAAATGATGATAAATTCAATGAAGGAACACCCCAAATTGATGAAAGACATGAAAGATATGGGAATATGCGACATGAAATAAATGGATATGGAAAAGAAAAGCGGAGATCATTCACGGAACAATTAACAATAAGTTTCAAACCTCTACAATTCCGATGCTTTTAATTTTAAGTGGCAGAATTTTCTGCTTTAATTTAAATTAAAACAAAATCTAAAACCCTATTCACCATCAATACTTGTATCCGTTCACTTCGTTCTTATTATATTAGGTATTTATTTCTTGATACACCTTCCTTTATTTCCTCAAGATTTTAAATATATCTGAAAAAACTTCCACAACTAACATAGAATATTTTCCGCAATTAAATGATTGCTTGCAAAAAATAAAAATATTTAATGGGTTACTATAATTTTTCAATAGAACTTCTAATAACTTTTAATCCAATTACTTCTTTTTGCAAGCTACAAAAAGGGCATTTAGAAGTATTTTAATTGCAGGAATCACTTCAATAGGTTCAATGACAATTGTAAATTTTCTCCTTCATTCAGATTTTAAATATAAGCTGTTAGCTTTTCCATTGCTTTGGTTAAACTCATTGATTTTATATCGTTTTCACAAATAATAAATTTTAATGAGCAAACAACTACTAACATTTTTCGGGCTTGCATACTTAATCTCGTGGACAATTTGGTTCCCATTATATGCCAACATTTTCGGACTAACGAACTTACCAACTATACCTTTTCATCACGGATTTGGGGGACTTGGACCTTTGATTGCTTCCTTCTTGACCACTTTCATTTTTCTAAAAACAGAAGGAATTAAAACACTATTAAAGCGATGCTTTCAAGTAAAACCTCTGATCTATTTGACAATTGCATTATTCAGCCCGTTTCTACTAGCTATCATTGCATCTTTCTTAAATTACTTCATTAACAGCCAACCAATAATTCTGACAGGACTATTAACGACCAATGAATTTCCAAACTTTAATCTCTTGACTTTTTTTATTTATAACTTAATATTTTTTGGCATCGGTGAAGAGGTCGGATGGCGTGGGTTTGCGCTACCACGGCTTCAAAATAAAATGAATGCATTAACAGCAAGTATTGCCTTGACCTTCTTTTGGGCCTTGTGGCATTTGCCTCTATTCTTTTATCGGACTGGTTATAACACAATGGACATGGCTGGAATTTTTGGCTGGGTTTTCAGTTTGTTGACTGGCAGTATTTTGCTGACTTGGTTGTTTAATTCTACAAGAGCAAACATTTTAATTTGTGCAATTTTCCATTCAACCGTTGACATCGCATTTACTACAGATCTTGCAGATAAAAACATTGTAAATTACATGGGAATATTAATAACCGTTTGGGGCATTTTGACAATCATAATTTATAAACCAAAAAATTTAGCCACAATTGAACGAGAAAAATATGCAACATAAATTAACTTAACTGAGCAATAATATTAACGTTTCGAACAAAGTGGTGCGAAAATGAAATCTTGTAGGTAAGCAAACCGTAGTCTTTCCTATGAAATTTTGTGCCTTCCTTCAGCAGTCAGTATGAAAATTGCTGACTTCTTCTAACTGCCTCCGTTAGCTTGTGAAAATAAATCAAAGATTTATACTAAAATAATACACCTAAAGCTAATCTGATTCTGTATTGATTTTTATTAAATGATTGATCATATTTAAGGAATAGAAAGAAATCATTTACTATTTGCTCTGTCTAAAAGATAACAATCTAGGAATCTTGTAACATTAAAGCAAAAAGTTGTAACAGTTCTATGGCATAAATTCCGTTCCTTTGCAGAATATGGATAGTTTAAACTCCGTATTAATAAATTTTTTATAATTAAATTAAATCTTATGAAATTAGTAACAAACGTATTACTCGCATTACTAGTGATTTTAGGCCCTTCATCTTGCAAAAAGGATGACAATACTGAAGTTACTTACTCGGCAACTCTTATTGGAGCTAGTGAAGTTCCTTTAAACAATTCAGCAGCAACTGGAACAGCTACACTGACATTCAATACGGACACAAAAGTGTTTAAAATTAATGTCACTCATAATGTTGTAAATGCTACTGCAGGACACGTACATATGGGAGCCGTAGGAACTAATGGAAGTGCTTTATTTCCATTTGTAAGCATTGTATCGCCAATTACATTCACAAGTACTGCACTTAGTGGAGCACAGGAAGCAGATTTAAATGCTGGTCTTTATTATGTAAATATCCATTCTGTAGTTTTTCCTGGTGGTGAAATCAGAGGGCAACTTATTAAAAAATAGCCTCTATATGGTTGATTGTCTATTACTATTATATAGAACATGTCAATCAATCTATTAGAAAAGCCTGACAGGTCCTCAAGATATTGTCAGGCTTTTTTAATATGTCTTACCCTGAAATAAGTTTAACTAAAAAGTGTTAAAATTTACAAAAAAAAACATTCAAAAGTGCGTATAATTTTACGGAATTTGAAAAAAATCAAATAAATCAAGAGTTGATTTCACAAAATATAATAAACTAGAAATACTTGGGTTAGAAAGAAAAGCTTGGCAATTTCCTTCCATGTAAAAAGGAATTATTATTAGAAAGTATTCCGAAACATTCCCAATAACTTTCCTTAATTATTCTTTCTTTTATTTACAAAGATACTCATGTCTAATCAGGCAGAGTCTGAATAACACTCAGAATTCCATTCGATACTCCGATATCTAAATTCGAGGCTTAAATTGCAACAAGTATAAGTGAAAATCTGATCTTCGATTAAGCTCTAATCAAAACGAATTATCAATCCTTAAAATCTACTAAGAATGATTACTGGAATTCATAAGTATACTCTGTAAATTTCCAATCGTGTCTTTAAGATCTTTGCGATCAATAATAAAGTCAAGAAATCCATTGTCTAATAAAAATTCAGAACGCTGAAATCCCTCCGGAAGATCTCGTTTAATAGTTTCCTTTATAACACGCGGTCCGGCAAAACCTATGAGCGCCTTAGGTTCAGAAAAATTAATATCCCCAAGCATGGCAAAAGAAGCGGTTACTCCTCCTGTTGTTGGGTCAGTAAGGAAGGACAGATAAGGTAATTTAGCCTTAGCCAGCAAGGTTAGCTTAGCAGAAGTTTTGGCCATCTGCATAAGTGAAAAAGCAGATTCCATCATTCTTGCTCCTCCCGATTTAGAGATGATCATAAAAGCGGCTTTCTCTTCTATAGCCAGATCTATTCCTCGGCTTATTTTCTCGCCCATTACGGAGCCCATTGAGCCACCTATAAAGCTAAAATCCATTGCCGCGACAACTATTGGAAGATCATTAATGTGGCCAATTGCAACATTAATCGAGTCTGTTTTGCCGGAATTCTTTTTGGCATCTTCCAGTCTTTTCGAATAGGGTTGAAGATCTGTAAAGTTCAAAAAATCATAGGATTCCAAATTATCAAACATGATCTCGTAATGATCATCAAATAAGATGCTAAAATATTGATCTGAGCTAATTCTTGTATGATAATTACAAGCAGGACATTTGAAATAATTCTCCTTTAATTTCATCGTCGTAGACGTGACATTACAGTCCGGACATTTGAACCAAAGTCCATCCGGTGCTTCTTTCTTTAACTTTGTCGCTGTTGAAATTCCCTCTTTGAGGCGAGTAAACCATCCCATATCACAATCAATTTTTTCTTTATGATTATGTTCAGAGGATCGGGGCAAATATAAGTGCTATTGCTATAAATCCCAATCTAAAATTTAGAATAAATAAAATTAATGTGAATCTAAAAAAGTGTGATTTGCAACATATAGTATTGATATTCAAGATATTAAATAATTTTATTCTTTAATATAAGCTAGCTATTCTTTTTACAGCAAGCCAAAATACCTTAACTTTACCCGCTATTAATAATCTAAAATTCAAGTTTAAATGAGAATCTGCCTTATTGGTTATGGAAAAATGGGCAAGACCATAGAAACCGTTTGCAATCAACGTGGCCATACTGTTAGCGCTGTAGTTTCCTCCTCCAATAAGAACCAGCTCGCAGATTTTTTGAATGATTGTGATGTCGCCATTGAATTTACTCAACCTGAAAGTGCCTTAGAGAACATATTAATTTGTTTTGAACATCATACTCCGGTTGTTTCCGGAACAACAGGTTGGACATCAAAATGGAATGAAATGTTACATTATCAGGAACAGATTGACGGAGCATTACTTTGGGCATCAAATTTTAGTATCGGAGTCAATGTTCTTTTTGAAATAAATACTTACCTGGCACGAATTATGAAAACTCTCGTTCAGTACATACCCAGCATTGAAGAGATTCATCACACGCATAAAAAAGACTGTCCAAGTGGTACTGCTGTGAGCCTTGTTCAACAAATTATTGCAGAAAATTCCGAATACACAAAATGGAATTTATCGGATGAAAAGTCTGAGAATGACAGTATAGAAATAGTTGCTAAGCGAGAAGAAAATGTCGTTGGATATCATCAGGTGAAATACAAGAGTTCAATTGATGAACTCAGTATAAGTCATAATGCCTATACACGAGAAGGATTTGCCCTTGGAGCTGTTCTAGCAGCAGAATGGATCAAAGGAAAGTCTGGAGTATTTACAATGAAAAACGTACTTGGATTAAATCAATCATGATACTTCAATCCAGTATTGAAAAGGTAATAGATTCTGCGCGAATTGAAGAAATTGTTCGTTCTTATATCGATTTGAAAAATCGAGGAGCCAACCTCCTTGGTCTTTGTCCATTTCACAAAGAAAAAACACCTTCATTTACTGTTTCACCTGCAAAAAATATTTATAAATGTTTTGGATGTAGCAAAGCCGGCGGTCCTGTTCAATTCATGATGGATATTGAACAACTCACTTTCCCGGAAGCGATTCGCGCTTTAGCAAAACGCTATAATATTCAACTGGAGGAAACCGCACAAACTGAGGAAGACAGAACTCAATCTTTAGAACTCGAGAGTTTGAATATTATTAATTCCTGGGCTAAAGATTTTTATCAGGAACAATTGTGGGAAACAGATTCGGGAAAAAGTATCGGTCTTTCCTATTTCAAGGAGCGTGGGTTTCTTGAACACACTCTAAGAAAATTTGAAATCGGTTTTGCACCAGAAGACAGCAAAAAATTAGCTGAAGTAGCAGCGAAAAAATTGTACTCCAGAGAATTACTTCAGAAATTAGGTTTGGTCAATTCTTTCGGAACAGATTTTTTTCGAAATAGAGTAATCTTTCCAATACACAATCAGACTGGAAAAGTTATTGGTTTCGCCGGACGAATAATGAGTTCGGACGTGAAGATTGCCAAATATATTAATTCACCTGAAAGCGAGGTTTACAAAAAAAACAAAACCTTATTTGGTCTTCATCTTGCTAAAAATTCGATTCGTAAAAATAACCGAGTACTTCTGGTTGAAGGATACACGGATGTCATGTCTCTTCATCAGGCTGGAATTGAAAATGTTGTAGCCTCATCCGGAACTTCATTGACAGAAGAACAAGCTTCCTTGCTTGCAAGACATTCACAGAATGTAACCATATTGTATGATGGTGATGCAGCAGGAATTAAAGCTGCAATTCGTGGAATTGACATTATGATTAAAGAAGGTCTTAATGTACAAATTGCACTCATACCAGATGGTGACGATCCAGATAGTTATTTGCGCAAAGTCGGTTCTGAAAAGTTTGAAACTTTTCTTGTTGAAGAATCTAAAGATTTTATTCTTTTCAAAATGCAGTTGCTGCAAAAAGAATCGCTCAATAATCCTATTGCAAAGGCGGATGCAATTAATGAGATCATTGCAATTATCGCCAAAATTGATGACCCAATCAAGAGAAGCATCTACCTGCAACAAACGGCTGAATATCTCAAGGTTGATGAAACTACCCTCGTTAATTCAACCAATAAAATTCTTCGTGAAGAACTAAAACAAACTAGTTTTCGCAAAAGACGGGATGCTTTAGATAGAGATGAACAGATTCTTGATGAGGGGGAGAAAACAATTACTTATAAAAAAGATCTTCAACATTTATTTCAAAGTGGTGATGAATTTCAAGAAAGAGAGATTGCTAAAATTCTCGTTTTGGCAGGAAACCAAGCATGGGCAGACCAAAACTCAAGTGTGGCACAATTCGTTACAGACAACATACTAGACGTAATTCAATTGTTCGAAAATGAATTCTATGTTGGCATAATAGAAGATGTCATTCGACAAATTCAAACTGGCAAAACGATAGATATCAATTACTTTATTCATCATGCAAATCATAAGGTTGTGGAATTCGCTATTGAAGTGAGCACTTCACAATTTCTATACAGTGAAAATTGGGAAAAGAAACACGGTATCTTCATGATAAATAATTACACCGATCAAGAATATCAATTCAATGAGATTGAGAAAATTATTAAACATCTTAAGTACAGAAAAATTAATAAACTTATTCAAAATCTCGACAAAGAAATTGTGTCTACGGAAATTGAATCTGAACAGATAGAATTAATAAAGGTCAGAGAAGAATATAAAAAAATGAAGAACCTTCTCCAGGATGAAGTTTGGAATAGAAACTAAGGCAATCTGTTCTCTCCTACTTCGTTCTTAGTTTTTGAAGGGACTTAAGTTTAATTTGCCAATGTTGATTTTATATTCTACAAATTCTGAATTTAAATATTTATTCATCTTCTCATTGATTAAATTCAGTTTCTCCTTAGATATTCTCAACTTGTTGTTGGCATTTGATCCGATAACATTTCCTGCGCTCACCACATAATTCATCGCGGCATAAACATTCGACATAATGTCATCAGGATCTCTTTCTAGTCCTTTTATTGCATCCGGACCAAATAATTCATTTTCCAAATTCAAAATGTTTTTTCGTTGTGCTTCATTAAGTTTTGCAATGTTCTTTTGAGTTGAATCAGGAAGTATGCTGCTCATTTTTTCTATAATATCTATAGCTTTTTTAGCGTCCCGGACTTTTTCATAAGTGTCTGCAGTCTTCTCACAAAATGATCTAAATTCATCAATAATTTTTTGCTGGTTGTTTCTTGCTAAATCATTGAACTCAGAACGCGGATCATTTTTTACTTCGAAGTAACTTGAATCTGAAAATGTTTTCCAAATTAATACTACTTTATATTTTCCAATTGCGACTTTAGATCCTCCTGGTTTGTCACTATCAGGTTTCGTTTCGGTCTTGCTAGGAAGCTTTAATCCATTAGACTCCAATCCCCAATTGATAATACTAATTCCTGTGTCAGGCACTTCTGATTTATAGTCACGAATTAATATTTGATTGGAATTATAAATTTTTACCAGAGCTTTTTTGTCTTTTATTTTTGCACTGTCTATTTTTTTATCCCATTTTTTTTCATCAAAATTTGTTTTAATCATGAATTGAGCTCCTACAGCTTTGTTCGATCCATTAAAATCTGCCTGAGCATAAAATCTTGATCCAGCAAAGGATTTATAATTTACGTCGTAAGCATCTGGAGTCGCAAGAATTGCAAATTCACGATTCAATATGGCTCCTTGACTTCTTGATATTTTTCGAAGAGGTTCAATATTATCTAAGACCCAGAATGCACGTCCAAATGTGGCGATGACAAGATCATTAAATGTGTTTTGAATTTTCATATCCTGAATTTGAACCTGAGGAAAATTATTCGTCCAGTGATTCCAGTTTTTTCCAAGATCGAAGGAAATATACAGTCCATCATCCGCTCCAACAAACAATAAATTTGGCTCAAGCTTATCTTGTACTACAGCATTAATGAATCGTTTAACTTTTGATTCGTCTACCAAGTTTGTCCAAGTTTTTCCAAAGTCCGTTGTATAAAATAAATAGGGCTTGTAATCATTTTGGCGATAATTATTTAACACAACAAACGCAGTTCCGGCATCTCGACTGGAAACTTCAATTTGTGGTATCCATGCTCCCTTAGGTGCGTTTTTAATATTTGCAATACAATTCGTCCAACTCACTCCACCATCTCTAGTTAATTGAACATTTCCATCATCTGTTCCAACCCAGATAACTTTAGCATCTATAGGACTTGGCGCAATGGAGATTATAGTTGTATTATTTTCAGCGCCAGTAATGTCTGGGGTCAATCCACCGGATTCTTTTGCTTGACGAATCGTGTCGTTAGTACTTAAATCAGGAGAAATTATTTTCCAATCAACACCTTCATTTGAACTATAGTGAAGAAACTGTGATCCATAATAAATTCCTTTTGGATTCATAGGATCAATCGCCATTCCTGAATTCCAATTAAATCGCAATGGTTTA
Source organism: Saprospiraceae bacterium (assembly GCA_040006775.1). Lineage (GTDB taxonomy): Bacteria > Bacteroidota > Bacteroidia > Chitinophagales > Saprospiraceae > Vicinibacter. The sequence goes on from JBDTWI010000040.1 coordinate 11,816, forward strand.
TCCTCTGGATGAACAGGCCTAATAGATTCAGTTTTTCCCGTTATTATATCATATTTAATCAAATCACCACCCTGCGACATGGCATAACCAAATCGATTATTATTTGGAATTGGCGCCGCATCAAATCCATCACCAAAATATACTTCTTGCCAGTCTCCATTGCGAATCCCTCCTGCAGATAGGGTGAATCCCGGACCAACCCATGTTCCATTGTCCTGCATCCCTCCATAGACATGATAAGGAAAATCATCATCAACATTCAAGTGATAAAACTGACCGACAGGAAGATTCAGAATAAATTGCCAGGTTTGACCTGCATCATAAGAAACGTTTAATCCACCATCATTACCTTCAAGCAAATAATTTGGATTAGAAGGATCAATCCAAAATGCGTGATGATCCGGATGTACGGCATTTCCATAGTCAGCAATGCTCTTGTAAGTTTTACCTCCGTCGATGGACTTATTTAAATAGGTATGAAGACTATAGATTACGTTTGAGTTTGTTGGATCTACGTAGATTTCATAAAAATAAAAGGGTCTACCATTAAATCCTTTATCTTCAATAACCTTTGTCCAATTGTCTCCACCATTTGTTGATTTATAAAGTCCATTTTCTTTTGCTTCTATCAAAGCATAAACCATATTTGGATCAGACTTCGAAATAGCTAAACCACATTTTCCTAAATTTCCAGCGGGTAAACCTTCAGTTGAACTTATCTTTTTCCAATGGTCTCCGCCATCGTAGGTGATGTATATTCCAGAAGAACTTCCGCCCGATATCATCTGCCATGGCTTTCTATAAAATTGCCACATATTAGCAATGAGCTTCTTGGGATTTTGAGGATCCATAACCAATTCTCCAATTCCAGTGGAATCATTCACATAGAGTGATTTTTTCCAATTTTTACCTCCGTCTATAGTTTTGAAAACTCCTCTTTCAGTTGATGGTCCCCACGCAGATCCCATGATTCCTGCATAAACGACATCGGGGTTATCTTGATCAATTAAAATTCTGTGAATCAATTTACTATTTTGCAAACCCATATTTGTCCAAGTCTTTCCTCCATCAAGGGTTTTGTAAATTCCGGTTCCCGAATTGTGAGAATTTCTTGGATTTCCTTCACCTGTGCCAACCCAAATTTCTAGAGGGTTTCTTTGATTGACTTTAACCGAGCCAATGGATTGAGTCTCTTGTTCGTCAAATATTGGCTTCCAACTTACTCCATTGTTATTTGAAGTCCACAATCCGCCAGATGCTGATCCTACATAAATAATATGGTTTGTTTGATCTACATCAATGGAGGTTATTCTTCCGCTCATTCCAGCAGGCCCTATGCTACGCATAGACATCCCTTTGAGTTTGTAGAGATCGATTTTTTGCCCATTAATCAACGTTTGTAGAAAGATTTGACAAAGGATGAATAGGAAAAGGCTGAAGCGTTTTTGCATAATGGAATTAAATTTAGACTCTAATTTATAGGTAAATGTACAATATTTACGCAACTACGAAGGTCTTCTTAGATTATTTGCGCTGAACTGAGGAAATTTGAAATATTTGATAATGAAAGCTAATTATTAGAAATGAAAATTTTGCCCTGAATGATTGTTCCACTTTCTAATTGAATTATGTAACAATACCAACCCGGGATTGAATTTAATAAATTAATTTCCATTATTTGCTTATTCAGATTATCAAACTTGCTTGAAATACCACTTAAGTTTACAAGACTTAAACTTTTAATCCCTTCATCAAATTGAAATTGAAGTTTGCCTTCCTGTTGATTTATACTGTAGTTGGTTGTTCCTGTATTTATAACTTGAATAGAAATAATTTTTGAATATTCAATTATTCCATTTTTGTCTTCAATGATGAGTCTGTATGAATTAAGACCGGTGGCAGGATTAGGATCCAAATATTGGTAATAGTTTTTTCCTGCTAGATGATTGAATGCTTTAATATCTGATTCGAGAACCTCCCAATTGGCATTTGGTATCATTCTTTGCAGTCCAATTGATTTTATATTATTTTCATTGATACTTATCCAATCAAGATTAACTTTTCCATTCTGAAGCAAAGCATTAAACTCCAGCAATTCAAATTTTAAATTTGTACAATTTGATTCTACTTGCGCTCTATTTTCACAATTCAATGCGTTAGATTCTATTCTTGCAAAATGACTTGAATCGGATAAATAACTGCAAATATTGGTCTGATTACAAAAGGCCAAGTGATCATTATCTACAATTACAAGGCTGTCTAAATTGTTTAAGTCTACATTGACCAATCCACCAAGGTCTTCCAACTTTTCATTGTTTATTATCCTTAAATATTTCTTTACTTTAGTAAGTTGTTTCAAAGCAGAAAGATCAGTTAATTGTTCATTATTTTCTAGTTGAAAATAGAAGTTTTCACGGACAGAATCCAAACCCGCTAAATTATTCAGACTACTATTGTTGAAAATATGAAGATTGTAGATGTAACTTAAATTAGGCATTGGTATTAATGATCTCAACTTTGGACATTCACCAATTCTAAAATGATCCACTGAATTAGAAACCAAAAGAACAAAACCTAATAGACTATCCAGATTTTCGTTAGCACTAATATTGATTGTGGTGGTCGTTTCAAAACTATCCAGTCCAATTAAATTTTGAATATTTTTACAAGAATAAATTAAAAATTGACGGGTATTTTTCAATCTATTCAAACCAGTTAAGTTTGTTATTTTAGGTAAATTTGAAATAGCTAAAGCATTGCTAGCATTTCTTAAATTTCTCAAACCACTTAATTCAGTAATTAAAGAATCTGCATCTATAATCATTGTTTCGACAAATTGAAGATTTCTCAATCCTTCCAAATTCTGAAGTCTTTGGTTGTCAACTATTTCAAAAGTTTGATCAATACTATCAATTTGTTCTAATCCTTCCAAATTTTCAATAGCACTACTCCTTATCACTAAATCACCCAATAAATGATGACAGTTTGGATAGTTTATTGAAAAACTATCAACTTCGCCTTGTCGATTTAAGATAATTTTGCCTAATCCACATTGTGAAAAAATTTTATTTACTGGAAGTATGCATGAAACAAGAAATGTACATAAAACAAAATTGTAAAGACTTTTCATAGACTAAATAATTAATTTAACAATCCAATATTTTCAAATGTACAAATAAAGAAACAATTTCAAAAAAAATAAATGCATTGTATAATTTTTCAAAATTGAACTTGCAAAATATTGACCGTTCTTTTCAAAATATTTTATATTCATTTGAAATGAATGAAATTGTTATCAGAAAAAGTCTTTTATCATCATAAAAACCAATATCAACATCTATTCAAACAAGCAGTTGAAGGCTAAACTCTTCCAAAATAAACAAATAAATTGTCTATTTTTGAGCAAAATTAGAATTGATGTACGGAGCTATAAAAGAACAGTTGCAAGCAGAGCTAGAAGCTATAAAAGAAGCTGGTTTATATAAAAAAGAAAGAACGATTACCGGACCTCAATCAGCCCATATTCAAACTTTGGAAGGCGGGGATGTACTTAATTTTTGTGCAAATAATTATTTAGGGCTATCAAGTCATCCTGAAATTATACAAGCGGCGAAAAATTCAATTGACACCCATGGCTTTGGCATGTCCTCAGTCCGGTTTATTTGCGGGACGCAGGACATTCACAAAACGCTGGAGCGCAAAATTGCTGATTTTCTTGGAATGGAAGAGGCTATACTTTATGCCGCAGCATTCGATGCAAACGGTGGAATATTTGAACCCTTAATGCATGAACAGGATGCTATAATTTCTGATGAATTAAATCATGCCTCTATAATTGATGGTGTAAGACTTTCTAAAGCAAAGAGGTTGCGTTATAAGAACAATGACATGGAAGATCTAGAAACTCAGCTGAAAGCCGCTGCTGGATCTCGCAGAATAATGATAGTAACCGATGGGGTCTTTTCTATGGATGGAACCATCGCACAATTGGATAAAATTGTAGTTCTAGCTGAAAAATATAACGCACTAATCATGGTGGATGAATGTCATGCAACAGGTTTTATTGGGGCCAAAGGACGTGGAACACACGAGTATCGAAATGTTATGGGAAAAATAGACATCATAACAGGCACTTTTGGCAAAGCACTTGGAGGCGCTTCAGGAGGATTCACTGCTGCCAAAAAAGAAATTGTTGATTTGCTTCGTCAAAAATCCAGACCCTATTTATTTTCAAATACACTTGCACCAAGCATTGTCGGTGCTTCAATTAAAGTACTTGAATTACTAGAGTCCTCTACTGAGCTTAGGGATAAATTAGAAAAAAATGCTGCATATTTTAGGAGTGAAATGACCAACGCTGGTTTTGATCTTGTACCGGGAGTTCATCCAATTGTTCCTGTTATGCTTTATGATGCCAAATTGGCTCAGGAATTTGCAGCGGAAATGCTTAAAGAGGGAATCTATGTTGTGGGCTTCTTCTTCCCAGTAGTGCCTCAGGGAAAAGCCCGCATTAGGGTACAAATTTCTGCAGGCCATGAGACTACTGATCTGGACAAATGTGTAGCTGCTTTTATCAAGATTGGAAGAAAGTTAGGCGTTATAAAATAAGTCTATAAATTTTAAGTACATTATTCGTTTATCCTGCTTTTCTTCTTAATAAAGAAGCCGTAAAGCTGGTTTCTTGCCAATTGCCTTATTAAATTACTAATTTTAACTTTTAATAACTTCAATAGTCAAAGCGTTTTAACTTTTTAAATCCATATTATGAATAGAAGACAACTTTTCCAATCCTTAAGTCCCACAAAGCTTGACATGGAAGATCGCTCTCAGGCAATTCCAGTTGGTGGTGGATTAAATCCTTATACCGGAACATGGAATTATGCAACTGCAGCACATTTACTTCGACGAGCAATGTTTGGACCTACGCACGAACAGATCAAACAAGCTGTTTCCGATGGATTAAATGCAACCATCACTAAATTATTTACTAAAACCGCAAATCCATCTCCTCCATTAACTTATGCAAATAATGTCATAGATCCCTATTCCGCTCTTGGAGAAACATGGGTAGGAAAAAGATTCACTCCTTCTGTTCAAGGTTTAAATCAATTGAGAGACAACTCACTTTTTTCTTGGGCACTACAGAATGCTTTTAATGAAGGTGTTAGTATAACTGAGAAAATGATGCTCTTCTGGCACAATCACTTTGTAGTCTCAGATATTTACTTGGCCAATTTGTCTTATGATTATTTAAGCACCATTAGAAAAAATGTCTTAGGTGATTTCAAACAAATGGCGAAGGATATAACCGTTGACGGAGCAATGCTCATGTATTTAAATGGAGAAACAAATACAAAAGTAGCTCCAAACGAAAATTATGCTCGTGAGTTAATGGAACTATTTACCTTAGGCAAGGGAGAACTCGCTGGACCTGGTGATTATACTACTTATACCGAACAAGATATTCTTGCCATTGCAAAAGTGCTAACCGGCTGGAGTGTATTACAAAATCGCGACCCTACTGATGGCTCAGTTCTCACTACTGTTAAATTCAATACCAATCCAAGAAACGGGCAACCTCAGTCCAATCATGATACTACGACAAAACAATTGTCTGCAAGATTTAATTTTGCAACAATTGCCAATGCAAATGAAAAAGAATATGAAAATTTAATTGACATTATTTTTCAAAAAAGAGAAGCGGCTACTTTTATTTGCAGAAAATTCTACAGATATTTTGTTTACTATAAGGTTGACTTAGCTATTGAAAATGATATCATAGATGGACTCGCAGATATTTTAATTGCGAATGATTTTAAGGTAGATTCTGTATTAAGAAAATTATTGTCAAGCGATCATTTTTACTCCAATGAAGCATACGGAGCAATAATTCGACCACCATACGATTGGTTTTTTAATACCGTTAAAGCAATGAAGATGGCAAAGCAAACAGATATGTCGCTTGTGTACAACTTATTCCTCTCAGCCTATCGAAATATCTTACCTCAATCTCAAGCTTATTTTGGTTTACCTAGTGTAGCCGGATGGCCTGCTTATTATCAGGAACCTGCTTATCATGAAATTTGGGTTAATTCAATAAGTTATCCTCTTCGATATACTTTTGGTCAAACTTTAATTAATAAGAAATTTGGATTCCGAATCAATGGTCAAGGAAGTCAAATCTATGGCGTTGAAGTTGCAGAATATGCAGCAGGTTTTGACACTCCAGGCGATGCTACAAAATTGGTAGCAGATATCGTTGCACATTTACTTCCCCAAGCAATACAACAGTCTCAATTAGATTTTCTAAAAGCAAAACTTTTGGGAAATATGACTGAGGCTCAGTGGTTAACTACGTGGAATACTTACAAAAACAATCCAAGTAATGTACCAGCAAAAACTGCTGTAGAAACAAGGTTAAGGCCATTCCTTGTTACCCTAACTAGTATGCCAGAATATCATTTAAGTTAATTTTATCAAAGTCAAAAAAATATTAAAATGAAAAGAAGATCATTTTTAAAAGCAAGTGCATTGGCAAGTACGCCACTGCTTATAAATGGAATTCCAGTCAATGCTGTAGCACGTAATTCCTTCTTAGATTTTGTCGCACCAGACAATGATAAAATCTTAGTATTAATTCAACTCACCGGAGGAAACGATGGACTAAACTGTGTTCTTCCATTGGATCAATATTCCAATTTGGATAAAGCTAGAAATAAAATATTAATCAAAGAAAGTTTAGGATTGAAACTCATTGACAAAACTGCATTGCATCCTGCAATGGTAGGAATGAAATCGCTGTACGATGATGGAAATTTGAACTTGATCCATTCAGTTGGTTATCCGAATCAAAACAGATCGCATTTTAGATCAACAGATATTTGGACCACAGGATCTGCTGCCGATAAAATAGTTACTACAGGATGGCTTGGACGCTATTATGACAATCATCACCCTTCCTTCCCTTCTGGATATCCAAATACTGATAACCCAGATCCACTAGCTATTACTGTTGGTGGAAACGTAAGCCAGACTTGTCAGGGACCAATAGTTAATTTCAGTCTTTCTATAAATGATCCGGTTGGTCTAACACCAATACCGGAACCTGAATTTTCAACTGCAATTCCATCTACCAATTATGGCAATGAATTGCGGTTTCTGATGACTACTTTGCAACAGTACAATGATTATTCTGATGTCATAAAAAATGCAAATACAGCCGCAGGAGGAACGATAGCTACAACTGGCAATCCATTATTAGATAGATTGAACATCGTGTCTCAATTGATAAAAGGTGGATTAAAAACTAAAGTTTATGTTGTCAGCTTAGGCACATTTGATACACACTCCAATCAATGTGACCCTGATGACCATGAATTGGGAAATCAAGCAGATCTTCTTGGACAACTTGCAGGAGCAATGCGTGGATTTCAAGATTCCTTAAAGAAAGCTGGTCTTGAAAAAAGAGTTATTGGAATGACTTTTTCAGAGTTTGGAAGAAGAATTAAAGCCAATGACAGTACCGGTACAGATCACGGAACTGCAGGTCCATTGTTCTTGTTTGGATCTTGTATTAAAGGTGGAATCATAGGTAACAATCCTACCATCAGTGACAATCCAACGAATGATGAAGGTGTTGCTATGCAGTACGATTTCCGTTCTGTTTACGCTTCGATATTGATAGACTGGTTCCAATTAGAGACTTCTTTAGTTAAAGAAATTCTTTATGAAGATTTTCAAAAACTTCCTATTATCGAAGGTTGCATAACAACTTCCGTTGCAGATGATTCTAAGCGAGATTTTGACCTAAATCTTACAAGTAGTCCAAATCCTGCTGACCAATATACAGTACTGAGTTTTGACTGCAAAAATGAATTCGTTCAGATCAAATTGTACGATTCCATTGGTTCAGAAATCAAAACTATTTATTCAGGAAAGGTTGCTTCAGGGCATCATGAAATGAGACTTGAAACCGCTAGTCTTCGATCCGGAAACTATGTGGTTAGAATTTCTTCGCAGACTGCCCAGAAAACCAAGTTACTTTCTGTATTAAATTAACCCAAAAAAGTTTAATAACTTTTTTGCCTTTGGCTGACGATTGAAAATCTATTCTTTGTCTATTTTATATCGAAATTTTTGATTATTTTCAATGTCAGGGTTAATCCTGACAAGTCATTGAAAAACAATGACTTCGTCAGTAAAATGTAGAAAAATGATCTCATCTGATGACAACTTTGGGATTAAGAATTTTTAAAATATGTATTAAAGAAAGCCTTGTCGATTCGACAGGGCTTTTTACTTTTGTGAAATAATTATATATTAATGAAGCACAAAGCCAGTCTGCTCATTTTGGCAGCGGGAATGGGATCTCGGTACGGAGGATTAAAGCAGCTCGATAGTTTTGGTCCAAATGGTGAAACCATCATTGATTATTCGATATATGATGCGATTTTAGCGGGATTCACCAAGATCGTATTTGTGATCCGAAAAAGCTTTGAATCGGAATTCCGAATGCGATTTGATGAACTTTGGTTAGGAAAAATAGAATTGCATTACGTTTTCCAGGAACTCAATGACTTACCAGAACCTTACAAATGTCCCGAACATCGCACCAAGCCATGGGGAACTGCACATGCAGTCTGGGTTGGAAAAGACGTCATCAATGAGCCCTTTGGGGTTATAAATGCCGATGATTATTACGGGCGCCCTGCAATTAAAAGTTTGTTTGATGCACTGACCAATGGAACAGTAATCGCGAATAGATATGCAGTGATCGCCTATCATTTAAAAAATACCTTATCCGATTATGGAACGGTAAACAGAGGAGTTTGCACAAAGGATCATTTAGGATTCTTAGAATTTATTAAGGAGTGCAAAGGAATTAATAAAAAAAATAATGATGCAGTATATACTGAAGAAGGCATTGAACATCATCTTAGTCTTGAAGGTTTAGTCTCGATGAATATATGGGGCTTCGATCCCAGCTATTTCAATTTTGCAAGTAATACTTTTAAAGAATTTCTATCTCTTCATCTCGATTCAAAAACAGAAGAATTTTTTATCCCGGAATTGATACAACATTTAATTGATTCCGGCAATGCGAAAGTAGCAGTGATTGCCTCCCCTTCTCAATGGTTTGGAGTTACTTATATTGAAGATAAACCAACAGTTCAAAATTCAATTTCTATAATGATTGAAGATGGATATTATCCGGAGAGTTTGGTGTAGGTTTATACATTATATTAATAACGACATGAAAGATTTATTTCCAATTCATCAAATACAATTTTAATAAATTTCAAATAGTTGTTTTGTAAAGTTGATGACTACAAGATTTTACAAAATTTAAATTACCTGAATCGAACTTAAATATCGCTCTGCATCGAGCGCTGCCATACAACCTGAACCTGCAGCAGTTACTGCCTGTCTATAGATTCTATCCTGAACATCTCCGGATGCAAAAACACCCGGAATATTTGTTTTCGTTGAACCAGGAACAGTTACTAAATAACCTTGATCATCCATATTCAACCAATTTACAAATGGATCAGAATTAGGTTTGTGTCCAATGGCAACAAAGAATGCACTAACTGGAATTTCAGATTCTATATTTGTTTGAATATTTCGAATTCTTACTGCTTCAACTTCATCCTGACCGAGAATATGCACAGTCTCAGTATGCCAATGAATTTGAATAACAGGATTATTAATTACACGTTCCTGCATAATTTTAGAAGCTCTCATACTTTCTTTGCGAACCAATAAATGAACTTTAGGGCACAATTTAGCCAGGTAACTTGCTTCTTCTGCTGCTGTATCTCCACCTCCTACTATAGCAACTTCTTTACCACGAAAGAAAAAACCATCGCAAACCGCACAGGCAGAAACTCCCTTATTCATCAATCTTTGTTCAGACGAAAGACCCAACCATTTAGCTGATGCACCGGTACTTATTATTACAGAATGCGTGTGAATAACTTCACCGGATTCTGTCCATAGTTTATGCACAGGACCTGTGAAATCGACATCCGTTATTTTCTCATATTTAATTATGGTATTAAATCGCTCTGCTTGATTTCGAAAATCATCCATCATTTGCGGTCCCTGAATACCATTTGGATAACCGGGGTAATTCTCGACCTCTGTGGTTATCATTAGTTGACCTCCTGGCTCTGCTCCTGTATAAAGCACAGGATGCATGTTGGCTCTAGCTGCATAAATAGCTGCTGCATAACCTGCAGGTCCTGAACCAATAATTACACAATGATGAATATCCATGATTTGAGTTTATTTTAAGTATGTATAAAGGATTGAGTCATTAAATTGTTTAAGATTTGATCCAATGGAAGGCTGGCATTGATAGTATGCTTAGCGCGAGAAAAAAAAGAATGCCTTTTCGCATATAATTCTTCTATCTGAATAATTCTGGACTTTTCTGATTGATCAAGGATTGGTCTTGATTTACTTTCCAGTCTATCTAAAAGTATTGAAATCTCACAATCAAGAAAAATGCTGATTGCATGATTAATCCAAAACATATTATCCATAAATATTGGGCATCCTCCTCCAGTTGAAATAATTGACTTTGGTAAACTTAAGGCCTTGAATAAGATATTGCGTTCTATCCCTCTAAAAGCTATTTCTCCATTCCGTTTCCAATACGCTTCAATACTCATAGCCGTTTCTAGCTCAATAAGATCATCCAGGTCAACAAAAGGTAGTCCTCTTCCTTCGGCCAATAATCTGCCTAAGCTAGTCTTTCCGGAAGCCGGCATACCAATTAGAAGTATGTGCTCAAATTGATTCAATTCCATGATTGTAATGCGAAATTGCCTAATTTTACAGAATGAGAACAATGTTTTTTCTTTTTATACTATGCTTTTCCGTCAGCTCTTGTGAACACAAGGACACAAAGAAAAAGGAATTGGATTTTGCCAATGATCCTTATTTGGATGCGATCCACAATTCCTCAACTGCTGATAATCCAGAGGACAGCAGCCACCGTCCTGCTATTCATTTTCTTGAACAAGAATTTGACTTTGGGACCATACAGGAAGGAGATTCTGTATTTCATGATTTCAAGTTCGTGAATACCGGCAATGCACGCTTACTCTTAACCAATGTCAGTAGCACCTGCGGCTGTACCTTGCCCTTCTGGCCAAAAGGCTTTATTCGACAAGCGGATACAGGCTCAATTCACATTATTTTTAACTCCACAGAGAAGGTTGGGGATCAGGTAAAACCTATTACAGTTACCGCGAATACAAGCCCAATTTATCATGTAATAAAATTAAAAGGCAAGGTTCTTGCAAAAAAAGGCGTGAAATAACGGGCAAAACTTACTTTTGCTCCATAAAATAAAATCTCATGTCTACTCTAACTAACTTATTCCCCTTATTACTGGTCTTTGCAATTATGTATTTCTTCTTTCTTAGACCACAGATTAAGAAACAAAAAGAACAAGGTTCCTTTCTTGGGAATATTAAAAAAGGTGACCAGGTTGCTACCGGCTCTGGTCTAATAGGAAGAATATCCAAAATTGAGGATGAGGTTATAGAACTTCAACTGGATAGTAAAACTTTTGTAAAAACACTAAGGAATTCAATCTCTAAAGAAGCAACTGAATCTTTAAAAAATAAAAATTATCTCGACTAGAGAATTCTTAATTTATTTTTAAATAAGAACTCTTCCACACTAAGTCATTCTTTGAATTTCTTATAAAGATTTCGTATTTCGCTGAGGACTGATTGATTGCATTGATTCTTAAAGAGCTACCATTTGCAACAAAAGTCTTTTTTGAATAAATTGGTAGGCCGGACATAGAAATTATCTCTATAGAATAATCAGAACTATTAGAATGAATATTTTTTAGTACAAGTTCATTGCGTATTACATTGGATTCTAATTCGAATGCTGTTTGATCGAATGTATAATCTTTATTGGCTACATTTTCTGCTTTATATTCTGCTCTAGTTGCATTTCCAGTTGAATCTACTGAAACCGTTGCAACGAAGCCTTTGGTATCATTACTAAGAAAAACGTAATCAACACTATTTCCTGCATTCAACAAACCTCCAAAAACTGGTCCTGCGATAGCGCTTATGTCGATCCAACCCACAAAAGCAAGTTTAGCTTCAACAGTTACATTATTTGTTGTAGTCCTTTTGGAACGAAGTACATTAAAATCTGAAGCTGGCAACTTAACCGTACCCCAGCCATCAACATTTACAGTGACATCTTGTCGGATTTTTATTCTTATAGAATCAACCGAGATTCCCATAGTTAAGCTATCTGGAATAAGTTTTCCGGATATTGCAAATTGTTGATTTGTAGAATAATCAAATTGATCCAAATAATCGAGTGGTGTTCTTAGAATTGTTGCCGGTTTATCCAATACATTAGGACCTGTTATCAGAGGATTTCCTGAAAGAAAATTTCCGAGTAATTCAAGATTTTTATTTGTCACTCTGAAGAATGAAGTTGAACCTTGGTTTTGAGTAGCTAAGTTTGCATTTGCAAAAAAGTTAAATCCCAATAATCCGGTTGGTGATAAATACGATTCAACATTAGATCTGTTTGCTTTGAAATTAGAAAAATCCCAATGTTGATTTGGTCCAGCCGCACTCATTGTTATTCCAGCACCTATAGTGTCAACAGAATAATAATACACATCACCTGCTGCAGGAAGAATTTTAGGTGAAACAGTAATTTGACTTTGAGCACTAAAAATTACTAGTGTCAAACAAAGGGAAAAATAAATCTTCTTCATAGTTATTATATTAACGATTGTAACTCCACAAAATTACAATATTCTCCATTCTTTTGGATTAATTCTTCATGCGTTCCTTGTTCAACAAGCACTCCTTCTTTAAGTACTAGAATAAGATCCGCATTCTTTATAGTGGATAATCTGTGTGCGATTATAATTGCCGTTCTGTTGCGCAATATATTTTCCATTGCAGCCTGTATAATAGTCTCAGAAGCACTGTCTAAAGCCGAAGTGGCTTCATCCAGTATAAGTAGCTCAGGATTGCGCAGCAAAGCTCTGGCTAAGGTTAATCGCTGTCTTTGACCTCCACTTAGTTTAGATCCACGGTCTCCAATATTTGCATCTAGACCGCGCCCGTCCTGATTTATAAATTCGCTTGAGTAGGAAGAATCAAGCACTCGCCACAATTCTTCATCTGTAGATTGCTCTTCCTTAAACTGTACATTTAGTCTAATGCTGTCATTAAAAAGTATAGGTTCCTGAGTAACCATGCCCATCAGTTTGCGCAGATCTGAAATTTTGACCTCGCGAATATCTATTCCATCTATTTTGATACTTCCTTCTGTAACATCATGGAATCTCGCAATAAGATCTACTAAGGTGGACTTACCAGAACCGGAGGCTCCTACGATGGCCACCGTTTGTCCACTCTGTATAGTAAAGCTTACATTTTTTAAAACATTATCAGATTGTTTGGGATAGGCAAACGAAACATTTTCAAAAGTTATTCGATCTTTGAAATGGCTGAGATTTACCGCATCTTCTTTGTCTTTTATTTCAATTGGAGCATCAAGAATTTGATTAATTCTTTGCAAAGCAGCCATTCCTTTATGAATATTAAAGTATGCTGCCGATAGTCCTTTTGAAGGTTCTATGACATTAAAAAAAGCATACAGAAAGGCGAGAAAAGAAGAAGCGTCAATCTGATTGGAAAACACCAATCTAGCACCAAACCAAAGTAAAATACAAACAATTATTATCCCAAGGAATTCTGACAATGGCGATGCCAATTCGCGACGTCTATTGATACTTACCAATTGATTCTTATAGGCATCTAAAATATTGTTGAATCTTGATTTTACATATCCTTCTGCAGCAAAAACTTTGATTACTCTTAAGCCTCCTAAACTTTCTTCCAACAAGGCAATCAAGTCTCCAAATTCTTGTTGCGCATTTAAAGATCTCCTGCGAAGTGTTCTAGAAATACCCCCGATAATTAGTGAAGTAACCACGAGCAACACAAGTACAAAAAATGTCAATGAGGCACTTGTGTACAACATAAAAATTAAACTTCCGATAATTATCAATGGATCTTTTACCATTGATTCCATTGAATTCAAAAGTGTGTATTCCAACTCTGCGACATCTGCAGTCATTCTGGCGATGAGATCTCCTTTCCTTTCTTCTGAAAAAAAAGACAATGGAAGATCGAGCATTTTAGAAAACAAATTTCTTCGAGTATTTCTAATTAGATTTGCTCTAACAGGTGTAATGAAAAATACCGCGAGATATTTAAATAAATTTTTTAATAAGAAAATTGTTCCTATAGCAATACAAATAATTAATACACCATCTGCTTTTTCATGCTGGTTTAGCCAAATAGAAAAATTATACTTAGCCATCTGAAGATATTCACCAATCGATGACATTCCTGAGGGTGGCTCAACATGAATTTCACCACCTCGAAACAACATTTCGAAGAGTGGAATAATTGCGGGAATAGAAGCGACAGTAAATATTGCCGTTAGGATGTAACAAATGAAGTGCAACAAGACTAGTGATCTGTATTGCTTGATATGTATGATGTAATTAAAAAACTGTTTCAATTCGAATATTCGCTATTCAAAAGCTAAATGCTAATCTTTAGTTTCTGGTTCCAGAACAAAGTTAGCTAAGAATCCGGTAGTAAAATTTCCTTCACGAAAATCCTTATTTTTCATTAATTGTTTATGAAATGGCAGCGTAGTCTTTATACCTTCAATGATAAATTCGTCTAAGGCTCTTTCTAATTTTGTAATACATTCTTCACGAGTTTGCGCTTTACAAATCAATTTTGCAATCATTGAATCGTAGTAAGGAGGAACGGTATAACCGGCATAAGCATGAGTATCTACCCGAACACCATGTCCTTTAGAAGTGTGAAGCGAAGTTATTTTTCCAGGACTAGGTCTAAAATCTGCATATACGTCTTCTGCGTTTATTCTAACTTCAATTGCATGAAGATTGGGATAGTAATTTTTTCCTGAAATGGCAATTCCGGCAGCAACTTTGATTTGTTCTTTGATTAAATCATGGTCAATTACTTCTTCTGTTACCGGATGTTCAACTTGTATTCTGGTATTCATTTCCATGAAGTAAAAGTTGCGGTATTTATCTACTAGAAATTCAATGGTACCGACCCCTTCATAATTTATTGCTTTACCTGCTTTGATTGCCGCCTCTCCCATTTCTTCTCGCAATTCATCGGTCATAAATGGCGAAGGACTTTCTTCCACTAATTTCTGATGGCGTCTTTGAATTGAGCAATCTCTTTCAGAGAGATGCACAACTTTACCAAACTGATCTCCTACTATTTGAAATTCTATGTGCCTTGGTTCTTCAATGTATTTTTCCATATACATTCCGTCGTTTCCAAAAGCAGCTTTAGCTTCAGATCTTGCATTGTTCCAATTGGACTCGAACTCTTCATCCTTCCAGATTATTCTCATTCCTTTCCCTCCACCGCCTGCAGTCGCTTTAATTATAATAGGGTATCCAATTTTTTTGGCAGTTTCAATGCCTTCAGCTACATCCTTAAGCAAGCCTCCAGATCCTGGAACACAGGGAACGCCACAAGCTAACATGGTTTCTTTGGCGGTAATCTTATCACCCATCTTTCGAATTTGATCGGGAGTAGGGCCAATAAATTTTACACCATATTGCGTACAAATTTCAGCAAACTCAGCATTTTCAGCTAAAAAGCCATAACCGGGGTGGACTGCGTCGGCATTTGTAATTTCGACGGCGGCCATAATTTTTGGTATACTTAGATAAGACTGTGAGGAAGCAGGAGGGCCAATACAAACTGCTTCGTCAGCAAAACGAACGTGCAAACTTTCTCTATCTGCTGTCGAATAAATTGCGACCGTTTTTATTCCCATTTCCTTACAGGTACGAATAATTCGTAAGGCAATTTCTCCCCTATTTGCGATTAGAATTTTATTAAACATAGATTATTGTCAATTATGGCTCAAGCAAAAACATTACTTGATCGTATTCAACAGGTGCTGAGTCCTCCACCATTACTTTTACAATGGTGCCGGAGATTTCGCTTTCTATTTCATTAAAAAGCTTCATAGCTTCAATAACACAAACTGTGGCGCCTTGCTCAACGCGATCGCCTATTTTCACAAATGGTCCTTTATCCGGGCCTGGTGACCTATAGAAGGTTCCTACCATTGGCGATTTTATTTCTATTAATTTTTTCTCTGAAGGTTGATCTGGTTCTGCAACAGATGGCGTATTTGAAGGAATTGCTGCAGACGGTGTTGAATTATAGGAAACGGGATTCAACATCATTGGAGCCTGAGCAGGCATCGAAGCGTGATGGACCATAGGACCAGAATATTTATCTGTTCTAATAGTCAATTCAAATTCTTTGTCTTTTATCTTGAATAGTGATAGATCTGATTTACTCACCATTCTAATAAGTTCCTGTACTTCTTTGAAAGTCATAATGGCTTTATTTTACACGTTCAATATACTCTCTCGTTCTGGTATCTACTCGCACTTTATCTCCTTGTCCTATAAACAAAGGTACTTTAATCTCTGCACCTGTACTAATGGTCGCAGGCTTCATTACATTCGTTGCAGTATTTCCTCTTGCACCCTCTTCGGTGTACACAATTTCAGTTACTAAATGAGCTGGAAGTTCTGCCATAAGAGGTTGATTTTTAACCACATGATACAATACTTCAATTTCCATACCTTCTTGTAAAAAGTCAGCATTGTCTATCAATTTTTCATCAATACATTCCTGTTCAAAATTCTCTGTATTCATAAAATTGTATCCCATATCATCCTTGTATAAGTATTGAACTTTGCGTCTTTCAACTCTTACTTCGTTGATTGTATGACCTGCAGGAAAGGTATTTTCAATTATTTTTCCCGAAGTTAGACTTTTGATTTTAGTTCTAACGAATGCATTTCCTTTTCCTGGTTTAACGTGTTGGAACTCAATGACTACATAAGTGTCTGTATTATATTCCATGCACATCCCATTTCTAATATCTGAGGTTGTTGCCATACTGTCTTAATAATTAATTTTTATAAAAGTGGCGCAAATATAGGGTAAAGCCATCCTTAATAAAGGCTTTCCTAAAATATAGTCAATAAAATAATCTTCTATTTCCGAGCTACAAGGGCGAATTCTGTTCTCCTATTAAGGAATTTGCCTGTATCTGATTTATTATCCGCAATTGGCTGGCTAGAGCCAAATCCTTCTGCAGTCATTCGTCCAGAAGGAATTCCTTTAGTCATTAAATAATCTTTACAAACTTTAGCTCTTCTTTCTGAGAGTTCCAAATTTAATTTTTCACTTCCAGTGTTGTCTGTATGGCCCGTAATCAAAAGGTTATAGGCTGGATATTTGATTAATATGTTTCCAATTTTGTCTAATACACTAAAAGACTCTTGTCTCAATGTGGACTTACTTAGGTCAAATTGTACTGCTCGCATGGCATAATCGAGAACTTCCAAATCTTTTTTCTCAATTATTGGACAACCATTGTTTGATGCTGGACCAAAATCCTTAGGGCACTTATCAATTTTATCATTGATTCCATCGCCGTCAGTATCCGGACATCCGTTAAATTTTGCAAGTCCAGAAGCAAATGGACAATCGTCCTTATCATCCATGATTCCATCTCCATCAGAATCTTTAACTTTTTCGTCAGGGCAACCTTTGTTACTTTTCAAACCGAATACTTTTGGACATTTGTCTTCCTTATCAATTACGCCGTCTCCATCGGTATCCAGTGCTTTTTCTTCTGGACAGCCTTTGTTACTTTTTAATCCAAAAACGGTTGGACAATTATCTTCCTTATCTAATACACCATCTCCATCTGAATCTTTTGGAATTTCAGGGCAGCCTTTGTTGCTTTTTAAACCAAATACAGTCGGACAATTATCATCTGCGTCTTTAACTCCATCGCCATCTGAATCAGGACAACCAGACATTTCGAATAAACCTGCAGTTTCAGGGCATAGATCTTTATCGTCAGGAATTCCATCATTATCAGTGTCAACTATCTCTGCTTTTTTTATTATTTTTTCCGGGCAACCATTCAATTTTTTTGTTCCTTTTACATCGGGACATTTGTCATTTTTATCTGGAATTCCATCTCCATCTGAGTCAAGGTCTTTCACTTCAGGGCAACCTTTATTGGATTTCGTGCCAGCCAAATCAGGGCATGCATCATCCTTATCCGCTATGCCATCACCATCCATGTCTGGACAACCAGCAGTCTTACTTGATCCTTTAACTTCAGGACAATCATCATTCTTATCTAATACTCCATCTCCGTCGGAATCCTTTGCTTTCTCCTCAGGGCAACCTTTATTGGATTTCGTGCCAGCCAAATCAGGGCATGCATCATCCT
>JBDTWI010000041.1:0-30063 GCA_040006775.1 Saprospiraceae bacterium
AAGTTTGCAAGGAATATTTCTGGCCAGTGAATAAAACTATATACAATCAATCAGGTGATTATACAGTTCCTTTAAAGACATCACAGGGTTGCGATTCAATTCTAAAGTTAAATCTCCTCGTTAATCCTGAATATGAAAAAACGGATACGGTTTTCACCAATCAAGATTATATATGGAACGTAGATCATAAGAACTATTCCCAATCAGGAACCTATGAAGCTGATTTTGTTTCGAAAGACGGTTGTGATTCTATTCATATACTTCTGCTATCTATAGAAAATGAAGTGGGCATTTATTATCCTAACGTCATTCATCCCGGAGGCCTTAATGGTAAGTTTACAATCTATGACAATGGTGCGATTGATGAAATCGAAACCTTATCCATTTACGATCGTTGGGGAGAATTAATTTGGCAGAAACATCATTTTAATTCCAACAACATTGATCTCGGATGGGATGGTACTTTTAAAGGTGTAAATGTCAATCCTGGAGTGTTTGTCTGGCATGCTATATTGAGGCTGAAAGATAGTCGGCTACTTCAGGAAAAAGGAGACGTTACGGTTGTGAGGTAGTGTGAATATTAACTACGATTTGTTTATTATGTTCCTATTTTTTGTCATTGCCTTTTTGCAAATGATACAAATTTGAAATAATATTTTACTTAAAATTAACTGGTATCATACCGACAGACATAGATTTTTTATAAGCTTATTGCATGGATAAAAATGTCTCGTCGGTATTTCATGCAAAAATATTGTTCAACACGGTTTGTAAAGCGATAATATTTTTATAGAATTTGTAGTTCTATAAAAATAATACTAGTATGCTTTAGTATTTGTTTAGACAATGAACGGAACTCGATTTGCAAAATCGATAAATATTGGGTCGCAGTTGCAAACTGCGACCATCAAGGTTAAATAAAAAATATTTTATTTAATTACTAATGGCAATCTTGTAAGTTTATCTTGACTTCTTAAAACTAAATAATACAATCCCGAATTCAAACCATAGTTAGATAAATCAAAATTTAATTGACTGTTTAGTGGTAATTGCTTACTTGTAAGTCTTGCGAGTTCTGATCCAATTGAATTAAAAATGCTAATGGAAATTATATTCGAAAAGTTACTTACAGAACTAATTGTTATGTTTTTAGAAGCTGGATTTGGATAAATACTGAAATCTGTAATTTCGCTCGAAACAGATTTTACATTAACAATCGGTTTAGTTATATAATGGTAACGAAAATTTGTGCCTGGATCCCATGCACTTGCTATGATATTGAAATTAAGTTCATTTCTAATTATTTCATAACCTTGAGTGTTGTATTCATGCGTAGTTTTTCTATAAAACTGCCAAGAAAGATTTGTAGTATCCCATGTCTCATTGTAGTCAGCTGTTAGCCAGTTGTTTCCATTATAATTATAGCTTAGCCGTTGTTTATTAATTAATTTCTGACTATTTGGATCCCATTCTTGGTAAATGTATTCTTTTACTTGACCATCCAATTGGTAAGTGTAGATTTGATAACGTTCCGGCACCCAAGTATTTAAGGTCCAATTAAAAGCAGAATTCGTTAGTAATCGATTAGAACCATCATAGGTGTAAGAAAATTTTGACTGATTTTCAAAGACTTTTAAAGTCGAATTATATTTCTGAATAATAAAACTGTCCGTATAATTATTAGCCAAATGACTGTAGAATAATACTTTATAATCATTTACCCAAGAGCTTGAATTTGGATCCCAAACATCTTTAAGATAATACTCGAGGTTCTTTTGACTGCCGTAAGTATAAGTTCTAAGAATTGAATTTATAAATTTACCGCTAATTGGTTCATAGCTTTCTCTTAAATCCAAGCTTTCTTGACCATCTGCATTATAGCTGGTAGTTGCGCGTTCTTGAATATACCAATCCGAATTTGCTGTACTCCAATAGCTCTGTATATTTTGTATCTCCTGGTCGTTAGAATTAAACTTATAAGTTACTTTATAGCTGTTTTCAACTTCAGCAGCAGTTAAAAAGGAATCAATATAGCTAACCAAATTATTCCTCACGTCATAGTCTTGCAAATTCACAAAGTAGGGATTCCAGGTTTGGCCTGTAGGGTCAAATTGCCAGGTGTAGATTTGTGTTTGCAAACCTTTAGAATTGTAGCTGAATGAATTTGAATCTCTGGGAGTGTAGTCTAATTGTGCAGAATTCCAGTCTGCTGAATAACTGCTATTTAGTTGTAGAGTACCATCACCATAGTCTGTCTGTGCCTTGGCAAGTGAATTAAAGGCTAATATTATAAATAATGAGTGTATACAAGAGAATAATTGATTCTTCATAATTGGTTATGCTTTAGCTGCAAAATTAAATCAACTCAGTTTGTGATTCAAATTTATGCTAGACTAATTTGAAAAGAGCCATATTTTATAATTAAATATAACCAAAAGAAAGAATAACTTTAGCAGTAAATTTTATATTTTGGATGATTAGTTAAGTAGTAGTTATTTTAGTAATATTAAAAACTTGTTTTATTTTAATAAACTATTTACAATCTTAAAAAATTGAATTAAGCTTCTTGTTTGATAATATTTAAAAAAAGAAACATACAGAAAATTAAGTAATTAGTCTTTGGGTAAACTCGTAAATTGTACAAAGGTTGGCACCTTAATTTTTCTAACTAGCTTCTTAAAAATTAATTGTTTTATCAGGTGAAAAAACAATATTATTATCGTTCTCTGTTATTTTTATATGCCTTTATGCAACGATTAAATAGAGGTTTTTAATGCTCCAGGCTTCACTTATTTTATAAATTATATGAATAAGTAAAAAGCTTAAAACTATAAGCCGTAATAACTTACTTGCTGATAGAAAGAAATGATTTTGAAGTGTATTGGTTTCTAAAAAACCTAATCAAAAGACTGATTGGTAGTAGCAGATTGTTCTACAAGTTCTTGATATTCTTTTGGTGAAAGTCCATCCATGCAATAATTAATAGGATTGACTGGTTTGCCATTGAACCAAACCTCATAATGACAATGAGGCCCTGTAGAAAGACCGGAATTTCCTATAGTGCCAATGATTTCACCCTTACTTAATTTTTCACCAAGTTTTACCTTTATGGTCTGCATGTGCGCATATAAGGTCTTATAACCAAAGCCATGGTTAATCAATACAGACCTTCCATATCCGGAGGACTTATTTTCTATGCGTTCAACACGACCATCACCAGTACTTTGAATTGAAGTTCCAATAGGCGCAGTAAAATCAATACCTGTATGCATTTTATTTACCTTATGAACCGGATGAAGTCTTATGCCGTAACCCGAAAGCTGCAAAACGTCTTTAGCTAAATGATCTAATCGAACTGGTTTAATAGAAGGTACACTGGCTAACATCGCTTCTTTTAGTTTAGTCTCTTTCTCTATTTCATCGAAGGACTTACTTAATACATATACTTGCTTTTCTAATTGGTCTAAATAATTTTTGGTGTCAGAAAGGGTGATTCCACCATTTGTCATCATTCTATTAGAAATATTGGGATCGTGTCCTCCAATACCAGATTTCCAGATTGCCGGATCAATTGGATCCATGCCGAGAAGTACGCGGTGAATCTTAGCGTCTCTATTTTGAAGATTTTGAATGATTTTATCCGCTCTTTCAATATGCTCTTTAAGGCTAGAAAACTGATAATCCATTTGATTAATTTCCTTTAGCAAAGCCTTTTCACGAGGGGTAGGAAAGTATTCCGAGGTCAAAAAGTATAGCACAGCTGAGCTTACAACTACAGCCGAAAAGAATCCAAACACCCTAAGTATTATAGACTTATGAGTTAGCTTGATTTTCTCAAACTGGAGTGTATGGGGGTTATATACATATTTCTCAAACCTCAAATTATTGCTATTCTAAATTATTCTACTTTTGTGCACTATTTGAAACCCAAATTTATTTGACATACAAAAGTAGGTAAATTTTTCCAGATGTGGGTTTTTTAGTATATATAAGAATCATATTAAAATATTGTGAATTTGTAAAATGCTAACAATCAATTTTTAATATATAATTTAGACCATTTTCAGACAATGAATTCGAAATTAATACGACAGAACTTCCTCGATTTTTTTAAAGCGAATAATCATAAGATAGTTTCCAGTGCACCTATTGTAGTCAAGGATGATCCTACACTCATGTTTACGAATGCGGGTATGAATCAGTTTAAGGATTATTTTCTTGGCAACAAGCTTGCTACAGACTTAAGAGTAGCAGACTCACAGAAGTGCCTAAGAGTGAGCGGAAAGCACAATGATCTAGAGGAAGTTGGAACGGATGGTTATCATCACACCATGTTCGAAATGCTAGGTAACTGGTCTTTTGGAGATTATTTTAAGGAGGAGGCCATTGCCTTTGCTTGGAAATTACTAACAGAAGTCTATAAGATTAGAAAAGATAGACTATTTGTAACGGTATTTGGTGGAGATATTGATGATCATTTAGAGAAAGATCATGAAGCTTTTGAATTCTGGAAAAAATGGCTTCCTGAAGAAAGGATTATCTTTTGTGGTAAAAAGGACAATTTTTGGGAAATGGGCGAATCCGGACCTTGTGGTCCTTGCTCTGAGATCCATATTGATCTGCGCCCTGACAATGAATTTACTGTAGAATCAGGCGTTTCTTTAGTAAATAAGGGTGTCCCGGAACTTATGGAAATTTGGAACTTGGTATTTATCCAATTCAACAGAAATGTTGATGGAAGTTTGAAGGAGCTGCCGGCTAAACACGTAGATACGGGAATGGGATTTGAGCGATTGGCTATGGTGCTTCAAGAAAAAAAAGCATCTTACGATACCGATATTTTTAGCCCTTTAATTCAATACATCTCTGCTTTTAGTAAGAAAGAATATAAGGGACTATACACTCCTGACGCAAAAAGTGATATGGCAATGCGTGTTCTTGCAGATCACATTCGTGCAATATGTTTTGCAATTGCTGATGGAAGTCTTCCATCAAATACAGGTTCTGGATACGTCATACGAAGAATTCTTAGGAGAGCAGTTCGATACTATTACTCTTTCTTGGAAATTAAAGAACCGTTTCTCTATCGATTGGTGCCAGTTCTAGCACAGATTATGGGCGATTATTTTACTGAATTAACTGCTCAAAATGAGTTTATTGTCAAAGTAGTTCGTGAAGAAGAACACTCTTTTCTAAAGACCTTGGATGATGGATTAAAAAGATTGGATACCATCGTTGTAAAAGACAACATCTTATCCGGAACGGTAGCTTTTGAATTATACGATACCTATGGTTTTCCACAGGATCTAACAAAGTTGATTGCTTCAGAAAAAAAATGGGAGGTTAATGAAACAGAATTTAATTTGTCCCTTCAAGCACAAAAAGAAAGATCAAGATCAGATGCTAAAAAAACTTATTCCGATTGGATTTTAGTTGATAATGGAAATTCTACTTTTGTTGGATATGATTCTATTGAAGTAGAGAACACTAAACTATTAAGATGGCGTAAAGCTGAATCGAAAGGAGAGACTAAGTATCAACTGGTAATTGAAACCAGTCCGTTTTATCCTGAAGGAGGAGGTCAGGTAGGTGATCGGGGAATTCTCTATTTCAATGAAGAACCCATTGAAGTATTAGATACTACAAAGGAAAATGATTTAATACTGCACATCACAGACAAACTTCCGTCAAATCCTTCTGCTTCCGTTTCAGCGGTAATTAATGGTTACAGACGTTCATTGATAGAAAAAAATCACAGTTCGACACATTTATTGCACAGTGCCTTGCGAAAAGTACTAGGGGAGCATGTTCATCAGAAAGGCTCATTAGTAAATCAAGATTATCTTAGGTTTGATTTTTCTCATTTTCAAAAACTAACTAAGGAAGAAATAAATCGAATAGAAAAATTAGTGAACGAAAAAATTCGTGAAAATATTCAGTTGATTGAATCACGTAATCTTCCGATTGATGAGGCTAAGAAAAAAGGAGCAATGATGTTGTTTGGTGAAAAGTATGGGGATCATGTTAGAATGATTTGCTTTGATCCTAATTTTTCGGTAGAATTATGCGGAGGATGTCATGTAAGTCAAACCGGAGACATTGGCTATTTTAAAATAATTGCTGAGTCTGCAATTGCTGCAGGAGTAAGAAGAATTGAAGCAGTCTCAGGAATTAAATCAGAAGAATATCTTGATCAACAACTTGAAGAGCTGAATGGAATCAAACAATTATTAAATAATCCTGCAGATCCTTCAACTCAATTAAAAAATATTATAGAGCTTAATAAGAGCCTATCTAAAGAACTGGAAAATCTGAGAGTTGAACAAGCAATGAGCTTGAAAACTACATTAATTGCAGACGCTTCACAAGTAAAAAATGTTTGGACTCTTTATAAATATTTAAATTTAGAGGATGGGAAAAGTATTAAAAATTTATTACATAATGTAGCTAAAGAGCTCAATCATTCAGTTGTCGTCTTTGCTTATATTGAAAATGACAAGCCTAATCTAATGTGTCATGTTTCAGAAGAATTGTTAAAGACAACTTCACTGAATGCAATTAATATTATACGCCATATTGCAAAAAATATAAATGGAGGAGGAGGAGGTCAAGCTTTCTTTGCAACTGCCGGAGGTAAGAATATTGAAGGACTGGCAAAAGCATTAGAAGAAGCGAAGGAATACGTTGCGTCAAACTTAAATGTGTAATTCATGAAAATTGTACTTATACTGAGCATTTTTGCTATATTTATTTTATTCAATTTATATATAAGAATAAAAACTCTAAATTACTATAGAGAACTTGTGCAGAAACGATTACAATTTAATTTTATGGACATGTTTAAGAAGGAAAGTTGGAACCTTGTTTTGGAGAAGTATCCTCAGGATGTTGAGCTATTAAACAAATTCAAAATACATATTTTTAATACTGGTGCGTTATTCATAAGTTCTATATTTCTTGTACTATTTTTAATATTAATGTTTAGATACTAGAAAATGGCAGAAACCTTAAAATTAGGATTGATTGGCATGGGCCATCTTGGGAAGATTCATCTAAAGTGTCTGCTTCAAATTCCTCAAATATCACTTGTGGGATGCTATGATTCTAATTATGAGTTGGCAAAAACACTAGAAGCGGAACATAATATTAAGTTTTACAATTCAATTTCTGAACTTCTAAAAAATGTGGATGCTGTGGATATTGTTACACCTACAAGTACTCATTTCGAAATTGCAAAAGAAGCTATTCAACAAGGTAAACATTGTTTTATTGAAAAGCCAGTAACGCAAAACCTAAAAGAAGCTTTCGCACTGGAAGTATTTCAAAAAGAATTCAACGTTAAAATTCAAGTGGGGCACGTGGAAAGATATAATCCATGTTTTCTAGCGGTGTATCCTTTTATTAAATCAGCTAAATTTATTGAAGTACATCGCTTGGCAAATTTTAATCCTAGAGGAACGGACGTTTCCGTTGTTCATGATCTTATGATTCATGACCTTGATTTGATAAGTCTATTGGCCCAAAGTGAAGTGAAGGAGATACGAGCAAATGGTGTAAGCATTGTGAGCAAAAATGCAGATATTTGTAATGCAAGAATAGAGTTCGAAAGTGGATTAGTAGCTAACGTCACTGCCAGTAGAATTTCTATGAAACAAATGCGAAAAATTAGAATTTTCCAAGAGGATGCATACATCAGCTTAGACCTTGCTAGCAAAGAAGCGCAGGTTATTTCTCTATTGGATCATAAGGATGAGAATACCATAGAGTTAGATACTTTCAAAGGAAAGAAGTATATAAAATTGGAAGAGCTAGAAATCGTAAATTCAAATGCAATACTTGAAGAATTAACCGCTTTTGCAAATAGTGTTCAAACTGATTCTGCCTGTGATGTGAGCTTACAAGATGGGATTCGCGCCTTGGGATTGGTAGAAGCAATATCCAAACAAATCAATTAGAATGATAAAAAAAATATTTCTATTCTCTGTATTGTTTCATGCATTTTTTTCTTGCACTGATAAGACAGAAATTCCAATACCGGCATACCTATACATTCCTTCAATTTCTTTCACGACTACCTCTGTCCAAGGAAGTTCTTCACATGCATTTCGCGATGTGTGGATTTATGTTAACGATACTTTTGCAGGAGCATATGAATTGCCAATTAAGGTTCCCGTTGCACAATTCGGAAACGCAGAAATCAAGGTTTATGCAGATATAAGAAAAGATGGAGTACTGTCACAACCTACTAGATATCCTTTGACAGCACCTTATATTGTAAAATCAAATCTCAAAGCAGGGCAAATAGATACCATTTATCCTGTTGTAAGTTATTATTCAGATTGCATCTTTACTTTTTTAGAAAACTTCGATCAGGGTCATTTTTTTTCAAATGATATCGATGGAAATCCTCAAACTCAAATCACACTTAGCTCTAGAAATGATGCCTTTGAGGGAGCAAATTCAGGTGAAATATTATTGACTAAAGATAATCCTGTGATGATTGCTACTTATGCATTGTCTAAGTCAATCCCTATTAGTCCTAATAAAGTTTACATTGAATTGAACTATCAATGCGACGTGTCATTTTCAATTGGATTTGAAGGAATGAAATCAAATGAAGTGGTTAATTTAATTAATGCCACTATAAAGCCTAAATCAAGTTGGAATAAAATTTATTTCGATTTCACCGACAGCATAAATCAAAGTGCTTGCGACAACTATAGAATTGCCGTTTTAGCAGTTTATGACACTACAAATACAGCTGCTAAGCAATATATTAGGATTGACAATTTTAAAGTAATACATCAATGAAATCTGCTGCTTTAGAAAATTTTTTCTATAAGTTGTTCGATTTGCTTTTGATAGCAATAGTTTGGTGCATATTTTATTTGAATCTACACGATGGTCAAGTCTATTCGCTTCCAAATGAATTAGATTCCACTCTGTTTTATTATGGAATTGTAATACTTCCGTTGTTGTGGTTATTGTTAAATATTTTATCTGATAATTATAAAAATGTTTATCGATTATCAAGATGGTCAATTCTTGTTTCTACAATTGTACTCACTATTTTGTGCGCAGGAATAGTTGTACTTATTTTAAAAAAATACGATCCGCTATTCTATAATTCAGATTCAATCAAATTATTTGTTCGTTATTTTTTATATCAATTTTCGATATTGGCGGTATATCGAATGTTGATTTTAAGTTACACAAGTAATAGACTTCGAGATGGCAAATTTGGATTTAAGACATTGATTGTTGGAGGTGATAAGCAAGCTGTTGATATGTACAATGAAATTAAGGGTCTTAATTATAGTCTTGGACATAAATTTATTGGATATATAGATTCCAACGGAGGTTCATTAAATATTTTGAAGGATTACCTTCCTCAATTAGGAGATCTTAATTCCTTAGCGGACGTTATTGAGAAAGAACAAATTGAAGAGGTACTTATTGCAATTGAATCTTCAGAACATCAAAAACTAAAGAATATTCTCGATATATTATTTGAATTTGAAGATCACATATTAATTCGAACGATACCGGATACTTATGACATTTTATTGGGTTCAGTCAAAATGAGTTATTTGTATGGTGCAGTATTAATTGAAATCCGAAGTGAGATGATGCCTCCATGGCAGGTATTTCTAAAACGAAGTATTGATCTAATCGCTAGTATTAGTTTTCTTCTGATATTTTCACCGATAATTATTTTTATTTATATTAGAACTTTACTAGAGAATAAGGGCAAAGCGATCTACAGTCAGGAAAGAATTGGATTGCATTCCAAGGCATTTCAGATTTATAAGTTTCAATCGATGATTGATAAGGCTGAACAAGACGGACCTCAGCTTTCTAGCGATTCTGATACCAGAGTTACCTCTTGGGGTAGATTAATGCGCAAATGGAGGTTAGATGAAATCCCTCAATTTTTTAACGTTATAAAGGGAGACATGTCTTTAGTAGGTCCAAGACCGGAGCGACGACATTTTATTGACCAAATAATTAAAGAGGCACCATACTACAAACATTTGCTTAAAGTCAGACCGGGAATTACCTCTTGGGGCCAGGTTAAGTTTGGTTATGCATCCAATATTCATGAAATGTTGCAAAGGCTCAAATATGACATCCTATATGTTGAAAACAGATCTTTGGGATTAGATTTCAAGATCATGTTTTATACACTTTTGGTACTCATTCAGGGCAAAGGAAAATAATTCCTATTTTGTAAGCCTCGAAGATTTATTTTTGCAACATTAATTATTTATGAGTAGAATTATTACACTTAGAGAGGCACTCCGTGAAGGAATGAGCGAAGAAATGCGCCGTGATCCAAACGTATTTTTAATGGGTGAAGAAGTAGCCTTATACAATGGCGCTTATAAAGTCAGCAAAGGGATGTTGGATGAATTTGGTCCAAAAAGGGTAATCGATACGCCTATTGCAGAATTGGGATTCGCAGGAATTGGAGTAGGTGCAGCTATGAATGGACTTAGGCCAATTGTAGAGTTTATGACCTGGAATTTTGCTGTCTTGGCTTTTGATCAAATTATAAACAATGCCGCAAAAACACTTACTCAATCTGCCGGAGAATTCAAATGTCCAATAGTTTTCAGAGGACCTAGTGGAAGTGCCGGTCAACTGGCACAGCAGCATTCACAAAGTTTTGAATCTTGGTTGGCAAACTGCCCCGGATTAAAAGTTGTTTCCTGTATTGACCCTCATGATGCCAAGGGATTAATTAAATCTGCCATTATTGATGATGATCCGGTTTGTATGATGGAATCTGAAAGTTATTACGGTTTAGAAGGGGAGGTTCCGGAAACAGAATATTACGTTCCAATCGGTAAAGCCATAGTTCGAAAACAAGGATCTGATGTAACCATTGTTTCATACAATAAGATGATGGAGGTTTGCAAACTAGCAGTAACTGAATTGGAAAAAGATGGGATTTCTGCAGAGTTAATCGACCTAAGAACAATACGACCATTAGACATTAATACAATAGTTGAATCCATAAAGAAAACAAACAGATTGGTTGTAGTTGACGAATCTTGGCCATTTGCAAGTGTGAGTTCTGAAATAAGCTATCAGGTTCAGAAGCATGCCTTTGATTATTTGGATGCTCCCGTAACTAGAGTAAATACTGCGGATACTTCATTGGGTTATGCGCCAACATTTGTACAGGAATTTCTTCCAAATCCGGAAAAGGTAATTAAAGCCGTAAAATCGGTGATGTATAGATAATTTTTTAAGAAATAATATTCAAAGCTGTATTTTATTTTTTAATCTGCAATCAAATTTAGTTCTTACTGATGGCGCAAGTTTTTAACTTGTGCCAGATTCTTACCAACTCTCACTCATACCAAATTCACAACATATTATTTCATTACCTCCCAACATGAATATATCCAATTAAACTAGATGGAATATCGAGAATTTCCACTTCAATTAGTCCTTTTATTCCTGCATAATCACATGCACTACTATATAAGTAATGTTCTGGTTCACTCACCACACCATCTTTTAATGGATTGTTATGAACATAATTAATTTTTTGAGAAATGATCATCGGACTATAAATCTCCATAGGATGATTATCTTGTCGCCAGAATTGAAATTTAGTATTATTAGAATTTCTAATTCCAGCTTTACCAAAGATTTCAAGAATCCATTCTTTTCTACTTTCTTTCGGATTTAATTTTATTGCTTCAAGAATACTATTAGCTGTATATTTCTTAAGATCGCGTAATATGTTAGAATGTTTACCTGGGTCTACAGATGAGAATATAAGGTGCACATGATTAGTCATCAGGCACCATGCGTGTAGGATCAAACCTTTATGTTTTTGACAATATTTCAAACTCTCAACAAAGATATTTTTGTATTCAAATCTTGTAAAAATGTCAACCCACCCAACTGTAGCAAAGGTCACAAAATAGATACCTTCTGGATCTAAGAACTTGTACTTGGTGCTCATAATATAAAGATATTGGATTTTTTTATTAGGATGGATTTATTTATTAAGTATTTTGGTATGGCACAAGTGCCAATAGAGAGTATGGTATGGCACAAGTGCCAATAGAGAGTATGGTATGGCACAAGTGCCAATAGAGAGTATGGTATGGCACAAGTTAAAAACTTGCGCCAACAATGTAATTTCAGTTGTTAAATAAAAAAAGCCCCGAAAAAATAATTTCGAGGCAGTTTTCTTATTGATTAACGTGACCTATTAATTCTGACGATACAATCGTCCATTTTCTTCTAGTACAATATACGCTTCATTGAATCCTCTACTTTTAACTTTGTCAAGTATTGCAATTGCTTCAGCGGGAGAGTTGAAAGAACCAATCACAATGATGGTCCAACCATTTTTTGTCCAATGTTCTATTTTTCCTAAGTCACTAATTTTGGAACTGTCAAACCAATCGGGAGCTTTGAATTCAGAAACCCTTATTTTTAATTTTCCTTCTAATTCTTCTGATGGACTTGATGTTGCAAAGTCATTGGAACTTTTATGAACCAAAATGCATCGACCTTCTGTTAAAATATCAGCTACAACAAACACATCTTTAAATCCATTCTTTTTTAAAGTTTTCATTAAGGCAAGACCCTCATTTAAATTGTTGTAACCTCCAATTCTGATTTTAGTAATAGGTCCTTCAATACTTTTGTAAACGTTTCCGTATTTCGTATACATTTTAAGTCTTGCTTCTGCAGCCGGGCCGTAATTAGCAATTGCTGCAATTTGAACAAAATACAATTTATTCGCTTGTTCTTCTTTTGGTAAAAATCCTAAACTAGGATCATCAACAGACAATACAATATTTGGATTGTCTAGTTTGCTTATGTTTTCTGACAAATCATT
This sequence comes from Saprospiraceae bacterium, assembly GCA_040006775.1. Lineage (GTDB taxonomy): Bacteria > Bacteroidota > Bacteroidia > Chitinophagales > Saprospiraceae > Vicinibacter. The sequence goes on from JBDTWI010000041.1 coordinate 12,872, forward strand.
TGTCAGTGGTGATTTGATTGAAACTTCATCATTTGAAATCGCTCTAAGACTTGGCATGTTGTATTTTAATACCAACTTTGCAGTTTTGTAAATATCTTTTCCAGCTTCAGAATTTTCTCTATTTGAAACAAAATAGCCATCATTATTTTTATCTAACAAGAAATTATAATCATCCTTTGTTGAATTAACACAAGGCCCTATATTTTCTACATCTGTCCATATGATTCCGAACTGTGAAGTTCTGAAAACATCAAAGCCACCAAATCCTTTATGCCAATCAGATGAAAAGAATAGATCACCGGACTTATAATAAGGAGAAATTTCATTTCCAGGAGAATTAATTAAAGCGCCTAAATTTACCGGAACTGACCATGTATTGTCTATGAATTGACTGGAATACAGATCATAAGCTCCATATCCTCCAGCCATATCCGAGGAGAAATATAAAGTTTTTCCGTTGTTTGCCAAAGATGGATAACACACAGAATAGTATGGATTATTATAGGCAAACGAACTTACCTCAGACCATTTGCCATCTACATCAACCTTAGCAATAAAAATGTCCTTATTGACAGAGTTAGATTTACTTTTATCAAGATAAAGTGAAGCCTTATTCGAAAAGGCAACAATACTTCCATCTTCACTAAAAGAAACATTGGTGTTCTCTATTGAGGAGTTGGAAAGAATATCTTGAAGTGATTGCTTGCTATGAATGGATTTAGTTTGTAGCGATGCTGCTACCGGATTGGCTGGGATGGCCTCTTTTGAAGTAATATCATTTAGCAATCTAGAATCAGTAATAATAGCCTCTTTATAATTAATTGCAGTGTTTTCACCGTTCTTAAGGTTTTCTAGTTCGCAATTCCTTGGAGAACTAAGTTGATTAATTGCGAAATCACAGGCATCAGCAAAATAATTGCCAATTGTAGGGTTAATTTGAGCGTATCTTAGGTACTGATCTTTGGCTTTCTTATATTCAGTTTCATTTCTAAGTAACTCTGCATACTCAAGTATTGAAGCTGGATCTGCTTTGTCATTTTTAGCTAAAATCTCGTAATGTTTCAACGAATTTGCGGTTTGTCCGTTTAACTTATAGGTTCTGGCGAGTTCAAGTCTTAGATTTGCGTTTCCAGGGTTGTTTTTTAATAAACCTTCGTTCTTAGTTATAAGCTCGAGATACGGACTGGTAGACTTCTGGTCATTTGCAAAAGTTTGGGCAAGTGTCAGGTCTAAAGAAAACATAGATAGGGTTAGTACAATGATTTGAGTTTTCATATAGAATTTAAGTTATTGATCTATGAATAAAGCGCTAATATATGATAAATATTTATATTATGTTTATAAATTATGAAAATCTTTAATATATTTAATAAAAACTGACAACTTGGTATGAAGATTGATGATAATGAACATTAGCATGACCCATTTTATGACCGAAGCATCCCGGTATTTTCTCGTTTTATTTTGCCTTTTTTCTGGCTCTCAATCCTTCGTGCAAGGACAAAATCTCAATTTCAAACAAGGCGAATTGATTCTTTGGTTAAATAAAGATGTCTCTTATAAAAACTTCATAAACAAACAGTTATCTTCTAGAAGTCGAGTAATTTCTAAACTTGAAGGTTCTGTTCTTAACAGCGATTGGAACATCCATTTATTAAAATTTGATTACAGCCAAACTAGCGAAGAGGAATTAATGGCTTCATTTAGAGGTCAGTCAGAACTTTTAATGGTTCAAAAAAATCATATACTAACAAGTAGAAAAACGCCTAATGATACTTACTTCTACAAGCAATGGCAATATCTCAATGACGGAACACAGGGCGGAATTCAGGGCGCTGACACAAGGGCTAACCTTGCTTGGGATATCACAACAGGTGGATTAACGGAAGAAAATGACAGCATTGTGGTATGTGTAATTGATGGTGGTCTTGAATTTACACATCTTGACTTGAAATCAAATATTTGGTATAACAGAGCTGAAATTCCCGGTAATGGAATAGATGATGATAAGAATGGATACATTGATGATTTTAAAGGTTGGAACAGTTATGCGAATAATGATTCTATAATTTCAAATAATCACGGGACGGAAGTTTGTGGTGTAATTGGTGCAATTGGAAATAATCGCTTAGGCGGGAGTGGAGTTAACTGGAATGTGAAAATAATGATGGTTCAAGGTGGTGGCGATGAAGCAAGTGCTATTGTTTCCTATTCCTATCCTTGGAAAATGAGAAAAGATTACAACCTAAGCAACGGCAAAAAAGGTGCCTACGTAGTCTCAACAAACAGTTCATGGGGTCGAGATTATGGCAAACCGGATGAAGCACCTATTTGGTGTGCAATGTATGATTCGTTGGGATCTGTGGGAATATTAAATGCAGCATCAACTGCTAATTTGGATATCAATGTTGACATCGAAGGAGATTTACCTACGAATTGTGAGAGTGAGTATCTCATTGGTGTGACAAATATTAATTGGGGAGACCACAAAGAAAGCAGAGCAGGGTATGGTATAAAATCTGTCGAAATGGGTGCATACGGAGAACAGATTTTCACAACTACTACCCCAAATACTTTCGGTTGGTTTAATGGCACCAGTGCAGCATCTCCGGAAATTGCAGGTGCAATAGCATTAATGTATAGCGTCCCTTGTAATAATCTGGTTAGATTGTCAAAAACTAATCCTTCACAAGCCGCATTGTTGGCAAGAGATATCTTGTATCAACAAGGTAGAAAAATCAAGTCATTGGAAACACTGATTAAAACTGGCTCAGTGTTAAATTTACAAGATGTGGTTTATGCAATTCATCCCATAGTAGTAATTGCCGAAGGTAACCAATTAGTTTTTCAGTCAACAACAAATCCACTTACACCGATAAAATTGCAATATCGATTGATTGGAAGCAATGAATGGATTGAAATTACAATAAATAATACTCAAAAAGTTGTGATCCCAAATTTGGGAAAATGTGAAACTTATGAATACAGAATATTAGGGGGATGTGATCGTTACAAAATGGATTATTCAAACATTCAATACGTCACTACAAAAGGTTGCTGTGTTGCTCCGGAAAAGATAGAGCTTGTAGAAATAAACAACGATCAAGTAATAATTCAATTCAAAGGAATTAGCGAAAATTCTAATTTTGTGTACGTTCTTAATGAAGAAGGGAGTTTGAATAGAGACACATTTTCAATTGCAAATTTTAACGATCCAATCTTAAGTATTAGCGGACTCAAAAATTGCAATAAATATGAGCTACAGCTTTTAAATTATTGTGGAAATTTATTTTCTCCACCTTCATCTATTGTCGTTTTTAAAACCACAGGTTGCGATCAATGTGACGATATGGACTATTGCAAAAGAGATCGTCCTTCATCAGATTTAGAATGGCTAGAATCAATAGAAATTGATGGAGATTTTTTTGGAAGCGAGAACAACATGGGTTACGGTGAATTTGTCGGAAGTAACCATACTTGGAATTTGATAAAGTCATCATCTCATTCGATTACTTTGACTCCCGGGTATTCCGGTGATTCAAGTCAGGTATATTTAGCTGCTTGGATTGACTTTAATCATAACGCGGTATTTGAAAATACTGAAAATGTTATTCCATTAAATTATAAAAGCAAACTTCAAAGCAGATTTTTATTTAACATTCCACCAAATGCTAAAACTGGAATTACAAGAATGCGTGTAATTGCAAAATATGGTGAAAATGGTGTAACTGCTCCATTGCCTTGTTTTAATGGAGTTGAATTTGGGGAATACGAAGATTACTGTGTCGGAATTATTGAAAATCAATGTGGCCCAATTCTAAGTGTTGAAGAAACTTCAAAACTTTCTTCCACTATTTCTTTCAAAATTAATAAATCAAATACGGCAGATATAATTGTTTATCAATATAGAAAACTGCCTTATGGTATCTGGCAGGAAGGAAGACTGTTTAATAATATTTTAAATTTAACCAAATTAGACAGTTGTTCAAATTATGAAATGAGAATGAAAACTGAATGCGATTTTATTCATTCTAATGAATTTATTGTCAATTTCAATACGATTACCAATTCATGTTTTGTCAAGTCAATTGACATTCATAACGCTAATCTGAATATCTTCCCAAATCCATTTGATGAATATCTTACTATAGAATCAGAGTTAGAAGAAATTAGCTCTATTAAAATCTATGACCTGAATGGAAAAGCTGTAAATTTTACAAGTAGTCAAAGTTCAAATGGAAAGTCAATCCTCCGTCTCTTAGATGTTGAAAGCGGTATCTATTTATTGGAATGCAAGTTTTCTAATGGCACAAAAAGTATTAAAAGAATTAGTAAGATTTAACTTATTCGTGCTGCCTAATTTCGAAGTTGCTCTTCGAGACATCTATACTGTCTATTAAATGAAAATCTCCAGTATTTTTTTCTAAACTTAATTTAGAAATGTCTGGTTGGCCTGCGTCAGTCCATGCAGACATCCATACGGATCCGATAGTTAGTATGCAGCTCCTGAACTGTTCTTCAATTTGATAGTCAAGTTGATTGTTATACAAAGCTGCATAATCTTTACAGGGCAACTTAGTTACAATTCCCAATCTGTTTTCATAACAATACTGATGATCGCTAGGAACTTGCTGGCTAATTCTTTTTTCAATAAGTAATACGGAATCAACGAAAGAATGTGCATGCTTTAAGGTCTTCCATACCAAATGTTCTATGTTGTCAACGTACTCTGCATTGCCAACTACGAAATCAAATTCTGATTCAGCAAATAATTCTGGAATTCGACTTTCCCAGAAAGCATGTATTCCATCTTGATTACTCAATTGCCCATTGTAATTCTTAGTAGTGTGGAGAGGCACATGTGAGTCAGCAATATAATGTCCAATTTCAGAAGATAGCTTTAATATCTTTTCCGAATTTTGCTGTTTGAAGGCACTCACCAATCTTTGATAAAATTTCGGCAAGGAGTAGGGTATTATGCCATGTTTGCTAAATTTATCTTGGATATAAATTTTGCTTCCGGCATTGAATATTTCCGGAGACAATTGCAATGTTTTGCTTTCATCAACAATCCATTCTTTTTCATCAAAACTACTCATTGCACTTTCATAAAGCCATTTGCCAACATCTGCAATAGTCAATCCTTCCTTAAATACGGTATATTTTGTTTTAAATTCTGAAGTAAAATGAAGTTCAGTTATAGAAAGATCAAAGCTTGTAAGTGTATCAAAAATAAGACAACTGTCTTTTCCATTAATGTTATAGAATTTTGCAGTTCGAGCGATCGCCTCTTCATATTTCCTTGGAAGTAAATCAACTGCATTCTCACCCCATTCATCTAAGTCAATATAATGCCGAATGGCCTCTCCTTTAATTGCATATCTCCTTTTATCTGGATCAACAGCATGTTCTTGAATGTAATCAACATTATTTTTATAGAATTCTATAATCTTATCCGGCAGAGTAAATATTGCCAGTCTGTTTAATAATTTGTGCGCATAAAATCCCCAAAAATTACTGGTTTTGTTTCCAGTAAAATTAACTGCAAATAATTCTTGACTTGCAAAAAGAATAATCGTTAGGCAAATCTTTTTCATAGTACTTACTATTGATTCTTACTAGCGCTCTTTATTAGTTCCTGGAGATCATAGAAAATTCCTTGTATCTGTGATTGTTGGAACAATAGCATGTCGCCATCATTGCGCAAACTATAAAAGCGGAAAAAAACTTTTTCGTCGAGAAACTTTTTATCTAAATTGATGGCATCTTCTCCTTCTAAAGGACAGGGATATATTTTTAATTTCACAGTATCCAACTTGTTCTTAAGCTTAAGTGAATAACTTATATAAGGTTTAATCTGATTTATTGAATCTTTTGCCCGATGTTGGTTTGTTATTGCTTCCGCTTGAATACCTTCAAATGCATCAACGTAAGTTTTAATAATTCTAGAATTTATATTAGGATCCTGAATTGGATTGTTGTTTGAATCAAATAAGCGATAGTTATTGTCTGAACAAAGAATCTTAAATCCTTTATTGTGCGCATAAGGATAATCAACAATTACGGATTCAATTTCTGATGAAACAACATTAAATAGACTGCGATCTCTCCAGTCAATTTCCGCAATGTCAAATCTTGTTCTAAGATTGGCGGGTACTTTATTAACAAACATTATATAAGGTTGGTTTGCGCCTTCCATTAAACAGTATAGACCTATTTCATCTTCTGTTACACCTCCAACATAATAAGTCTTCATCAATTCATTTTTTTTGTCGTAGATCTCTACTTTAATTCCAATGGAAGCCATTTCTTTCATAATGCTTTCATAGGCTGCTTTATTTGGAATGGAATTGACTTTTAAATTCTGAATGGCATCGAGCAAATAATGCATCGTATTTGGAAAAACTCTGTATTTATTATTTACAATCCAGTGATCTCCTTGTCTCGTAAGCAATACATTTTGACCATTTTTTTGTCCAAGAAATATTTTGGAAATGCCTTCCACGTCTTTAACTGCAAAATCTCTATCCGGGGATGTAGAATTTGCTTTTGAGTTCTGATACTTATAAAGATAGTAGCTTGATCCAGCTAAGGCAATAAAAAGTAGAAACAAAAAAAGGGTATTGTTTTTTTTCATATTAGTTTCACTTAATGTATTTTCTCCTTCTTACAATTTGGTTAATAAATCCGAAAAGAACTAGCAAAATTATTGGAATACCAATATTAAAAAATTGCCAATATGATTTCTCCTTGTCTGTTTTGACCTTATCGAGAAGTCTTAATTTAATTTCTTTTGATCTGGCGCTTAATACGTTGTCTGGGCTGGTCATGTATTCAGCACTGTTTAATAAAAAATCTTTATTGCCATTAAACGTTCTTTTTTCCCATTTGCTAAAGCCAAGCGGTGCGTATTTTCCGGTTTCACTATCAAATAAATTTTTGGCAATGTCACCATCAGCAACAACAAGTATACTTGTAGGCTTACTTTTCGGCATAAATTCTAACTGTAAACTCTTCAAGCTGCTTAACATGATGTCGTCAACTCTGTTCTCATACAAAGAACTGAACTCGCCTTCTGCAAGTACTGCAATAGGAAGAAAGGGCTTGTTGAACTTTTCAGGTTGAGCTTTGTAATGCAAAATTTCAAAGTCAATTTTCATCGGATACAATTGATATCGACTGTATTGAGATGAACTTAATAAGATGGTTTTGTGAGAATTTAATTTTGTTTTTATGGTATCAATAAAGGAAGGAAATTCAGAATTCACCCGATCAATATTGTTTACGATAGGGTGGTCACTGGTTGAGCCGATTAATGGATGATAGTACCATGGAAACAATTCAATTTGGGGTTTTCCTCCCTGTGATCCAATGACCTGTGGTATTCTGCTGCATTCCATATCCAATACAAAAGCATTCTCAATTCGGAAACCATACTTAAACAAAAGATCGTCAAGGTTTAGCTCAAGTGGTTGTGGTATGTATTCTTTTCTTGTACTCATACTATCCAAACTCATAGCAATTTTGTCCAACAGAAAAATAACCTTTCCGCCATGCATAACGTATTGGTCAATTGTAAATTTATTTTTTTCAGTAAATGGAATACTTGGTTTTGCAATGATGAGTAGATCTACTTCTTTTTTAATAACAACTATACTGTCAATGTTAATACGTCCAACATTATAAAATGGATACATTAAATTATATATGGCCTGAGTTTGGTCTGCAGACAACTCTCCATGTCCGGTAGTGAAGAGGACATTTTTTTTCTCATTTTTTTGCAATTTCTGAATTGCATTGGCCAACTTGTATTCAAGTAAACTTATGGAATTGTTGAGATTCTCCTCTTGCCCTAATTCGGCACTTGCTTCAAGTAGATTTACAGCAATTTTTCGTTCGCCAATATTTATTATTGCGTAGGGAAAAATAATTTGTTCTTTGTTTTCAGATCCGGAACGAATCATTAGATTGGTTGGAACCAATCCATTTTTTACAAACTCTTTTCTGCGTTCATTGATTTCTTCAACAGTTCCTTCATTGGGATTTTCAAATTGGTATTCTATGTAGCCACTTTCTGAAGCGAATTGATCTAGGATTTCTTTTGTAGATTGCTGTAGTCTTTTGAAGCCACTTGGGAATTCACCATCCAACAATACACGAACAAAATATACTCCGTTTACACTTTTTAAAATACTTTTTGTAGAAGGAGTTAAGGTAAATCTTTTTTCTTCTGTAAGATCGACGTAACCATGAAAAAAAGAAGCAAGAATATTGATAAAAATCACTATTCCAACAATCATAACTATTCTTAAGCCATCTGTATAAAATCTTTTCATGTTTAGAAAAATCTATTCTTGATCCAATAAACTGTAAGCCAAAGAAAAATAAAACTCAAACTAGCAAAATAAATAACGTCTCTGGTGTCAAGAAAACCCTTGCTGATGGAATTGTAATGGTAATCCATTCCAAACTTCTGAACAATATCATCTACTCTTCCAAAAAATATTGGCAGTTTACTGAAATAAAAAAAACCATAATAGAAAGTAAATGAAATAAGAATTGCAATTAAAAAAGAAGATACCTGATTGCGCGAAATCGCTGAACTAAAAAGTCCAATTGAAACTAAACTGGATGCTAGAAAGAACAAGCCAACATAAGAACCCAAAACAGCTCCTGTATCAATATTTCCCACAGGTGATCCAAGTTGATAGACTGAATAAAAATAGAACAAGGAAGGCAATAGACAAATTAAGGTCATCGCAAGAAATGCACAAAATTTACCCAATACAATCTGTGTTTCAGTTATTGGTTTGGTGAGTAAGCTCTCTAGGGTTCCTGCCTGAATTTCTTCAGAGAATGAACGCATACTCAAAGCAGGGACAATAAAAATAAAGAGTATTGGTGCAACATCAAAGAGTTGATCTAACGATGCATAATTGAAATACAAGAGACTAAAATCCGGGAAAACCCACATGAGAAGACCAAGTATTAATATAAATACACCAATTACAATGTAAGCAATTAGAAGACTGAAAAAGCTCGACAACTCTTTGTTAAAAATAGTCCACATAGCCTATGCTTGATTTTTATTTGTGAGCAAACTAAATACTTCTTCAACAGAATTTTTATCCTTTATCATTTCGCGAATTGGATAATTATTTTTTGAACAATATTCAGAAATAATGTCTCGTAAATCATTTTTTGTAGTCGAATAAAAAGAATATTTGCCCTGGCCAAGTGATTTTACAGATTCCACTTCAGGAATTTTCTTTAACAAATCCAAAGAAATTTCATTTTTAAATTCTACATGAACAACTTGTCTGTCTTTCATTTGATTCTGCAAGGCGTGGATGGAATCATCTGCTATTAACTTTCCATTATTAATTATAATTACTCTGTCGCAAAGTAATTTTACTTCTTGCATTATATGTGTTGAGAGAATTATAGTTTTCTCCTTGGCCAATCCTCTAATCAATTCTCTAATTTCTACTATTTGATTAGGATCTAATCCGGTTGTTGGTTCATCGAGAACCAATACCTTGGGATTATGAAGCATGGCCTGACTTAAACCAACTCTTTGTCGATATCCTTTAGAAAGCGTTCCTATTATTTTATTGTGTTCCTTAGTTAGTCCTGTTAATTGTATCATTTCCTCAACGCGATTATGAGCATTAGGAATATTGTTGAGTTTTGCAAAGAACCGCAGGTATTCGCGTACGTACATGTCTTTATACAAAGGGTTGTTCTCTGGTAGATATCCTATATTTTTCTTGGCTTCAGAGGGATTTTCTTCAACATTAATTCCGCAAACTTCTACTGTGCCAGAACTTGCTTGATAAAATCCGGAAATAATTTTCATTGTAGTTGTTTTTCCGGCACCGTTGGGTCCAAGAAAACCAAGAATTTCTGAATGATTTGCAGTAAAGCTTATCTGATCAACAGCTTTCTGTTGGCCAAAGATTTTCGTTACTTGATTTAATTGAACTGACATTTAAACTGTTGCGAATCTGTATTTAACGTTTCAAAATTAATAACATTGATCTAAACCTTTAGTTTTACAATTAAATCCTCTAATTCAAAGGCATTCTTAGAGGAGTATTCACCTATAGAATCTCTATGCAAGGAGGATAAGTAAGCTGCGTTATTTAGTCTTTTGCCGAATTCATAGGCAATTGAACGAATATAGGTGCCCTTTGTGCATGAAATTACAAATTGAATGACTGGGAAATTGCTAGCTTCTATTTCAAATTTGCTTATATAAATTGGTTTAGCGGCAAGTTCCGGAACATGACCTTTTCTCGCCAATTCATAGGCTCTTTTTCCATTTAATTTGATAGCTGAATGAATGGGTGGAACAATTTCCTGATATCCTAAAAACGATTTTCTTACTCGTTCAATGTCTTCTAGGCTTATTCCTTCAGTTGAAATAGAATCTGTTACCTCTGTTTCAAGATCATAAGATGCCGTTGTTGCACCTAAGGTAAAAGTTCCGGAATAAGTCTTTTCCATTTCTTGAAATTGACTTATTGATTTAGTCTTACTTCCTGTACATAGTATTAATAAACCGGTTGCAAGTGGATCTAGAGTTCCTGCATGACCTATCTTTATTTTTTGTTGCGTCTTGTGTCTTAATGCAAATTTTAATTTATCAACGACGTAAAATGAGCTAACTCTCAATGGCTTATTTACGAGTATAAAAAAACCACTGGTCAAATCACAGCTATTGATATTTTCTTCTGTAACTAACAAGGAATGAAATTATACCATCAAAAATTTGACGTAGATGTACAACAAGGTTCCAACCAACATACAATAGTAGGCAAAGTAGTGTAATTTGATATTTGCAACCAACTTAAGCAAAAGTTGAAAGGCAAATATTCCTACAATAAAAGCTGCTAGAAATCCAACGGCCATCGCTCCAAATGAATAGGGTATGGTGTTGAAAGAGCCACTAAATATATCTTTTGCAATTTTTCCAAAGATGAGTGGTAATAATATAATAAAAGAAAACTCTGCAGCTTCTGAACGATTGATATTTAATAAAGCCGCTAAACTTATAGTTGATCCTGATCTGCTTATTCCCGGAAGAATAGCAAACATTTGTGCGATTCCTATAAGAAACGATTTGCCTTTTGTTATTTCTGTATTGCTAACTATGGCTCTGTTTCCGAGCCATAGTATGAAGCCGTTAATGATTAGCATCAAGGCTACAAAACTAATATTTCCATCAAAAAAACTACTCACGTAATCTTCAAAAAACAAGCCTACTATTGCCGCAGGAATCATAGAAATAAGGATTAACCCAATTAATTTAATTGTTTTAGGATCCCATTTAAAAAATCCATTGATGAGTTCTAATATTTTCTTTCTGAATACCACACATATACTTAAAGTTGTTGCAATATGAAGCATTACGGTCAACTGCAAACTGTCAAATCCTGAAGACTTGTCTCCTAAGAAATACTTTGCAATTTCCAAATGTCCATCGCTGCTTATAGGCAAAAACTCGGTTATTCCTTGTACTATACCAAGGATTAAGGTTATAAGATATTCTGACATCAATTAAACTTTAAAGATCGCCCAGATTTGAATAACCAGACCTGCAAGTATGAAAATCGGAGCTGCTACCGTTCTTCTGAATCCATAAATTATACTTTCATCCCACACATCCGGAGAAGGCATACTGCCTCCCGACATGAGAAAAAATCCTATAACTAATAAGCCAATACCGATAAAAACGTATCTGTATTGTTTCATTCCATAAGTTACTTCACCTACTGATTTTGAAGTCATTCTAGCTGAAGGACCTGAAGTTGATGGATTAGCTGATTTAAGTGGTTGATTGGTAGATTTTTTTGATTTAGATTCTCCCATTATTATTTATGATTGAAAAAGTGATTTAATTATTTTGCGCAGCCCAATAATATGCAAAGTTGGGCCAAGAATGCATAAAACGAGTATAATGATGCTAAAATTTTTCAAACTTATCAAATTGTATATTCCAGGTACAAGTAAGAAGAGGCTTAATAGGCCCAAACCGATTAAAACTATACTCAGAAAGGCACTGGCAAGACCCTGTCTTATTCCAATACTTAGATAGGGCTTATAGGCCTTGTCAAAATCTCCTCCCATAAGGTGAATAGACTTTATTAAGTCTTGTTTCCTCGACATGTAGATTTTAATTAAATAACCAATAATAAAAAAAGCAAGGACGCTGAAAAAAAGGCTTAAGCCAATAAGAATGGCTTTTATTTTACTGGCTGAATGTCGAAAACCATTTTCAAGTTTTTCACCAGCATCTATACTTTCTATACATTGGAAATTACTCAAACCCTTTTGTAATGTGGTTTTCATGCTAATGAGATCCGCTCCTTTTCGCGGATAAAAGATCAATATATCCAAAAAAGGATTTTCAATCATACTGTCTTGCAAACCAAGACTTGGATCATCTTTCATTTCATTGAATGCTTTTTCCCGACTCAAAAATTCTATTGAGTTTTGATCAATTTCATCCACTCCTTTTAAATAAACTTTTAGAAGTTCTAAAGAATCCTTAGCATAAACCTGCTTCAATTCAAGTACCATGGGAACCTGATCCTTCCATTGTTTTTCAAGGTCTAGGGTTTGTAATAGCCCTAGCAAAGTAATGCCTGGGAGGGCCAAAACTAAGGCTACAGCCAAAACATGTAGAAAGGCGCCGTATCTAGCTTCTGGGTTCAAAATAATTATGTAAAGTACTGAAATTCAAATTATTAAATATATTGGAAATGCAAAGATATTAACAATTGTGAAGAACGCTTTATAAAAGCATTTTAATCTATGCTATACAGAAGACTAAAAGTTATTTAGTAGGAGCAGGGCTCTCAACAAAATCAGCGCAAGCGTAATATTCTTTGTCGTTTTTAAGCATGGTCAATCTACCGGTATGCATGTTATTTTTACTGTCTGTGCAAGGGAGTTTTACTACGTATAACTGAACCTGATTTTTCTGTTTATTAGAATTGAGTTCACCTACGAAGAATTCACCGGGATTGTTTTCATTCTGAACTCTTTTAAGGATTCCAAAGTAGATCTTACTTTCAGTATTCATTTCTAATTTCACATCATACAAATTGGGTTGTATTTCTCCCAGTGTAATATTCCATTTCGGGGTATCAGAAACGGCGGTCAAATAGGGCTTGGCATCACTTTCAACATCAGTTATATTTCCTTTAATCATGTTTAAACTAGGATCTCCACTTGATTTTTCATCTTTCTGAGAAGCACTTTGATTTTCTTTTTCATAGCGATTTTTGGAGGTGCAAGAAACAGTAAAAACTATAAGTACTAGAGGAATGATATATTTCATAAAAATAAATTAATTTTTTCTTTCTAAAATAGTGCCTGCAAATTCTTTCAATAAGTCTTTTTGCACATTTTCAATATTCATTTCATCAATCATCGATGAACAGGAGCTCTTATATTGCTCTAGCATTTCTTGAACTTCAGTTCGGATGTTGTTTTGATCAAAATAATTTGTATAATACCGTATTTGTTCAGTTTCACTCCGAACGGAATGATAGTGTTCAATAAAAATTTGTTGATCTGCTGGCGAAAGTTTTTCTATTGCTTTAAGAATGAGAATAGTTTTTTTCCTTTGAATTAAATCGCCCCCAATTTTCTTCCCAAACGCAGCTTCATTACCGTAAAGATCAAAGTAGTCATCTTGAATTTGAAAAGCGAGTCCTAGTTCAATTCCGAGATTGTAAAACTGATCTTGAACGTGTGTATTTTGGTTCGCCAATTGCGTGCCAATCTTCATAGCAGCAGCAAGTAGCACAGAAGTTTTAAGGCTGATCATGTTGAGATATTCCGGAATCGAAATCAAGTCCCTCTTTTCATAATTTAGATCGTAGGTCTGGCCCTTACAAACCAAAACGCCAATGTTTAAAAAGTATTCAAGTACTTCTACTGAATTGGTTGATTTAATAAGGTATCTACAGGATTCCAACAACATTGTATCACCGCTAAGAATTGCCATCTCCTCACCAAATAACTTGTGTACAGTCAATTTCCCCCTTCTTGTCTCTGCTTTATCCATAATGTCGTCATGGATAAGCGTGAAATTGTGAAATAATTCGAATCCGTATGCGGCTTCTAAACACGATCCTAAATCATCTTTAAAGAGGCTGTAACACAATAGCAAACTTATAGGGCGCATTTTTTTGCCTTCCTGCTTCAGAATATGATCAAATGCTTGATAGAGTTCAATAGGCTCATTGTCCCAAATTATCGACTTTGAATATTCAGAATAAACCTGGATTAGATCTTTGAGAGGGATTACTTTTGTCATTTAACGTATAGACATGAAAACGAATTGGAGCTTTATAATTCTTTTGGCCTTATTAGTAAACTGCAAAAACATCGAAAAAGCTGATTTTGTTGTAGTAAATGCTAGAATTTACACCGCCGATTCAACTAAAATGAATGCAACGGCTATGGCTATTAAAGGCAATCGTTTTCTAGCAGTAGGAAATGAGGAAGAAATCAAAATATTTATAGGAAGTAATACTCAGAAAATAAACCTAAATGGAGCCTTTGTAATGCCTGGTATTATTGAAGGACACGGTCATTTTTTGGGATTGGGAAGCAGCCTTAAAAACTTAAACCTCCTCCAGACCAAATACTGGCAGGAAATTGTAGATTCTGTAGCACAGCATGTTGGTAGAACAGCTAAAGGAGTTTGGATAGAAGGCAGGGGCTGGCATCAAGATAAGTGGAAGGATAAATTTCTAAATACCTACAATGCCTATCCCTATCATGATGCGCTTTCAAAAATCAGTCCTGATAATCCTGTTGTTCTTTATCACGCAAGTGGACATGCTTTAATAGCCAATGCAAAGGCTATGGAAATAGCGGGCATTACCTCTGAAACTCAATCTCCAGCTGGTGGTAGAATTGTAAAAGACAAGGATAAAAAATTAACCGGGGTATTTGAAGAGAATGCCATGGATTTGATCAATCTACCTTATGAAGCCTATGTAAAAAGCCTTAACCCCAATGAGCGTTTGGAAAAGTTGAAACTCGAAGCAAGACTGGCTTCTGAAAAGGCATTGGAATATGGTATTACTTCATTTCAAGACGCTGGAAGTTCATTGGTGGACATGGATTTATTGTATAGTTTATGCATGGATAAAACAATTCATCAAAGAATGTATGTCATGCTCTATGAACCTATTGACAGCATGATAATAAAAATGCAACAGCTCCCATTTAAGACTTCTGATGCAAACAGATTCAAGTCTGTAGCGGTGAAAACTTATATGGATGGCGCCTTGGGTTCTTATGGAGCATGGTTAATGGAGGACTATGCAGACAATCCAGGTTCTCGTGGGCAGAACATTATTGATCCTTCTAAAATTAAAGAAATGGCACAGTCAGCAGTGAGACAAAATCTTCAGCTTTGCGTTCACGCAATAGGGGATCGCGCTAATAAAGAAGTCTTGGACATTTGTGAGGAGATAGCACAGAATGACAAACAATTTTCAAGCAGACGGTGGCGGATTGAACACGCACAACATCTCCGAAGAGAAGACCTCAATAGATTTTATGCATTAGGAGTAATTGCATCAATGCAAGCCATACATTGTACAAGTGATGCCCCTTTCGTGGCTAAGCGATTGGGTGAAGAACGGGCAAAGAGTTCATCCTATGTTTGGCGTTCTTTATTGGATGCTCATGTTCATCTAGCCAATGGCACAGACACGCCGGTTGAAAATGTAAATCCATTCGAATGTATGTATGCAGCGCTAACTCGCAAGAGATTAGACAATGGATTTTGTTTTCATCCTGAGGAATGTATGACAAGAGATGAAATGTTGAAGTCTTATACGATTTGGAATGCTTATGCTTCAAAAGATGAAACTCAAAAGGGGAGTATTAGTCCCGGAAAATTAGCTGATTTTATTGTTGTCGATAGAGATCTATTCCATTGTCCTGAAATTGAAATTGCCTCAGCGAAAGTTTTGGAAGTTTATATGGATGGTAAAAAATTGAGGTAAATTGGGTAAAAAATAATATTTTGGTAGAACTAAAATTGTAGAAAAAACATTTTAATTCCAATAACCTTTGAAATTAGTTGGATGCAAGTTTAAATGTATTAAATGTCAATGAAGAGTTCTGAACTATGATTTGTTTGATTAAATGAAAGTTATGATTAAGAACGAATATCCATTATCCGAATTGACAGAAAGAATTATTGGATGTGCCATGGAGGTGCATCGCATTATGGGGAATGGCTTTCAAGAAGTTATATATCAGCGATGCTTGGAAATAGAGATGGAAAAGAATGGCTTGAATTTTATTAGAGAACAAGAGATGGAGTTATTTTATAAAGATGAACATGTTGGCCAAAGAAGAGTTGATTTTTTAGTAGAAAGTAATATTATGGTTGAACTTAAAGCAGTCATTCAATTAGAAGATGTTCATTTGGCACAAGCCATAAATTATTTAGAAGCATATGGCTTAGAAATTGGCTTATTAATAAATTTCGGTAATAAAAGTTTGCAATTTAAAAGAGTTATGAAACCAAAAAAATCATAGTTCAGACAATGAATTGCGATGCCGTAAATCTAGATGTTATATATGTCATTATATCATAGTTCATCATAGAATCATTCAAATCACAGTTCGGACAATGAAGCGCGATGTGGTAAGTCTAGAAGTTATATATCTTATTAAATCATAGTTCATCATAAAATCACATAAATCAAAGTTCAGACAATAAAGTGCGATTCGGCAAGTCAATAATTTGTAATTATGAATAAATCATAGTTCATCATAAAATCATTCAAATCAAACTTGTCAAACTTTAGCATGAGTTCAGACTATAAACTGCGACCATCTAGGTTTTTAAGATTTTTGAGGAAATCCCTAGTAAGATTTCACAAATTTAATTTGCCCTGACTGATTGTTCAAACCTCTGATATCAAGAAAATATATTCCTTGAACTAAATTTGAAATATCAATTAAACCAGTGCGCTTAATGAGTTCTCCTGAATTATAGCGTCCCATTCCCAACACAAGGTCTAGCTCATGAAATATGAACTCCTGATTTTAACATATGAACTAAATCTCATGACACACAATCTCGAGCTCTTGATATACAAGCTGGAGAATTATAGATACTAGCACCATCTTACAACACACTAGCT
>JBDTWI010000042.1:0-29848 GCA_040006775.1 Saprospiraceae bacterium
CGCCAACAGTCGTCTTCTTCCATCTCTGTACGGTCACCGTACAATTGCTCGTCATTGTAAATCCAGCTTGTGCTGTATTCGCACAATAACTTACATCTGGCTTTGCACTGATAACTGGCATCGGTACACTCTTTACTATAAACTTCATCGGTGTCCCAACACAACTGTCTGTTGATCCTGGAATCAAATATATTGGTGTAGTGATTATCGTATCCGTTAAAATCAAACAACTTGGTGGCGCATTAACTACCGTTAGTTTTGGTAAATTACCCACGCCACTTAATGCCAAAGCTGGAAGATTTGTACCCCCAGGGCCAGCTTTCTTTACCCATCTGTATATCGTCTGTGCTGTGCAATTTCCTGTAAACGCCGGTGGCGTCCACATCTGTGCATTACACATACTTGTATCTCTTATTTGTGTCGCCGTAGGCGTCGGTGCTGTTCTAATTAAAAACGTATCTACTATTCCCGCACAATTTCCTCGTGTATTCGATGGGGTTACAAATATCGTATCCGTCAATATGCCGCAGCCACTGTTCGTAGTAACAAAAAGTGGTATGTTCCCCGTTCCTACTGCCGCAATAGTTGTAGCAGCTCCACCAACAGCACTCGTCTTCCTCCAACTGAAACTTACCATCCCCACTGGTGTGCCAGTAAATACATAGCCCGGATGAATTCGTCCCGCACACGTATTCGTATCTCGCGTCGCAATAACTGTTCCTAAGGCATTGATCTGTACGTTCTGATTCATCTTTTGGATACAGCCGCGATTCTTTATATTTAAACTGTCCGCATCAAAGTTGCCCATAACAACATGTAATCCAGCACTTAGATTAACAGGTATTAACTGTGTAGCAGTAATTCCATCTACCATGAATGTACTTGTACCACCAATCGGAGCATTCGTACCATTCCCTAAAAATCCCTTTGCCATTAAGGTAACCGCTGGTGCGTTTTTGCAATAAGCAGTATCTAATGACATGAAGATTGGATTAGGATAATAACAAGTGTCCCCTATAGTAAGAATCAATGATCCATCTGTCACAGAAACGACGTATCCTATAGAATCCACATGAACTCCATTTAATACATACATTGCACTTCCTGGAGGTGATTCTATTAAAGTGGTACCGTTTGGAATTGGAGTTGGGGCAGCGGGTGGCGGAGCACTTGTCGTCAAATATAATCCAGTTGACGAAGTTACTGTCCAGGTTTGATTAGGAAGTCCGGTAACTTTAACTTGTTCTCCAAACTGTCCATTCTGTAGAGTAGTCGCATTATTTTTACATACACATGGATCTGAAATGCTGATAACTCCTGAAACACATCCACCAGGTCCAGCTAAGAAAATAGAAGTTGTAGCCGTACATCCGTTTCCACTTGTGACGGTAACATTGTAATTTCCAACAATTAAACCACTAATATCTTCCGTAATAGCCGTAAAACCAGCTGGTCCAGTCCAAGAATATGTTACTAGCGGAATTCCACCTGCTACTGTTAGATTAATTGAACCATTTGGTGCAAAACAAGTTGTAGGTTCCACCTTGGTTGAACTTAATGTTGGAGGAGTAAGAACTGTTACTGTTTTAGTTGCACTCGCAGTACATCCGAGTCCGGAAGTAACTGTCACAGTATACGTAGTATTAACTATAGGTGAAACTGAAATTGAAGTAGTATTAGCTCCAGTACTCCATAAATAGGTACCTCCTCCGGTGCCTGTTAGAGTAGTTGAACTTCCAATACAAACCGTAGGTGCAACAGGAGAAATTCCTGCAATTGGCAGTGGATTTACGGTTACTAAGGCTGAAGAAGTTGCTGTACAACCACTTGCATTAGTAACAGTAACGGTATAGATTGTGCTTATGGCTGGAGTAACTGTTATTGCTGCTGTATTTGCTCCAGTACTCCAAAGGTATGTTCCTCCACCAGAAGCGGTTAGAGTAGTTGATTGCCCAATACATACAGATGGTGCAGCTGGAGAAATTGATGCAGTTGGAATACTGACAGTAACTATTCTACTGGCAGAGTTTGTACATCCACTTGCGTTTGTAACTGTTACTGTATATGTTGTTGTTGTTACTGGACTCTTGCTAATCGAAACCGTAGTCTCACCGGTATTCCAGAGATAAGTAGCTCCTCCAGTTCCAGTAAGAATTTGAGTTTGTCCAAGACAGATCAAAGCTACGGCCGGCGTTATGCCAGCAGTAGGATTAGGAACAACTGTAATTGTTTGTGAGAAAACTTTAACACAACCAGCAGCCAAGGTTATAGAAACTGTATAAGTAGTCGTAATTATTGGAGTAACTATTATGTTAGCAGTAGTTTCTCCAGTACTCCATAAATATGAACTACCACCTGAAGTTGTAAAATTCACAGAAGCACCTAAACAAATTATTCCATCGTTATTAATAAAACCTGAAGATTCTGTAAAAGCAAAAGTTGGGAAATCAGTAGCAGTAAATTCATCTGCACCAATATCAGGTTTAGTTACATTTCTAGTCTGACAATCAATATCAGTTGTAATTCCTGTAATTGGTGTTCCAGCACTCTCCATACAGGCATTTCCTGGATTCACCAAATGCAAATCTATTGCAGAAACGAATACTGGTAAAGTATTAAGACCTGCTCCATCTTTACCTGTGATAGCTTGTAAATTTGTTAAAGTAAGTTGATTTGTTGGTGCTGCAATGCTTCCTGTTCCACCAATAAAAAATGTGGCTCCTCCTGCGACATAATAATCATTATTACTAGAAGTTAAATTAGTAAAAGGAGTATATCCATATGCAATTGCATAATTATTTGCAGTACCATTATTTTGTGAGTTGATTAGAATATTATTTCGAACATCAACTATTGGATTCGCTCCAGCAATTGCTAAGGCAAAACTCTTATCAGTAGCTCCAGTGTTTACTGGTATACTAGTCATAGTAATTGTATTATAATAAACCTGTGTTGTAGAACCCTGTCCACCTCCTAAAAACATTCCAACACTAAAATCACCCGCAGTTCCATTTGAAGATACTCCACTGATCATATTGTTAGAAATCTGATTGGTACCTGAAAGGGCAGATGCAAGAAAAATTCCACAGGCCGAATAGGTTACAGTTTGTCGAACTGATCCAATTTTATTCATTGTAATAGTTGCATTTGTCACTTCATTACCAATAAAGGTTGAGGTTGTAATTGTTACTGATCCGCACGTAATACCAAATACATCTTCAACTGTTGTAGTCGAAGCAATTTCAGAAATATTATTTCCAGAAATGTCAATGCTGTTTTCAAAACCTGCATAAACACCTGCTCTTCTAACATTGTTTGGCGCAAGCGTGTTAACTAAATTTTGCCTAATTACAGTACCTTGATTTTTGGCAGCTATAGAAGCTCCTTGAGAAAAAATTCCATACTGTGTCTTACTGATATTGTTATTTACATAGGAGTTATTGTGGTTGTTTACACCAAGACTTAAAGTACTGATTATGGTAGATCCACTACCAACACCAACGAAAGTTTGTGTATTTCCACTACCTACTAGATTGATGTTTCTGATACTATTATTACTTGCTCCGTCGAGCGATGGTGTTGCTGTTATCAAAGTAGACTGAAGCCAAATTACAGCACTAGCTGTGCTCACGTTAGAGTTGGTAATCGTAAGATCTCTTGAAGCCGCTACAAAAGGGCAGAGCGTATTATTTACTCCGGAAATTGATCCATTTATAGTAACCCAATCCGCTCCATTCAAAACTATTAATGCGGTAGCACTTGTTCCTGTAATTGCAGTACCAGCAAGTACTGGTTTTATGGTTAAGGTATTAATTGAACTCGCAAATGGATTTGAGTTTATAGTAATCGGGAATGTTTCTGAAGCACTATACAATAAATCCGTTAATAAGAAAGTGACAGCCCCTGTGATACAGGCCGTATTATAAGCAGCAACCGCTGCAGTTAGTGTTGCATAAGTTTGTCCCACTCCAACATTATAAGTACCACTTAAAGAAGCAGCAAGAACTGTAAAAGTATTTGGTGTTGTTGGATGGGTGGTTATTGTATTGACATCAGTTGCAATTGCGCCTCCAAAATTAGATGCTATGTTAGGGGTTCCAGCTAAATCTTGGGCAATAATATAGTAAGAAACTATATCTGCAGGAGCAAGTCCACCCATATCTGCTGCAACGATTGTAAAACTCCATATTCCGTTTGTTCCAGAACCACTACTTAATGTACCTGGCTGTGAAAAATAAGTTCCTGCTCCTTTTCTATAATAAATCCTTGGTCTTAATGTCCCAGATGTTGAAACACCAGTTGCGTCTGTTATATTTATTCCGGATAGGATGCGATCACCAGTGCTACAAGTATTTAATAATAATGGCGTCAAATAAATTACTGGAGCTGAGACATCAGATAAAGTAAAATTACCTGCATCTGCTCCGATGTCTGAAGGTGTTAATGTAGACCTTGTTTGTGCATCAAAATCATCTGTTACTTGAGCGAGATTGTATGCTGCTCGTTCAACCGGTGTTGCAGCAACACCAATGTGCAAATCTACTGTAGTTGAAGTTCCTGTTGGGTTAACCAATATAGGATCAGCTGATACTGAATTCCAATCTTGATTATTAGCAGTTCTCCATAAGTCTAAAGTTGCATAATCTGTGGCTACATTAATTCCTAAAACTCCACCTGTTCCATTTGCAAACAGATCATTATAATTACTGAATAAAAGAGTGTTCGCATTGGTATTGATGGCATAATGTTTTCCAGTTCCACTAGCATTAGATCTGGCATTATAGAATATATTGTTCATCACAGTGTCTAATGTACTTCCAAGTGTCGAAGCACCTCTTCTGAATGCATATGAATTAACTGTTCCACTAACAACTCCGGATCCACCGATATAGACAGTATTGTAATAAATACCCATTGTCCCGGTTGAGTTTTTTTGAATTCCATTAATTTGCAATCCGTTTGTAATAGAAGCACCAGAAGCATCTATCCCCAACCTGACCATGTTGTTGTTGACTTGAGCAATTCCTGCGTTCGGTAGGAATATTCCAACCATTCCAGCACCTGTAATTGCCGAAGCAAGATTGATACTATGGATGAAGTTTTTTGAAATTATGGTTTGTGCTAGTGGTGCATTAGCTGTAGAAAAATACATACCATTAATCCAACCTGCAACAGTTGTATTTGTATTGGTTAAACTGTGAATGGTATTATTAGAAACATTTGTTTCACCAGCTCCTGTTCCAGCCATAACTAGCCCATTCACTGAAGCTATATTATTAATATTAATGTTGGTGGAATTAGTAGTAAGATTAAAAATAGAATTATTTGTAATCGTATAATTTCCACCAGTTGTGTTAAAATCGATACCGACAAGAACAGGGCCAGCAAATGTAGTAGTAATAGTGAGATTCCTAATGATGTTATTAGATACTACAGCACCTAGAGATGGATTTAATACATTAATTCCTTTAAGAACTCCAGTCTGTGCTGTTGCAGATCCAGATAATTGCTGTATACTGTTTGCAACTGTTCCTCCAATAGTATTATTAGTAATATTAAGGAAACTACCTATAGGAGGTTGGCCATAAATACATCTAAAATTAACAGTACCTGTAGAAGTGGAGCTCACAGTAATACTTCCAATATTATTATTGGTAACATTGATAGTCTGTGCCAATGTGCTAGTTCCAACTCCAATTGGCATAAATACAGTTGCTGTTGATGTTGACGAATGTATATAGGTAATATTTCCAGTTGTAGTTTGTGATCCAATAGTATTATTATTTATGTTAATATTACCATTCAAGTGGGCAATTAATCCTTGAAATGCATTTACACTTGCGGTGGTAATTGAAATATTAGAAAAAGTATTATTGCTAACATTAGAAAAAGCGCTTATTGCTGAATTTATACGAAGCATAGCAAGACTTGGTTGTCCTGTGGTTCCCGTTCCTAAATAGTTCCATGCTGCACCAGCACACAATGGAGCACTTCCTCCAAAGAAATTACTTGTAATGGTAAAATTACTACCAAAAACTGCTGAATTAATAGAAATTGCACCCTGATTAGTTGCTGTTGTCATTGTAAAAGTTCTAGTTACAGACTGATAAAAACTATTTCCAGTTATGGACCAATCTGATGCACCACCAACGATATTTATTGCCGCACTTAATACTGTTGAACTGGCATTAAACCAGTCATGAATCAAACAATTTGAAACTGTATTATTGTTATTTTGAGAAGCATAATCCAACACGTTACCTGAACAATAAATCAAGTTGGTAGGTGTGCTTATATCATCTCTCAATTCACAATTGTCAATAATATTGTTACTGTTACCAGATGCAAAACCAACGGCTGTATTAAAGAAGATTACACCACTTGAAGTTCCTGAATTTATACCGGAAATTTTACAAAATTTATAGGTATTGAATGTAGCACTATTAATTAATTGAATTGCATATCCTGCAAGGTTGGTATTGCTTATAGTAAGTTGAGAAACACCAACTCCGCCGGCTCTTCCATCGATTGTTACAAAATCACCTCCATCAAAATTTAATGTTCCAACAGCACTTGCACTTGTAATAGATAAAGCTGAAGCTCCGGCCTGTGGCCTAATGGTCAAGTTATTTACTGCACTTATACATGGAAGTTCAGGAATCACTACAGGAAATGCTGGTTCTGCTGAACTCAAATAAGTTGGTTGTAATTCCAAAATTACTGGACCAGCCAATCCATTAGTATTGAGATCTGTAATAGCGGCAGTTAAGGTCAAATAAAAACCTGTAGGACCTACTGATCTTGTTCCTGTAATTGTACAATTACCGGTTGTTGCACTTGCTGTTAACGGAGCAACGACTTGATAAAATGGTGCACCTCCTCCAGTACAAAAATTATTATATGAATAAGTCCAAAAATAGTATGTTGTTGCAGGAGTCAATCCAGTTGCAACAAAACTTGTACTAGACGCAGTGGAAACAATTACTCCGCCTAATGCTGATTGGCCAGCAGTGTATAGAGTACCATTTACTGGTGGCGAAGGAGGAACATTTGTTAAAGTTCTCACGGTTAGGTAACCATATGGTGAACTTGGCGCAGCTGTAAATGAACCGGAAATACTAATCACACCTGGAGTAAGAAGCATACTTGTAGGTTGATTAGCTGGAGTCGTACAAGGAACAGGAGGTACGAAGGTATAAGTCTGTCCAAGTGCAGGTTTTGTAGCTACATTGGCTTCGTTGTAAAAACAAGTTGCCGTATTAACTAGACCAGCAGAAGGCGCGGCCCAAGAACCTCCTGATAAAACACTAAAGTTTCTAAAATCTGCAGCTGAAGCTCCTCTTAGACCCACTTCACCTATTGTTGTGTTGGCTGCATTGACAGCATCCGACCAAGTACCATAAATAAATTTAATAACTCCAGTAGCTTGAATTAACTGAATTTGCATTTCAAATCTCTCAGTATTTATGGTTGTACCATTATATCTTCTAGTATTCGACCATTGTACAGTAAAATCAGTAGCAGTTGCAACATAATCCACACTTCCCAAAGGGGCTGTGTTTTGTGCTTGTAAATCCCTTCCATAAGCGGATATAACTCCTGTTGCCGTATGTACTCCTGAAATAGGAACGTAAACAGTTGTAGAAGCACCAAAAGTCAAATATCCATTCGGATGTACAAAAACAGAGGTATATCCTACTCCATTAAAGGTAAGAGTAAATCCCAAAGGAACGGAAACAGCCGTATTGTCATCCCATCCAGACGGAAAGATATTGATTGGAGCGACAAGTGGGGTATAAGTACCTGCGGAAGGAGTAAAAACATACTGGGCTACTTGTGCATTGGTTTTTTGAAAAATCAAAAATCCAAAGAAAATGGTTAAAATTCTCAGTGCAAGAACTCTGGCAAACGAGTTGAGAGATGAATTTAGGTTCATGACGATTGGTTGGTTAAAAATACTTCGAATACGTAAAAACTATAATTACCTAAATACCAGCACTTAACAAATATTATAATTTGTTAATGTATTGATTCTTAAGTGGTTATGCGTAAAGATACTTTTTACAGGTTGTAATTTCCAGTTTAATTCAATATTTTTTATTTAAATATTTTAATAATCCACTAAAAGACACCAATCTCAATTTAACATCCAATTTTTGTCTATTAAGGGAATAGCTTCTTATACTTTTAGAATCCTATTTTTAACCAAAAGTGTTTTAAAATAAAGCTCATGTTTGCGATTAATATGTTGACAGAAATGTTTGCATTTCACGTTAAAATAATAAAATAAATTCAGAATGCAAATTGTAAGCACACATCAATGGACATTGAATCTAAGCGTATTGAATTGAGCTATATATTCGGTATTATATATATTATTATATAATGACAATCTTCCCTATTATATAGGTAGCAAATGATTCTCATTCTAAATCCATTACCCAAATATCAATGCGTTCAATATATGTAATTAGAATGAAAGTAAATATTATTCTGTGAATTTTTTAGCAAATTGAACATTTTCATTTTATTGAAAGCGTCCAGTTAATGAATACCAGATATTTTATTAGTTTACGAGTTAAACCTCTACTAGTGGATAGTTAATTTAAGTTGCAACTCTTGCTTCTTAATATTCATATCATTAAGAAGTAGTGCTCTTTTATATGGAATAACACCTTGCTCATTCATCATCACTTCAAATGCTTTGTCAAGAAATTCATGAACTGATACTCCTTTCTCCAAAAAACTTTTAGAATTTACAAGTAAGCTTTTATAAGCTTCTAATATGGCTTTATTCTTAGTCGAGTTGGGCAACTTTTGGGAATCCGTGGTTTTAAGTATTTCATCATCAAGAATTTGAATTATTGATGCTTGATCTTTCCAATAATATCCCTCTAGTGGCAGACTAATAACAGCATTCGCATTTTGTCCAAATGTAGATCCGCAAACAAACGTCAAGAAAAAAAGAATTAGGTAATTTGAATATTTCATGAATTGAGCTTAAAAGTTATAATTTAATTGAGTAATAATATTTTGATTCATTTTAGGTCCAAATGCAAGAGTTTCAACAGAATTCGCTTTCATACAATTGGTTGGTAAAAATGCTTCGAATATTTAAAAACTATAAACACCTAAATACCAACGATTAACAAATATTAAAATTTGTTAATGTATTGATTCTTAAGTGATTACGTGTAAAGATAACATCTTGTAAGTAATTAACCTATTCGCTACAAGTTTTTAATTGCTTATTCAATTTTCAAATTACTTGCCTCATATTGATCTTTTGCCTTTCATGATTTTGCAACAAAAGCTAATTCTTAATTGAGATAAAAGGAAATTTAAAAAATACGAGTTCAAAGTTTTGTGTAAGAATCAGTTAGAAAACTTTGACATCGTCAAAGCTATTTTGAATAAAAAAAGGTATTAATTCAATTTAGGCGCTGCAGCAAGAATCTGTGAATTTGCCCTGTCTTTATATTTTTCGAAATTCTGAAGGAATTTATTTGCCAATGTTTCTGCAGTATGATCATAAAGTTGAACATCTTCCCAAGTATTTCGAGTATTCAATATCTCATCCGGCACATGAGAACAATGTTTTGGAAATTTTAATCCAAAAATATCGTGTGTATCATATTCCACATTATTGAGCTCACCGGACAAAGCTGCTGAAAGCATTGCACGCGTGTAGGCAATTTGCATTCTTTTACCAACGCCATAAGCACCACCGGTCCAACCCGTATTGACCAACCAAATATTAGGCTTGACTTGATCAATTTTTTCTCCGAGTAACTCCGCATATCGAGTTGGATGTAGGGGTAAAAAAGGTGCTCCAAAACAAGCTGAAAATGTCGCTTTGGGTTCAGTTATACCAGCTTCTGTACCTGCAACTTTTGCAGTATACCCAGAGATGAAATGATACATTGCCTGTGCTACATCCAATTTGCTTATTGGTGGTAAAATTCCATAGGCATCACAGGTCAAGAAAAAAATATTTTTTGGAGGCGGCCCAGAGGATGGCTTTTGAATCCGAAGAATATGACTAAGTGGATAAGAGACTCTAGTGTTCTCAGTAATGCTTTTATTCGAAAAATCAGGGCTTTTAGTTCCTGGTTTGAAGACAATATTTTCCAAGATTGCTCCTCTCTTAATTGCCCTGAAAATATCCGGTTCCTTTTCCTCAGTCAGATCAATACACTTGGCATAACAGCCTCCCTCGAAATTAAAAATTCCATTATCACTCCATCCATGCTCGTCATCTCCAATTAGAAACCGTTCTGGATCTGCAGAAAGACTCGTTTTACCTGTACCGGATAGTCCAAAAAATATACTTGTGTCACCATCCTTACCGACGTTGGCAGAGCAATGCATTGGAAGCACTTTATACTTAACCGGTAATTCAAAATTCAGAATGGTGAAAATTGATTTTTTAATTTCTCCTGTGTAAGCAGATCCTCCAATCAGTATCCTCTTGCTTGAAAAATCTATTATGCTAAAATTGGATTGTCTTGTATGATCAATTGCCGGATCAGCTTTGAAATTTGGAGCACAATAAATTACCCAGTCTGCATCAAAATTCATCAATTCTGAAGCATCTGGACGAATAAACATATTTGAAGCAAACTGCGCTGACCAGGGAATTTCAGCAATTGTTCTGACTCCTATTCTATATTGAAGATCTGCACAGGCAAAATTATCCTGAACGTAGATTTGTCTGGAATTCAGATAGTCACAAACCTTATTAAAAAGACTTTCAAATGCATCTTTGCTAAAAGCCTGATTAAATTTATTCCAATCAACCTCGTTTTCTGTTAGCTCGTCCTTTACTGTAAATTTATCATCCGGCGATCTACCTGTAAATTCACCGGTTAAAATACACAATGCATCCTGATCACTTAATTCGGCTAATCCGAGTCTTAAGCTTTCATCTATGAGCTCATCGCAGGAAAGATTTGCTTTAACAATTGTAGATTCTTGAATTCCTTGAAACTTTAACTGGTCTGGATTAGATATCTTTCCTATAATATTCATTTGATTTGATTGAGTATGGAAATCTGCCGCAAATGTAGGCCATTTTATAAGTAGATATTATTTTTTTAATACATGAAAATTCAAATAATTTTATAATACCTGCTTAAGAGAAGTTTTGCAGAATTTGCTGTGGAAATGAATTGTTCTTTCTTTAAAAACAAAAGCTGATAACATCTTGTTAATATGCTAAATACTCCATAATTCCTTTCCAAAAATTATAGCTTTGCGAACTTTTAAATAAAGCCAATTAAAATATTTATTAAGTATCCATGGACATCCTAAAAAATGCCTTTCAACGCAAATTTTCTTCCAAGACGGAAGAACTAAAAGATTTATTAAAAGCAAACGGCAATCTTGTAATTGATCAAGTTAAGATTGAGCAGTTACATGGCGGAATGCGAGGCATAAAATTGATGCTATGGGACACTTCCTCTCTCGATTCAGTTGAAGGAATACGTTTCAGAGGTTATAATATTTCAGAACTTAAAACACATTTACCCAAAATTAATGGCGCTAAGGAACCTCTACCTGAAGGCCTTTTCTGGTTAATGCTAACAGGAGAATTACCTAATGAAGAGGAAGTTAAATGGCTTTCTAAAGATTGGGCTCAAAGAGCCAATGTGCCTTCGCATGTATTTAAAATATTGGATTCTTTAGATAATAAGATCCATCCTATGACCCAATTGACTATAGGAATTATGGCTATGCAATCCGAAAGTATTTTTACAAAGAAATACGATGAGGGTATTACCAAATCCATGTATTGGGATTTTATGTATGAAGACTGTGTCAACCTTATCGCCAGATTGCCGCGAATTGCAGCTTACATCTATAGAAAGAACTTTCACAATAATCAACACATTGAATCGGATTCTTCTCTTGACTGGAGTGCTAATTTTGCCCATATGTTAGGCAATAATTCTGCTGAATTCAAGGATCTAATGAGACTTTATATGACCATTCATGCGGATCATGAAGGTGGAAATGCCTCTGCACATACCGTTCATTTAATAGGATCTACCCTCAGTGATGCCTACCTTTCTTTAGCAGGAGGAATGAATGCATTGGCTGGACCTTTGCATGGTTTGGCGAATCAAGAAGTCATGGATTGGATCTATGAAATGATAGAAAATATAGGAACCAACACTCCTACTAAAGATCAAATTCGGGAATATGTAAGAAAAACTTTGACCGAAGGGAAAATTGTTCCCGGCTATGGTCATGCTGTACTTCGTGCTCCAGATCCACGTTTCATTGCTCAGCAAGAATTTGCAAAAATTTATTGTCCTGATGATCCTTTAGTTAATATCGTTTGGAATGTTTTCGAAGTCGTCCCTCCAATGCTTGAAGACCTTGGAAAAGTTAAAAATCCATGGCCTAATGTTGATGCCCATTCCGGTGCCTTATTAGAACATTATGGGGTAAAAGAACATACTTTTTATACCGTTTTATTTGGAGTTTCCCGAGCAATGGGGGTTCTGGCTCAACTCTGTTGGGATAGAGCTTATGGTCTGCCACTTGAAAGACCAAAATCATTAACCACGGAAGAACTAAAAGAGATTATCTTGCAATCCTCTAACTAAATATTAAATTATCAAAACATGAATTTTCCAGAGAATTTACGTTACACCAAAGAACACGAATGGTTAAGAATTGAAGGCCAATTTGCCTATGTTGGAATTACCGATTTTGCACAATCTGAATTAGGTGATATTGTGTATGTAGAAGTTGATTCAATTGGTGATTTGATCAATCGAGATGAAATCTTTGGAACAATCGAAGCGGTCAAAACAACCAGTGACCTATTTATGCCTGTTACCGCTAAAGTCATTGAATTTAATCCGGCTTTGGATGAAAAAAATGGCAATAATCCGACCCTAGTTAATTCAGATCCTTATGGTGAAGGTTGGATAGTTAAAATTGAACTTACAGCTGACTCAGAATTGGATGATCTTATGGATCACGAGGCTTATTCAGCTATGGTCCACTAAAAAAATGCTTTCATAGTTTTTGCAATTTGAGATATAAATCTCGTTTTGCTCAATTTATGTTCTTTTGAAGCATTAATGTGCTATTTTAGTTAGTTTCTCATTTGAAGAATTTAAAAAATATCTGGCTAATAGTTTCCATATTAGATACTATTGCAATCCTAATACTTTCCTTAATTTCGAAAAGCACAATTCTTCAAATTTCAATATTTGATTTGGCCTCTGTAGATAAGCTTGGTCATTGTTCGATGTATGGCTTAGATGCTTTTTGTATTGGTATGTGGACTAAAATAAAAAATCTAAAAATCAGTTATTGTTATACAAAGATCTTTGCCTTTCTTTTTACTATGGGATCATTAATGGAAATATTACAATATCTTATGGCTTATGGTAGAACTCTAGATTATTTGGATCAATTGGCAAATACCATCGGTATTCTTATAGGTTTAACCTGTTTCCATCGCTATTCTTTATTTTTAGTTTCCGGTAGGAATATTAATGATTAAGTTTTTTGGCATTTTTGATCCTGATCAATTTTGGAATAAACTGATTTTTCAAAATCGCAACAAAGAGTATGGCGCATACGAATTGCGTAATGGGTACAGTTCTAGAATGAGCCGTGGAATTCTATTTTCATTAATCATTTTTTTTCTACTTCTTTTGACGCCATTAATCTATTCTTGGTTGGAATCCTTGATTTCAGATGTTCAGGATAATAAATTTGAAACTCATGAAGTTAATTTAAGTCAAACTCCTGTTGGAAATATGGGATCTAAAAAAATACCCTTATTGTCAAAATCAGATAAATCAATTCAAGATGAAGACAATTCAAAAAAATCTGAAACGGAATTGGTACATCCGAAAATAAAAAAGGACGTAAACACCAATACAGAGAAGGAAAAATTGAATAATTCTACAAAGGAAAATGAAAAAAATACTAGTGTAACTAAATCAAGTGATTCACAGGAAGGAGTTACAAATGGTTCTACAAATTCAATCGGAGACAGTGCCAACTCAAATCAAATTTATAAATTGGTTAGACAGATGCCCGTTTTTGCAGGTTGTAATGAAACGGGGGGAACTTACTCAGAACAAAAGAAATGCTCTGACCAACGACTTTTAGGATATCTTAAATCCAATATTAGGTATCCTCCTTTGGCAATAAGAAATAAAACTGAAGGTGTTGTCCTTGTACAATTTATAATTGAAAAAAATGGCTCAGTCTCAAACATCAAAGTCATTCATGAGATCGGTGATGGTTGTGGTGCAGAAACTGTTCGAGTACTTGAACTACTCAATACCCTAAAATTAAAATGGTCGCCAGGTATTCAGGGTGAAACTCCGGTTAGAGTACAGTATACTTTACCCGTAGAATTTGATGGCCCATAAATACACAAAAGCAATTCATGAAAAGAAATAAACTATTTTTGAATAAATTTGGTTACTCCTATATGAAATTTAAGCTGTTACTCTTGGTTTGTTCCTTTACCACCTTGTTAAAAGCTCAGGATCCTAGATTGGCCATTCAATATTACAATGATGGGGAATACGAAAAGGCCGTAGTTTTGTTTCAACAACTATATCAAAAAAATCCTACAGTAGACTATTATTTCAAAAACTACTTAAATTCACTCCAGGCATTAAACAAAGAGGAAGATGCAGAAAACCTCATCAAAAAGGAAATTCAAAGCAAACCAAAAGATTGCAATCTATACCTCATTTATGCAAACCATTTAATAAAATTTGGTCACCCCGAAAAAGCAGAAAAACAATTCAGATTGGCCATAGATAAACTTCCGGCTGATGTTATTATTGTTCATAATATAGCAAGCAATTTAATTGCCTTAAATAGATTTGATGATGCCATTGAAGTGTATGAAAAAGGAGAAAAAATGTTGCAGGGTATTGCGCATTTCAATTACCAATTAGCTGATCTATACCATAGAAAAGGAGAAATAGACAAGATGCTTAAATCTTATTTGATGGCATTGGATGAAGGAAACATAAATCAATTAAGCATACAAAACATCCTTCAGGTTTATCTACCGAAAGATAAAATAAATGATTTTCAAAGTTTAATTTTTTCTAAACTTGAATCAAATCCTGACAATACAGCATTAGTAGAATTACTTCAATGGACTTACATTCAAAATAAAGATTATGTCAACGCATTAAGACAATCTAAAGCCTTGGATAGGAGATTGAATGAAAGTGGCCAAAGAATTATGTATATCGCAAGTGTTGCTGCAAATGAAAGAGATTATAAAACTGCTATTGACGCTTACAAATATTTAAAATCACTTGGACCTTCCGGACCTTACTATATGGAAGCAATTAGACAATCATTAAATTGCAGGAGGAAACTCGTTATAGAAAATAAGCAATACACGAGTGCAGATCTATTAGAACTCGAAACGGAATACGAACAATTCAGAAATGAATTTAGTCAAAACAGACTGGCTGCTTATCTCCTTATAGAATACTCTGAATTGGAAGCGAGATATTTGAATAAAATTAATAAAGCAATTGAAATTCTAAGTGAGTTAATTAAGAATCCAATTATAGAACCAGGAATTAAAGCAAAAGCCAAACTTGACTTGGGTGATTATTATTTAATTATTGGTGAACGATGGGAAGCTACATTACTTTATTCTCAAGTTGATAAAGATTTTCTTGAAGACGAAATCGGTGAATTGGCTAGATTTAAAAATGCAAGGCTCTCTTATTTTTCAGGTGATTTTAATTGGGCGCAGGAACAATTCGATATTTTAAAACAAGCAACTTCGAGATTAATAAGTAATGATGCTATTGATATGTCTGTCTTTATTTTAGACAATCTAAATCAAGATACTCTAGGCTTGGCTTTAACTGTTTATTCAAAAACTGAACTGAAGATTTTTCAAAATCAATATCAAGAAGCACTTGTAGATCTTGATAGCATATTGGTAAAATTTCCAAAGAATAGTTTGGAAGATGACGTATATTATTTACAAGCAAAAATCTATGATCACCTTCAGATGAGAGATTCTGCATTAGCAAAATATAATCTTATATTGACTAATCACAAAGAAGAAATAAGAGCAGACAATGCTTTATTTAATATGGCTCAGATTTATGATTATCAAATAGAAGATAAAGAAAAAGCTAAAGAACTTTATGAAAAATTATTCACTGAATTTAGTGGTAGTACCTTAGCAGTAGAAGCTAGGTTAAGATATCGAAAACTACGTGGAGATGATGTTCAATAGTTTAATTACGATTTCGTTCTATGAAAACAAAAAATGACATTGTTACCAACTGGCTTCCTAGATATACTGGAAGACCTCTCAAAGATTTTGGTGAATACATAATTTTAGTAAATTTTAGTTTATACGTTGATCTATTTGCAAAATGGTATAAAGTGAAAATTGTTGGCAAGGATAAACCAATGCCAAGTGTTACAGCAAATAATATAACTGTTATTAATTTTGGAATGGGGAGTCCTAACGCAGGAACAATAATTGATCTTCTAACTTCTATTAAACCAAAGGCAGTTCTATTTTTGGGAAAATGTGGCGGACTAAAAACTGGAAAAAATAATGTCGGAGATTTAATTCTTCCGATCGCAGCAATCCGAGGAGAAGGAACATCTAATGATTATCTACCTCCTGAAGTACCGGCACTTCCGGCTTTCGCTTTGCAAAAAGCGATATCAACAACGATTAGAGAACATCAGAAAGATTATTGGACCGGTACTGTTTATACAACAAACAAAAGAGTATGGGAACATCGCAAAGATTTTAAAAAATATTTGACCTCACTAAGGACTATAGCTATCGATATGGAGACCGCTACAATTTTTATTGCTTCTTTCAAAAACAGAATTCCAGCCGGAGCTTTGTTGCTGGTATCTGATATGCCAATGGTTCCTGAAGGGGTCAAAACAGAGGAAAGTGACAGTAAGGTTAACCTACAATTTCTTCACGAACACCTTAAAATAGGTATAGAATCTTTGAAAAAGCTCGACAATAACGCCACAACAATCAAGCATCTGAGATTTTAATTCCACTTCGTTTGAAATTTATTTCAAAATTTTAAGTTGAAAACTACCCAATTCATCTTAAATTAAATAGAATATTCTGAAATTGATATCAAAAAAAGAATATTCACTCAATGCAATTTGAATTCAATTTTTTAGCTTTGCTTATTTAAATTTTATTTAACACAATTCAATTAATCATTTTATAAAATTCCTCGTTATTCTTTATAGAAAATGGGAATTTATATAATTATTTGGTTTAAAGGTTTGGCTTCGTTTTAAATGGGATAAGATCCCAAAGGGATTATTAAAGTCATCGATTCAGAGTCGATGACTTTTTTTTTGGACAAAGAAAAACTTATTAGCTCTACAAAGTAACAGCCCTTCCATTAAAAATAAAAAAAATTAATTCAGAGGTAATCAATATTTTTTCAACAAATAAATTTATTGTAATTATTTTTCAATTTAGTTTGTGAAGTATGGAAAACATAACTTTCGAAGACTAAATAATTTGTATCCTACAGATAAGGCAAATTTGTAGGTACAAATTATTTAATCATTGTGTGTTTTTTTACCAACTTTAATATTCAAAAAATAATAAGAGATAGAAAGGTTCATCACAGAAAATAAATAAGTTTCTCGTTTAGAAAATAAATTATTAATTCCACCATACAAGTATGAAAAATCCATACTAAATCTTTTATTTATATCCCATTCTAAAAAACCTTTTACATCTAATTCATAATTTCTATCTCCTATTAAATGTATTGAGCTGAAGTCCTTGTAAGAATTAATTATTCCAGCTCCTATTCTAAATTTCTTGGAATATAAATTCCTAGATATCAACAATGGCCATTCAAAGAAACTAAAATTTTGAGGATATCTCTTATCTCCAAAAACTGGTAATATTGCATTCGAACCTCTTACTGAAAAAATATAACCAGAATATAACTTCCATTCCCTATAGGTATAATTTATAATAAATCCATCAGCTATAAAATTAAACTGGTGATAATACGGAGTTCCATCAGGAGGCACCAAACTCGTTACAAGTGTTCCATAGTTAACACCAGCTTTTATTCCAAATTTTAACTTTCCTTGAGCTAATATACTAAAGGAAAATAATACGTAAAAAAGAAATAATTTTATCAAGATTGAAAAATATTAATCATTAATACGAACAAATTTAACATAAATTACAACAATCAAAAAAAATACACACAACTTTTACTTTTACAAAATACAACTGAAATTGCTGAAATTGCGTCGTTCATATTTGTTGACCATAAATTTCCCAATTTTTCTTTTCTTAAATTTGGAATAAGCCAATCTGCATCTTGTGTACCATATCTAGGATGTAATCTCCAAATTTTTAAATAATTACCAGATGGTATCTGAGGATAACCTTGAACCCTAAACATACAAAAATCCAAATATGTTCCATTTCCTGAGTAGCCATGACCATCTAACCAACTTTTTATTGCCCCTGATTGATGAAATTTAAAGGATGATATTCTATTATCCCAATTCACTGTAGGACAATTTATCCATATGTTGCCTAGAACTGGAATATTGTATTCAAACGAACAAGTATTACCTGGAGTATAATGTGCATTATATTGGAAATATGGAGATTCAGCATTAATTGAGAAACTATTACCTCCTTAATTAACATCTTCAAAAAAAGTTGCGAGCAATGCAGTTCCTGTAGGTTCTAATACAGTTGTGGAATCAGTATCAGCATTATATGCATCCATAATATTTTGTATTATAGTCAAATTTGGATACCGGTCATCATAAATCAATGTTATTGGAACATC
Source organism: Saprospiraceae bacterium (assembly GCA_040006775.1). Classification (GTDB taxonomy): domain Bacteria; phylum Bacteroidota; class Bacteroidia; order Chitinophagales; family Saprospiraceae; genus Vicinibacter. The sequence goes on from JBDTWI010000042.1 coordinate 18,858, forward strand.
ACTAATAGCAGCTTTTAAACTATCCTCTGTTTCTGAATTTAATGGAATTCCTGTTGTATCATCTGAATAAAATTGTAATACATAAGTTATTCCATCATATAAGTAAGCATCATAAACAATAGTTTGTTCTGTTCTCTCATTAAGTTTATTATCTTTTCCTCTATTCGGAATAGCTGATTCGTTTTTAATACATGAATTAAAAAAAATGAAAATAATACAAATTTTTAAAAGAGTTTTCATATGCAAATTTTTAAAAGTTTAAATAAATAAATCCTTGTTTTAATGTTGCGACGCTACATTAAAAAACTAAAATTAGCTAACTCTATTAATCAAAAATATTAAAGTAAAGTAAAATTTAACATATAATTAACACATAACTGTGGAATAAATTCTTACTTTAGGCTTATTAATTATATGTTTCTAATCAATTAAAAATGAAATCAATAGTAAGGTATTTATCAGTTATTATTTTATTCCTCTCTGGATGTCGTGAAATTGAAAATCTACCAAGATTACGAATAACAAACTTAAGATTAATTGAATTTTTAGAACCTACAAAACTAATGCAGTGGGATACTACTAACGGACCTGATATTTTTATTGAACTTTCAATAAATAAAGTTCGATTATTTAAATCGGAAACATTAAAGGACCAAGACATATTTTCTACACCACTCAATTTTAGTTTAGATTCAACAATTACTTTCCAATCAGGAAAAGATGAAATATTATTAAGTGTTTTTGACCAAGATTTAAATAGTGATCAATTATTACAAGAGTCTGTAAATATTCAACCTGGAATTATAGTAAATTCCCCACATTCAGAATATTTTACATGTAATGGTTGTTTTACATGTACTGAGTGTTTTGCAAAATGGGAGATTACGTTTAAAATAGTTAATTAATATTATTGTTTTACCAGTAAAAAATAAGTTATTCATTAATTTTCTAGTTATTTTTTTGGAACCAGAAATAAGGTAAGTATTATTTAACTATTTTAAGATTTTAGTTAACCTTGAGCTTCTCTGGGTTCTGTATTTTTCCATGAAGATCACCTGCAATATTAAAGCCTTTAATATACACTGGAATGAGTTGATTAATCATAGATTCCTGACCATTCTCTACTTCAACACGAAGATAATTTTCTGTGAATCCTGAATATTCTCCAATTCGATTTCCTTTTTCAACTAATACAATTTGACTTGTATTCAAATAGTTCTCATAGTATCTATGTTTTTTGGAAAAAGAAAGATTTCTTAGAATCTCACTTCGTTCATGCCTTTCCTTTATTTCAACTGTGTTTGGCATAGAAAAAGCAGGAGTATTGGATCTCTCTGAATAACTAAATACGTGCAAGTAATCGATGTCAATTGAATTTAAAAAATTCACCGTATTCAAAAAATGAGATTCAGTTTCTCCTGGAAACCCCACAATAACATCTACACCAATGCAGGCATTTGGAATTACTTTTTTAATTAGAGCAACTCTTTCGGAATAAAGTTCGCGTTTGTACCGTCTTTTCATTGCACCAAGTATTTCATTGTCTCCGGATTGAAGAGGCATATGAAAGTGAGGCATGAATTTTTTGGAACTTCCAACAAATCGAATTATTTCTTCGGTACATAAGTTTGGTTCTATTGAAGATATTCTAAATCTATTGATTGAAGTATTTTCTTCAAGTGCTTGAATTAGATCTATGAATAAGGCTTCTTTGCGAGGTTTAATATTTTCTATTACTTCAGTTCCATTTCCGAAATCTCCAATATTCACACCAGTTAAAACAATCTCTTGAATACCTTCTACTTGAAGGCCATTTGCTAATTCAATTATTTGATCAACACTACCTGATCTGGATCTGCCCCGTGCTAGAGGAATTGTACAAAAACTGCATTTATAATCACAACCGTCCTGTACTTTGAGAAACGCTCTTGTTCTTCCTTCCTGAGAAAATGAAGGCTTAAAAATATTCACCTCATTTATCTCAGAACTAATAATTCGAGAATGCGGACTCATGAGATCAATTTCTTGCAGATGTTCTAGAACATTAAACTTTTCTGCTGCACCCAAGACAAGACTTACGCCGGGTATTTCTGAGATTTCCTGCGGCTTAAGTTGGGCATAACAACCGATAACAACGATTTTACTTTCTGGATTTCGCTTTTTTGCGGAGCGAATAATTTTACGACATTTTCTGTCAGCTTGATCTGTAACGGAACAGGTATTTATAATGTATATATCTGCAGGGTCATCAAATTCTACTTCCTGATAGCCTGCTTTAGCAAATGAGCTACTAATACTTGAAGATTCAGAGTAATTGAGTTTGCACCCAAGTGTGTGAAATGCGACAGATCTTGATGTAGACATGGGGCAAAGTTAAGGATTGGGAGATTAATTATATATTTCATCTGTAACAATCAATTATTTAAACATGATTTTTTAATGCGCAGGATCGAATGGCTACAATCCTAAACAGATATATTGAGAGCTCAATAAAATTTATCTCAACAATGTAATATCCCCATATTGATTATGCTGTTTTCCTAATTTGTCTCTCCACTCAACATAATAAGCAAATACAGCTGGATTAAGTCTTTGGCCATTCAAAGTTCCATCCCATCCAAGGTTAGTATTATTTGGATGAAATCCTTCTAGTTCATAGACCTTATTTCCCCATCGATCAAAAATCAGGAACAGATCGATCATTTTAACATCATTATTTGCAAAAATCGATAATTTATCATTCATATTATCACCATTCGGGCTAAATACATTTGGAACATAAACTTCTCCTTCACCAATTATTTCTAAATATAGCAATCGAATAGAATCACAACCTTCTCTAGTTGTCAAACTAGTTTTATACAATCCACTATTTTTATAATTCGTTCCATTGATTTCCCAGAGAAATTTATTTAATCCACAAGCTGAATCAACAAATGTATAAGTGGGCAGTATTTTTAAGTTTAAAGTATAATTAGAATCGCATCCAAAATGGCTTAGTCCTTTCATTTCTAAAAATTGTGATTCAGTGTAAGTTTCTCCTGTAACATCCCAATAATATTCACCACATTCAACAATACTATCTGTATTCAGATATTGTGGCAAAAAGGTCAAACTAACATTAACTATTGAATCGCAAACATTGGCGACGCTAGCTGGATATACCAGTTGACCTTTCTGATTCTTCTCGTCAAAAATTCTATTGTCAATGGTAACATAGCCTCCTACGCAAACTGAAGTATCAATATTTACAATCGGCTGTTCAATAAAACTTACATTAACTTCAATGGTTGAATCGCATTGTTGAGCATTTATTCCATTCAGAACAATATTTGCTTTTGGATTCGCTTTATTAAAAATAACATTATGAATTCTCAAATCTTCTCCTTCGCATATAAAGGTATCTAATTTTGAACTTGTGGGATCTCTGAATGAAAGTAAGATATTCAATATAGAATCACAACCTTGTCCATTACTTCCTGGCAATACAATACTTCCTTTGGGATTTGATTCATCAAAAATTACATTTTGAATGTTTACCTTATTTCCTTTACAAATGCTTGTATCGATGATTTTAATACTTGGAGACTTGAAATTTAAATTAAAATCAACCAATGAATCACAACCATTAGAATTTATTAATTGTATAAGGCCTGAAGAATTCGATGAATCAAATTTAATTCCATTAAAAATAATAAAATCACCCTTGCAGACATTAGAATCAATTTTCGAAATTATTGGAGCTTTAAAAGTAAGAATAATATTTAATATAGAATCGCAACCTTGAGAATTACTACGAGGCAATAATATACTTCCTTTGGGATTTGATTCATCAAAAATAATATTTTGAATATTTAATTTTTTTCCTTTACAGATGCTTGTATCAATAGTATGAGTAGTTGCTGTATTGAATTTTAAATTGAATTCAATTAAGGAATCACAGCCTACAGAATTAATTAATTGTATAAGTCCAGATGGATTTGTTGAATCAAATCTGATTCCCTTAAAAATAATAAAATTACCTCTGCAGACACTAGAATCAATTTTTATAGTGGATGATTTCTTAATATTTATATTTACATTAATTATGGAATCACAGGTATTTAAGGCTGCATTTTTTAGAATAATTTGACCTGATGTTAAATTTTTATCAAAAATCTCATTATGTATTATAATTTGAGCATCTTCACAAATTGCAGTATCTATACTTCCAACTGGAGAAGGCAAAAATTGAAGATTAACAAAAATGGAAGAATCACATCCAAAAGATGCACTTCCTTTATACAAAATCTCTCCATTGGGGTAATTCCTTGAAAACCAGATATTCTCAACTTTTATTGAATCATTATAGCACAAAGTATATTCAACAGTATCTATAATTAATTTATGACAAGGAATTAACCCGTAGTCAATACTGAAATTGTTTTCTCCATTCTTACCCGTATTATATTCTAGAATAATCTTATCCTTAAAAATTGGAAATACTGTATTTAAATAATCTGCATCCGAATCATTTTCGAAATTACCATTATTATTTCTGTTATGTACTTTACTTGGAGAATACAGACGATTTGTATGTACTAATTCTCCTTTGATATATTTATTATCATCACCAAGTTGAATATAATATTTCGAATTGGCATTTAAATTCTTAAAATAATATTCTCCTAGAAGGTCTGATTTGGTAGAATTTATAAAATTAGCATTCTCATCATATAATAATAAGGGTAAATTAACTATGCCTGGTTCTCCTGGATCTTGAAGGCCATCTTGATCAATATCTTCCCATAGTAAATTTCCTATTGACACTCCTATTCCTTTAGGTGTAGAAGATCCTACTAAAACTTCTAAGTCGCCAAGACCAACAGATTTTCCGAAGCCGCCATTAAAGCCAGTAATTATATTATAGTTGACAATTTTTTCACCTTTTGAAATTTCTAGTTGTGACCATCCATTAGATTCAGTATTATCTGGATCCATCATTGTAGTTATGACAGTATTGTAACTTGGATGAATAGCTAAAGCGCCTAGAACACTTTCCTCATGTCCAAAATATGCATCTTGATAAAAAAATTCACCATTACAAATTCCTTGTGCAGTATTTGCACCCTTAGTTGTATAAAATCCAACCGTACCATTTTTCTCTAACAAGAATTCGTCTTTAAGTTTAAATAACTTCAGAATATCTCCGGCAGCTACGCTGTAATATTCTATTTTGTCCGCTTTTTTTGTGCCATAATCTTCTCCTCCTGTTTGATATCCAAATCTATCACCAATTCCTACTAACATATTGCCCTCAGAGTCAAATTCGATATCTGAAAGAATGGGAACAGGTCCACAAGTAAATGTACGAGATGAAATGTATGAATAAAAATTATTTGACCAAGGCCTAAATTTATCACATCCATTGATAACACTGCCTCTATTATATCCCAAATCAAATTGAGTTACGATTGAAAATGAACCGTTGTTTAATTTATAAATGGTTGCATTAAGATCTCTAAAATTTTTACTTATTTCAGCAGAGCATACACCGCCGATATACAAATTTCCATCCTTATATTTAATTCCCCAAGGTCTCCATTCACCAATATTTTTACAACCTGGATCAGGTATAGGAATTTCAGTAACTCGATCTTTTGTTATAGGAAATACATAAGGATTTCCAATATTCACTATTACAATTGAACGATTATACAAATTCATTATAAATAAGGTATCCCCATTATCATTCAAGTCTATATCCGCAAGTCCCCATTTTCCTGTTAAATCAAATGCTATTGAATCATGTGAAGGGGTAGTTGAGTTTAATGATATATCACGAGTTATGATATTCTCATCACCTGTATTAATTCCAAAATTATCCAAATTAAAATACAATTTTGAATTACCATAGTAATTAAATCCTGCAGTAGCAACAGGATTGGGAAGAAAAGAATTAAGATCAGTTATATAGATTGCTCCAAGACCTCCAGAGCCCAGTAGAGTATGCCGTTTAAGAAATGCAGCAGAAAATAATTGTCTAGTTTCTTTTTGGTAAGCTAATCCCCAGATTGATCCTAATTCAGCAGCACTTGCAATGTTATAATTTCCATTTGGCCCTTTACGTGGGCCTCCAGATCCAGTATTAAATTGATTGGCAACAATTGCAGGATTTAAAGCTACATCACTTGCTGGATTTGCTGGTGTACCTTTCGCTAATACTGCAGTAATAATCCATGGATTCTCTTCAATTACAGATTCCAGATCAAATAATCCAAGGTTGACATTGCAATCACCAACTTTTGCTCTTTGGGTTCTTGTTCGATTATCTGATCCAATATTAGAATCATAATAACGACTTGCAACTTGAAATTCTACCCGAACTTTTATTCCAACTGGAAGATTACTTGCTGCCCACTTTCCATTTACACCAGATAACGCATTACCAAGAAGGTTTTTTGAATTATCATAAATATTAATCGGAACTCCCGGCAAACCAATTTCCGATAAATCTTGTTTGCCATTATTATTATAATCAAGATAAACTTTCCCTCCAATTGAAGTGGCTCCGCTACAAATAGGTGGATCACAAGGAAATGGTAGCTTTATATTAACTGGAACTGCTAAACAGCTTGCCAACGTATTAAAATTAGCTTGCACAAGCTGGTCTGATCCATCGGGGTCAAAAATAAATTGTACATAAGGAGGGCATCCAAGGTCAAAAGGATCAAAATTCATAGATTGTCCATTAACCTTGACTACAATTTTAGACATAGCTGGTGCATTTTTCCAAGTCAAAAAAACAGCCACTATGACCTTCGATTTGAAACCTGTCCTTTGTCCATACTCACAATCACCAACTACAACCTTCGATATTGTAAGTTGACAGGCCTGTGCTTGAACTCTTATTTGGGCAATAATGCAAGTATAGAGCATTAGAATGCTAAGCCATTTCAAGAATAGTTTGACCAAATTTCCAGAAAGAAAAAATCCAATTTTCATCTTTAAAGAGTTCTACTACAATTAACTGTTATCCAAAAATACGGATTTTCTCTTATTCTGTGAACGAAATAAATATTCTAGTCGCAGAATGGAATATCATTCTCTTCAACTAAAGTAAGTTTAGCTTAATTCATAACGGTCAAAACTATATTTTACTGATCAGATGGCGGACAGTCTCCGCAGAATTTTTACCATGACTGAGCGATCCATGTAGTGGTAGCATACAACAGTATGTCAAGTGAACGAACTGCGTAAGCAGCATGTTCTATAATTCATCCCCATTGTGAGGCTGACCGAACGATTGCTGCAAAGCAGAATGACTTGTGACAACAAGTAAAGTGAGGGAACTCTACCTGACTGCAATTAGTAGGTAAATGGTGTTAGACAGGCACGTAAGCGGCATGTTGAAAAGTGAAAACAGAATGATGAACCGCGAAAGCGGCATGAGGAAATGTTAGGATTTGTTCGCCAGCTGCGGATTGGCTTGTAATAAAAAGTCTAATGTATAATGTGGGATTCTAGGACAATGAGCTACTAATGCTTGAAGTTTCAGAGTAATTGAGCTTGCAGCCAAGGGTGTGAAATGCGACAGAACTTGATGTAAACATGGGGCAAAATTAAATCAATTTTAATTTATTATGAACACAATGATTGGCGTTAGAAAATTATCAATCTTTGCGATTAAATTATTGCCCATTGGATTGGTTTTTAAAAGGTTGTTTATTAGGAATCAGTATTGGTTTGCTTATTGGTCCGCTTTTTTTTGCTCTTATACACTCTGCTATGCAACTGGGTATAAAGAAGGCAATTGTTTTAGCTCTTGGAACCTGGATAAGTGATTTCTCTTTATTGTTGGTGAGCTATTTCTTAATGAGTAAAATGGTTTTGCCTAAAAATACCAGTGAATTACAACCCATTGTAATCATCATTTGCAGTGCATTTTTTATACTGGCAGGCTTATTTACATTTTTGAATAAGACTTCACAAAATGCGGATCAGGAAGTCAGTGTTAAATTTCTTGACCTTTGGCACTTATTCTTGAAGGGCTTTCTTATCAATACCTTAAATCCTGCTGCAATATTCATTTGGATTGGACTGGCGACGATGATTCGCAATTTGAATACGGGATTTGAGGAAATCGCTACCGTACTCTTTTATTTGGGTGTAGTAAGTATGATAATAAGCTTGGATGTTGCAAAAATTTATCTCGGGAAATTTATTTCCGGAAAATTAAAGTTAGGTGTCATTGAGAAAATAAAATGGGTTTCAGGATCTGCTTTTATAATAAGCGGTTTACTACTTCTTTTGAAGTTGATTTGATTTTAGAATTATTTTTCGTATTCAATACAAAAGAAATTAAATCAGAAAAGTCCTGAACACAAAGCAAATTTCTTGATTTTATCCCTTTTTATGGATTAGGTAAGATAAAATTAATGCATAAAAGCAAATTGAATTGTTGAATACTTTTATTTTATTACAGGGAATGAGATATTAAATATTTAAATGGTAAATGATCCTATAAACTTAATTTTAGGAATGTACTCTCGACAATTTAGATTTAATTTGGTCTATGAATTTTCGTAATTATCAAATCTAATTACATTAGCACGAAAGCTCTCATTGTAAATTCTGGTTTAGTTCTTTTGCTAAGGAGCCAAGCCGTTGTGATTTTCTAACAGATTGTCAGAAAGACTTTTATTGATATTTCTCCATTTAATTCAATTTATTTGAATATACCACAGCGATGAAGTAAAAAGAATATGTATTTGTATGGATTCTTCTTTAAAGTGAAAATTAACTGAATATCAATTTTATTATACCGACGAGACTTATAAAATAGTCCAAATAAAATGTTTAAAGTTCAGAGTCGGGGTTATACCATTTATAATTGGACTAGATATTGTTTACATTTGGTATAACATTAAATTAGCTGATAAGTCAGGATTTTACTTACCTAGGATAGCCCTTAGATTTTCTATTGTGTTTTCTGTAGAATGCATCAGGAGTTTAAGCTCTTTATTATTTTTGGAATTTATTATTTCCAAAAGCTTTTTTTGATCTGAGTAGTACAATTTTTCATTCAATATGTATAAAATAATATATTTCTTTTTATTGTCTTTAATATAAAGAAACTCATCTATTAAATTCATTTTATTGTCTGTCAGATTTAATAATATGCCTTCTTTTAAAGGAATCCTCCTTTCCTGAATATCAAAAAACTGTAGGTATTTTGATGTTGGTGGATTTGCTGAATGATCTATGGTAAAATTCATTTGTCTTTCCAGCTTGAAATAAAATAAACTGCAAATTGGGGTCTCACAAAAGGTATGTACATCTTTATACGCTTTTTCAAACTCAGTCATTTTCTCCTTTGTACGTAGAACACTATCCATGTTATTTTTTATTCTCTCGTTTATTCTTTCTACTTCTTTCATTGATTCGTTAAATCTTTTCATAGCATATTGGTACATGTCAGCGTTCACAACAGGTTTTACAAAGTAGATCCTAAGCATCTTTTTATAATTAAAAATTAGTACAATTGAATCCCCGCTTTTGGTTGCTCTAATTGCAATTAGTTCAAAAACTTTTGAGTCTTCTGCAATTTCCTTAGTAGATTTATTAAGAACCTCAAATTTCATAAAGGGATAAAAATTTAACAGTACTCCATTTTCGATATCACTGAGCTCTATATCAATAACCGGGTATTTCCCCGAGGCGATTGAAGGAGGTCGCAAGGCAGGTTTGCTTTTATTTAATGGAGGGTATTTATCAAAGGCTTCTGACTGCCCGTACATTTGATTGAAGAAAATACTAACTAAAACCCACAGCAGTGTTTTGTGCATATTTAAGTTGGTTCCTAATACTTACGCATTCATCGGAAAAATATTATTAGTACGCAAATAAAATTGAAGATATACCATCATTGATACACAAAACCAATAAACAAAAAATTGTATAGAACGATTTTGCAAGCAGGTAAGACTGCTTATGGATTAGCCTTAAAGACTTATAAAAACAAATACTTATAAAAAATGAAAAAGCACCACCTCCAATTTAATTGGCAAAGGTTTTACTAAACTTTATTGTCCTCTTAATTTTGAATAAAGACAAAAAAAAAGCCTTGACATAATGCAAGGCTTAATTTTAAAAAAAAGGCAGCGACCTACTCTCCCGGAAAAACCAGTACCATCGGCGCTACAGGGCTTAACTTCTCTGTTCGGAATGGGAAGAGGTGGACCCCTGTGCAATAGCCACCAAAAACTTTTGTTGGTCTAGGACGCAACGATATCTTAGTAATATTTCAAGCTGTCTTGAAATAAAAAAAAGGTTGGATGAGAAAATGTGACTTAGGTAAAAAAAAATGGAAGCTACGGGGTAATTAGTACTACTCAGCTGAACGTATTACTACGATTACACTTATAGCCTATCAACGTAGTCGTCTTCTACGACCCCATATAACACTCATCTTAAGGATAGCTTCGCGCTTAGATGCTTTCAGCGCTTATCTAGTCCGTACATAGCTACTCTGCGCTGCACCTGGCGGCACAACAGATACACTAGTGGTACGTCCAACTCGGTCCTCTCGTACTAGAGTCAGTTCCCTTCAATGTTATAACGCCCACCACAGATAGAGACCGAACTGTCTTGCGACGTTCTGAACCCAGTTCACGTGCCACTTTAATGAGCGAACAGCTCAACCCTTGGGACCTTCTTCAGCCCCAGGATGTGACGAACCGACATCGAGGTGCCAAACCTCCCCGTCGATATGAGCTCTTGGGGGAGATCAGCCTGTTATCCCCGGCGTACCTTTTATCCTTTGAGCGATGGCCCTTCCATGCGGAACCACCGGATCACTTTAGCCTACTTTCGTACCTGTTCGATCCGTCGATCTCTCAGTCAAGCGCCCTTATACTAATACGCTCTATGCATGATTACCAACCATACTGAGGGCACCTTTGCAAGCCTCCGTTACTCTTTAGGAGGCGACCACCCCAGTCAAACTACCC
>JBDTWI010000043.1:0-26584 GCA_040006775.1 Saprospiraceae bacterium
CCAAATTTTGTTAAAGGCCAAATATGAAAGCTACCGAAGGTTTAGTGCAACAAAGTATTTACGGAGATAGCTGCCAAGATATGGTAGTTTTCATGCTGGGCTTTGGGGAGAAGAAAAATATTCCTTTCTTCGCTTTAACAGTTCACAATGGCAGCTACCTCGTAAATACCAAACGTTGAACAATCTCTATAGTCTAATGAATTCGAACAAATATTATAATAGAGTCTAAAAAAATTGCTTTCGGAACTACACGGTTTCAAGAAAATAACTTTTCAAATAATGTTATTATTTATAATTATGAAATCAATAATTGAGGAACTCAATAGCAATTCAATCACCTTACCTTTTTTATAAGCCACCTCAAAACCCCCGAAATCACAAAGCTCACTATTGCACCAATTGAAGCAAGAACAATTGTTTTAAAAACATCACCACTCGTCATTGCACCGGCAATAGAAAGTAAGGTTCCACTTATGGTTCCATTTTTAATTGAATGATCCAAATCCATAAAATTAGTTTTGTTCACTTGGAATTTATCAGATTTTCTTCTGAATCAAAAATTGGTAATTCAATTGGATCATTACCAATAGTGAATTGACTAACCGCAGAAATGACGGCACTTAGAACTCCAATATATTGTGCTGCTGTAATTGCAATAATAGGAAAACTAACAGGAGCTGTTAAAATGGTTGCACTAATAGCAGCAAGAGCTAAGCCAATATTTCTTAATTTTTTAAAAAATATAGGAGTGGGAGATTTTATTCTTTGGATAATATTCATTACTTAATATTTGATTTAATAACTAAATAAACTATCTCCATTTTCATTTTTTCAAATACAAATTCATTCAACATTTCAGTCGCTTTCTTAGAACAACTCCCTATTCCTGGACCTTCTAAAAAAGTTACTGGAGCAATGCAGCCCTTTAATTCTTTAATGGCAAAATTTGCAGGGTGAATTAAAATTCCAAATCTTTCTGATACATTGTTTAATACCAAATGCCATTTGCGCTCTTTGGTAAATCTTTTAACCAGTTGATATTTTCCTTCCGGAATACATGAATTAAAATTTGAGTTTAGATTCCAGGGAAGTTCGATGGTGAAACACAAGTGCGTTTCACCATCTTTTAATTCCCCATTTGTTCCTGTTGGGAAATACTTACGAATTAAGTAAATTTCCATTTTACTAACCTTGTTGAACTTAAATTCTTAGTCTGTTACTTCAGTTACAACCAATGCGTTGAAAGCACCATTTCGCAATGAGTATTGAACTCCATTGACTTCCTGGAAAAACTCAATCAAGAGAACAAAAATGTTCGCACCTGTTGCCAAGGTAGGTGGAGCAGCAATCGTTAAGCCCACATTCACAGGTGCATTATTCAATGGAACATTAAACACATTGCTTGTTACAGCTTCAGATTGCTTAGTATCAAAATCAACTTTTGCCCAAGCACTTCTTAGACTTGCATGAGTTGCACCTTGCGGAAACGCAATGTCATTAGCAGGAATTAATTGACTGATGCCAACGCTTCCAGTTGTGGTGTTTAACACATACGGTTTGAATAGAATTCCACCCATGATGGCTCTAATATTAAAATTAAAACCTTTCAGCAATGCCTTTCCTTGAGGAACAGTAATTCCGATTCCAACACTTCGAGAGCCTCTGGTTGAAGTTGAATCATAATCTTTGATTAAGGTCATAACCTGTGTTAATCGCGATGCGATTCTTCCATCCGCAGCATTGAGCAATAAGTTTCGCAGTGCATCGCGCACTAATTTACCTGCAGAAGCTGCAAGGCCAAATTCAGTACCATTTTCTCGAGTTCTTCTAAAATTTGGATCTGTCGCAATTCTTTCTTTGGAGACGCCACCCTTCATTTTGACGAGATTTCCATCCTGTGTTTTGTAGAATGTTAAGTCGTCAAGCGTGCCTTTGATTTTCAATAAGCCTTTTTGCCTAGCCATATTAAATTATTTAGTTAAAAAAATGTATTTATTTATTTAGCATCCATTACAATATCTCCACCTATTCCGAAAATTGTAAGATCGATACAACCAAGGTGGACAAACATGTTCTATGCCACAAGACCAGAGTCCCAGGAATTTAACCTGGGCTCTGGTCATTGCAGCAGCAAGAACAGGATCCTTTGAATAATTTACGTAATGCCAAGCGTAGCCTTGTCTTACCAATAAACTATCAAGTCTCCTACCACCCAAACTCACGAAAACGAGAACTCTTTTATATTTATCAATTCCTAGACTATCTAGAATTATTTTTTTACCATAAAGTAGATTACATAATTGTTGATACGATTGTGCTCCAAAGTGTTGATTTAGTTCAGGTGCATCGATATTAGTTATGCGACAAGTATGAATTGTGCTATTCCATGCACAAATGAATGTATCACCATCAACAACACGTTTAACTCTAACAGATTTAGGATGACATTCACTCACCAACCAAAAAAATAAAAAACAAAAGCTTAAGATATATTTCATATTTTTGTAATATAATTACATGCAATATTACGTTTGCTATGAGCGTAAAGTTTTATCACTATGTCAAAACAGCCAGTTTATGCCGCAAAGAGTACCAAATAGGATTGTGATTTATACCAAGGATGTTGAGAACATTACTGGAAAGAAGGAAAGAGCTGCCCGCAAGCTCCTTCAAAAAATAAGAATTCATTTTAATAAGAAGTCAAGTGAATATATCACAGTTGAAGAGTTTGCAGAAGTCACAGGCATTAAGGCGGAATCTATACACGGCTTTCTCCTATAGGAAAGCCCAGTCAACCCTATAGGAGGTGTATGAAGCTTATTTGAACTTAAATTATACTAAAGGACTCTAATTTGTTTCAAATTAATGATTATCAATTTGAATATTTCGATAGACCTAATATGTGCTCTTCAGCACAATAAGCACCATTAAACTACAAGGAAGAAGGGCTAAATTCGGGCCCCATTTCATATATGATATATGGAAATCCAATGAAATAGGCACTTTTCAAGATAAATTCGAATCCCCGCAGCTCCACTTTGTAATTTTATTCCGCTAATTAATAGTTGCCAATCAAGAGTGATCAGGAAGGATATATTTATATCGAAAGGTAAATTAGTATATTAATGCTATTACGGCACAAGCTGAATCTGTCCTGCTTTAGTGAGAATAGCGGAAGCTTAAGGGTCATTAATAAATGCTAGAATTTGATTATATCTTAGCTTATTATTAATGGAATTGTAATTATTATGGTAGGATTATTTATTATATGAAATTACAATTCGCTAGTGCAATTTAGAAATGATTATATTGAACAATAATAGACATTGATAATATCTGATTCAGTAGGAATTGTTTATCAGTTTGAATATCGCCTTGTGTTGGAATTGTAAATATTATATTGGTGCCAATCCAACCTGGAAGTTGTCCAAAAAAAGACTTTATACTCACGCTTAGTGTCCCGTAAAAGTAACAGATACCTCCTGATTCTACTTTGTTTAGGTTTACATATTTCTCCTCTGATAAGCCCCAATATACCTTGCCTCTCAATGAAGTCAATTGATCTAATTGACATGGAGACACATTAGTATAAACATAAAAATTTACTTTAACAGGATCATCAGGACAAATGTCAACTGGTTCTGAGGTGTTTTCAAAATAAAGCATTCTGAAAGAATTTAACAGTTCTTCTGTCTGATAGTGATCTTTAACATCTGTCGCAGTCCATACGTCTTGATTCTTACCACATTTTGTTTTTGAATCGCCATCGGTTTCAATGCAAGTTGTAAATAAAAAAATGCAACAAATGAAGTAGGTCGTAAATAAAAGATTATTTTTCATAATAAAATTTTTATTGAGTAATATAGTTTACTTTTAATAACACTATTGTCCAGTAAAATGAAAAGAAAAGGAATTTTTGCATATCCCTTTTTCTTAAAATATTACAGTGAATTAGTTAAGCAATAAACCACCATGCACAAAAGTACACATTTTTTTAGTTAGTTTGTTTTCGGACAGTTAATTTGCCTAATTGTTCCAAATAAAATAAATTTAGACTTTAATATTTAAAATACTCATATTACTCTAACTATTTCATAGTTAAAGCTACAGGAAAAATAAGCTTGAACTATTAATTTACCCTAAAAACAGCAATTTTATTCTTGCACCAATTTAATTACGAATGATTTATCTTTGATGCCTTTTAATCAATTATTTAAGCCATTAAACTAACCTTGGAATGATAAAATATATTTGGCAATTGCTGATTGGTCTAGCAATCACTCTCTTGCTTTATTCAAATTTCTGGAACAAGGAAGAGATGGAAAATCCATCTTTACAATCTTTTGGTCCTGCAACAGAATATTTATTTGATAAGTGTGGATTACCATCGGAAGAAAATCTTCAATTTCGAGAAAAACAATTTGAAATAATTACTCAACAAAATAAATATCGCTCTAGCCCAGGAAATTTTCCAGGTAATTGGGAAGTTCAAGGTCCAACAAATATTAGTGGAAGGATTACCTCGATTGCAGTAAATCCAAAAAATGAAAAAATTATTTATGTAGGATTTGCAGAAGGAGGAGTTTTCAAAACAACAGATGGAGGTAACAACTGGATACCTATATTTGATAATCAGACCATGTTGAGTATAGGTTGCATTGCAATTGATCCACTGAATACAGAAATACTATATGTGGGAACAGGTGATCCAAACAACGGAGGAAGTATAACTGCAGGAAATGGTCTCTATAAAAGCACTGACGGTGGCAAAACATGGAAGATTTCAGGTTTGCAGCTATGTCGAAATATCTCTAATGTTAGTGTGGATGCGTTAAACCCTAATATCATTAATGTAGCAGCTTTAGGTAACCCTTTTGAGTTAAATGAACACAAAGGAATTTATAAGTCTAAAGACGGCGGAAATTCATGGACGAAAACATTATTTATAGCAAATGGCGTTGGGTTTATTGACTTAATTGTAGATCCTAATGACCCTAATGTTTTATACACATCTAGTTATGACAGATGGCTTACCAATTCAGGATTTTCTTATGGTGGTGAGAATGCCGGAGTATACAAATCTATTGACAAAGGTGAATCATGGAAAAAATTGTCTAACGCATTGCCTCAAGGAAAATGGGGTAGAGTAAACCTCAGCATATCCAAAAATAACAATTCCGTTATTTATTTGAGTTATATCAAATATGATACAAGCAACAATAGTGGACCTTATGATCTTGGAGGAATTAGGATAAGTAGAGATAAAGGAAACAGTTGGACAGAAACTCAAGCATTGGATCCAAACAGTGGATTAGATCCTTTATGTCTTGGAGGTTTTGGATGGTATTTTGGAAAAGTAATTGCCAATCCAAAAAATGAAAATGATCTCTATCTTTTAGGAATAGATTTATGGAGATCATTTAATGCCGGGAAGAATTGGATATTGGCAGCACCTGAATGGTGGACTTATGAGGTTCATGCAGACAAGCATGATATTGCATTTTTAAAAGATAATTCTTTTCTTTTGGCAACTGATGGAGGACTCTATCACAGCGATGAATTTAATTCGACTTGGACAGATATGGATAATATTCCTTGTGCTCAGTTTTATCGTGTGACCTGCCTTGACAACTATACAAATGATTATTTTGGAGGGGCACAGGATAATGGAAGTATGTACGGAAATAAGGATGGCATTGACAATTGGACAAAAATACTTGGTGGAGATGGATTTCAAGTTCAGGGTCAAAAAGGAAACTCAAATCAACTTTTTGGTGAAACACAGAATGGAAGTATATGGAATTTACAAAATTATGAAAATATAGCTGAACAATTACCGGGAACTAAAAATTGGGATATGCCTTATTTTTTGAGCGCATTCAATGATAGTAAACTCGTCGCAGGTACTGATCACGTTTATGAGAAGAATGATTTTGCGATTGGTCCTTGGAAAGAAATAAGCAATTCATTGACGTCAGGAACCAGATATCCTACACGTAAGACGCCTACCATTACAACATTAGATGAATCAACTCTTGATAGCAATATCATAATCGCGGGCACAACAAATGGATTTGTTTGGCTTAGAGAAAAGGCCTCAGAATTACAATGGAAAGACATTACCTCCAATCTTCCTTTGGGATATATAACTTCAGTAAAGAATTCAAAGGAGAAAAAAAATCGGCTTTATGTTACACTTTCCACCAAACAAAAAAATGACTATTCACCTTTTGTTTATCGATCAAAAAACAATGGTCAAACTTGGGAATCCATACAATCTGATTTACCCATGTTTCCAGTTTATGATATTTTTGTTTATCCAAATAGGCATGATTCCATTTTATTTGTTGCAACGGATATCGGTGTTTTTGCCACTATAAATGCGGGTATTTCTTGGCAGCGTTTAGGTGACAATATGCCTTATATTCCAGTATTTGATTTGGATCTCAATACGAATTCGAAAGAATTGGTTGCCGGTACTTTTGCAAGAGCTATTCAAACTTTTAAATTAGATAAATTATTAAACACAAATATTCTAAATACCAACAATCAAATAGCTACAGAAGAAATTTCTGTGTTTCCTAATCCATGTCATGATTATTTAAATTTGCAACTGAATGACAAAATAAATAGTAACAGAAAAGTTCAGATAATAAATCTTAAAGGAAATTTAGTCAAAGAAGTTTCTTATTCACCACTAGAGAATTCAATTCTTAAGATTGATGTAAGGGAATTAGAAGTTGGAATATATTTTGTAAAAATTATTGGACGCACTTCTGGAAAAATAATTAAAATTTAACAACTTTAAAATTTTAAGCTAATCAGTTACTAGTAATTTAATCCGTGAGGTCTGAGTCCATTCTATTTTTTTACCCATTCCTTAATCATGTTTTCAGCTGACTCTGAAGAATAAACTCTACCTTCAATTATGTCTTTAAGTCCAAGGTCTATTGCCTTTTGTTCGTCATCTGTTAGTCTGTAAATTAAGTCCATTTCAGATTCAAGATTCACGATTCTAAATATTTCCTCAAGTATCAACTCGTCAGTTATGGAAGTTACTTTGTTGATTATCTGTAATTTAAGTTCACTGGCTGACATAAATTTTTGAATTTATTGTATTAATATCACAAACCTTTTTTTTTTGGGAAATCAGGCTTACTTCAAACACAAAGGTAGGTTGATGATTGTAAATGGAAAGTATTTCCCAAATATTAAGGACTCAAAGTAATCATTAAAATTCTTATTTGGACATCCTCTGCTTCCATTTTGACCAATAGTTTATTTGTCTGCAATTTAATGAAACATTTCACCTAATTATTTATAAAAAAAATAGCCTAATAATTACTTAATAACTATTAGGCTATCGAAAGTCAGTACTTGACCTTCCTTAATTCTTTATTGAAACTTCAAAGTAATCGTTATTGTCATTTGCTGTAGGGACTACTTTATCTATCGAAACTGCAAAATAACTGGATCCGTTTTTAACAAGAAAAAAATCACCTTTGGCAAGCACTTTTGAAGATACTATGCCTGGTTCTCTGCTTCCTAGTTCGAAAGCGCGTTGAATGTTTTCTTTATAAATTAAACCGCCAAAAGTATAGTTTGAAGATGGATTCATGATTTCTGAGTTATTCAATGGACTAAATCTCATTACCCAGGTCTTATTTGCTACCGGATCGAGAACTCCAAAATCACGGATTGTTGCTTCAGGAGCATTTCCTGAAACTACAGCAGCATTAAATAAGTCCAGACCACCGAATTTTTGGCCGGAATAATTATATACTACTAAGGCCGTTCCTGTAACTTGTGAAGGAGTTCCATAATACTTTATGCTAACATTCTGAATAGTTGAATCGCTATTTTCGTCAATAATAATGAAAGTATAACGTATTGTCTGTGGGATATCCACTCTAGAAAATTCAAAGTTATATACCAAGCTGTCTCTGTCTCCGCCAAAAAGCAAAGCCGGATTTGCTGAGGAGGCAACTAAGTTGACAATAAAACTGCCAGCGGTCAAATTAGCGCCGTCTGCTTGTACTAGAATGCTATTTAATTGCTTGCTTCCTTTGACTGCTTTAATGCTTATTTTCGCAGAAGAACCAATTTTCAAACTGTCGTTATCTTTGGAGTATCCAGCCTTTGTAAGAACCTGAGAAGTCGGTGCAACATCGGTGGAATCCGGATTGCAAGAAACCAAAAAGTTAAGCATGGTCCCGATAAGAAGTATTGAATAAATTTTGTTTTTCATATCCTAAAATTTTAAATGATTAATAATGGCAAAGCTAAAGAAACCCTTTCTCTTTAGATTAAGTTTTTAATTATTTTTAATAAAATTTAGGATTTGGAAGCTTATTTGCTTTGACTGTAAATGTATTTTTAATTGGTTGTTAACATTAAATTAAAATTGCAAACAAATTTACATTTTTAATCAAGTCAACTGATCCGTAGATACTAAGAATGCTCAGTACGTTAAAATAAAATCCCCTCTAAACTTAATTAAAGGGGATTATTAAACGGAAATATCATCAAAAATTTAATCCTTGAATAGTTCTATGCGCTTGGTTTCAGAGTAGCCTTCCTTGTTTTGTAGTCTAATGAAATAGATGCCATTTGAGAGATTGGATTGATCAAATTTTAATATCTGACGGCCTTCATTAAGTTCAATTTCTTCCCTGTGTTGAATTCTTCCAACTAAGTCATAAATAAATAAACTTACTGTGCTCGAAGATCTACTATCAATAGGCAAAAATATTAGCCCTGAAGAAGGATTCGGATATACTTCAAAACTGAAATTAGATTCAATGTTATCCCTGTTTGCTGAAATTTCTTCCAATGTGTTCAAAGTCAAATTCGTCGGTACTGCTTTATTGAAATCAAAATAAATATCAGCGTGATTTTGAATTTTTGTTCCGGGAGCTAAATTTGATTTTGTCCTTACAGTAAAGCTAAAAAATCCTTGACTTAATTCTTTATTCCATATCTCAGGATATAGCCAAATATTGTCAAATTCATAAACCAACTTACCCGCATCACTCATTCGAATTTTACAAGGATATGAACTGTAGGTTGGACTTAATGATTTCCAATCTAAATTAGGATCTAAGAAAACTTCAACTTCAACTTTACGTGCATAATAATTTCCTACATTTTGGAAATGAACCATGTATTCAAGAGTAGTATCTCTATTTGATATTATTCCCTCAATTCCTTTTCCTTGAGGCAATACTTCGATGTAATTCGGGTCGTAGGAACCAACTACTTTTGTTTTGAATAAATTTATATTATTCCAGGGAGAATAATCATTTAACCAATTTTGTAAAGGAGCAATATAAGAACAAGAATCTACGAACCATGTTTCAGTATTTATAGGAACGTTGGTAGGAACGGTGAATTCAATATTGAAATTTATGGATTCTCCGGGATTTAAACTGTTCATCGCATTGGATTCGTAAAGACCTGAACTGCCAATTTGGTTGAATAATCCACCAGGAATAAAAGACGGTGCTCCTAATTGAAGGTCTGTGGTATAATTTGCCAAAATGTTTTGTTCAACTATAGTGCCTTGATTGCTGACAACAAGCTTTTGTGTATAACCGAATCCTGGTACTGCTTGATCATGTGACCATGTACTTAAATGGATGTCATGAAGCGGTTGAATAGCATTTGCAAAATTTAAATATATAATACATCCACTAGCAGCATTAACGGTAACTGGAATATCATTGCTTTGACACGAAGCAAGTGGATAAATGTATTTAACCGTTTCTTTTATTTTATAGTTACCTGTTGGTGCTTTGAAATTATAAAAACCATTCGCATCTGTATAAGTATATCCAATATCTGTGCAATGCATTTGAATATTCGGCACTCCGGGCTCTCCAGGATCTTGTAAACAGTTTCCATTGACGTCATGATAAACGATTCCCTGGATATTGCAATAGCAATTGTCATTCGTTGTGATATAATCGACAGTTGTGTTATTGTAAACTGTACAGCCATCAATATCTTTAACGGTTAAGTTGTAATTTCCAGTTGCAAGATTATTATTAATTGAATTATTTGTCCCATTGCTCCAGTGATACTGGTATGGTGGGTTTCCACCAATAACATTTGCTTGGATGCTTCCATCACTAGTGAATAGGCATGATGCAGGAGTTGTTGCAAAGCCAAGTAAAAGCGGTGAGGAAGGTGACATATAGAGGGATTTGGTTATTTTGCAACCTTGTGCATCAGAAATACTAACTTTATAAATTCCACTTTTTAAGTTGCTAATTTTTGAAGATGTTGACCCTGTGTTCCATTTGTAAGTATATGGAGCAAGGCCACCGGTTACGTTAATATCAATCTCACCATCAGAATGATCACAATAGGGTGTAGATACATTAAAATATGGAATCAAAATAAATTCTTGAGGAATATTAACAGTACCTGTTCGCTCACAATTATTTGCATCCTTAATTGTGAAGCTATAATTTCCAGCTGGAACATTTTCTAAATCAAGTCCTGATTGTACTGGAAAAGTATTCCATAGAATATTGAATGGTGCCTGACCTGATAAGATTTCAAGTTTAGCTGATCCCGTTGCTGCGCTGCATGAACTAGCATTAACATTTTTAATATTCGCGGTAACAGGTGAATAAGAACTAACATTTGCGTATCCACTTCCTCTACAACCATCTGCATCAATGACTTCAATTGCATAATTGTCGGGTTTAAGATTGCTAATAGTTTGTGTCGTGAGCCCATTACTCCATCTATAAGAATATGGTGATCTGCCTCCTGATCCAAATGCAATAGCAGTTCCATCATTATTCTTACAAGTTGAGTTGAGGATATTTGTATGTACTTCAATTTTCTTTGATTGTTCAATAATAATTTCATACTTTTCCTTTGAGCAGCCTTGTGCGTCTGTAACTGTTACAGAATAATATCCTGTAATTAAATTTTGAAGTGTAGAACTTGTTGCACCATTCGACCAAAGAAAAGTATAGGGTGCTATTCCTCCTGTAATATTATTAATACTTGCAGTTCCATTAACGCAATCTGCCTTTGTAGTTGTTACATCAAACTTAATATTTGAACTTTGGTATATTTCAATACTATCTGAATTCGTAGCCGTATTATAGATGCAACCATTTGCATCTTTTACAATAACATTATATGTTCCAGTAGCTAATGAAATTGGGTTAGTTGTACCTACAAATTGACCTAATTTGTCAAGCCATTGATAAGTAAAAGGAGCCTGCCCACTTAAATGCGTAATTGAAGCCGTACCTAAATTTGGACATACTGCTGGGGTAGTTGTAACATCAAAATCAAAAGGAGCTTTCAGATAGAAATATCCGTAGCCAAGATAATTTGATTGTGCATCCTGTGCCTCTGCATAAATTACTCCTCCTTCAAAATCATAGATTGTATCTGTTGCATATAGAATTGTCTTTATTCTCTCGATTCCATTGTAATAATACTTTATGGTTTTGGTATTAATGGGATCATAGTCTCGAATGACTACAACTCCATCCATATTACAGGGGAAGGTTAAAACTTTAAATGTCAAGGAGTCCTGAGCAAATAAAAAATTGCTCGTTAAACAAAGGATGATGAATAATTTTAGGTTTTTCATGTCTAAGTATTTAGGTGTTCTAATAATTTTTACAATTTTGAATAGTTGTCAAAATTGATTCAAGAGGTAGACTTAATTAAACTTACTTTTGTTGCCTGCCCTTATTTACAAATACAAATAACTGAGTTAAACTACCTATAATAAATAGAAATAAAATTTAGGATTAGAAGATATTGTTTTGAAATAAAAATTCGTTATTTGATGAATCGTTTGTTTTTTAAAAATTTTATTTTAATTGAGTATTTCAAAGTTTTATTAACAAAAGGTTATTTTGTGAAAACTGTACTTGCTGAATTGATTTATGAAACATATTAAGATATTTAACCATCTTTGCACAAAATTTCCCTATGTTTAGAATATTCTGTTTTTTAATTCTGCTCAGTTCTTGTTCAATCAATTCCGGTGGTCAGAAAGCCCTTCACATAGAAAGTAAAGGAGTAACCTGCGATGCATTGAATTACAATGTAGATAAAGTAGTCTTATGTGGTGAGAGTTCAAAGTACGTAAATCAAAATGGAACCGCTTCACACAAGGATGGATTTGTAGTTTTTGGCAAAATCGATTCTGATAAATTTGATGGCTATACTATTGGGAATAACAAGGATGACAGTAGAGTTTTGAAAGTATTTAATTCTTCAAATAATTTTGTTTTCTCTGGATACGGATTGGAAGGAAAGAAAGCATTTTTAGCAGGTACTGATGATCATATGAAAGTACAATGGTCCTGGTCTTGTGACAGTCTAGAGGCATTTGAAGAACCAGCCGGTGCTCAGGATAAGCTGGGTAACATCTTCGTAGTAAATAAGAATCCTGCTGCTACACCTTATTATGGTTACTTTACCTTGTTGGATAAAGAAGGAATAGTAAAATGGACAAAAAAAATGGATCAAATCGATGTAATGTCTGATATCATAGCCTGTAAAAGTGGAGATTTTCTTATTCACTTCAAACAAAAAGGGGCCTATATCGATGGAGGTACAAGAAAAAAATATTTCATTGTTCCATCGATTAGAATTTCAACTGAAGGAAAAATAACAAACCAATACAAGTTTCTAGTTGATCGTGAAAAATACATGGATCTAAACATTCATAAAGTGTTGGAATCCAGTACCGGCAATTTTTATTATCTCGGTTCAGCTTGGACGGTTTTCAACAGAACAGATTTATTGATTATCAAATCCGATCAAATTGGAAGAGTGATCTGGTCCTATTCCTATCAAACGAACGCTGAGCTAGCGATTAAATCAGCTGCTTTCGACAGCAAAGGAAATGTTGTTGTTGCTGCAGATTCTTATGGGCACTCTGGTGGAATGATGCGAGGAACAATTAATACTGATGGTGATTTTCTATGGAATTCATTTAATACCACTACACCCTATGAGCAAATTAAAAACTTTAGTATTGTCAAAGACAATTATTATACTTTTTATGACAAAACTTTAAATTTTGGAATAATGACTGCTAATCTGGAAGGTAAATCTTGTATGGGTAAAACATCTGTCCTTGAAATAAAACGATCAAATGCAGAAGTTATGTTAAGCAGTAATAATGCAGTATTTGATTCCACTCAGGTGGAATGGAAAAAATGTGAACTCACCACTAAGTCAGTTGGGCGTTTAGATGCAATTATTGATTGCGGAAAATAAATTACTTCTTTAAGTGCAGAATAAAATTTGTCTTTCGATCTAGTACTTATCACTCCACCATGATTTTAAGTTGGACAGAATTTTCTTCTCTGTTTCATTGTCGGAAGGATTATAGAATTTAATGTCGGATATTTCTTCTGGTAGATAGCTTTGTGAAACAAAGTTTCCATTGTAATTATGTCCGTATTTATAGTTTTCACCATATCCTATATTCTTCATTAATTTCGTAGGCGCATTGCGCAGATGCAATGGGACGCTTAGATTAGGATGCTGTTTTGCTAGGACAATGGCTTCTTCAATGGCCATGTAAGCGGAATTTGATTTCGCAGAACAGGCAAGATAAATTATCGCTTCACTCAAAATAATTCTTCCTTCAGGCCAGCCAATTAGATGAACTGCACTTTGAGCAGCTTGTGCAATTAATAAGGCATTAGGATTGGCCAAACCAATATCTTCAGCAGCTAAAATCAGCAGTCTTCTGCTTATAAAATTCGGATCCTCACCTGCTTGCAACATTCTAGCAAACCAATACAGTGCAGCATTCGGATCCGAACCTCGCACAGATTTAATAAATGCTGAAATAATATCGTAATGCAATTCACCATCCTTATCATATTGGGCAATATTATTGTTTACAATATTGCTCACCATCTCATCCGTGACTACAATTTCTGTGCTTTCCGAATTGCCAATTAATTCCATTATGTTGCAGAGTTTTCTCGCATCTCCACCGGATAAATAGAGTAGGGCAGTTGTTTCTTTTAGCTCAATTTTTTTGTTTGCAAACAGTTCATCGGTTTTAAGAATATGATCCAGAATACGCAGAAGACTCTTATCTTCTAGTGCATTTAAGATGTACACTTGTGCTCTGCTCAACAAGGCATTGTTTACTTCGAAGGAAGGATTTTCTGTGGTAGCGCCAATTAATACGATTACACCTTTTTCGATTGCTGCTAACAAGGAATCTTGTTGTGATTTATTAAATCGGTGTATCTCATCAATGAATAAAATTGGAGTTGCACCTGAAAATAATTTCTTTTGTTCTGCATTGGAAAGAATTTCACGAATATCTTTTACACCGGCAGAAATGGCGCTTAGGGAATAAACTTCTCTATTTAATTCAGTAGATAAAAGCCTTGCTAGTGTGGTTTTCCCCACACCCGGTGGACCCCAAAAAATAACAGAGGGTAGGTATCTTGTTTTAACTGCGTTATAAAGAACTTTTCCTTCAGTGGTTAAGTGTTCTTGCCCTATAACGTCCTGAAGTCTTTTTGGACGCATTCTTTCTGCTAATGGATACATATTGTTGTGTTTGTTTACTGTAACTTATAAAAAGTAACTTAAAAAACAACGCATTGACCATATAGGTTTAAGATCTGAGAATTTCTTAGTCAAATGCATAATGTGTATTTAATAATTAGAATAAATTTATATCAAACACAAAAAAAATACCCCGGAGGTCGCCGGGGTATTAAAACTACTATCATTCTCAACTACACATTAGTAGTCAAGTAGGTTAAACAAATTGCTAAATACGTCTGTACTTGGATAATATATTTTCAAGTTCAACTTCGTTGAACACCAATACTTCTCTTGGTTTGCTGCCTTCACTGCAGCTGACAATGTTCAGACTTTCCATCTGATCCATAATTCTTCCGGCTCTATTGTATCCCAATTTTAATCTTCGCTGAATCATACTTGTGCTTCCATGTTGACTTTGAACAACCAATCTTGCAGCTTCAGCAAACATGTCATCCAACGAGTCCGCACTTACTTGAGATTCACCAACTTCGTTGTCATCTTGTTTGTATTCAGGAAGCATGTAAGGTGCACCGAAAGATCTTTGTTTTGAAATGGATTTAATTACTCTTTCAACTTCAGGAGTATCAACAAATGCACACTGTAATCTGATTACATCTGAGCCCACACTATATAACATATCTCCTCTGCCAATTAATCTTTCTGCACCACCTGCGTCAAGAATAGTTCGGGAATCTATATTTGATGTTACCTTGAAAGCCATACGTGATGGGAAGTTTGCTTTAATCAAACCAGTAATTATTTTAACAGAAGGTCTTTGAGTTGCAATTATAAGATGTATTCCTACAGCACGTGCAAGTTGTGCCAATCTACCAATTGGCATTTCAACTTCTTTACCTGCAGTCATAATTAAGTCAGCAAACTCATCAATGATTAACACGATGTAAGGCAAATATTTGTGACCTTTTTCAGGATTTAATTTTCTTCTTGTGAATTTGTCGTTGTATTCTAATAAATTTCTTGTGCGCGCGATTTTTAATAAATCATATCTCTGATCCATTTCAATGCACAGTGAATTTAAAGTGTAAATTACTTTGCTGGTATCGGTAATAATTGCCTCTTCTTGATTCGGAAGTTGTGCAAGAAAATGTTTTGCAATTTCAGTGTAAATGGGTAATTCAACTTTCTTTGGATCGATAAGTACCAATTTTACTTCTGATGGATGTTTGCGGTATAAGATCGACATTAGAATCGCATTAATACCTACAGACTTACCTTGCCCTGTTGCACCTGCGATAAGTAGATGGGGCATTTTGGTCAAGTCAGCAACTACTACTTCATTGGAAATATTTTTTCCTAAAGCAATAGGCAATTCCATTTTTGGATCCGTGAATCTTTCAGATTTAAGTAATTCCTTAAGTGGAACGATTTGTTTGTTCTTATTGGCAACTTCAATACCAATCGTGCCTCTACCCGGTATTGGTGCAATTATACGGATTCCCTGAGCGGATAAGCTTAATGCGATATCATCTTCAAGGCTTTTAATTCTCGAAATTCTAACACCCGGAGCAGGTACAATTTCATACAATGTAACCGTAGGGCCTATTGTAGCTTTTATCTTTTGAATTTCTATTTTATAATTTTGTAAGGTAGCGATGATCTGATTTTTGTTTGATTCCAATTCGTTTCTATCGATTTCAAATTTCTGATCGTCGTAGTTGTTGAGTAAATCAACAGAAGGAGCCTGATACGAACTTAATTCAGCTCTGTGATCATAAGGCTCGTTCTCTTCAGATTCCCATTCATCTTCATCCACTTCTGGAGTATAGGATTGTACTGCAGAAATATTTGGTATTTCATTCCTTATTTCTTGAGAAGGTGCAGGAGAGGCTATTTCAAGGTCTAAGTCTGATTTTTCTGGTTTGCCGAGAACATCCATAGCATCAAAACCTATTGTAGCGGACATTCCCATGCTTTCAGCGGAAGCTCCAAAGTCAATATCTTTTTTCTGGTTATTGCCGGATTTGAAAAAACGCTCTGGAGAATCCAGATCCTCTGATTCATCAGACGACGACGACTTGAAACTAAAAAATCCTTTCCAATTCATCGAACCATCGGCAGTCTGAAGTTCTAAAGATTGAAAACTAGGATTTATAAACCATATAAATAATCCGATGAGAGTGAAGATCAGCATAATGCCAAGCCCTAACTCTCCGAGGAAAGAATTTAATACCTGATTGGTTCTAGCTCCAAAGGCGCCACCAAAAGGAAAGGCGTGATTGGAGAAGATGAAATCCATTGTCATGGACACAAATGCCATGATGAGTATCGTGTGTGTAAAGAATTTTATAAAGGACAACCATCCTTTGTTGTTTAACAATCTGAAACCCAGGTGAACGATAACTGGTATTAAAAGAAATGAAGCGATTCCAAAACCGTAGTAGAACAAATAATGTGAACTAAGTGCTCCCAATCGACCAACCCAGTTGCTCACTTCTACATTTGATCTGAAGAGGATTTTCCAGGAATGAAGGAAAACCTTATCCTGGTCAACAGTCCAAGTAAATAGGTAGGAAGTGCAGGATAATAAGAGATAAATAGAAAGTAGGAAGCAGGAAATGGCGGCAATTTTGCCTATCCTTTCATCTTTAAATTGTTGAATCCAATAATCTTTGAATGTGAGTTTTTTGTTTTTTGACCTGGCCATCGAAATAGTAGTTATACATGAAATAGAACGCTAATGTATAGGTATTTTATCATATTAAATATATTTATTTTATATTATTAGCGGATATACTGTATTATATATATTAGTTAAATTAATAATATGAATATTAATTTTTACATATATATTAATTGATATGCGTAAATTGTTTATTAACACGTCGTTATAGATTTGCGATGGCTTCTTTAACATTGACCAATTGCTCATGTAATATCTTTGTGCAACCCTAAAATTTTATTCATACCATGGTTAAAGAAAGAAATAAATTTATCATCGCCGGAGCAGGTGGAATTGGCAGAGCAGTCGGACTTATACTTGCAGATAAACTCGGTTTTGATTCAGAGATTTATATTGGAGATATCAATAAAAAGATAGCTCAGGAAGTCAAGGACTGGATATTGGAAGGAAGTTCAACCGTAATTCATGTTGAACCCTTTGAGATTGATCCCTTGGAATTGACCAATGAGATGGATTACGTCTTTAGAGCAGGGGACATCATTTTGGATTGCTTGCCGGGAACGGAAGCACCAAGAATGGCCTCTTATGCCCTTAAGTACAACATGCATTACGTGAATCTGACAGAATACGTACAAGAGACGGAGGATATTATAAAGATGGTAGCCGATGCAGAAACTGGATTTATATTACAATCTGGTCTAGCTCCAGGTTACATCAATATCCTAGCTCATAAATTGTATAAGGAGTTTATAGCTCAATTTGGGGTCGAAAAGGTCGATTATATAAAGATGAGAGTTGGTGCCTTGACTAAAAATGTTGAAGCACCACATTATTATGCCTTTACCTGGAGTCCGCTGGGAGTGGCAACAGAGTATATCAAAGAAGCCAATGTGCTTTCAAATGGAGAATTAACTAAAATTCCTTCTCTTTCTCAGTCCAACACAAGAATCATTCATGGGGTTGCTTATGAGGAAGATTTTACATCGGGTGGGGCAGCAGACCTCCCAGAATATTTCAAGGATAAGGCAAATAATTTGGATTATAAGACAATTAGGTATCCAGGTCATTATTTCTGGGTTAAGGAACAAATAAAAAATATAGGAAACGTTGAAGATCCGGTTCAGGCATTATTAAAGAATATGCAATCAATTGTTCCTCATATCGAAGAAGACATCATCGTCCTGTACGCATCAGTTTCAGGAAAGGACAAAAATGGTGACATCAGAGTTTTGGAAAATAGTCAAATCATTCATCCAAAAGAAATAGGAGGGCATATGTTGAAGGCCATTCAGCTTACAACTGCCGTTCCTATGTTGGAATCTGCAAGAATGTTGCTTAAAGGTCATTACAAGGGCGCTATTCTTCAATCTCAGATAGAACCGGAACAATTTATGTCAGGTCCC
The DNA here is from genome assembly GCA_040006775.1 of Saprospiraceae bacterium. Taxonomy (GTDB): domain Bacteria; phylum Bacteroidota; class Bacteroidia; order Chitinophagales; family Saprospiraceae; genus Vicinibacter. The sequence goes on from JBDTWI010000043.1 coordinate 18,616, forward strand.
TTTGTACAGATGGTTTACAATCAACAAACCAATGAAAAGTTGATGAAAATGGATCGATAATTTGTTTTTTTCACTTTCAATTGATAAAAAACCCTAAAGTGTTTGGAAATTAGGGTGCATAAATCTAGTTTTGCAGCTCTTTTGAAAAAAGCATCATTCTATAATGTTAGAATGATTGAAATATAATGGTTTGATCTGTTAGCTCAGTCGGTAGAGCAACGGCCTTTTAAGCCGTGGGCCTTGGGTTCGAGTCCCAAACAGATCACTTAATAAAGCCTTGTAAATGAATAATTTACGAGGCTTTTTGTTTTAGGCCAGTACATTATTTACGCTTGTTCTCTAACATAATCAGAATCTATTAAACTTTAATAAATTAAAGTTTAACCATCAATTTTTTATTGTTAACTTTCAGTAGAGAAATTAGGAGCTTTGAATGGATGTTTCTGAGTAAGGGTTCGCAATGGTAATTTGATATTAAGTGGAAGCTGAGATAGCAAGTCTGATCTCTTATCACTTATCGGCTGTTTTATTGTCTATGTAAGACTTTGATTAAAATAAGTTCAAGTATTCAAGAATTCTTTGCAATTTATCTCTAGTTAAATCAGGAAATTCTTCGCAACCATTATTTCTTGCTTTATTCATTCTAATTACAGTCGTATCTGATTTTAGTGCTTTTCTATTTGCTAGAAAATAAAATATCCAATCAGAAGTTCTTTTAGAATTAATATCTTTTAAGGGAGGTCCAATTATTGTTTGAATTTTTGAATGACAAGCTGCACAATTATCTTTAAATATCCTCCATCCCGATCCACTTGGAGTAGTATTAAATTTTTCTAAAGTCAATATTGAATTTAGAGTTGTATCGCTTTCCTCAAATCGAATTGATTTAAAAATATGGAGTATTGTGTCCATTCCGCAATTACTTAACCCACTAATAATGAATTTATTTTCATTGTTTCTAAATTTTTCGATACTCATCCCAATTTTACCTTTTCCACTTGTAATCGGCAATATTAAATAAGCAATAATACCATTTACTGTATCTCTGGCAAGCTTGTATTTATGTGGATCCTCATCGCAAACTGAACTACTATACCAACCGTAATTAAATGAAAGGGTATCTCTTTTGTTAGTAAGTGAACCAGCATAACTGTCAATTCCTTGTTCTTTAATTATAAACCAATCAATAGGTGTTTCGAGTTTAAATACACCAAAGTCCAGAATATGGAAATTGGAAATTTGATTTGTTCTGTAGTTCGCGAATAAAATTGTTATTAAGACGAAATAATATTTCATTTAGGTTTATTTATTTTTTTTACTAGTGATTTTCAGAAATAAAATTTAAATAGTCGCTAAAGGTTGGATATACTCGCCTTACCGTTTCTGACGAATGCCAAATATATGAAATTTATTATAGTGATAAGCCTAAAGTCAAAAATAAATCTTAAGTGGTATATAGAGTTTCTCATGTTATGTTATTTTTTATTAATGCGATAGTTATAAAAAGAATTATAACTTTTAACCTCAGAATTATTTGCAATTCTCAAAGAAATTACCCTTATCGCTAATTCTCCTAAATTATGACGAAAAGTATAAACAAACGTATAAATCTTACTTCCTACTTTCCCAATAATTTTTCCTCTCACTGGATCAGAATTCCCGATATTCGGTTCGATCTCAAATTTATCAAACTTAGACTCGTCAATTTTTTCCCACTTGTCAGGAGTTTGTACCACTCTCAAATGAAAAGGATCATTGTAAATTTCAAGTGCAAGTTCAAAACCTAAATTATGTTTCTTTTTATTAGATACATTTTTACTTTCATCCCATTCAAATTTATCTTTTAAATTAAAAGCCTTATAATTTTTGCAACAATAAAATAAATTTGGTATACAGAATAATTGACCGTATTTGATTCTATTATCTTCATTTAAACAAAAAAGATTACCAGTTATTCTAAATAGATTTTTACCTATATATTTACAAGTGCCACAACATTCCACCACTTTAATAAAAAAGATTCAATATCACACAACTACAAGGAATGTTAATCTCAGCTAGCATAAATGTCATAGGCTTGGATGAGCTAGTTTTGGCTGAGATCAACATTTTAGCTTGTCCAGCTTTGAGAGGGATTGAGTGAAACCTATGACAGGATACTAAGAACAAAGGGTATGGCGATGAATTCAATTGATTTAATTTTAGCCAAATATAAGGAAATTAGTCTTTGACCAGCTGAATTTAAAGAATTCATGAAAAGCTAATCTTGTATAGAAGTATTTTGGGAACGTTTAGGTACTTACGACGTGCCGCCTTTATACTTTAAGCCAAAAGTAACAATTCTCTTAAAGGGTAAAACCTTTGTTCTGAGATTTTATAACTCAATTCAACAGCAATACGATGCAAAAAACATGGCAACTTGCTCAATCAGGTTTCCCGGTCTGGCTTTTGTAGTTAAATACAATATAATAATGCCCCTTGTATCTCCGTACTGAATAATAAAATCGTCTTTAAGATCACCATCTAAATCACCTATAAATTCTATCTTGTCTGGATAGTCATATTCAGGTCTATTTAAAAGTTGTCTTTTTTCTCCATTGATTAAATATAACTCACTCGGTCTCCATGTTTTGTCATCTTTTTTTTCAATTAATTCGACTGATGCTTTATCTAAGTCAGATTTCTTTATTGGGTCTTTATTGCTAAAACTATAAAGATTTATACTTCTTCCTAGAAGCACTTCCCCTTTTGATAGTCTTCCATTTTTACTACCAATAATGAAGGAAAGGCTATCGTTTTTAGACGCAGAGATTATCAAATTACATGTATAATTTCTTGTTCTATAATAACTAATGTCAACTTCTTAGACCTTGTATTTTCCTTCTCCAGTTCGAAAATATCCAAACCATTTCCACTCTACTGGATTATGTAGGTTTCCTTTGTCACAACCGCACCCTGGGTATAGCAAAACAAAGTCACCGCTAAATTTGACATTAAATCTGTTTTTATTGCTTGGTTCGTAATTTAAATATATGTCAAGAACGTATCCTCTCATTTTTTGGTAATCAACTTTTACCCAATTTCCTTTTATTAATTCCTTCTCCTCGGAATCACTTTGGAGAACTATTATTGAATCATTGCCGAAATATTTTTCTGATACATACTCTATCGTTGAGCCAAAAGGAATGTTTGTAATCTTCTTTGAATTTTTACTTGGTTTGCTTCTGAGATTTAGTCCTCCATTTGCAATGACAAATTTAACCTTCGAATCCACTTGAATTTTTTGACCGAGTAAAAAATCTGCACAGAACAGTATCAAATATAATATTACAATTATTTTCATTTTTTCTACTTATTTTCTGAGAACACGTCCAGAGGTTTTGAGCAGGCAGGGTTTACTGAGAATTTTTCTTCGATTAAAGATAGAGTTTTTTCGGAAGAAACAACCACAAGGCGATTAGTCATCCCCCACTTACTCAAGACTGCTGTTACCATTTCGTTGTTTCTTAGGCTTTTCTTCTATACGGTATCCTTATCAGATTCTATCTTCTTATTTTGTTTTTTATAAGTATACATACTTATCAGCGACATAAATAAACCAAAACCTGAACCAAGAAGAATGAATCTCCACCAGCTAAATCCATTTCCATCTAAATAATTAAACCCTACCATTATGGTAGCGTATATTAGCCCTGAACTTAAAAATGTTTTTATCATTATTTTGGTCAAATTTGTCATCTTTAATTTATTTAGGTTTTCTAAAAGCAATACATCTTGCCTGACTATTTTAATAAGTGCTCATTTAATGAAGCTTAACTTTTAGCGGCTGGCTTTGTCCGTTCTGCCAGAAAGCTTGCCATTGATTTCTTAAGTTCGTTATGATAACTTTCCTTGTCTTTATGATACAAGTCCGATAAATCGTTACGTACCTGACGCATAAATTCAACAGCTTTAAAAATATTTTTAGTCTTCGTTTCCATACATTACTTCTTTAGGTGTTCTAATATCAATTGTCTAATAACCAAATTTAAGATTTATTGAGTTATACTGTTTAATGCGAAAGAAATTTACCATATGTTTAAAATTCCAACTCACCAAACTGTCAACTTTCAATATTGTTGCCATTGCAATATGTTGCGTGTCACTTTCAAATTTTGGTGTCAACACACCTTCGTTAATGTAGTGTGATGCAAGTAATTCGGCTTCTTCGGTTAATGATGTCAATTCTAAAAATTGGTCTGGAATAGTCTCGGTCAGTTTACGAACTCGTTCAGGTGCATACATTAGTTCACGCAATGTCAAGTCAGATAGAACAATTGAAAACTTACCTTGTCTTGACTGTTCAAAAAAAGGAACCGTCCATTCTTCAAATTCTTCATCTTCACAGCCGCCCCAAACTGATGTGTCAACATAAAATTTCATGCCTCTAAATTAGTCAATTGTTCGAATATTACGCTGGTTAATAAGCTTGCCGTCAATGTTCGATATACACATTGCGTAAATTGATAGCGAATATACGCAATAAATGAATTTGTAACTTCTCCTTAATCAATTCCTGAACACTATTTGCATAATCTTCAGATTTAGACGTATTTTAAATGTTCGAAATTCTATTCTGAGAATGAATGTAATTAGGCTAAAATGTTTCGAAGTTAATTGATGCTTAGAGAGATTGGTAACAAGCTGTCACCATTATGATTGGATTGAAATCGCATCATTTTTGAAAGTACAAATTAATTTCATTCTAGCCCTTTCGAGTTAGGTAAATTGGATCTTTTGAGAGATTACAGAAGCCTTGTAATTATGGATTTAGATTTTGACTTTGCAACAATTTAGGATCTTCTATTCTTCTTCTAAATTAAACGGTTCAATTACCGGATAGGAATAGGATCCTTTGAGTTTGCCTTAATTTTTTGATTCCCTTAATTCAAAATACTCATAAATATCTTTAAATCCTACAATTAGATTATGCTGTCTCTTGGCTTTGCTTTAATTCTATTGTTTATTTTTTCTTCTTGGTGCCTTTCAATACATTTTTTTCGTCCCCGTCTAATATGCGTTGAAGTTTTTTTACATCTTCCGCAGCGGGCAAATTTTCAGGTACAATGCCTCTTTTTGTCAACATATCCCGAACTGCTAAATTGTTGTCGATATGTTCTTTTTCAATCTTGCTTTGTCCTTTTAGGTCTTTGGTTTGTACATTCAAGCCCGTCATTTCAGCTGCTAAATCTTTGGCCTTTATGCTAATGGTAGGCAAGAAATCGGCAAGAGGTCTACTATCAGGCACTCCCATTTTACGTTTGAGCAATTGTGTATTCAATCTGAACAATGCTTGGTCTCCTTTACTTCTTATAATGGCAAATCCTTGACTATCCACACCTCTTTCGTACAAAATACCTGAAAGCTGCTTTTCTGTTTGGCTTAGTTTCTCCCTTGCTTTTACACGTTCAAATTTTAATTGCCGCTGTTCAACCAACTCTGCCCTGCGAGTTTGCAAGGCAAAATAGTTCTGGGCAAAGGCAATTTCCTGTTTTCGGCTGTCGCCATTTTGAGCAATCAGATAACAGGCGTAGCGAGTTAATAGAATATCATCTATCTCTTTTTCAGCACCCGAGCCAATTGAGACCTTCTTCCTGACGTCAGGAAAATGGTATTCGACTTCTTCTCCTGCATTTTTACACGCATCTTTGGCTTTTTGGATGACTTTCTCAAAGTTCTCCCATTTCGTGTAGCCTAGTAAACCTTGTAATTCTCTTGCACTCCAACATTCAACTCCTTCAAGTTCTGCGGCGGCTGATTCAAACTGGGCAAAAAGTTCTTTTATTTCTTCTGATTTCATATTTTTTAGTTTTATAATCATTTAGCAATGCTAGGCCTTTTGCAAATAGTTGCACCATTTGGCTATCTTACTCGGTTACCTGCTGATTAATGACACGGCTTAAAATCCGAATGCCTGTTTTCAAGTATTCAACCTGTTGCTTTTTTTCGGCCATGCGTTTTTCGTTTATGACGTAACCTTGCTCCAAATAATCTTTAAGCCGATGTGTTGCCCATTGGCGAAATTGAGTAGCCAATTCTGAATTTACCCTATAACCCACAGATATGATTACATCGAGATTATACAGATTCATTTTTCGGTTTTTGCCATCTGAAGCAACCTGTTCCAAAATGGAACAAGTTGACATTTCATCTAGTTCTCCTGATTTATAGATATTTTGAATATGCTTAACGATAGCTGGGCGATTAACATTAAAAAGTGTGGCAATCAAATGTGCATCAAGCCAAATTGAATCATTTTCCAACCTTACTTTAATGTCGATGTCGTTGTTTGTGGTGTATATCTCTATTGCTCCATTTTGCATAGTTCTTAATTTATAGTCCATTGGCGGAATTGGGCTCCTCGCTTACTTCTTGCCCTAAATCCAATGACTAAAATCATCTCTAAAGAGTAAAAGATCACATTATAAACCTTGCCATCTGTGGCAGTTGTAAAGTAATTCTTTACTACTAAAATTTCACTTAACTCATTGTCTTCCAATATACTTCCAATGTGTTGTCCCATGTTTTGTTTAGAGGTGTCAAAAAGCTCAGCAGCTGGTTTTGGTTCATCCATACCGTACTATCTTTGGTTAAAAGGGACACTGAGACTTTTCCGTCTTGGGTCTTGTATATAATGATGTTTTTCTCGTCCATTTGTCTGGATTAGGATTTTTAAGATTTTTAGGATTTTGGGATTGTTGGATTATTTCTAGCATAATCTTTATTATCAGGATGATTGAGGTTGTATACACGTTTGAATTCTAAACTTTTAGCACCAAAATTAATTAGTAAGCCAATTGGTAAATTATATGCTTGACAATAATTCATTGCTTGTGCTAAATGGGCATCTTCCAACTTAATAATTGCTTTGAGCTCAACCATAATATTTTCTTCTACAAAAAAATCAACTCTTCTAGTTCCTATTTCAATACCTTCATAGAAAATTGTCATTTCCATTTCTCTTTGATAGCTCAATCCCTGCTTTTCCATTTCAATGGCTAATGCTCTTTGATAAATCACTTCCTGAAATCCGTTACCCAAAGTGCCATGAACTTTCATAGCACATCCAATTATTTTATGCGTTAATTCTTCGTGTTTCATTTGTCAGAATTTTGATTTGAAGATAACGCGTCTTTATTTTATAGAGCTTTTTATTTATTTAGATTTGCAATCCTTTAATCATAAAAATCCTCTTTCAGACTTATATTTTTTTATTCATTAATTGTCTGGATTAGGATTTTTAAGATTTTTAGGATTTTTAGGATTTTGGGATTGTTGGATTATTTGGTACATAATCTTTATTTTCGGGATGATTGAGGTTGTACACTCTTTTAAATTCCAGACTTTTTGCACCGAAGTTGATGAGCAATCCTATAGGTAGTTTATATGCTTGACAATAATTCATTGCTTGTGCTAAATGGGCATCTTCCAACTTAATAATTGCTTTGAGCTCAACCATAATATTTTCTTCTACAAAAAAATCAACTCTTCTAGTTCCTATTTCAATACCTTCATAGAAAATTGTCATTTCCATTTCTCTTTGATAGCTCAATCCCTGCTTTTCCATTTCAATGGCTAATGCTCTTTGATAAATCACTTCCTGAAATCCGTTACCCAAAGTGCCATGAACTTTCATAGCACATCCAATTATTTTATGCGTTAATTCTTCGTGTTTCATTTGTCAGAATTTTGATTTGATGATAACGCGTCTTTATTTTATAGGGCTTTTTATTTATTTAGATTTGCAATCCTTTAATCATCAAAATCATATTTCAGACTTCTATTTTTTTATTCATTAATTGTCTGGATTAGGATTTTTTAGATTTTAAGGATTTTAAGGATTTTTAGGATTTTGGGATTGTTGGATTATTTGGCACATAATCTTTATTTTCGGGATGATTGAGGTTGTACACTCTTTTAAATTCCAGAC
>JBDTWI010000044.1:0-26078 GCA_040006775.1 Saprospiraceae bacterium
AGGTAAGAGATAAGAACAAGCCAGTGGTTACCTGTGAGGTAGGAGATTGCGAACCTGCGAGTCAGAAGACTGCAAATGGGATCTGTTACGGGCATATAAATTTAACTGCAAGTGCTACGGACAATTGCACACCAATAGATTGGTTGTCTTGGGAGTATAAAGTAGATATAAACAATGATGGCAAAGGAATACATGGAGGATATGACACGAGAGTAGGAACCTTAACGAGCAGAAATTATCTCAAAGGAGATACAGTAGAATACAGTCATAATCCATATGCTGATGACAATCACAATCCATTCAAAGCAAGCGGCACGTATCCGATAGGAACACATAAGATCTGCTGGTTTGTAGAAGATGGCTGCGGTAATGTAGGAACTTGTTGTACATTATTTACAATCAGAGATTGCAAAGCACCGACACCATATTGTGCAACAGGAGTAATAACAGTACCGATGCCAACTACAGGATGCATTGATATTTGGGCAAAAGATTTGGACCGTGGAAGTTTTGACAATTGTACTGCGAAGGATAAGCTTAAGCTGTACTTTGATAATGATCCAAACAAGACGAGTATAAGGATCTGCTGTGAAGATTTTGTATCCAAAAAAGCAGATGATGAATTGATCATTGATGTAGAATTATGGGTTGAGGATGAAGAGGGAAATAAAGATTACTGTAAGACATTAATCATTATATATGACAATAATTTATGTCCTAATGTTGGTTCTGCGAAGGGTAAGATCAATGGCTTAATTACGACAGAAATGAATGAGGAATCAACACCTATTGATGTTCATTTGTATATGAATGGAGCACTTTTATCACAGAAGGTAGGAAGTCCATACAGTTTTGGAGATTTAGATCTTAAGAGTACCTATATTATAGAACCTGAGAGAACAGATGATCCATTGAATGGAGTGAGTACGCAGGATATCGTAGCGATACAAAAGCACATATTAGGAAAGCAGGATATTAGTACACCATACAAATTACTGGCAGCAGATGTAAACAACAGTAAGAGTATAACATCGGCAGATATTGCGGAAATAAGGAAATTGATATTGGGAACGATAAGTGAATTTGCGAAGACGAAGTCATGGACCTTTATACCGGCGAACTTTAAATTTGCAGATGAGAAGTATCCATTTTTAGCACCGCGCACGGACAATGTGAAGTTTGATCAAACGCAGATCCCGGAAACAAAGGAAAGATCGTTTATGGCGATTAAGATGGGAGATGTTACGAACAATGCCAGAGCAAGAGGAATTAAGGGATCAGAGACTAGGACAAGTGGAAGTCTTAATTTAGAAACTGATGAGAGAGAAGTTGTTGCAGGGGAGATGGTAAAAGTGGTATTCCGAGCGGATAACTTCAAGAACATCGAAGGCTACCAGTTTAGCTTAAGATTTGATCACGGTGGATTGCAGTATGAAAGTACAGAAAGTGGCATACTCAACACGGATGCAACTAATTATGGAATAAGCAGAATAGCGGAAGGCATATTGACAACGAGTTGGAATTCGAATAAAGGAGAAACAGTTGGCAAGGGAGACAATCTATTCACAGTGATATTCAGAGCGAGTAAGAGTGGGCGATTAAGTCAGATGATGGCCGTTACGAGTGATTTGACACCTGCACAGGCATATAATTCAACAGATGTGATGGATGTTAAATTACAGGTTAAGACGAGCAAAGAACTTGTTGAAGCAGGAGTATTTGAATTGTATCAGAATGTACCGAATCCATTTGTTAAGCAGACAACGATTAGCTATCGATTGAGCGAATCAGGACCGGCAAAGATGACGATCTATGATTTAACTGGAAAGATAGTTCGTGTGTATGATTTAAAAGCTGTGAAGGGATTAAATACGCTAACAGTAAATAAGTCAGAACTTGGCACGAGTGGAATAATGTATTATCAGTTAGATGCTGCGAACAATACGTCTACGAAGAAGATGATTGTGTTAGAATAATCGAAGATATTTAGAAATCAAAACACTGAAGCCTCTGACACTTGTCAGGGGCTTCAGTGTTGTACTAGCTAATTAATTTGAGCTAAGTGCATTAATTTTTATATATTTGTACTTCTAGGATAGACGCATAATTGTAAGTATTTATATAGCTTTAAAAAGCAAAAAACTTAAAATTATGTAATTATGAAATATCAATGGTCTAAGTTCCTCCCCTTAATTCTAACTTCCTTTTTAATTTTTTTTTCAAATTCACTAACTTTTGGACAGGCTAATTGTATTCAAGCACCTGCTTCAGTCTGTCTTGGTGATTGCATTCCAATAACTTATGTTGGAACTAATTCAGATATGGCGAGCTATTCCTGGTCAATAAGCTGTGGAACAATTAGCAATCCAAATTTAAAAAACCCACACGAAGCATGTTTTAATTCTCTAGGTGTATGTACTATTAGTTTGATTACTCAAGAACCAGGATCACCGCCGGACAGTTGTGAAATTCAGATTACTGTAAATCCATTACCAACTGCAAAATTTGTATTGAGAACCGATTCTCTTTGTTTGGGAAATTGTCTAGGATTGCGTATAGATTTCATTGGTAGCCCTCCATTTATTTTTAAGGTAAGAGATACAACTGGTGTAACTACTTACAGGAGTGGATTTAACTCAACTACGATTAGTGTTTGTCCAACAGCAAGTCAAACTTATGCTATAATTTATGTCGAAGATGCAAATTGTAAAAATCAAAGTATTCAAAGCATAGTTAAATTAAAAGTATTTCCACCGTTTAACGCATTAATTTATCAAGAGTATAGCAAATTGTGTTCTTCGCCACCAGTATTAATTTACCGTTGGTTTGAATGCAATACAACGAATTTAGTAGCAACAAGTTCATGTTTTGCACCTCCTAAGGAAGATTGTTATTGCGCTGTATTATTTAATGGATTTTGTTATGATACTACCTGTGCAACTTTTAAATGCAATTTAACTTGCGGAATAGACCTTTCAAAGCCTTCTTTTGTAGGAGATAAAATAAAAGTAAAGTACAAAGGCAATGGCGGGCCAAACGTTATGAAAAGTTGGACTTATCTTGACGAAAACAACAATAGCATAAACTCCACTTCAGACAGCTTAGAATTAAAATACAACAAACCAGGTGCTTATCTAATTAAACTAAAAGTTCAAGAGGAAATTTGTTCGAGTGAATGTACAGATACTATTTATGTACTTAGCAGACCTTGTGAATGTAGTTCATACAATAAAAATGAAATTAAAAAGATTTCCAGTAACAACAGTTCATGCTGTTATCAAATAAATGGAGATATAGCTTCAATGGATTGTTTTACACACATGAAGGTTCTTACAAATGCGGGTAGTTTTGTAAATGTAAGTGTTGCAGGGGGATGGTCTATCTCTAACTCAACGAATCAAACATTTATTTTAACACACCAATCCAACAAATTACCTCTCGGAAGTTTTAGCGCTGGGAATTTTTGCATTAGTAATGCAGACAATTATACAATAACTGTCTATTATTATTTCGATAAATCAGGAAAAAAAGATTCCTGCAAGTATCAGTATATTTTTAATTGTTCTAAAAATGCAGCAAAATGCGATTCGTTGAATAGTTTCCTTGAACTTCAACAAACATTACCAGGTTCCTGTTGCTATTTGTTGCGCGCAGATAATTCCACACCAAATTATTTTAATAAGATTGTGGTGAGTATTAATAGCGGGACATTTGCAAATTTGAGTCCAACACTTGGGTATTCTTTGAATACCATCAATAACCAATCCTTTAGTGTTAGTCATAATTCAGGATATATTCCAACAGGTTCAATTAACCCTGTTAGTTTTTGTTTAAATGGAATAATTAACCCTGTAACAATACAAGTATACTACATCAGGGTAAGTTCAAATGGGAATGATACCTGTCAGTTTAAATTCAGATTTTATTGTCCTGACGACGGAACAGCTAAAGAAAACTGTTGTGATTCTACAAAAGCAAATTTAATAAGCTACGGCAATTTAGCTTGTTGCTGGAACTTGTTTAGTGTCAGTTCTAAAGCAAGTTGTTTTTCTAAAATATGTGTTACAACTACTGGTGGAAGCATGAATGGAATTGTTCCCAATAGTGGTTGGACTTCAAGTACTATTCCAAATGGTGTGTGTTTTATACCAAATAATAATATCATTCCAAGCGGCAATGTTAATCCTGGAAGATTTTGTCTCTCAGGATTTGTAAACCCAATTGGATTTACTGTAAATTATTATGATCTTTCTGGTAATGTAATTCCTGATTGTAAACAAACGCTTTTCAGGGATTGCAAATTGCCTCCTGTTTGTTCTTGTGATAGTTTAGACAATCAAATCTTTCAGAATACGACAAATCCAGGAATTTGTTGCCATAGTATTCTAGGTACTATTCCAAATAGTATCTGCTATACAAAGATAGAAGTATCTGTAAATTCAGGTAATTTTAGCAATATAATTCCTGCTGTTGGATATTCAATAAGTGGTAGTGGTAATTCTTTTATAATAACCCACAATTCAGGACATTTACCTGCAGGAAATATTATGCCTGCAAATTTTTGTGTAAATGGATCGAGCTTTTATACCATCACAGTTCAGTATCATTACACGGATCAGAATGGATTTGATCAAAGATGCATTTTTAGTTCAAACTTTGATTGTCCAAAACTACCAGCTGTCTGTAGTTGTGATTCTTTATTTACTCAAATTAATCAGATTAGTTCTAGTTCAGGAAGCTGCTGTAATAATTTTGTCAGTTATGTACCTAAAAGTAAATGCTATACAAAAATCACAGTAAGTACTTCAGCTGGCACCATAAGCAATATAGTAGTTATTAATGGATTTAGCTATGTGTCACAGGGAAGCTCCAACTTTACCATTACACATAACTCAGGTTATATTCCTGCTGGGACTATTACACCTGCTAACTTTTGTGTCAACGGCGCAACATTGTATACAATTACCGTACAATATATTTTCATTGATCAAAATGGAATTGAACAAAAATGTATAGAATCGGAATTGTTTGATTGTCCCAAAGCTGGATCTCTTTGTAACTGTGATTCAATAAGTACTCAAATCAATCAAACGAATATCAATCCGGGATTGTGTTGTTATAATTTTACAAGCAAGGTAAACTCTTCAAAATGTTTTACTAAGATTGCAGTTAGTATTAATTCCGGAAGCTTTACGAATATTACTACCGCTACAGGCTTCTCTTATATTAATCAATCAAATTCCAGTTTTACAATAACCCATGGATCGGGTTATATTCCTAATGGCAACATTACTCCAGCAAATTTTTGTATTATAGGAGCAACGACCTATACCATTACAATTCAATATTTTTATTTAGACCAAAACGGGCTAGAACAAAAATGCATAAAGTCTGCAAGTTTTGATTGTCCACCACCGAGTAGTTCATGTAACTGTGATTCTTTAACGACCAATATTATTCAGTCTACTAATAACCCTGGTTTTTGTTGTCATTCAATACACAGCTTTGTACCAAAGGCAAATTGTATGATTGCTATGTCAGTTTCATTGAATCTAGGAAGTTTTGTAAATGTAAATCCGGATACAAATTATACCATTGGAAATCTCAATTCAAATTCTTTTAACATAGCACATGTAAGTGGTTATCTTCCAATTGGAAATATTCAGCCAGTTACATTTTGTGTTGTAGGAGCTACGAGCTATATTCTGACAGTTAAATACATATATTTTAATAATGGGAAGTTAGACACTTGTAAGACTTCTAAATCCTTTGACTGCAAACCTTCTGATAGTAGTTCAGTATGTGATCACGGAATTTGTCTTGGGAATAGAGCATGGCAGGGTATTAGTGCTTTTAATGGCATAGTTTACGACCTAAAAAATTACAATTGTAAATTATATGCTGCAGGACAGTTTACTCAGTTTGCTAATCTTCAAGTTAATAATATTGCTGAATGGAATGGCAGTAGTTGGTCAGCTTTGAGTGGCGGAGGAGTAAACGGAATTATTAAGTGTATGACTGTGCACAATGGATTATTGTATGTTGGTGGACAATTTACAATGGCAGGTAATGTACCTGTAAATAATATAGCAGCTTGGAATGGTTCCAGTTGGTCAAGTGTAGGAGGAGGACTTACGGGAATTAACCCGGCACCAGCAGTTTTTGCATTGTTAAGTACGACCAATGGTTTGGTTGTTGGCGGACAATTTGCATTAACAGGTAGCAACAATATTGTAAATAACATTGCACTATGGAATGGTACTTGGAGCAACACATTTGGAACTGGAATTCCCTATCCTATTAATACACTTAATGTCTATAATGGAAACCTATATGCTGCAGGTGCATTCTTTGGAAATCCTTATAACAGCATTGCGAAATGGAATGGAACTAGCTGGAGTTCTTTGACAAATAATGGTGTTACACTCATTAATAATGTGCTTTTTCATGGTATAGAAAGCAGCTTTATCTTAAATAATGAATTGCTTATTGGTGGTCATTTTGCAAATGCCGATAATTTGCCAAACACTCAACATATCGTCCGCTGGAATGGAACGAATTTTGTGGCAATGCTGGAAGGAGATCTTGTGAACGCAACAAATTCCATAAATGAATTTATTAATTATGATGGACATTTATTTGTAGGTGGTGAGTTTGATCAAGTTGGATTTACATTAGCAAATGGTGTGGCGGAATCTTTTAATTCACAATGGGCTAATGTTTCCCATCCAAATAAAGTCTGTTGGGCACTAGAAACTTATGATTCCTGTGGTGCAATCGCTTGTGATTTATACTCAGCTGGTGAAGGATTTGTAAATCGATGGACTTGTGTTAGTTCAACTGAAAATAACAAGAGGGATATAAACTGGAAACTATACCCAAATCCTGCGAGTCAAATTCTATATGTAGACCTGCAACAAAGTTCTATTCGCAACTTCAATTTGACCATTAAAAATTTGCAAGGAAAAAATATTGAAACGCACAATTATGATAATACTGAAGTGCTTAGTCTTGATATTTCGAATATTCCAACAGGGGTTTATTTATTAGAATTATTTAGTAAAGAAAAAGGGAGAATGCAGAAGTGGTTTATTAAAGCAAATTAGTAATACCATAATGATTTGTAAATAATCCCAAGCGGCATATTTTGAATTTTAATTATAGAATGCCAAGCCAAGCTTCCGCAGATTTGTAATTGAGCCAGTTTTTTGTCTCAACATCAAAATCTGCGGAAGCTATAAGCTTGCCTGGCTCCAACTCTCCTAATGGAAATGGATAGTCAGATCCCAATGCTATTTTTTCTTTTCCGAAAAGCGAAATTAATTTATCTAACATGTCTTTATCGTGTACTAGAGAATCTACCCAAAATTTTCCCAAGTATTTATCCGGATGATTAGGATTGTCAACTGCTAATAAATCCGGCCTAACTTCAAAACCATGTTTTATTCTTCCATACGTTCCAGGAAAGGAACCGCCACCATGTGCAAAAGCAATTCGCAGATTCGGATAACGTTCAAAAACACCACCAAACATCATACTACAAATTGCCAATGAACTTTCCGCTGGCATTCCTACAAGCCAAGGTAGCCAATATTTTGACATTTTTTCTTTGCCAACCATGTCCCATGGATGAACAAACAAACAAGCATCCATTTCTTCTGCAGCTCTATAAAATTCTTCTAAAGCAATATCATTAAGATTCCAGGAATTGATATGCGATCCGATTTCAATACCTGCTAATCCAAGTGTATTTATACAACGGTCCATTTCTTTAATCGCCAATTGAGGATCCTGCATAGGTAATGTACCAAGTCCTATAAATCTTTCAGGATATTTTCTGACAACTTCTGCAATATGATCATTTAGAAAACGACTCACATCGTAGGCATCTCTTGCTTGTGCCCAATAGGAAAACAATACCGGTATTGTACTTAATACCTGAATTAGAATATTCTGTTCACCACAATCTTTTAATCGAACTATAGGATCCCAACAGTTACTTTCAATTTCTCTAAAAAACTTATCACCAATCATCATCTTCGCTTTGCAGTTCATATGATGATCCAGATGAACAAATCCTCCATAACCAAACTTCTCTACCCAGGGAGGTAGGTTCTCCGGCATAATATGAGTGTGTATGTCAATTCTTTTCAAAAAAATAAAATTTGATTATTTATTGCTAAAAGCGAAACCCAAAGTTTTTCTTAATTCTTCTGGTAATTCGGGAATATCGGAACGGGGAATTAATAAAGTACTGATGTTGTGAAAATCTATAAAAACCTGATGTTTTTTAACCGTTTCCATAAGATATTCATGACCTGAAGAACCACCTGTTCCTGTTTTTCTTCCAAGCATTCTCATAACCATCTGCGCATGTCTGTATCTCCAATTTGTTAAGAGTTCATCCATTTCAGTTATGGCATTCAACAATCTACATGGAATTTGCAACAAAGGTTCTGTTCCATACAATTGAATCATTAATGCAGCAATAGTGGCTTTATATGAAAGTCTTATTTTATTTTCGCTAATTAAGGTGTTGTGCATTTCTTCATTAAATATATTTAAAAAGAAAGTATGTACATCACCATTCATTTTAACGCGCATCTCTTTTTCATGTGCATTTAAATATTCAGAATTTTTTATTGCATCGGCTTCTTTCGTCAACATATGCTGAACTGCAAGAAGATATTTTGATTTAAAATCAAATCCTTCCATTTCCAGAAAAGGTGTGCGTTCCAACCATGCCTGAATGACATCGAAAAGACTTTCAGATTTTTCAAGTTCTTCAATAATAACTTGTTCATCAGGACTGAATTCCTTGTAATATTTATGTTCCGTGTAGGCAACTCTCTTCTCCAATTTCAAACCCAGCTTAAGCTCAAAACATCTGAATTGAAAACTCTGAAATCCGGAAGCTGGAAAGAGGTATGCTCTAAACTCAAGAAAATCAATTGGAGTCATGGTCTCCAAGACTTTAATTTGTTGCGTTAGTAATTTGAGAATCTCATTAACTCTTTCAAGTCTTAGTACAGCTTCATCTATATTTCTTTCATCAACAAGTTTTGAACTAAACATAGCCATTACTGAATCCAATTCATGAATCATTTGTTTAAACCATAATTCATAAACCTGATGAATAATAATGAAAAGGGTTTCTTCATGGGCTTCGTGTCCCAATTCTTTACTTCTGGTATGTTGCGCATCTAAAAGCTTATTGAGTTGCAAATATGTTGCGTAGTGAATGGAGGTATATTTTTTATCGGTGCTCATAATGGTTTATAGGCTGTAACTTTAATTTCAATAAGAAGATGTGGATGAGGCAATTGATGTACGGCTACCGTTGTTCTAGTTGGGCCATCATAATTAAAGTAAGAATTATAAACTTCATTATAACCACCAAAATCATTCATATTGACTAGAAAACAGGTGACATCCACAATGTCTTTAAGATCTGCGCCTGCTTCGAATAAGATGTCTTTGATATTCTCAATTACAGCACGTGTTTGTTTTCTAATATCGAGTGCAGTGGTACCCATTTCATCTACTTGGACTCCTTCGAAACTATTGTCGGGAAGTCGACTGCTGGTACCTGATACGAAAATAAAGTCACCAGCACGCCGAAAATGTGGAAACCTGCCTCTGGGGACAGCTTTATTCTGTAGAACTCTTGAATCCTCTGAATTACCCATGCCCCAAAGATAGTTTGTCTGAAATAAAATCCATTTTAAATATAGATATTCTATTTACACAAATATAATAATATATGCTTAAAAAGTGAATTTTATAAATTAGATACTTCTGTCAAAAAATTCAAAAAAGGAGTTGCGTTTTTTTACTTAACCATTTCTATTCACTTTTTCTGCTATTCTACTGAACGAAATCGAAATTTTCAAGAGAAATATATAAAATCCATAATTACTTAAGGTGAAAATACGTCGTTCTTGAAGTTTAGAAATTTGAATTGAATTTACATTACAATTATTGATTCTATCTAAAAACACAATGGACTCATTCAGGTTTTCAAATGGTGGTAAATACATGATTTGAGTTACTTCTTGATTCTTAATTGCTAATTTATGATTTTGAACTCTTTCTTTATCAATATTGCTTTCTAAAAGTAAATTAATGTATTTTGATAATTCAATAATTGGTGAATATGTCAATCTTGATGGGTACAATTTATCATTTTCAGAACTGATATCGCAAGTATTAGAAAATATTATGGAATTTGTTTTATATACTTTAGAATCAGGAAAGTCTATTATAGACATTTCTCTTATACCATCTCCTTGATAAATAGTTAGCTCATTTCTTAAATAATTGGTATAAAATCTTGAGTCTATATTGTCTGGAAATTCAGATATTAATTTTTTCAGTTCGACTTTGGCTGTAGGCGATAAATATTTTGGCAAATATAATTCTATAGCTTCTTTGATATCCACTAAAGTAATTTAGAAAAATTATTATCCAAAATGTTTTTAATATCTAAATCAATGTCCTTTTGATTTTTAATTATTTCCTCCCCAAATTTTAATAAGCTATCGTCTACATTGCTATTTGAATTTTTTGCAATATATATATATTCTTTTTTCAAAAAAACAACCAATAAATAATAGAACAATAATCTTAAATTTCTACTAGGTTTCTTTCCAATTAATTCTAAAGCAAATTCAATCGCATTTGTAACCATAGATTCATCTTTAACTCCTAATTTTAAATGAATAAATTTCTTTTTAATATTTTCTATTTCAATAGTATTATTAGTATCAATAAAAGAATTCTTTTCTGAATAAATTGAAGGACCTAAAGAACGAGCTATTGAAGTTAAAAGTTCAATATTAATTTTTAATTCAGAATCATTAAAAGCAATGTCAGGAGTGTTGATATCGATGGATCGAATCATTTTTTTGTATTTATGCAAATTTACATCAAAATTTCAATTAAATTACTCATTCTGATGAGCACTTATTCTATTTTGTTTGTTGTTGCCTTTTTTACCTTTGATGAATATTTTTCTAACAATCTTGAGTCTGAAGTATTATCAGAGTCCACAGCACCAATTTGAATTTCTTTTTTCTCATTCTTAGAATCAAAGCTATGTCCATGACCAAATTTCTCACCCAGAATTGGAGCTATTGTCAATCCAACCAGACAGGTTAACTTGATCAAGATATTCATTGAAGGTCCGGATGTATCTTTGAAAGGATCTCCTACAGTATCTCCTATTACTGCTGCTTTATGGGGTTCGGAACCTTTAAAATATTTTTGTCCATCAATTTCTACTCCAGCTTCAAAAGATTTTTTAGCATTATCCCACGCACCACCTGCATTGTTTTGGAAAATTGCCCAAACTACACCACTAACACAAACTCCTGCCATATAGGATCCTAAGGCTTCAGGGCCTAATAAAAATCCAATAATTACAGGAGTAACAATGGTAATTAATCCTGGAAGCATCATTTCTCTAAGTGCGGCTTGTGTGGAAATATCCACACATTTACCGTATTCTGGTTTTCCGGTACCTTCCATGATGCCGGGGATCTCTCTGAACTGTCTTCTCACTTCGTTGACCATTTGCATAGCCGCTTTACCCACTGATCTCATGCACAAGGCAGAAAAAACTACAGGTATCATTCCGCCAACAAATAAAGTTGCTAGTACGTCAGCTTTAAAAATATTGATCCCATCTATACCGGTAAAGGTCACGTAAGCTGCAAAAAGTCCTAAAGCAGTTAAGGCTGCGGAAGCAATTGCAAATCCTTTACCAATAGCTGCAGTAGTATTTCCAACAGAATCAAGAATATCCGTTTTTACTCTTACTTCTTTTGGCAATTCAGACATCTCAGCTATTCCACCGGCATTGTCTGCGATAGGTCCAAAAGCATCAATTGCCAATTGCATTGCCGTTGTGGCCATCATTGCTGAGGCAGCAATTGCAACACCATAAAAACCTGCAAAAGCGTAAGTGACATAAATAGCGATAGCAAATAAAATAACCGGTCCGGCAGTGCTTAACATTCCGTTGCTCAATCCTCCGATAATATTGGTTGCAGCTCCTGTTCCGGATTTCTGTACAATATCATTCACCGGACCCTTACCTAAACCTGTAAAATATTCAGTCATCCATGAGATTGCACCACCGACAAACAATCCGACAAGTACTGCTATAAATACGTCCATCTGACTTACTGCAATTAATCCTCTTCCAAAGAAATTCATGCTCATTTGAGCAGGAAGCATCCAGTTTATTAAAAAGTAACAGGCAATTGCGGTAAGAATTATTGAACTCCAGTTTCCAAGATTTAGCGCACTTTGAACTTCAGATTCCCTTGCATTTTCAGATTTTATTTTGACAAAGAAAGAACCTATTATTGAAAATGGAATACCAATTCCTGCAATCACAATGGGTAGTAGAATTGGTCCAATTCCAAGAAATGAATCTACAATACTTCCACCCATATCTCGTATAACATAATTTCCCAAAACCATAGCAGCAAGAACCGTAGCAACATATGAACCAAAAAGATCAGCGCCCATTCCAGCCACATCTCCAACATTATCTCCAACGTTATCAGCAATTGTTGCTGGATTTCGCGGATCATCTTCCGGTATTCCCGCTTCTACTTTTCCAACGAGATCAGCTCCCACATCTGCTGCTTTAGTATATATTCCTCCGCCAACACGTGCAAATAAGGCTATCGATTCTGCTCCCAGAGAAAATCCAGCTAATACTTCAAGAATGACGCTCATAGCCTTATAGGGTTCAAGATTCGCACCTTTTACCATAGTATTGGCCCAGCTAGCTCCCATGAAGTAATTAAAGAAAAAAGCAAAAAGTAAGCTTAATCCAAGAACTGCAAGACCTGCAACTCCCAATCCCATAACAGTTCCACCTTTAAAAGAAACTTCCAGGGCCTTACTAAGACTAGTTTTTGCTGCCTGCGTAGTTCTTACATTAGCTTTAGTGGCGATTTTCATACCGATAAAACCAGCAGTAATTGAAAAAACTGCACCCAAGACAAAAGCTACAACTATCAACCAGTGTGTTGTTGCAACCTGCGTACTTAGAAGCCCAAGTAATATCCCAGCAACTATAACAAATATTCCTAAGACCCGATATTCAGCCTTTAAAAAGGACATAGCTCCTTCAGCAATAGCGTCGGAAATAGTCTTCATTTTTGCATCCCCGGAATCCTGTTTGGAAACCCAGGAGTACAAATAAGCCATATAAACTAATCCTAACAAGCCAAATAAAGGAAGGATATAAATTAAATTTTGCATACGTTTTGTTTTTTGAAGCGCAAAGATAACTTTCCTTCAACAAAACCAAAATACTCAGTGTATTAACAATAAGGGAACTTGTGCGTTATATATTTGATATTGAACCTAATAAGTGATATGAAATATTTATTGTTGCTTTCATGCCTGGGTTTCGGATGGATCGGCTGTAAGAATCAAGTTGATAGTTCCAGTAGTCCGACTAAAGGTAGAATTAGCATCCTTTGTGATGAAGCATTAAAAGGCATTGTTGAACAAGAGGAGCAAATATTTGAACGAGATTATCCCAACTCTGACGTTGATATACTTTATGTTTCTGACTCCATGCTATTCAAGCAATTTATATTCGACAGCTCTGAAATTATAATTAGTTCTAGGAAATTAAACGCTGAAGAATTGGGATATTTGGACAAACAAAAAAATCTGCATCCAAAAATATTTCCTTTTGCTGTTAGCGCAATCGCTTTTATTAATTCCATAAATTCTACAGACAGTACGTTGAATTATGATTCTTTTATAAATACTCTACAAGGAAAAGACAAGCAAAATTCAAAAACCTATGTCATTGAATGCGCTAATTCAGGACTCGCAGGAGCATTGATGAATTTTGCACAGGTAAAGGAACTTCCAAATGGTTTTTATGCTCAAAATTCAAGTTTAGAAGTCATTGATTATGTCATTAATCATCCGAAAAGTATTGGTATTATAGATTGGTCGAGAGTTAGTGATTCTGATGATCCTAAAGCTAAAGCACTGCTCGAAAAACTTAATATTATTAAAATTAATCAACCTAAAGATTCAATTCAATACGGTTATTTAAGACCCTATCAATATAACTTGCAAGACAACAAATACCCATTTACAAAAACATTGTATTTTATTAGCAGAAGCGGTAAAAGCGATCTCGGACTAGGGTTCGCATCTTTTATAACTGGTGAAATAGGCCAAAGAATTTTGCTTAAAGCAGGTCTGTTGCCAATTTTTCAAACTGACCGTTTAATAGAATTAAGGAGCAGTTCTGATCCAAAAGTCGTGCGGTAATATTAATATTCAATTAACTTTTTCAAATATTACCCACAGTCAATTCTATAGTCTAATGCTTTAGAATAACTTTACAAAATAAGAAATATGAAAAATCGTAATTTTGCAGCCTTTCAAATTAAAGCTAAGTTTATGAAGTCATTTATTTTAATAATTAATCTTTTGATTGTCAGCTTATTAAGGCTTAATAGCCAAAGCTTAGAAGAAGGAATCAGGTATTTTGAGAATGAGAACTATGGCGAAGCATTGAACACTTTCACCAAACTCAATGCTTCGGATCCAAAAAATGCTATTTATGCCTATTATATTGGAGAGGTTCAGTATGCCCTTGAAAATCCTGCTGGAGCTAAGACTGCTTATCAAATTGGATTATCTGTAAACTCTAAATGTGATGAGTGTAAAATAGGTCTTGGACGTTTAGAATTAGATAAAAAGAATGACCTTGAAGCAAAAAAATATTTTGATAGCGCACTAAAAGGAAATAGTAAAAACCACAGCATAATAGCTAAAGTTGGAGATGCCTATTTGTACAACCAAAATCCTCAACCAGTGTTAGCTCTTGAATATCTTACTAAAGCCAGAGATCTTGATCCAAAGATTGCTAAGTATTGGATTCACAAGGGTGATGCACATCTAATAAATGATGAATTGGGTGCAGCTATGTCTGCTTATGAAGTAGCTGTAGAAAAAAATAAAAATGAACCGGAGACGTATATTAAAATGGCTAGAATCTGGAATTCATCCGGAAAGTATGAATTAGCAATTGAAAAATTAGAAAACGCTATAAAGTTGAATCCAAACTATGCCCTTGCTTATAAAGAATTGTATGAATCTTATATTAAAAGCAGGAATTATGCTAAGGTAATTCCAGTCTTAGAAAGATATGTTTCACTTTCTGGAAACGATGTTGGGGCAAAGGTAAGATTAGTAAAGTTTTTATGTTTCCAAGCAAAGGATTATGAAAGAGCAATTGAAGAAGGAAATAAAATTATCAAAACTAATCCAGAGCAATATAGTATATATAGATGGTTGGCTTGGTCTTATTTTGAAATAGGAAAAATAAGTGAATCCTTTGAGTCCAATGAGATGCTTATAAGTGAAGCTGCTAAAGATTCTACAAGAAAACTTTATGCATCAGATTATGAATATTTAGCTAAAGCAGCTTTTAAGTTAAATAAAATGGATACCGCTGAAATGGCATTTTTGAAAGTAATAGAATTCGATCCATCAAGAGATATTGAAATCTATGGATTATTGGCTAAAGCCTATTATGATAATAAAAATTATCCAAAAGCAGAAGAATGGTATGTTAAAAAGAATACTATTAACCCACTAAATAATAATGAAATGTATTATTTAGGATTAAGCCAGTTTAATTCAGAAGCTTACAGCAGAGCGGACAGCAGCTTTGCGAAGGTATTAGAAATAACTCCTAACTATGCAATCGGTTGGTTGATGCGAGCGAGATCTAATTACAATCTTGATCCGGATAACGTAAATTTTCTTGCTAAGCCTTACTATGAAAAATTCATAGAAATTGCAGAACTGGATAAGGAAAAACAAAAGAAAAATCTACCGACTGCCTATTATTATATGGGTGTTTATTATATCAATCAGAATGACAACGAAATGGCCAAATCATTTTTTACTAAGGCTATAGAGATTGACCCCACTTTTACAGCAGCTATTGATGCTTTGAAACTCTTGAATAAGAAGTGATCAATGTCATCGACTTTATCTAGTTAAGTAGTTTATTAATTTAAAATTTAATATTGAAGAAATGCAAAGTATTTGCGTTTCTTCAAATAGCCTAGATCACTTTCTTTATCATAGGCTTCTTTCTCAAAGCGGATATTTCGGTATGCTGTAAAATGATCATTTGATTTAATTCTGTTCATTAGGTATTCTATGAAATACCACAGATAAAAGAAAATAATAAGTAGTTCGATTTGTTGGCGAAGATGAATGCGTTCGTGGTTAATTAAAGTATGGTACTTAAGTTGATGGGATGAACGAATAAAAATTATTGGCCAAATCGTTATTGAATCAGCAAATCGACCAGTCAATAAATTAAGAATAGTTTTACTTACAATGAGCATAATTGATTTAGATAACTTTGATAAGCGTAGGCTCACGCTGAAGCGTGATAAATCCGCCTACGTTTGTGTGATTCCAAATTTCCAATTTGATTATTTACCAACATTTCAATTTAGTCAAATTTAAACAAAAATAAGTCATAATTTTAAAAGCTAGTAGTTTGAAATATTAGATGCATTCTAGTTTAGTTTATAGAATCAGGTTAGAAACCTGAATACACTCGAACGTAGGCTAGAGCCTACGCTAAGCCAAGTTACACAAGAACGGAATACTGATTCTGCAGAAATATTTTCAAACTTTTATTTTGAAGCATCAACCTTATCCATTGCTTGTTTTGTTTTATCCCAAAACTCACTGAAAAATGGTTTTACTGCATTAATTAATGCTTTAGATTTATCCGGAACTTCTACAAGAATTGGATACGTGAATGAAGCTGATTTTGTTTCTGAAGAAAGGACTTTAATTTCATTTAAAAACCAGACAATTGAACTTAATATTACCAAGCTAATCAATGCAGATAGAACTCCTCCTGCAATTTGATTAATAAAATTAATGTGGGCGGTTTCGAGAATTTTTTCCAAACCTCTACCAATCATTCTAATTCCAATCAAGACCAATAAGAAGCTTAATACAAATCCAATGACGATGATCATTCGGGGATCTATCGATAATAGTTTCTCCAGTAAATTGATTACAATAAATGAAAATTTCAAGGCGGCTAATAATCCAATAAAAATGGACAATAATCCAAATACCGTCTTAAGAATTCCCTTTGAATAACCTAGGTAAAAACTAGCTGCAAGAATGATTCCGCATATTATATCCAATATCATAGAAATAAAGTTATCCTAAATTAGGGCAAATATATATTTTTTGAGTGTTTTTGGCATTATATTGGGTAATTTAGCTCTAAAGTAATTCTTATTGGGTATTATATACTAAATTTGTAGTCAAATATGTCTTTTATTAGAGTTTTCATTTCCACATTTTTAATACTTGGATTTAGTTTCAAAATAATGAGTCAGTTTAGTACTAATGACTCAAGAGTAAGTAAGACTAATCTTCCGGTTTGTTTCTTAATTGGAGAATATGAACAAGCTTATGACGGATTATTAGAACAGTATTCAAAGTCATTGGTTTCTGTGTGCAATGACAATAATGAAAAGGCTTTTGATTTATGGTCAGGAGTACTTTATGATATTGCTGAGTATGGAAAAAATTCTGATTTTGATCTTAATGGATTAAAAATTTGGATTAATGTATTCTTTAATTCAACAGGTAATATTGATCATATTGTTTATTATCCTAAGCCAAATTCAAAGAATATGGATTTTAACAAGTTGACAAGTTTCTTTACGAGCTTTTGTAATTCATACAAAATGAAAGTTATACTGAAAGAGAAGTGCCTGCTCAATGCAACAGCTTCTTTTCCACTATATATTAAAAAGTAATATTTCTTCTATCTAATTTGAATGTGTTAATTAAAATTAAGCGAATTAAATTTCACTTAATTAAAATCTAGTAATTATATTTAGAATTGGATAAATGTGAATACATTGGTTTTTTTCCAGATGATTTATTATTTAATCCGCCAACTTGCGGATTGGTCAATCAAATAAAAATTATTAACATGAGAGAAGTTTATAATAAGTAGAGTCAATTTCATGTATTGAAAAATAAATTATGAATAAAATTCAATTTTTTTAATTATCAGTTAAATGAATAATATTTATAATAATAATTTTCTAAATAATTAAAATAGATTGCCTTACACATTATAGTAAAGGTCAATTTGTAATATACAATATATTTACTAATCCAAGTCGCATACTAAAGACGAGTTTTTAGTGACTTTAAAAATGAGTTCTACTTATCTTTACCCAATGCTATCTAATAAAAATAGATAACATATATTTATTATTATTATTTTAAAAATTGATTTATGTTTTCCCCCAAACCTTCTCCCGTAATCTTTTTAGTATTTTTGGTTTTACAATCTCTTAATTCGTTATTCGCACAAGGAGAAAAACCAAAAGAAATAAATTATTCAAAATCACAATTCAGCAATCCCCCTTGTGAGAAAAGTCCAAAAATTATCTGTCCGCCCTATATTACATTATGTCCAGGTGCAAGTACAGATCCAAATGCAACAGGAATTGCAAAAGCAACAGCAGGTGGACCGAATTGTGATAATCCAATTGTAGAGCACATTGATAAAATTACAAGTGAAGGTCCATGTAAAGGTGAAAAAATTGTACAGAGAATTTGGACGGCTATTGATCCTAATAATCCAAACAGTAGAGCTTTTTGTATACAATATATTTTCCTTGAAGATAAGGAGGCACCAAGTTTTTTAAATTGTCCTAGAGATACTTCAGTTTCGTCGAATGAAAATTGTTTTGCTTCGCTTACTTGGAAAACTCCTTTTGTGTCTGATCAATGTTCTAATTTTTCAGTGATTTCATCACACATTAACGGAAGTGCATTATCGGTAGGAAAAACGAAAATAGTTTTTACCGCCACTGATGCCTGTGGTAATAGTTCAACTTGTGGATTCAATATCACAGTCGCTGATAGTTGTTGTAATACTCCACCAATAATATCATGTCCATCGAATTTTGAAGGTTGCTATCAGCTTGCAGATCCAAGTAACTTGGGAAGAGCTAGTGCTGTTCCTGGTGAACTTAATTGTTCTTTGCCAATAATTACTTATTTAGATGATACTTTATTTCAAAGTCAATGTTCTTTAAGAATCGATCGCAAATGGATTGCAACAGATCCAAACAAGCCGTTACTTGAAAGTCATTGCATTCAAAAAATAAATTTAAAAGATTCAATCAAACCAACGATCGTATGTCCCGCCAATATTACGGTTAGGTCAAATGCCGATTGTATGGCTGAAGTGAGTTGGAATGAACCCACGGTTACTGACAATTGCTCTGTTGCAAAGCTAGTCTCTTCTCATAAATCAGGAACAAAATTTCCTGCAGGCATTACAACTGTTTTCTTTACTGTTTCAGATGGCTGCGGTAATTCTGCAGGATGTCAATTTACAATTACTGTGGAAGGCAATTGTTGTACCAAACCACCTGTTGTGGTATGTCCTGCTGATTTTAGCGGTTGTCCTCAAGGAATTGAGCCGGCAATAACTGGAAAGGGATCTGCACTTAAAAGTAATATGTTTTGTACACCGCCAGTGTTAAGCTTTAAGGATGATACAATATTTAATGAAGCCTGTTCACTAAGAGTAGAAAGAAGGTGGATAGCACTTGATACTTCAAATCAATTAAGTTCATCTTGTGTGCAGTTAATTGACATACATGATACCCAAAGTCCAGCATTAGAAATACCAAATGATATCATTGTACAATCTGATGCAGATTGTTTTGCTACAGTTAGTTGGGCAGCTCCGTCAACCTCAGACAATTGTTCAAATGTAACTGTTACTAGTACGCATATCAGTGGTGATAAATTTCCATTAGGTACTACTATTGTAAGTTATATAGCAACCGACGCATGTGGTAACAAAACAACCAAAAGTTTTAATATACTTGTGACTGATAATTGTTGTGATTTGCCACCGGTGTTGCAATGTCCTGAACGTTATATCTCTTGTCCAAATACTTCAATTGAACCTAATAAAACAGGATTCCCAAGTGTAAATGTTGGCAGTACCCGTTGCAGAAGTCCTAAACTAAGCTTCAATGATGAAATACTATTTACTTCAACCTGTTCATTATTTGTTAAGAGAACATGGACTGCAGTTGATTCATTTAAGCCGAATCTTGTGACAAGCTGTATTCAAATTATTGAGTTGAAAGATACTACAGAGCCAATTATAATTTGTCCATCTGATATTGTAGTTTCCTCAGATCAAAACTGTATTGCGGTAGTAGAATGGAACACACCAACTATTTCAGATAATTGCACTGCAACAACAATTTCTAGTTCTCACGAATCAGGAGCTGAATTTACAATTGGTACAAGAACTATTTTTTATACTGTGTTCGATGCATGTGGAAACTCTGCTGGTTGCAATTTCAAAGTAACCGTTCTGGATAACTGTTGTAACGAACCACCAAAATTAATTTGCCCAGCAGATTTCAAAGGATGCCCACAAGGAATTGAACCATCAATTACTGGACATGCACAGATTTCAGCAAGTGCACATTGCGGAACACCAATTTTGTCCTATAGAGATGATACTATATATAATATGGCTTGCTCTTTATTTGTAAATAGAACGTGGTTAGCTGTTGATTCTATTCAATCTAATTTGAGAGATTCCTGTATTCAGAAAATTGAATTGTCAGATGTTCAATCTCCGTCAATTACTTGTCCGGGAAATATGATTTCTCTAACATCAGCGAATTGTAAAGCAATTGTCCGTTGGAATGAACCGTCAACTTCTGACAATTGTTCAAATGTAACTGTAGTTGGTTCTCATAAAAGTGGAGATGAATTTCCAATAGGCGTAACTGTAATTACTTATAACGCAACAGATGTTTGTGGAAATTCAAGCAGCTGCACTTTTACATTGACAGTCATTGAGAATTGTTGTAACAAATCACCTAAAGTTGTATGTCCGCCGGATGCTTTTGATTGTCCTGGTTCATTGGAACCTTTTAGACTTGGATTCCCAAGTGTTCAGAAAGGACATCCTACCTGTGATGAACCAATTCTAACTTATTCAGATGTTATATTATTTAATCAAACTTGCTCCATGCGCGTCAATCGAACATGGCTTGCTGTAGATCCAAATAACAATACTCTAAGAGATTCATGTACTCAAATAATTGATCTAAAAGATGATCAAAGTCCTGTCTTTAGTAATTGTCCATCTAATTTTGAAGTTGTTCCAAATTACGATTGTGAAGCATTTCCAACCTGGATTGAACCTATTGCTTCGGACAATTGCAGATTAACTTCTACAATTAGGACGCATGCTCCAGGATCGAGATTTTTACCGGGTAAAACAACTGTTATTTATACTGCCACAGATGCCTGTGGAAATAAGGGTTCATGTTCATTTGAAATATCAGTTTCAAATAATTGTTGTTCCAAACCTCCTCAAATAACCTGTCCTTCGAATTATCAAGCTTGTCCCGGAACATCCATAGATCCTTCTAGTGCAGGTTTAGCAATCGCAATTGCAGGATCAGTTAATTGCCTTACTCCTAAGGTAGGCTACTCAGACAATATCTTAAAAACAGGACCTTGTTTAGGGTCAACAACAATTGAAAGAACTTGGGTGGCTATTGATCCAAACATTATTAATTTTTCAGCGACTTGTACTCAAAGAATTGTACTTTCAGATGATCAAAAACCTGTCATATTAAATCTACCATCAAATTTAATAGTCGATGCAAAAGGAAATTGTGAGCTAGCGATTAATTGGGTAGAACCAATTGCGATGGACAATTGCAAAATTCAAAGTTTTACGAGCAACAAGCTCAACGGAAGTATTTTCAAAGGTGGCGAAACAATTATAACATATACTGCAATTGATGCTTGTGGGAATACAAGTGTTGCAAGTTTTAAAGTAACTGTAACAGGAACTGAAATTCAAGTTAATTGTCCAAATGACACAACAATAAATAGGATTAACCCATACTTAAATGGTGCAGTATTTGAATGGGATATTCCCAAGGCAAATTATTGTACGAAATGTTTAGATACGCTTGCTGGTTTTATATATATGGGTGAATATGCCGGTAACAGATATTTCTGTTCATTAGCACCTGCTACTTGGTTTGATGCGAAAATTATG
The DNA here is from genome assembly GCA_040006775.1 of Saprospiraceae bacterium. Classification (GTDB taxonomy): domain Bacteria; phylum Bacteroidota; class Bacteroidia; order Chitinophagales; family Saprospiraceae; genus Vicinibacter. The sequence goes on from JBDTWI010000044.1 coordinate 22,187, forward strand.
TGTAAATTCAACGGAGGAAATCTCGCAGTAATAAAAAACAAATCTGAAAATAAATTTATATCCAGCAAACTCATGGGTACAACGGCATGGATTGGTGCATCGGACGAAAGACGAGAGAGTGCTTTTGAATGGGTTGATGGAACTCCATTTATTTACAACAATTGGCAGGCAGGCCAACCAAATAATGGAAATAACAATGAAGATTATGTAGAATTATTTCCTGATGGATATTGGAATGATCAGAATGGATCTATTTCTCGCGAATTTATTTGTCAGGTTCCATGTTATTCAATAAAACAAACTACCGGTCCGGAAAGTGGTACCATTATTCCATGCGGAAATAATAAAATAACTTACGTTGCCAGCAAGGATGGGAAAAGTGATACCTGCAGTTTTAATGTCAATGTAAACTGTGATACTCTAAGCCTTTATTGTACAAATAAAGCACTCAATACAGACGTCATGTGGATAGATCGTGTAAGTATTTCAAATGTTGATAAAACTTCAGGAAATAATGGTGGATATGCTTTTTTCAATCAGCCATGTGCAGATTTGAAAAGTGGTAAAGAATATGATCTATGTGTTGAACCTGGGTTTACAAGTGGTGTGTATACTGTTTATTGGAAAATCTGGATTGATTTTAATGCTGATTTTGTATTTCAAGCGAATGAACTTGTTTTATATGGATCAGGAAATACTGGTCTGTGTGGTAAAGTTACTTTGCCTGTTAATTATGTATCAGGAAATACTAGAATGAGGGTTATCATGTCATATGGTAAATATCCTGAAGATGCCTGCAGTTCAATTTTGTATGGTGAGGTTGAAGATTATTGCGTAAAGCTGTCGAAGACAACTACGATATTAGTAGGTACAGACACACCAAACGCTGAACTAAAACCCAGCGAATTGTTCTGTGTTAAAAACTGTAGCAAAGTAAAATCAAGGATTTTAGACGTCTCCGAACAAGTAGAAAATTATGGAAATAATTCAGTACTTATTATTCCAAACCCTGCTAATCATGAAATTCAAATTTTACTCAATTCTAAAACCACTAGCGGTATTAGTATATTTGATTTAAATGGAAAATTGGTTTGGAGGAAATTTTCTCCAATATCGATGAAAGAAATGGTAGATGTTAGTAGATGGTCAGAAGGAATGTATTACATGGTTGTAGACTCAGATCTGGATAAAACCATCAGTCAAAAATTTATTATTCAAAGATAAAATCTCTATATAGGTATGAAAAGAGGGGCCATTCCAGTTTGGGATGGCCTTACTTTATTGTAAAGTCCACAAACAATAAAATAAGCATGATCTCGAAGGATTATTATTTTTAACAATGTTGTATCTTCGATTGTAGAAATAATAAACTTTACAAAATGAGACCCACTAAAATTATTGATCAGTCAATTTTCATTCTGAAAATTCTGAGCCTGCTACTCGTTATTTTACTTCCTCAAAATCTCAAGGCCACCCATATCGTTGGTGGTGATTTGGAGTACCGATGTCTGGGAAATAATTTATATGAAATTACCCTAACCCTTCGCAGAGATTGCATAAACGGTCAAGCAACTTTTGATAATCCTGCACATCTTGGAATATTTAACTCAGCCGGTGTACTGCTTACAAATTTGGCTACAAGAGGAATTCTTAACATGGCCTATAATCCTGATGATACCTTGAATGAATTCCTTGTAAAAACCTGCGGAATTGTTGGTGGAGACGTCTGTGTACACACAACTTTGTATAGAGATACTGTTGAGCTACCTTTTCTTAAGAATGGCTATATACTTGCTTATCAACGATGTTGCAGAAATTTTACAATTCAGAATATCGTTAATCCATTACAATCAGGAGCAACTTATACGCTTGAAATTAAAGAGGAAGCTCTTCTCACTTGTAATTCGAGTCCAAGATTAGGAAAATATCCTCCAATATATATTTGTGGAGGGCATGACATTGAATTTAACTTAAGAGCTATCGATGATGAAGGCGATTCTTTAGTTTACAAAATGTGCACCCCTTACTTAGGTGCAGATCAGATGGTTCCTTTGCCAAATCCACCTTCAAATCCTCCTTATGCTGAAGTTGTTTTTGACCCTCCATATTCCTTACAAGATATGATCGGAGGAGTTCCACCTTTGAATATCGGATCATCCAATGGGATTATGAAGGGCTATGCTGTTTCGAACATTGCGCAATATCTAATTGCCTATTGTATTGAAGAGTATAGGCATGGAAAATTGTTATCCATTATTAGAAGAGATTTTCAAATTAATGTAAGACTGTGTAATTCTGCTCCTATTGCAGATTTTACAACAGAAATAAAAAGTTGCAAAATGCCCATAGTACTCAATTGTACAGATCAATCAAGTGATGCATATTCTGTAATAAAAAAATGGGATTGGACAATAGATGCGGGAACAAATCAATTTCATTCCAATTTAAAAAATCCTGTTTTCAATATTAATTATGAAGGTGTTGTTAAAATTCAACTCATTGCAGAATCTGAAATTCAATGTAAGGATACAATTACAAAGGAAATTTTATTTCGCATAATTAAACCGGAATTAAAAAATCTAATCGATACTATTTGCCAACGAGACTCCATAGAATTGAAAGGAGTTTTTCCGGGTATATACAACTATGAATGGTTTCCAAGTACCGGATTAAGTTGCTCCAAATGCCCAAATCCAAAAGCGGGTCCCGATATTTCTACGGTTTATGTTTTAAGGTCATTTAACGGAGATTGTCAAAGATTGGATACCGTTCAAATTGTAGTAAAACCATGTATAGTTGATCCTTGCGATATTCAAATTGAAGAAAAATGTCTTGCGAATGGAATGATACAATTAAGTGTGCTTAACACAGCTGGTCAATTAATTATTCCAAAAATTAGGGAACAAGAGTTGTTCTGGGATATCGCAGAGAATGTAAATCATCCAAAATATATTATTCAAAATCAAAATCCAATTCTCCTTTTTAATAAAGATAAATACAGCCTGACTTCAAAATATTATTCCTGGCCTGCTAAGGTTCCAAAATCAATTGAATATGCTAAAATTTGTACTAGGAGAATCAGCAATGTTCTAGCGCTTGAATGTAAAGGGCCTTGTGAAAAATTAGAATTCATACTTTCTTCTTGTGAGGATGATTATGACATAAACAATAATTTGAATTTTCCAACTGCACTTTGCAAGTCGATATGTAGCAATCAGTGTAATTTTATTGTGGCCCTTTTTGAAAAAAATGGACAGCTAATTAATCCATCTGAATATGAAATTAAATGGTCAACCGGAGGAAATGGTGCGTATGTTGATATGATGCAACCTTATTACAATACCTTAAGCGTTGAAGTCAAGAAAGGGGATTGTATTTGGAGAGGTAGATATTGGAAAAAATGTGATGACTATAACAACAATATTGAACTTCCTGATTTGAAATTAAGATCAAAGGAGTCAAACATAATTACTAAAGATGAATTTGAACTTTTGATGGGAAGTGAAAAAAATATTAAATTATTCAATGTATCAGGTCAATTGATCAATCCTGTTACTTCACACTACAGTGACTTAGCCCAAGGATTGTATTTTATAACGATACAGGAAAATGATAAGTTAAAAATTATTAAATACTTTAAGCATTAAGCTCATAGGATTTTGTGGACGAAATGAATCGGTAGTATTCGAGTAGAGCGTAAACATTTATTTAAAGTACGCTTGAAACTTTTTTCAACTTTAACAAGTTTAATCCCTAGTTTAGATTTGTAAATATTTCAGTATAGTGCAGTCGAAATATTGTGGAAATTATCTACCCGAATCCTTATAAAACTTAGGATTTTTATCCCAAAATTGTCATTTGAAGTGACAATTTTGTCCTATAGGCCGACGAA
>JBDTWI010000045.1:0-25503 GCA_040006775.1 Saprospiraceae bacterium
CCAGAGGAGTCGGACTTCTTTTCCTCAGAACCTCTGACTTTAATAAAGTCAGATTTCTACGGAATCTTTTAGTGAAAACTTGACCATGTAATGGTCAGCTTTATTACAAGAACCAAACCAGGACTTAGCGACTCCAGAGGAGTCGGACTTCTTTTCCTCAGAACCTCTGACTTTAATAAAGTCAGATTTCTACGGAATCTTTTAGTGAAAACTTGACCATGTAATGGTCAGCTTTATTACAAGAACCAAACCAGGACTTAGCGACTCCAGAGGAGTCGGACTTCTTTTCCTCAGAACCTCTGACTTTAATAAAGTCAGATTTCTACGGAATCTTTTAGTGAAAACTTGACCATGTAATGGTCAGCTTTATTACAAGAACCAAACCAGGACTTAGCGACTCCAGAGGAGTCTGACTCTCAATGCCTAAGTTTACTTAACTTTTTTAGGTAATACTTTTATTTTTTACATTGATTCAGGTTCATTGAAAAAGTCAAATAGGTATTCATCTTTGTTATCTATTTCATTGTCATTTAAAGTCTTTAAATATTCGGACTTAAATGTATTTTTGGAATGATGCTGTTCCTGATTATTTATATAATTAATAATTAAATCTTTGTTTCTGTGTCCTTCAGAGAAAATACCATAACCAACTTGCCACTCAAACTTCTGCGGTGTGAGTTTGTTTTCATTTATGAATTGATTAGAAGATTTCTTCAACTCCCTTACCATATCTTCTATTAACTCGTTTCCTTTATAATCGAAAAAGATATGAACATGATCATTGTAACCTCCTACTACATAAGCAAAGTTTCCTCTTTTGTTAATTGCCTCAAACAAATATCCAAATAATCTGGGTCGCCAACTTTTGTGCAGCAATGCTTTTCTGTTTTTTACAGCAAATACTAAATGTAGATAGACTTTTTTATATGTGTTAGCCATGTGAGGAAATTATTTATGTAAATTTAACATTTTTTACAAAATCATATTGTTTCCGAAATGAAGTCAGATTTCTACGGAATCTTTTACTACAAACTTAACCATGGAATGGTCAGACTTTATTATAAGAACCAAACCAGGACTTAGCGACTCCAGAGGTGTCGGCTCCAGAGGAGTCGGACTTCTTTTCCTCAGAACCTCTGACTTTAATAAAGTCAGATTCCTTTGGAATCTTTTAGTGAAAACTTGACCATAGAATGGTCAGACTTTATTACAAGAACCAAACCAAGACTTAGCGACTCCAGAGGAGTCGGACTTCTTTGTCGAAGAGCTGAATCCGGAGCAGAAGTTTAAAGTGTATAAATTTTAATCCGCTATTTTTATTAGTGCTGAACAATTTATTTTTAGAAAACTAAACTGAGCAAATTTCTCTATATTATTTCTATGAACTGCACATACAATGTCTAATCTATTATCATTTCAGGTATATCGCCATCAATCACTAATTTTCCAGAAGTAGATTTAATTATATGATCTACAGTAACACCAGGTGCTCTTTCAAGTAATCTGAATCCTTCTGCACAAATTTCCAATACAGCCAATTCAGTTACGATTTTTTTTACACAGGCTACTCCGGTTAAAGGCAATGAACATTCAGAAAGTAGTTTCGATTCACCTGCTTTGTTTACATGCATCATTGCTACAATAATGTTTTCTGCCGATGCAACCAAATCCATGGCTCCTCCCATTCCTTTCACCATTTTACCTGGAATTTTCCAATTGGCAATGTCCCCTTTTTCAGATACTTCCATTGCTCCCAACACAGTTAACTGAACATGTTTGCCGCGTATCATTGCAAAACTTGTAGCTGAGTCAAAAATACTGGCTCCTGCTTTCAAGGTTACTGTTTGTTTACCGGCATTTATTAAGTCAGCATCCTCATCACCTTCAAATGGAAATGGCCCCATACCGAGAATTCCGTTTTCAGATTGAAATTCAACATTAATTCCTTGAGGAACATAATTTGCTACAAGGGTTGGAATTCCAATTCCAAGATTAACGTACCAACCATCTCTCAATTCCTGAGCAATCCGCTTTGCTATACCGATTTTATCTAACATGCTTAATTTCTATTTTTTTCGTACCGTTCTTTGTTCAATTCTCTTTTCATATCGCTCTCCCTGAAAAATTCTTTGCACGAAGATGCCAGGAGTATGGATAAAATTAGGGTCAAGCATTCCAGGCTCAACCAATTCTTCTACCTCCGCTATTGTAATTTTCCCTGCCATAGCCATCAAGGGATTGAAATTTCTTGCTGTACCTTTAAAAATGAGATTTCCCGAATGATCACCCTTCCATGCCTTTACAATAGCAAAATCAGCTGTTAAGGCAGCTTCAAGAATATGAGGCTTTCCGTTAAATATACGCACTTCCTTTCCTTCTGCGACTTCAGTACCATATCCTGCAGGAGTAAAAAAAGCAGGGATTCCTGCTCCTCCAGCCCGACACCTCTCCGCAAGTGAACCTTGTGGAATCAAGTCTACTTCCAGTTCTCCCGAGAGCATCTGCCTCTCAAATTCATCATTCTCCCCTACATAAGAGGAAATCATTTTGCGAATTTGCTTATTCTGAAGAAGTAAACCCAGTCCAAAATCATCTACCCCTGCATTATTCGCAATACAAACCAGATTATTTATGCCGGATGCAGCTAATACTGCAATGGTGTTTTCCGGAATTCCGCAAAGTCCAAATCCCCCAACCATTAGTGTCATTCCACTTTGAATACCAATTATTGCTTCGTGGGCATCCTTTACAACTTTATACATTCTTATTCAATTAATATTGCAAACTTAAATGATTAAATTCAATAAAAATAAGGAATTAGAAATTTAAGTAAAGCGGAATATCAAATTTTAAGTATCAGCATTTAAACGGATTCACAATATCGACTCAAATAAAGAATATATGCAATTTAAGTAAACACAAAAGTCAATTTCTAAATTTCAATAAAATTAGAATTACTAGAATTAAAAAAATCATTCAAAATTAATCTGTGAAAACTAATATCCTAAAAGTTCTAAAAATAATTCGAAAATAAATAAAAATTATTTAAATCGATACTAACTTACTAAGTTGGGTCAGAAAAGATTGTTTTCGTTTACTTCAATTAATTCAAATCTTCCACACTTTTCAATTCATACTTGAGAAAAAATATTTCCAAATACTGAAAATTTTTCTACAACTTAAAAAATTATACCTGTATTTACAATTAAAGAAATAAAGGAGCTAATTGAAAGAAAAATTAGACATAATTCCTTGATGTTATTATTAATCAATCTGTATACACCCCATTCCCATTAAAAATAAGCGATTCTTTATCGTTCAATCCTTGTCCAGTTGGTGGCGCCAATGGGTTTTGATCTGTAAGAAATTTTCGATAATTATTTACAAAAGGTCTTATAGAATTCATAATCTTAAGGACATAATTGACTTGAATAGAAGAAATCGAATTATTAGTTAAGCTCAACACTCCAGAATTAATGCTTCTAAGATTATCCATTTTTAAAGAACTCATTTTAAGGTTATTCACACATAAAATAGCACCAGCGGAAAATTGATTGCCCGTAATAGATTTCAAGCTATTTATATCTAATACAATGAGATCTATGTTTTCATTTAAATAAATATCAGCACATTCAATTAGTTGACTAAGAAATATTTCCGATAATTTCTTATTGGACAGTATTGTAATGCCTCCTAATTTGCTCGCACTAGGAAGCGAGAAACTGGTAATCAAATCACAATTAGTTAAGTTAAATTGCTCTGTACATTCTAATAAACTATTAAAATCGATATTAGTTACGGAATTATTATTTATAATGTCAATATTGATTACTGAAATTAAATTATTAAAATTAATAACTTGCAATTTTTGATTATTCTCAAGATATAAGTAGGATAAATGTTCTATATTACTACCACCTAAATTTGTAAGACTACTATTTCTTACGAAAGCAAACCTCCCCAATGTTTTAAGAGCAGGAATAACACAGGTTTCCAATAGAAGATTATCATTTAATTGCCAAATAAAGCAATCATTAAGAATTGGAAAGCGAACCTCTTTGAGATTAGAATTCTCATAAATTGAAACTTTTCTCACTTTTACAACTGAAATAAATTCAATTATTGACAAACTATTACAACTATTAATAATTAACTCATCATTGATTTGACTTAACTGAGTTAGTGATAAGGAATTTAGTGCATCATTTCCTTGAAGAGTTAATTTTTTAATTTCTTTTAATTTGTTTAAAAAGCAAGAATTCATAAGTTTATTAGTAGTAATTTGAAACTCATTGTTTACTCGTAAAAGTTCAGGAAAGTCAACCTTTGGAATAATTTGATTATTAAGTATAAGTATACTACTAGTTTCTAACAATTTTGGAACTAAGAAAGAAGTTAATTGATTATTTTCAGATACAGATAAATTGGCATCTACTGACTCCAACAAAGGAAATTCTAAAAAATTAACACCACAATTAATTAAGGTAAGTGAACCACCTACAGATTTGAGATCGCTAAAATTGAGATTACTCAACTTAGGATTATTAAGTATTGAAATATCAAGTTCCACATTTTTCAAATCTGGCAACAGAACTTCTTTTAATAAAGCATTATTTTCAATCCTTAATTCTATCAGGTGATTTAAGCCTTTTAAATCTAAAGTAGTTATTTTTGAGGTATTTAAAATCCAAATGAATTCTGTACATTCCCCAACCTGTTCTTTTAATTTTTGCAATACCTCTTGTTCTGAAATATTTCCAGATATTATTACATGACTATGACAATTATTGATATTAGATTTTTCAGCAAATAATGCATAGGGGACGCTCAATAACTGGGTTATTCCTGCCAAGACAAAATTATTACCATTATTACTGTCAAGTCCTACTGATATAAAAATAGGTGAATTTTTCCATTCTATATCACTAAATAAATTAAGTGAAGGCACTCCCATTCCTACACTTAAAGAATACAGTCCATTCGTATTAGTATGAGCCTGATGCACTTCTTTATACAGAATTGTTCCAGTTCCAGAACCTTGTAAAAGTTTTATCTCCACTTTAATATCCTTATCTATTATAGGTTTTCCCGCTACATCATTTGCAATTCCCTGAAAACTAAATCCTTGAGGAGCTTGTGCCAATCCATCAAATGCAAATAGCAGACAAAATGCAATTAAATATTTTTCCATCATTAGATTTTTTTAAATTTTAAACATACTTTAGAATTAATATTTATAAAATAAATACCTGGAATAAGATCAGAAATATTGAGTTCTTTGCCAATTACATCAACTCTAATCATTGAACCCCGTGAATCCAATAATTCAATTTTATTTTCAGAATTTAATTCAGTGCTAAAAATATTTAAACTATTTCCTGCTGGATTTGGATATACAAAATAGTGCTCATTGCTTTTACTATATTCCTCAATATTTACCTTGTCATTTGAGACAATAGAAACTAATAATCCCGAATGATTAAAGATGATTATTTCACTTAATGAAAATGGTTGCTGTCCAGAACTTGAAGCAGTTAATGGAACAGACATTAATGACTGTCCATTAATCTTAGCAGCACATAAAATAACAAACACAATAAATAGACTTTTAATCATTATTCTCAATTTTTTTTGCTAATACTTCAAATTTATAAAAATATTTAATATTGCACACTGAAATATATCATAAATAATGACTTTTTCCTAATTCAAATGCAAAATAAGCTGTAAAAATGTCATTATGATACAAAACATGTTGAATTTGTAGAAAACCATTCGCAAATCTAATTATACTTAACAAACTCCTCATTATTTGATATGAAATTTTTAAGATAAATGATTCGAATCCAAAAATCATATTCTGATTATTTTTAAAGCTAAATTTGATTATAAACAGCATATCAAGCGACAAATAAGTCTTATCTTACCTCTTTATTTTTACTTTTGATACATATGAATTATCCAATTAATTTAATGAGCGACACGGTTACCCTTCCAACGAAGGGAATGTTAGAGGCGATGTCAAATGCAAAATTAGGAGATGATGTTTTTAGAGAGGATCCAACAGTAATAGAACTTGAGGACAAAATGGCTGCAATATTTGGAATGGAGGCAGGATTATATTGCCCTTCAGGTACGATGTGCAACCAAATAGCAATTAAGATGCACACCCAACCAATGGACGAAATGCTTTGCGACATTCATTCTCATGTATATCAATTTGAAGTTGGGGGTTACTCTTTTTTAAGTCAAATTGCAGTAAATCCACTACAGGGAAATTGTGGAATCCTATCCGCAGATATCATAAAGGAAAATATTAAAGATAAAAGAGATTGGCTGCCTATAACAAAATTAGTCGTTCTTGAAAATTCCGGCAATCGCAGTGGCGGCAATTGCTATTCGCTTCAACAATTACAGGAAATTTCCCAAATCTGTAGAAATGAAAATCTGAATTTACACTTAGATGGAGCAAGGATATTCAATGCTCTTTTAGCAAAAAAAATAACAGCCAATAGTATTGGACCTTTGTTTGATTCCATAAGTATTTGCTTGTCTAAAGGATTAGGTGCACCAGTCGGTTCCGTTCTTATTGGTAAGAAAAAATGGATAGACGAATGTCGACGAATCAGAAAGGTTCTTGGTGGTGGTATGCGTCAAGTTGGTATTCTTGCAGCGGCTGGAATTTATGCTCTTGATAATAATATCGACAGACTTTCTGAAGATCACCACAGAGCTAAACGAATTGAGCAAATTCTAATGAAACAAAATTATGTTGAGTCGGTAATTCCAGTTGAAACTAACATTGTTATTTTTAATTTAAAGAATTCAATTCTACCCGCACAATTTGTTGATCATTTAAAAACTGCAGGTGTAAATTCTTCAGCATTTGGAAAACAATCAATAAGATTTGTTACACATTTGGATATAACCGAGCAAATGATTGATGAATTGGAAATTATACTTTCCAGCATTGTCCAATAAATTTATCTTTTACTTAAAACTGTTATTTCTTAAGAAAGAAAAAAGAAATTGATAATCAAAAAAGCTAAATTTTAATCCTAGAAATGATAACATTTTAAGGATATTTAAATAAAGCATAGACGCAAGTCCTATTTATTTATAAGAGTTTGTAAGAAATTTAGTATTTTTATCTGATGAAATCCAATCCAAATAAAGTAGAACTCATACTAGAATTTCCAAATGTGCTAGTAAAAAATACAACCAATCCTTCTAGCAATTTGCGGAAGAGCCTCAAAAATGCTGGACTTTTCATTTCAGAAGTCAAGGAAGAAAAAAAATTGGTTCGCAATAATTTGACCAAGTCTACTTCAGTCGGCCGCTACTATTTAAAGTCGGAAATACATGCAGAAGAAATGAATCCATGGGACCAGGCTCACAGAAGTATAGCTGCACTAAATACCTTTGGAGCATTTGCAGAACCAGACTTAGCACACAAACAAATCGTAAATAATCGAAAGCTCTCGAATAATCCGAATAGTAAAGCTTTGAGCTTTTCAGATGATTCTGTTGACGCTGATTGGCCGCCTAAGTCAAATATTATTTGGCATTTGGAAGATGACTTCTCACAACTTTCGAGTGCGAGAAAAAGAGTTGCGAACACAACAGATTTTATTCCTTGCATTGCACACTTAGATACCGGTTACACCAATCATTCAATTATTCCTACTTCAATAAGAAACAATACCTTTCAGAAAAATTTTGTTGAGGGGGAAAATCAAAATAGTGCCCTTGACAAATTAGTTGATGGAACCCTTAAGATGCCCGGACATGGAACTGGAACCTTAGGTTTGTTGGCTGGAAGAAATCTAAACATAGACACAGACAATGGAATCTTTAATGATCATCTTGGATCTGCACCAGATGCTGAAGTTATCTGTTGCCGCATATCGTCTACTGTGGTTCTATTTAAAACCAGCGCATTTGCACAAGCGTTAAATTACATCACTGATCTTCATCTCTCAGGCCACACTATTCATGTCGTAAGTATGAGTATGGGTGGAGCACCTAGTAAAGCATGGACTGATGCGGTCAATAGAGCATATATGTCTGGGATAACTTTGGTATGTGCAGCCGGAAATCATTTCAACGGTTTACCGACCCGCCATTTAGTATTTCCAGCGCGATACAATAGAGTAATTGCAGCATGTGGAGTAACTCAACATTTTGACCCTTACCTCACCAAAAAATTGGGTGAAATGCAGGGTTGTTATGGTCCGGATAAATTTATGAATACAGCATTGGCTGCTTTTACACCAAATGTACCTTGGGCTAGTGAGAAATCAGGACGCGTAAAACTTTCCGGAGCTGGGACTTCTTCTGCCACTCCTCAAATTGCAGGTACTGCTGCCTTGTATTCTGCATTTCATCAAGATAAATTATCACAGATAACTACGCCTTGGAAAAAAGTAGAAGCAGTAAGAAACGCTTTATTTTCAAGTGCTGTTCACAGCAGTAAGTATTCTGAAGCAGACAATTTTACTTACTTCGGGCAGGGAATATTACAAGCCAATGCAGCATTGGATGTTCCTGTGAAACTCAATACAGTAATGTCCCCTGAAGACAGCACCCCTTGGTTTCCAATTCTCTACACCATATTCAAATCAAAAAATGCACCCAAAGAATCAGCCCTTGAAATGATGCAGATTGAGCTTAATCAACTTTTGTATTTTCATCCTGAATTGAATGCAATTATTGATTTTCAGAAAGATGATATTTCTAAAATCAGCAAAAGAAAATGGAAGCAATTAAGAGAAGCAGTAATAAATCATCCTGAAACTTCGGAAACTCTAAAAAATAGATTAATTCAATTTCCTTTTAAATAAAATTTTATGTTGAAATTATCCAAAAGTATCCCAATCAAAATTTTACTTTGTGCGAAGAAAAAATTAATAGAGAAGTATGGTGACAAATTTAATGACATTAATAATGCTTTAGTAAAATTAAAAGAAGCGGATTTAAAAAGAAACATTCTCACCCATATTGTCTATATGGATGACGACAACTCTCAAAAGATAACTAAGCTACCTGCATCAAAAAAGACAGATGCCAAATCTTGTAAAATCTATATTGATAAAATTTATAAAAGTATGAATCCGGCCTATCTCTGCCTTATAGGAGCACAAGACATCATACCTTTTTTCGAATTTACAAACCCATTATTTAGCCCTACGGGTGATAGTGATGAATTAATTTATTCAGATCTACCCTATGCATGTGAGAATGCAAGCAGTACTGAAATTTCAGATTTTATCGGACCAAGTCGGGTAATCGGAAGACTTCCGGATATTCCAGATATCAATGATTATAAATATTTTATTAAGATTATCAAATTCGCAGCTCAACACAAGTCATCTGATTTAAAAAGTTTCAACAATTATTTTGCACTGAGTGTGAAATTGTGGAAAGGTTCTTCGATGACTTCTACAAAAAATATTTTCGGCAATAACGACAAATTATTACTCTCACCTCCAACAACAGAAAAACATTCTAAAACAGTTCTAAAACCGCTCTTACATTTTTATAATAATCACGGGGCTTTATTTGCACCGGAATATTATGGCCAAACTGGAAATAACTATCCAATTGCACAACACAGTAGTAGCATTATTGGGAAAGTTAGTGTAGGAACTATTGTATCTGCTGAATGTTGTTTTGGAGCACAGTTGTACAACAACAAAAACCTTGGCCAACCTGATAAAAGTCTTGCTAACACTTATCTTGGAGAAGGTGCAGCAGCATTTGTAGGAAGTACAACAATAGCCTATGGACCAGCAGACGGACAGGGTCTTGCAGATCTATTGTGTCAATATTTTTTAATAAAAATCAAAGAAGGTGCTAGTGTTGGCAGAGCTTTTCTTGAAGCCAGACAAAGATTTATTAAAGACTCAGCTGAATTTGATCCTTATGAATTAAAGACCCTTCATCAATTTATCTTGCTTGGAGATCCATCCTTAGTTCCTTTTGAAATTCCAAAAAACAAATTGAGCCAGGAAAGTATTGAAGCGCGAAGAGACAAGATGAGCTTCCTGGGAAAAGCTTTGCAAAATTCAACGCAGGTTTACAAATCGATAATTGGTAAAGCATTGACTTATAATAAAAAAACGATACAAGACATTCTTAAAGAAGTTAATTTCACCAATGTAAAAACTAAGAAATCCTTCCAACTTTCCAAAAATAAGAATCATCCGAAAAATAGCAAATCAATCATGGGTTCAGAATCCGTTTTTAGAGTTTTTGTCAAGTCAGAGAAAAAACTAAATATCAACAAAATAAGCGCCTTGGTAGTTAGAGAAAATAAAGAACGCGTACTCTCATATAAAGTTTATGTTTCAAAATAATCAAAGTGGATAAAAAAAATATAAAAGGATTAGTACTAGAAAAAAAACTCAATATCGGCTCCAAAAGCGAATACAATGCCATTGTTTTGATGACTAAAGATGTTGAATATAGCCTAAGGCGAATAGGTGCAAATGCATTTGATGATCCTGAGATAAAAAAACTTGTAAACAAGAAAATTAATGCTGTAGGATTGGTGGAAAAAAACATTTTCTTTTTACAATCTTTTACTATTGAAACTGAGATGACAACAGAATCTAGTATAAAAACTATCAAGAAAAAACCTACTAAAAAATCATAATTTAGAAAATCTAAAGAATCATTTTATAGCTCGAAATGTTTTATATTTTTTTCTTTTTTTAATACATCCAAAATAAAAGATTCGCAACTATACAATAGCAGATTATCTGACTTCAATGAAAAGAATCTCTCCTTTATAATTAATATACATATCAAGCTATTAATTGGATTAAAAGCGCAAGTCGTAGTTTAGAACTTAAACAGTTAAGGTAAAATATGCTGTATCTCATCTCTAAAGAATTGAATTAAAATCCAAACATTAAACTTATTTATAATTTGTAATTCATTGAAATTATAGCCTTTGTAATTTATTTACTCCAATCTTCCATTTTCATTAATTGATTCCTAATTTTGGGCATTAATTAGCTTTTTCAAAAACGGTCCAATCTGAGCTTCGGGGTTAACATAGATTATCTTTTGCTGTGGCATTTGAATGAATTTCAATGGATTGAACTTCCTGGAATTGGCTTTTTCAAAGGGGATATAGCTAAAGCAAAAATTGATGAAGCAAGAGGCCTGATTTTTCCTTCCAAACTTTCTATTTCCTTGAATCCTCAGGCAAATCAGATGACCGAAGAAATGGTGGACAATATTGTCACAGAAACAGGATATGAAAAAGAATCCATAGAACAATCCTTAGCTTCTTTAGTCTATCACCTTGGAACAGAATTGAGAGTTAGGAAGGAAGTTATTTTTGAACCTTTTGGAAAATTATTCTATACCAATGAGAATAATGTACTACAATTTCTTCCGACAGAAACCAATTTGCATGATCAGTTTTTTGGTATGAAGGAATATCCCTTAAAAAAAATACAGGATCAAAAGCTTCCCCCAATAATTGCTATAGTAGAAAAAATTGAAAAAAAGTCACCGAATAACGGCAGCGTATTTAACCGAAAAATTTTGTACTTACTTGCTTTGCTCTGGCTCTTGTTTTTAGTACTTTTATTTTGTCCGGCGAAAAAAAACAACAAAACTTTAAATGATTCCTTAAAAATAGATAGCCTTAAAGTTTTAGAAAATGATGCATTAGCTCATGACTCTTCATTAGCTCAAAAAATAGATACTGCATCAATTAATAAACTAAATTCTGATTCCACAATTCCTGTAAAAACCGAAGAGTCAATACCTGCAAATAAACAAGAGTTTACTAAGGAAGAAGAAATAACTTCTACAGAAATTGAAAGACTAAACGAAAAGGTCAAAAATAAAAACTGCGTTATCATAGTTGGCTCTTTCAAAAAAATTGTAAACGCCAAAAGACAAAGTCAACGAGTAATTAAACTTAAATATGAGGTTTACACAGAAAATTTTGGGGAATTTCATCGCGTTGGTGTCAAATTTGATTGTTTAAAAAGAGATCTCAAAATTGTACTCGAAGAATTAAAGCAACAATTTACAAATGATGCGTGGATTCTTAAATATTAATAAACAATAGAACAATGCATCCAAGTTTACAAAGCATAATCCAAAGAAATTCCAAGCAATTTTTTTTAATTGCCGGACCCTGTTTTGCTGAAAGCGAAGAGATCTGCATGGAAGTTGCAACTGTTGTAAAAGAACTATGTATCAAACTTGATATTCCCTATATTTTTAAAGCTTCCTTTCGCAAAGCAAATAGAACAAGAATTGATTCTTTTGCAGGCTACGGAGACCTTGAAGGACTTCAGTTAATTAAATCTATTGGCCAACAATTCGATCTCCCTACCACTACAGATATTCATCAGGATAGTGATGCCGCTTTGGCTGCCGATTATGTAGATGTTCTTCAAATACCTGCCTTTCTTTGCAGACAGACAAGCCTCCTTGTAGCAGCAGCAAAAACTTCCAAAGTTGTCAGCATCAAAAAGGGACAATTTATGAGTCCTGAAGCGATGTCTTATGCCGTAGATAAAGTGAGACAGTCCGGCAATGAAAATGTCTGGTTGATTGAACGGGGAACAAGTTTCGGATATCAAGATTTAGTTGTAGATTATCGTGGAATTCCAACAATGCAAGCTTTTAAAGTCCCGGTGATTATGGATTGCACACATGCATTACAACAACCGAATCAGATGTCAGGCGTTACCAGTGGAAGCCCTCACTTAATTCCAACTATTGCAAAAGCCGCCATTGCTGTTGGAGTTGATGGGCTATTTATTGAAACGCATCCTAATCCTTCTCAAGCCTTATCTGATGGGGCTAATATGCTTCCACTAGATCAATTGGAAGATTTATTGATAAGTCTTTCAAGAATCAGAAAGGCAATTGCGGAATAATTTGATTCAAATCAAACCATGTCCAATTCAGTAGATTTCAAAATCCATCCGTCTGATCTTAATAATTTATCGGCTCAGCGAAATGCAATCATAGAACAGTCTCCTATAGAACTTCCTGAGCATTTCAATTTCAAGATTACAAGAAGAAATATTGATGCAAGAAACAAACAAGTCTGGTATGTATTAAGAGCAGAAATCATAGAATTCTCAGAAGAAAAAAAAATTACCAGTATACTTTCTGAATTTAAAAATGTAAGTCATTCAAAACCTGTACACATTATTGGAGCAGGACCTTGTGGATATTTTGCGGCTTTACAATTAATCAAATTAGGACTTAAACCTATCATTCTTGATCGAGGAAAAGATGTACAAGAAAGAAGAAGGGATCTCCGTGCCATTCAACAAGAAGGGATCGTTAATCCAAATTCAAACTATTGCTTTGGTGAAGGTGGCGCAGGAACCTATTCTGATGGTAAATTATACACTAGATCAGACAAACGAGGCAACATAAAATATATTCTACAGCTTTTAGTAGAGCATGGCGCTTCAGAGGATATCATGATTGACGTTCATCCACACATTGGCAGTAATAAGTTGCCTGAACTTGTTAAAAAAATGCGCGAAACAATTCTTCAGTATGGTGGAGAAATTCATTTTAATCAGTGCCTTGAAGATATTCTAATAAAAGATCAAAAAATAAAATCAATACGTTGTACCCATGCTGAATTCGATGTGGACAAACTCATACTGTGTACCGGACATTCTGCTCGAGATATCTATGAGCTTTTACAGCGTAAGCAGATAGAAATTCATTGCAAACCCTTTGCACTTGGTGTGAGGATTGAGCATCCTCAATCGCTCATTGATGAAATTCAATATAAACAATCAATTCGAAACGAGAATCTACCCGCAGCTAGCTATAGTCTCTCTTGTCAGCTTGATGATGTTGGAGTTTTTTCATTCTGTATGTGTCCAGGAGGATTGATTGTGCCTGCAGCAACTAGTCCAGGCGAAATTGTAGTAAACGGAATGTCTTTATCAAGAAGAGATTCACCCTTTGCAAATAGCGGAATGGTTACAGAAGTCAATGAAAAAGATTTTATTCATCACAGTAAAAAAGGAGCACTACAAGGTATGTATTTTCAAAAGGAAATTGAAAATAAAGTATTTAACTCAAGTGATGGAACTCAGCGAGCACCAGCACAGAAATTAATGGACTTTCTCCATAACAAGATAAGCACTACACTTCCGGAATCATCATACATCCCGGGTCTTCTTTCTGCGTCAATGGATGAATTGCTTCCTAAAAATATTGCAATGAGAATTAAAAATGGCCTATTAGAATTTGGAAAAAGAATGCCAGCATATCTCAGCAACGAAGCAGTATTACTTGCTACTGAATCCAGAACTAGTGCTCCTGTAAGGATTCCACGTCATGTCGAAACTTGTGAGCATACGCATCTTAATGGACTTTATCCAGCCGGAGAAGGCGCAGGATATGCAGGAGGAATTCTCTCTGCAGCGTTAGACGGAATTAGAGTGGCTGATGCAATTGCAAAAAATATCTAATTATTAGATTATGATTCAAAATATTAACTGTTTACATCCTTGGCACGGTATTCAACCCAGTTGGAATGGAAAAAGTCTTATTGGAGTGATAGAAATTCCCCAAGGATCAAGAATTAAATACGAAATAGACAAAGAAAGTGGCTTGATAAAAATGGATCGCCTACTTTCCTCTTCTTTTGAATATCCGATCAACTATGGGTTTATTCCAAGAACACTTGGTGAAGATGGAGATCCATTAGACATTCTAGTCATGACGCACTCACCTCTGGTCCCATTATGCCTTGTTGAATGCAGGGTTCTCGGACTAATGCAAATGATTGATAGGGGAATTAAAGACGATAAAATTCTCGCAATTGCAAATACTGATGTGACTTTAGCACATGTTCAATCTTTGAATGATTTTCCCCCACATTTCTTTGCAGAACTAAAGAACTTCTTTGAAGAATACACTAAGTTAGAAAATAAAAGAGTTGAAATTCACGAATTTCTTGACTTCAATCTTGCTGTTGAATCTATTGAAAATCATATCTCTTTATATAAGGATAATTTCATGTCAATATAATTTTTTTGCTATCATTATTAATTAACATGTAACTTTACTAAGTTAGATATTTTGATTAACTTTATCCTTTAGCTCACGCTAAGGAAAGCTAAACAATTAGAGACAGTAGTTGATTATTTTAAACAAAGAATGAATAACAAAAAACTAATTTTCTATCTTGGAATGCTGCTATTTACAATTGTTGCATTACAAGCATGTAAAACCTACTTCTTCCGCTCCAACTATCGCGATATCAATTCCTTACTATACAACACCAATAATTCACCGCTAAAACCCTTTCTGAAAGCGCATCTTAAAAATGGAGATGTCTGTATTCTAAAGGATAGCTGGCAGGTTGATACCATGCAAAATACAGTTTTAGGAAAAGGTATTCGTTACAACTTTAACCGAAATCAAACTTTTGATGGGAACATGTCAATTCCCATTGATAGTGTAGCAATTTTTGAGACAAACGATAAGATAAAAGATCCGGAGAGAGGAAGAATTGCAACTCTAAGTATCTTATTAGGTGTTGAATTACTTTTAGGAATAATTTGTGTTTCAAATCCCAAGGCTTGTTTTGGTTCTTGTCCTACCTTTTATATGAATGAAGAGGATAATTTTCATTATGCAGATTCGGAAGGATTTTCAAGCGCTATTTCTCCGTCAATGGAATATGCGGACATCGACGCCATAAATTACAAACCAAAATTTGATAGCGTATTTTCAATTACAATGAAAAACGAGGCCTTGGAAACCCATTGTGTCAACGAGGTCAAAATTTTAGCTTATCCAAAAGGGAAAGATGAACACATTTATCAATCACCTAAAAATGATTTTTACTTATGTGAAAATAATTATTTAGTGAGCAAAGCCTATGGAAACGAAGGTGATATTTCAGAATTAGTTAAATGTGAGGACAGACAGGAACGATTTAGTCTAACTGATGAAAATAATTTAAAGAGCAAAGAAGAAATTTACCTTCTTTTTGATGGAATAAAAAATTACAATGATTTGGGACTAGTGATAAATTTTAGACAGACGCTTTTACCAACTTACTTGTTCTACTCTGCTATGGGATATATGGGTGATCAAGTTGGAGACATTTTCTCCATTTTGGAAACCGATAAAGAAATGCAAAAGAATTTTGATGCATCAGCAAAAGCACTTGGAAATATAGACATTTATTTATGGGATGCGCAAAAAAATAATTGGGAACTGCAAGGCAATTTTAATGAAACAGGACCAATTGCGATGAATAGGCAAATTTTACCTTTGCAGAATTTAGATACAAATTCAAATATTAAAATAAAAATAGTTCTGAATAAGGGATTATGGCGAATTGATTATCTATCCTTGACAAATATCAAGAAAAAAGTTAATCCTATTGAAATTTCACCTAACAGTATTTTGAATAAAGGAATGATTGATCCCAATGCATTGACTTCAATCAATGATCCAGCTAAATATTTAATTTCAATGCCTGGTAGTGAATATAAATTCAACTTTAAGTTACCAAAAGGAAACAGCAATTATGAATTGTTTCTTTATTCTAAAGGATACTACTTAGAATGGATGCGTCAACATTGGATAAAAGATAAAGATTTACTAAAATTGAGACAGATGGTTAAGTTTCCTAATGAATATTTGACTCAGGAAGCCAAGGCTTACAAAGGCTATGAAGCTAATATGGAACAAGAGTTTTGGAACTCGAAGATTGACACAAAAAAATATTCCTACAATGAAAAACATTAGACTTCTTACAGGATTAGTAACAATTATTTTATTTAGTGCTTGCTTATCTCCAAAGTATCTGCCTTCTTCTGATAAAATTGATATCAATAGATATGGTTCATATGTTAAGTTAGTCACTTATAAAACTCCAATAATAAAAGGAGAATTAATTGCAATTGACAATAACAATATTATTGTCTTGACAAGACATAATAAAATAAGCATAAGCATTCCAGTAAAAGAAGTAAAGCGATTTAGCTTACTCTATGCCAAACCGAAACAGTATTGGTGGAGTATACCACCTGTAGTAGCACTACCATTTATACATGGTTATTTTTCAGTCGCTTCAGTTCCTTTACATTTAATTACAACTATGGCTGTGAATTTATCTAGTAAAAGTGATTTCATGTATAATTCAATGGATATATCCTATGAAAAATTAAAAATGTTTGCAAGATATCCGCAGGGAATACCTCCTGGGATTGAATTGAAGAGTATTAAATAACCAAGGCTGACTGAAATAAGATTAATGATATTTCTGAAATTTATTAGAGGACAAAATTGTAATTGAATTAACTTTCAAAATAGTTAATTCCAATTGATCATTTGTTTACTCCAAACCTTGACTTTGAATTACTTTACTTGCAAGGTTTTTGCAATAACTCCTTTGCCGAAATTTATTTTAATAATATAATTGCCTGAAATAAGATCTTGTCTTGGAATAATTATCTGGGAATTTTGCAATGCATCATTTTGATAGCTTCGTGTTCTAATCAACTGTCCTTGAAAATTGACAATGCTCACTTCAAATTTTTCGTCGATTGCATCTGAAAAAAGAATGCTAAAATAATCTTCACTAGGATTTGGAAATATTTCTACATCAGTTTTAATTTTTTCAGTATGTACGGCTGATGGACTTTGAATAAAACAGTGGATAAAAGCATCTTCAAGCCCATTAGAATTCAGAAAATGGTCCTCCCCTCCTGAATTAAAATTTGTCGTTGCGCCAAATATTCCTGTAGTATAAACCCTGGTATTCGTATTTGTCGCAATCGCATATCCAATGTCACTTTGCTTACCATTCATACTTCTTGCAAAGACAAAATTGCCATTGGCGTCCAGTTCACTAACATATATATCGTTATTCGTTGTACTGTCCGTATATAGAAAATATTCTCCAGCTCCCGGATCAAAATCAACCTTGTACTGATAGCAACCCGTCGTATAAATATTTCCAAACTCATCTAGCGCGATAGCAAGTCCATCATCTTGTTGAGTTCCTCCCATCTGCTTTACCCAAATAAATTTTCCAGTTTTATCCAATTTTAGAATATAAATATCTCCATAAATTCCTGGCGAAGTCAAAGTGTAAACAGCAGTATCAGGATCAAAATCCGCATCAGCTTTAAAAGTACCGGTCGCAATTATATTATTCAAATTATCTACTGCCAATTCCGATGCGCCAACAAGACTTGAACCACTGAGTTGATCAACCCATAGAAATTCTCCATCATTATTAAGTTTTAAAATAAATGCATCGCCGTTTCCTTTTTCTCTTAATAAATATCTCTCTGCACCAGGTGCGATATCAATCGTGTCATTAAAATTTCCATAAACGATAATGTTATTTTCTAAGTCATTAGTAACACAAGTTGCTAGATCATCCAAGCGACCGCCCAAACCAATTGACCAAAGAAAGTCACCATCTGAATTTAATTTAGCAATAAATATGTCATCTCCTCCTTTCGAATTCATTGTGGAAATTCCATTTGCAGTTTTAATATCTAAATTACTTTGAAAGTATCCTGAAACAAAAATGTTTCCAATTTGATCGGCAGAAATTGCTTTTCCATATTCATCCAATTTTCCATTCAATTGATTCGCCCAGACCAAATCACCATCCTTACTAAATTTTACTACAAAAGCATCCTTAAATCCTTGTGCGTTCAATTTCTGATTGAGCAATGGTTCAAGATTCATTTCCTCCTGAAAATTACCTGTAACATAAATATTTCCAGAATTATCCAAACACATTTTTTGTGCCTGATCCAATTGCTTTCCCCCAAAACTTTTTGCCCAAATTAATTTTCCATCAGCAGTCATCTTTATAATAAAAACATCTGTTGAACCTTTCGAGGTCAATAAAAATTCATTTGGTCCCGGATCAAAATCAACTGTTCCGCGAAACCATCCAGTAGTAATTACATTACCATCTCGATCAACTCTTATTCCTGTCCCGGCATCTGCGCTAATTGATCCAAAATTAGCCACCCATCCGAATTTAACATCTTGAGCATTTAATGTTTGTAAGATAAACATGCAGGTTATAATAAAATTATGTCGAATTGAATTCATTTGTTATTTTTCTATTGAAATATAGATTTTAAAAAATTTGTGGTTCTGAATTGTGCTAATGCCTCAAGGTACAAAATTCTATTTTTAATGAAAAAAATATTCGATTTATAATGAATTTCAACACTTAAAATCTAACCCTACTTCAAGATCACTAATAAGCATTAAATCACTTATCTTTGTAAAATATCCTACGCTATGAAAAGATTAATATTATTTTTTGTTATTGCATTTTTTTATAATATATTAAATGCACAAGTTCAGAACTTAACGAAATATATTGAACAAGGGAGGACCTTTGATGAGATCTATTCTAAAGCATCAAAAATGCTCCGTAAAGGTCAGTTGTCAGAGGAAGAAGAAGTTGAGAAAAAGAAGAGAAATAAAAAATACGTTCAGGAAGAAGAATTTATGAGATTGGAAAGATGGGCTTGGTATTGGAAAGACCGAACCAATCCTGATGGAAGCTTATATGATCCAACGGAACAATGGAAATTGTTTAAATCTGCAAAATCTAACAATGAATTTTCACGCTCTTCATTGAATTGGAAACACGAAGGTCCGATTTCAAATTCAGGTGGATACTGGGCCATGGGAAGAACAACTCATGTTGATTTTCATCCGACAGATGCGAATACCTTCTATGTTGCAGCTGCAAATGGTGGACTTTGGAAAACTACCGATTCAGGATTGAGTTATACTTCATTGGGAGAAAGTCTTCCACAACAACCAGTAGGAATAGTAGTAGTAGATCAGAAGAATCCAAACAACATCTACATAACTATCGGTGAAAAAGATGGATGGTGGCAATACGGATTAGGCGTATACAAATCCACGGATGCAGGTAAGACATGGAATCCAACTGGTTTGAGCTACAAGCTTTCTGACAACAAAGTGATTTTTGCGCTTGCAATGAGTCCTACCAATTCCAATATTCTTATTGCTGCAACTAATAATGGAATTCACAAAACTATTAATGGAGGACAAAGCTGGACTAAAGTTAGACCCGAAAATTTTTCTGATGTTAAGTTTAAAATTGATAATCCTAACATCGTCTATGCTGCAACTAATGATTATTATGGTTCTTGCGAAGTGTTTCAATCTTCAGATGAGGGTGACAACTGGAATCAGATTTCAAATTTCAATAAACAAAAATCATTTTTCCGATTAGTTACAACCTATGCAAATCCAAATTATCTTGGAGTAAATGCAAGCGAAGATGGAAATCGATCTTTCTATCTTTCAAAAAATGCCGGCCAAAGTTTTGAGTTTATTTCGAATCCACCGGAAAACTCAGTGCTTTTTATTTCTCCATTTGAAACTGACGTGGTCTATTGTGGATATACAAAAATTCATAAATCTTATGATGGAGGTTATTCTTGGAAGACAATAACAAACTGGTATAATGATGGCGTATTACCGGAGGTACACGCAGATCATCATTTCGTTTCAGTCAATATTAGAAAACCGAATGAACTTTATTTTTGCAATGATGGAGGATTGAACCGATATGATGAGAATTCTGAAGATTGGCAAGAATTAAGCAATGGCTTGCCCATAACGCAATTTTACAAAATGGCTATTTCTTCGACTACTCCACCTGTATTAATTGGAGGAAGCCAGGATAATGGTGGTTATGTTAGAAAAGCGAACGGAAAATGGGGAAACACCAATGGTGGTGACGCCATGTGGCAGCTTATTGATCAGACCGATTCAAGATACGGCTTCACAGAATATTACGGTGGCAAGGCGGTGTATCGGACTTCCAATACTTTTAATAATTTAACAGATATCTATGGCAATATTCCCGGCGCACCGGAAGGACAATGGGTCACGCCATTCAATCTTAATCCAAAGAATACAAAAACTTTTTTAATCGGATATCATGACGTTTTTGTAAGCAATGATCGCGGAAACAGTTTTCACAAAATTTCAGAAAATCTAACCGGCGCTGAGGATAAAGATTTGAGAAATGTAGAAATAAGTCCTGTAGATACTAACATCGTAATGGCAACTTATGCCAACCAATTGTACTACACTTATAATTTTGGGTTGAATTGGTCAAAAGTGACCCTTCCTACAAGCTTTGACATCACCTCTATTGAATTTCATCCAACTGATACCAACAGAATCTGGGCAACAAGAGCGGGAATGGGACAATTCAAAGTTCAGGAATCTAAGGATCGAGGAAAAACCTGGAAAAATATTACGTCAAACTTTGTAAATACACCGGCTTCGGTAGTGCGATTTGACAGAGGCTCGAATACTTTGTTTGTAGGTACAGACATTGGCGTGTTTTATTCTGATGCAGATGTAATTAACTGGCAGTATTACGGAAACAATCTTCCCAATACTTCGGTCACAGATATTGAAATACATAAGGCAACGAGAAGAATGTACATTTCAACTTTTGGTCGCGGTTTTTATTCCATTGAACTTCCGGCAACTCATAATGCAGTTACACTTATTTGTCCCGGCAAAAAAATTGAAACAGCTTGTCAAATTCAGGATTCCATAAATGCAAAATTTGCTTCTTGGATTAACACAGCAACATTTACAGGAGGTTGCAACGCAGTCATGTCAAACAATGGAATAAAAAAACCTTCAGCTTGCGGAGATACTACAATAGTAACATTTACAGTAATAAGCGATTGTGACTCTACGATGACTTGTCAAGATACTTTTATAGTAAGAGCACCACCTCCTGTTGTATTAACCTGCCCAAGTCCTGTAACAGAAGCAGCTTGCCAAACACAGGCAGCAATTGATACTAAATTCAATGTTTGGCTAAATGGCATATCGTTTTCTGGAGGCTGTTCAGATGTAATGGCTATCGGTAAATGGACTCCACCTAATGCTTGTGGTGGAACTACAACAGTAACTTTTTCAGTTGTAAGTAGCTGTCCATCACCAGTAACATGTACTTCAAATTTTAAAGTAACTAATCCCGAACAAGTTATACTTACCTGTCCAAGTTCTGTTACAGAAGCTGCCTGTCAATCTCAGGCTGTGATCGATGCTAAATTTGCAGCATGGAAAAATACAGCCTCATTCACCGGTGGTTGCAATGGAGTACTTACTAACAGTAGTGGAGCGCCTCCTAATGCTTGCGGTGGAAATACCTTTGTTACTTATAGTGTAACAAGTAGTTGCCAAGTACCAGTTACTTGTAATGCATCCTTTAATGTAACTCCTTCGCCACTTCTAGTTGTGACTTGTCCTCCCTCAGTTACAGAAGCATCTTGTCAGAGCCAGGCTACAATTAATGCAAAATTCAATGCCTTTAAAAACTCCGTTTTAGTTTCAGGAGGATGCAATACAATTGTAACCGTTGTTTCTGGCCAAGCACCTAGTTTTTGCGGGGGTGAAGCTCTCGTTACATTTACCATTTCTTCAGACTGTGAACCAGCAAAAAATTGCAACTCCAACTTTATAGTTGCTCAGGCTCCTACAGTGGTTTTAACTTGTCCTGCAAACATTACCGTCAATGGATCTGACATCCAGCAAGAAATTGAGGATAAATTCCTTGAATGGAAAAATACGGCTTCGTTCTCTGGTGGTTGCAATGTTGTTCAAACCAACAATGGCCCTAAAGCTCCGAGCGGACTTGGAGGTGAAGTAATTGTGACTTTTACTGTAAGTAGTGATTGTGATATTGCCAAAACTTGCACTGCTAAATTTACCGTTAAAAGTGGTGTATTTACAACCAACCTATTAAATGATAAAATTGAAATTTATCCAAATCCTGCAAGCGATTTTATACTTATCAAAACCAAAGACAAATCGATTGGCAAAGTTGAACTTGATTTAGTTGACATAAATGGAAAGATAATATTACAAAAGAAGAATTTTAATTTGCAAATCAACGATAGAATAAATATCGAAAACATTACCCCAGGAAATTATTTACTAAAAATAAAAATAGATAAAAATACTTTAGAGAAAAAAATTGAAATATTGAGATAAAAAATGAATAATAAAATTATTAAACTAAAATATTTAATTCTTTACAAATAAAAAAATCTCGTAAAGAGTGAATTAAAATGGTCAACGTTATTTAGGCATTATCACGCTTCAACTTTCAACTTTTAACTTTAAACTTTTTACTTTAAACTAAATTTTAAATTAAACCTTATGAAATTTACAAGACAAATCCCCTTACTGCTTGTACTGTTTTTTATACCTTACTTACAAGCCTCTGTCAACCCAAAACTAAAGATTGATTTTAAGCAAAATACAAATATTATATTTCAAAAGAATGAAAACTTTTTGAATAACAAATCAAGGACAAACTCATCCGCAGATTTTGAACTTCATTGCACACCAAATGTCAAAATTCCTTCTTGCAGAACACAGAACCAAGTAGATTCTTTATTTGAAATTTGGTTATCCGGGGCAAGTATATCAGGTGGATGCAAGTCCTTTTTAACTGTTGGTTCCGCTACTTCACCGGATCATTGTGGCGGAATTACAACTGCTCACTTCACTGCTTACAGTGAATGTGATTCAACTTTAAGTTGTGATGCTACATTTGAGGTTGAGTCTGCATCTCCTCTTACTTTAGCATGTCCTGAATTTGTTGTTGAAAGTTCTTGTCAATCACAGAATACTATTGAACTAAAGTTTAATAACTGGATTCAATCTGCAATAATAAGTGGAGGCTGTAGTAATCCAAAGTATTTCAATTTTCAATACACACACCTGCCATCACATTGTGGTGATTCGGTCCTTACAACGATAAATACACTGGATCAATGTTATACAGTACTAAGCTGCACAAGCACTTTCGTAGTTACAGCAGCTGATAGTGCAATACTGACTTGTCCAACGAATCAAATAGTAGACACAGGTCATAGCCAAACTGAAATCGACAGCTTGTTCTTCATTTGGAAAAATTCAGCCACCTATTCAGGAGCTTGTAATCTTGAGTTAAGTATAAGTATGGGTGAAGCACCCAAATCTATTGGAGGCGCAACCATTGTTAGTTATCAATTACTTAGCGACTGTAGCGACACTCTCCGCTGCAATAGTAAATTCAAAGTTGTTTCTATTCTACCAGTTACTTTATTCTGCCCGGAAAATGCCATAGAAGCTTCATGTCAGACTCAAAGTGCAATAGACCTTAAATTTGCTGCTTGGAAAAAACAAGCATCATTTACCGGAGGTTGCGATGCTATCCTTACTTCAGATAATTTCACAGCGCCAAATTCTTGTGGTGGAAGCATAAGTTTAACATTCACTGTCAACTCTGATTGCGAAGAACTCCTTTCATGTACTAGCTCATTTACTATTCAATCAGCACCTCCAAGTTCATTAAACTGTCCTGTCAATGTCGTTGAAGATTTTAATCAGACTCAACAAACTATAGATGAAAAATTTAGCACTTGGAAAACTACCGCTCAATTTACAGGTGGATGCAATGGAATCTTGTCTAGTTCTAATGGCATAGCACCTTCTTCAACTGGTGGAACAACAAATGTTAAATTTACACTGAATAATGATTGTGATAATGAAAAGTCCTGCACAGCAAGATTTAGTGTTAGAAGTGCTAACAACTTTAGTTTGAAATGTCCGGGAATACTAATTGAACGGTCATGCCAATCTCAAGATACCATAGATGAGAAATTTGAGTCTTGGATAAGTACAGCAACATTTATGGGAGGTTGCAACGCAGTAATATCAAATAATAGAACAAAAAACCCTTCCGCTTGTGGAGATACTACTGTTATAACTTTTACGGTATTAAGTGATTGTGATTCTTCGATAACTTGTATAGATACCTTTATTGTAGAAGAGACACTTCCTGTTGTATTAAACTGTCCAAATTCTGTGACAGAATTAGCTTGCCAAACACAATCAACTATAGATGCTAAGTACAATGCCTGGATTCAAAGCGTATCCGTTACTGGCGGTTGTAATAATTTTGTAATAGTGCATGGAGGTCTTCCACCTAATGCTTGTGGAGGAATAGCATCAATAATTTTTGAGGATACTAGTTCATGTCAAGCGCTTATATCTTGTACGTCAACATTTAATGTAACTAACGCTCCAAATATTGCACTTACTTGTCCTGCTTTTGTAACAGAAAGTGCTTGTCAAACTCAGGCTGCAATAGATGCTAAATTTGCTGCTTGGAAAAATACTGTTTCCTTCATCGGAGGTTGCAACGGAGTTCTAAGCAATTCTGGAAATACTTCTCCAAATGCATGTGGTGGCGTTGAAAATGTAACTTTTTCTGTTACTAGTGATTGCCAAACACCAGTAACATGTGTTGCAACATTTAAGGTAACTAATGCTCCAACTATTGCTCTTACTTGTCCCACTTTTGTTATAGAAAATGCTTGTCAAACTCAGGCTGCAATAGATGCTAAATTTGCTGCTTGGAAAAATACT
>JBDTWI010000046.1:0-24592 GCA_040006775.1 Saprospiraceae bacterium
TGATGGGCGTTTGCATGATGTGCTGCATTACCCTTTGACATTAGCCTCATATACAACCGCTTCACTCTTCACTTCGTCAAAGACATCAATATGTCTTTGGTTTCTTTCAGAAACTTCACTACGTTCACTATTCGTAGGTACCAATCTTTGCAGTCCTGCTTACTTCAGTCCGTGAGTCGCCTCACTTCACCTTGCAGCTTGCTAATACTTCCGGTCGTTACCCAGCGTATAAGAGATTTTCACTCTCTAGATTTACCCTGTTTACTTCTAAACAGTATATTTGCCATTCAAGGCGCACACATTAGATATGACGGAATAGCTACTTCATCGCTACTCCGCATATCATTCACCGTTTGGTGGCAATTTTACCAGATCGAAACCTTATGAACGAATTTGAAGAAAATATTGAAACTTACATTGACCATTATGACATTGAGAAACATTTATTTCTCAATGGAGCAGAATGGATAAAAAAAGGTTGGTTAGACAAGCCTGAATTTTTAGAAATTTGCTTATGGAAATCAAGGCGACCTAAAAGGTTTTATGAGCAAAACAATAACTTTGAAATCAGAGAATTTACAGAAAAGGCATTTGCAGAAAGCAATGAAAAAACCAAAATAGAACTTTTAACCAATTTAAAAGGTGTAAGTATTCCAACTGCTTCTGCAATATTGTGTGTGACAAATTCAATTGATTTTCCAATAATTGACATTAGGTGTATAGAAACACTTGTAGACTTAAAATTAATTTATTGGAGTAATATTAACTTAAATAGTTGGGGTGAATATTTGAATATTGTTAGACAGCTTGCTAAAAAACATAACAAAACAGCAAGAGAACTTGAAAAAGGACTTTTTGCTTACAATAGAATTAAATTAGACAAACAGTACAAAAATTTATACAAATATGGGAATAGTAAGACAAAGAATGTTTGAAGAAGAACATAATGCAGACTTGACTGATTTTTTGAAAGAAGTAATTGACAGAAAAGAAATCAAGGATGTTGCTTTAGGAATAGCTAAACAAGTCCTTGACAAAGGAGTTAATTCAATGTCTGAAAAACAAAAAATAGAAACATTAAACGGATACAGCTCTAATGCAGTGGATATTTCAGATGAAACGCTTTCTCATTTCAGGAAGGAATCAATTATTGCCGAATCTAAAATCCGAGAAAAAATAAATGAGGCGATAGGCGAACCCGAAACTGCTGGACGAAGATGGTTTTGGGAGCTACTACAAAATGCTAAGGACTGTGCAACATTCAACCCAAACAAACCAGAACAAGCACACAAAAATGTAAAGGATAAGACGGTTGATATAAATTTAACTTACAGAAAAGACGGTGAAGATTATTTGCTAAGTTTTGAGCACAACGGAAACCCTTTTTGCTATACGGACGACCCATACAGATTTGATGATGTTACAAATCTTATTCTTCCTGTTTCGGGTAAAGACGACACTGAACAAATTACAACAGGAAAGTTTGGAACAGGTTTTTTATCCACTCACATATTATCTCTCAAAATTAGAGTTGAAGGAGTTTTTTTAACGAAAGAGCAGGAACTTAAAGATTTCAATTTTTTAATTGATAGAACAAAATTCACAGAACACAGAGAAACTTTTATTGACAGTATTGTTGAAACACTTAAAAATAGCGTAAGTTACACCGAGCATCAAAACATCATTAAGTCAAAGTTCACTTATTACCTTAACGATAACATAAAAAAAGACATTGACTGGGTTAAGAAATTTGTTGAGGAAGGGTTTAACGATTTGGATGCATTACTTCCCTTTGTTCTTTGTTTTAACGAGAGGGTGAGAAGGGTTACAATCAACAATGAAGTTGCAAGCCCCAATTCAATATCAACATATGAATTGAATCAAGAAAAAATTCCAGTTTCAAATGATATAAAGTTGTTTGAAGTTTCAGTTTCAAAAAATAAAGACATCATTAATATTCTATTAGCAGATAATGACGATATTCAGTTAGCTACATACTTTGAAAAAGAAAAAACATCTGAAAATAAATCCTTCATCAACCTTGAAGAACTTTACAAACAGAAAACAGAAAAGAAAATTCCTTTTTTGTTTTCCTCTTTACCATTAATTGGTAGTGAGGAATTTTCTTTTCCAATGATTATCAACTCTAAAAAATTTAAACCCAAAGAAACAAGGGACAGTATATCGCTGAAAAATAATGATAGCGGAAACCAAACCATCATTGAAAGTGCATCCGCACTTTACAAAAAGTTATTGACGAGTATTTCCAATAAAAAATGGAAAAGAACATTCAACATTTCTGATACTCACATTACACTTACATCAAGCCATAAATGGATTTCAGACGAGTGGCACAAAACAAAAGTCAATTCTACTTTGAGAGAATCTATCCTCAAAGAAAAGTTAGTTGACATTCCAACTAATAAAGACCAAGTTGAGTTTATCCGAAAACCGATTAAGGAAAATAACAATCTGCTGCATTTTCCTATTGACACAAAAAAAGATAAACTTTGGAAATATGCCATTGACTTATTCCTACAATCTGTTCCGAGTTTAGAGGAAGTTTCAGAATGGAACAAAGTTCTTTGGGATAGCGAAAAAGATTTCAGAAAAGTAAATGCAGAGTTTTTAGTCAAAAAGATTTCAGAATATAAGAGCAATATTCAACCTCTTGCAATACAAATTTTCGGTGAAACCGAAAATGCACTTTCGGAACTCATTGATTGGCTTTATGACTTTGTAAAATTCATTCAAACTGATTTGAAACACCTTCATTTGCTTGACTTAAAACAACAACAGCAAACATTTCCAATTCTTCCAAACAGGAAAGGAGAACTTAAATTACTTGGAGAATTAAACTACGATAAAGGTTTTTTTGACAATGAAATTATTGAAGATAAAACATTAGAACTGTATGCGGAATTTTGCGGCAAACCCGTAATAAGCGATTTAATAAATAGGAAGTTTAATGACATCAACTTATTAACGAAAGGAAGAGAAATAAAAGAAACAGACCTTGCAAGCAAGATTTGTGAGGTTGTAAATCATAAAATGAGAGAAGGAAGACTTACTAACTCTGACAAATCTTCTCTGGGTGAATTACGAAATTATTTGTTTACAATAATCAATGAAAAAATTGATGTATTGGATTTAAAGAAAAAAAAGAATCAAGAAAAATATCAGAAAATGTATTCTGACTTAGACCTTGATAAAATTATACTTGCGGTGCTTGAACCTGAAAAGATTTCAATTCTAACTAAACTTTCTGATTTGGACAGAGAAGAAAAAATTAATTTGAATGTCTTTGAACAACTTTCTGAACATCCAGAGATAATAGCAATTGCAAAGAAATTGCTTGCACAACAAGAACAGGATAATTTTGATTTCAAAGTAAAAAAAGAAATAGGCGACATCTTTGAAAGATTTTTCAAAGAGAAAGTAGCTTCTTATGATTTCTTAAAAATTAAAAAAGTCGAAGGCGAGGAAGATTTTGAAATTCACAACTCAACCACTGGAAAAGATTTCTATATTGAAATAAAATCTGCTACCAATCACAAAACTTATGTAGAGTTGACTCCCGATCAAGGCAAAGCATTTAGTAGCAAAGAGAATTACATTCTCTGCATAATTCCAGACAGCAATTTAGTAACAGATGAACCTTCGTTTCTTGAAAAGGCAATTTTCAATAAATCGGCAGGACACTTATTGAAAAATAAAGTTCAGTCCATTGATAGTTTTGAAACAACAGAAAATGGAATTGAAATTATCTTTGAAACAGAATTATTAAAGAGCTACAAGAAATATAAATACAAATACAGAATCAATGAGCTCATTTGGGACAACAATAAATTTGATAACTTCTTAGAATGTCTGAAAGTATGACAACCTCTATCAAACTTTTGTGCGAACTTCAAACAGTTGTGCTTCGTGGACAGAGTAGAACGGTATATAACAGTAAGATTAAAAGAAATTTTTTAAAAGGGGGCTTTGAGTGGTAAACAAACAGTGTTACATCTATCAAACAGAAGTGCGTACTCATACAGTGGTGCATCTAATTCCCCTTTTAAAAAACTTCTTTAATCCCTACTTCGTTATAATGCAAATACTACAGATAATACTTTACAAGTCGAAGAAATTAGATTTTGACTTGTTAAAAAAAATCTGGGTACGTAATAATATACATGATAAGAAATAAAAGACTTTTTTATAAATTGATTCTTAGTTTTTGAATGCTGTTTGCACCATCCTCTTTGGCTAGCATTATCAAATATTTACTAGAATCCAATTGGTTTGCTAAATCACTTTATAACAGCTCAGAATATTATTCTTTATGTTTGTTTGAATATATTTAATTTAGCTTGTTTTTCAAAGCAACGTATTTAAAATTAAAGGGCTCCTGTTTGTAGAAATCAATAGTTTTATGAAGAAAATAGTCAATTTATGTGCAATTGCTTTAGGTCTTATCTGTCCTACGAGGGTATATTGTCAAACTATACCTCCTAACGATGATTGCTTAACTAGTCCTATATTTTCCAGTTTGGGAGAGTTAATAGGGACACTTCATCCCATGGCCTATTCGAATCCAAATGGTCCTAATCCACTTTGTCCAGGAGGAGGAATTCCTATCAATACAGGTTGGTATTCCTTTACAGGTTCTGGCGGTCATGTTAATGTGTCACTTACATTTTCAAATTGCAGTGTAAATGGAACAGGAGTGCAGATTGGCGTTTATAAAAACTGTGATTTTACCAATTCATTAATTTGTAACCCTCAATGTAACAGCAATGGGACCTATAGCTTTGGATTGGATCTTGACTACTGCGAAGTTTATAGCTTGTTTATTAATGGATGTAACGGAGACATCTGTGATGTGCAGCTAAATGTTACAGGTGCATTAGATAAATGCTATTTAGGAGGATTTGAAGCGATCAATTTTGACAATGACCATAATCTTGAGGCCTGTATAAATGAAGAAAAAGAGTTTTTTGTTGATGGTGGGCACAATTATGATAAGTTTGAATGGACCATTGATAAAATAGTACAGAGTAGTGACAAAAATAAAATTAAATACAAGTTTACTGACAAAGGCGACTTTGAAATATGCGTATCCAAATATCGTCTGAGTGCAGGAGGAATTCGTTACGGTATTTCTGGTAAACAATGTTCAATAGTTCATTTGTATTCCACAGAAGACCAAGTAGGTGTCGATCGAAGCTTATGTTATGATGATATTTTCCCAATTCCTTTTAACTGGCATGGTGTGAATATCACAAAAGAAGGCATTTATCATTCCAGGCATGTCAATAAAGGAGGTTGTAGCTACGACAGTATCGTCCAATTTAACATTCTACCAAAAGCAAAACCAATAGAAATATTCCACATAGGAACAAATCCTAATAATTATTATGTCAATCCAAAAGGAATACTTATCAGGGATTGCTCAAAACCATATGAATACAGTTATAAGATAAGTGGAACATGTGCAGAATACCTCGAAGTAAATCAATTTATCCCTTCGTTTAAAGGAAGATTAGAACCAATTTGTGTTGGCGATGATAAATTCTATTATGCACCAATCATAGAAGACTTCTCTTGCAAAAGTACAGAAGGTCTGGAACTGGAATTCACCTATTATCTTAAAGACCTTTTGCATCCCAATGCACCAATCATTAAGTCTAATTATTTACTCGAAGTCAATAATAAATCAGACTATAGTTTTTCAATGGATGTGGATGTTTATTTTGGAACGGAAAACAAAAAAATTCATGTAGAATTAGGTGTGGATACGACAGATGAAGCCCAATATTTGAGTGATGGTGGTAGGGATATACAAACCAAAAATTTATTTACCAACCTCAATGCATCCAATTCCAGAGTAGGCTATTGGAGGTTCAAATCAGGCCCAGGAATGCTCCATTTTGATCAGATCAACGATCCAAAAACCAAAGTAAGCGTTAATACTAGAGGAGTATACTATGTTGAATGGCTTGCAAAAGCGAACAACTGCACATATGCTGATGAAGTAAAACTCAATTTTGCTACTTTTTATGCAGAGCCTAATAAAAAGAAAGTGAATCTTACTTACGATGAGGAAAGTAGCTCATTTGTGATCAGATCAGGAGCTGAAGTTAGATTTAGCAATACAATTGAAAATGATCAAAACCCTAAATTTACTTGGTTCAACCTTGAAGGGAAGACAGTTGGAAAGAGTTCCTTACTCAACAACAAGGCAATACATGCACCTGCTCAACCTGGATTGTATATACTTCAGATAGAGGAAGAAGGTTCTTACCAGGTTTTAAGAGTTCTTGTTATAGAGTAGTGTGATTCACTGTAAACAGACAAAATTAGTATCAAGATTACTAACTGAATATTAGTCTCTTAGATCAAACTGTTGTATCAATTGAAGATATTAAACTTTCATTATTTTTATTCTAACTAAATTCAGTTCATAATTGAAATAAACGCAACTCTAGACAAAAACATGCGTAAACACAAATGTTCGGCACAACCAGAAAAAATAAACCATCTAAAAACAATGGAAGAAGATTGGAAGAAATTGGCAGAAGGTTATGATGAAATGGATTGGTCATTTTCGAGTGCTTTCGCTTGGGAAAAAATTGTAAAAGAAAATCCGAAACCTTTTTATCTGATTCAATACGTTGATCAACTGCGATTGAGTGGCAATTATTCCGAAGCAGAACAGATAATCAGCAAAATCAAAATAGAAGAAATTCCAGGCAAATACCAATTCGTTTATCACATCCGAAAAGGAATGCTTCACGAAGACCAAGGAGAAATAGAAAAAGCAATTGAAAGTTATCGAAAAAGCACCCAACTTAAAACTGATGACACCTATCCATATATTTTCTTGGCAGCGGCACTTTCAAAAAGGAGCAAATTAGATGAAGCGGAAGAAGTATTTCTTGAAGCCTTAAAAAAAGAAGGAGATATAGACGAAGTGAATTACAACCTGAGTTTTGTTTATGCTCGAAAGCAAGATTTCAAAAAAGCAATTGCGGCGATTAAAGAGTGCATAAATCTTGACCCAAATTATCCGAATGCAAAAACTTGGCTGGCAGATTTTGAGAATATGGAAAATAAAATGAAAAATAAATAAAAGAAGGCTGTGCCGAACAATGCACTCAACGCCAACCGCCGCCAACGCCCAACCCGCAAAGCCAACGCAGGCAGCGGTGTGCGTGAGTGCTCACGTTGAACAAGCCCCTTTGAAATTTCTTTGTTGAATTTTTTATAGGCATTTGAAATAATACCAATTTATAAAACTACAATGGTTAATGCCGCTAAATAAATATAAAAGTCCAAGAACAAGAAGTATGAATTGGACTATTTATATTTATAAGCGGTATAAGAGGTTGACAGTAAATAATGCCTTTTAGAATGATCTATTAATATAAGTCATACTGTTTCTTTTGCAAACAATACCATAACTCTTGCAAACAATACCATAACTCTTGCAACTAATACCATAACTCTTGCAACTAATACCTTTAAGCTTTCAATTAATACAATTACTCCTGCAAACAATACCATTATTCTTTCGAAGATTACCAATATTCTTACAAGCTATACCATATATCTTACTATCTATAACAAATTTCTTACTCACTATACATTTACTCTTGTTAACAATACCATTATTCTTTCGAAGATTACCAATATTCTTACTACCTATACCAAATATCTTACTATCTATAACAAATTTCTTACTCACTATACATTTACTCTTGTTAACAATACGCTTGCTCTAAGTCATTACAGACTTACTCTCATCCATTATAAAAGTAATAAGCTTAACGATTTCTTCATATGAGATAAATTAATATGTGTTATTAAACAAATCTACTAAAAACTCGCTCTGAAGTCCAAATACCTTTACTATCGAAATGTTTTATTTCTTAATTATTTAAATTATGTTATCATGAAAAAAATTTCAGAAAAATCATTTGGACAAAGACTTGCAAAGGCTCGTCAATTAATTGAAGTACTTAAATCTATTCCTGACTACACGGTATCTAATGCCATGTTATCGGTTGAAGCTTTTAATTCTTTATTGACAGAAACGGAAGCGATTAATCAGCAAGCAACAGAAGCTAAATCAAGATTGGCTATTAAACGAGAGCTAAGGAACGAGTTGTATTACGAAGCAGATGGATTATTCTCTATCGTAAAGCGAATACGTGATTATGTCGCTAGCCTGCCAAATGGCAAACAAAATTCTCATTATAAATCCATTGTATTAGAGTGTCAAAAGATGATGAGTACTAAATCAAATTCTAGAAAAGAATTAATTACACTCAAAGAAAGTGAATTACCGATAAGGAAGATCTCAAGTTCCGAAAAAAGTTTCGGATCAACCTTGCAATCAGCTAAAAATATCTTGGTTCAGATTGGTATGATAGATTCCTATGAACCATCGCCACCATCACTAACAAAACAAAAACTACAGGAGGCTATAAATGCTGTAGAAACCATCAACATTGAAGTTCACCAAGAGTTTGTGAAAGTTAATGAAGCAGTATCTAATCGTGTAATCAAATACGATGGCACTGGAGGCTTGCAGGATTGCTTTCAAAAAATAAAGTTGCACCTGGCAGGTGCTTATGGTAAAGACAGCAATATTTTTTTAGAAGCAAGTAGAATTAGAATTTAATATCTAATTATTTCGACAATTTGCAGCTTGATTGATTCTGTGATGCATAAAGCTTTATGAAACAGAATTTTTTCAAGCTGCTTTTTTTTTAAAAAACCAATGGAAAATATTATTTCATCCCATAATCTCCCCTATCGATCCTTTGCTGACGCAAATTTGCAACTTGTACCAAGACAAGAAGTCCGCATTCAGTAAATTCAATGTACAAGTTATAAACTTGTGTAAAAAGCTATTAATCGTTGGATGCTAATATCTTGGCTATATAAATGTATCTTATATAATTGATATTAAATTTATTATAAAATATTTTGTTTACAGTGAACAGTTTACTGTAAACTAACCTTGTTGAGCACAGTCTGTAGCTAATTTGATTGATTAAGGATTTTAAGCCCTACTAGATGTGGACTTGAGTAAATCAGTGCCTCTAACTTTCAAGGCAGTTCAAAATATATAAATGTTCTCCAACAGTTAAAAAAGCGAAGGATTGTGATAGATTTGTTGTAGATATAACAAAGTTATAAGCAACCTTAAAGAATTATAAATTATATGGCATTTTTAACATCAGAACGATTAGACGATCGAAGACACGGCTTAGCAAAAATTGATGAACTAAAAAATAAAAAAGCAAGAACATTAGTAATTCATTATAGTTGTGAATCTTTTTTTGCAACTCATGGAAGAACACCTCGAATTACAAGTATTGCACTTAGGAATAGAGATAATGGCACAACGATTATCTTTTCAATTCATTTAATGGCTCAAATAAAAAGAAAGGACTTAACTAATCTAAGTAACCAGGATTTTGATTATTTGGAGAAAGAGATGCTTAAGGACTTTTATACACATTTAAAAAAGCATCAATCCTACTGCTGGGTTCATTGGAATATGAGGAACGCGAATTTTGGATTTGAAGCGATTGAAAATAGGTTTCGAATTTTAGGTGGGCACCCACGAAATATTGAAGATCAATTCAGGTATGATTTGCCCGAAACTTTAGGGTTAATATATACCTATGAATTTGAAAAACATGATAGCCCTTCTAAAGGACAATTACTTAACCTAGCAGTAAGAAATAAAATAACATCAAGAAATGCATTGAAAGGAGAAGAAGAAGCTGATGCTTTTAACAATCGAGATTTTTTGAAATTGCACATGTCAACTATTCGAAAAGTTGAAATCATTGATAGAATTTTAACTTTACAAGAAAAAAATAAATTGAAAGTGAATGTTTGGCTGTTTAAATCTTGCGGTATTACACCTGCAGGTATAATAGAAATTGTACGCAATAATTGGATTCTATTTGCATTATGGTCGATTTCAATGGCTGTGATTGGCATGGCTTTTGAGCCAGTGGTACAACGAATATTTGGAACAAGTTGTTAAATTAAATTATGGCTGCTTATAACACGGCATAGACACTACCCCGCCAAGCATCCTGAATCATTCTCTTTTAATTTTCTTCCAGTAATGAAAAACTTATTTCTTATTTTTGGCTGCGAATGGTTTGGCGGTGCATCGTCTATATCCAATCCGATTAGCTAACATTTGAAAAAAATGAAAATCCAAAAAGTAATTCTAATATTTACTATAGCATTTACTTCTAAAACTGTTTTAGGACAGGCAACTGATTCGTTGAATAACGCTATGTTGGAAAAAATAAAATCTATTAAGGTATTTAAAGAAAATATCTATAATTTTAAAGGAAAGGAATTACCGAAATTTGAACTGAAACTTCTGAATGAAAAAAAACTAAATTCTGAATCACTGAAAGGTAAACCTACCATAATAAATTTTTGGTTTAGTAATTGTGCTCCTTGTATAGAAGAAATACCTCTTTTAAATAAAATCAAATCAGAATTTGGGAATGAGGTTAATTTTGTATCTATTACTTTCCAAGACCAAAATGAAGTTAATGAATTTCTAAAAGCAAACAAATTTGACTTTACACTCGTTATTGAGTCAAAGGAATATTTAAAAGGTTTTGGATTATTTGGATATCCTAAAACGTTAATTTTAGACAAAAATCTAATTATAACGGAAATTGAGAACAGGATTCCAAAAGATATTAAAAATGAAGCGCAAAATAAAGCGGAATTTATAACTCGAATATCAAACCAACTAACTGAATTAAAAAAAAGTTAGCTAACACCATGAATAATTAATTGCTTCTAGCGTACTTACGAAAATCCTCGCGGATTTTCTATCCGGTTTTTATTTACTAACTTTCGTGCTTAACCACGCAACTAACCATATACAAAACCGTTTTAGAATTTGCTATCTATTTTAAAATAATGAATTCTATTGTTTGTGAAGAGCATTTGTTCTTGTCAATTATAATAAACTCCTTAAGCTCTGTGTGGATATGTCATTGACCCAATCTGAAAAGGATAATTTTTCTTCCCGCTCTTGCAATGATTAATGATCTTTTGTAATGGAATAAATCTTGGTACTTTTGAACTGTTTTGTTCTCTTCGAATACAATCTTATTAGCAAGTTCAATGGATTTGTTAATTGTGCGAATCCATTAAGCTTATAATGATGATGAAGAGAGATTTAATCCTTGTACTCTAATAACTTAGCTCAATAAATGCATTGCATATAATTGATATTCAATATAATATAAATTATTTGTTTACAGTAAACAGTTTACTGTAAACTAAGCTTGTTGAGCACAGTCTGAAGCTAAGTTGATTGATTAAGGATTTTAAGCCCTACTAGATGTGGACTTGAGTAAATCAGTGCCTCTAACTTTCAAAGCTGAACAAAATAGATAAATGTTCTCCGACAGATAAAAAAGCGAAGGATTGTGATAGATTTGTTGTAGATATAACATAGTTATCGGCAACCTTCAAAGCGTCCCTGTAATTAGTAGCAGCCAGCAATAACAACCAAAATACTTGTCGCAAATGAAACCCATAAATGTCTCATTTGCCGATTATAGTTCCAACATATATAAGCTAACTTTGTGGACTAAAAATATAAAAGATGAGAAAATTAAAATTACAAATGAGTATGACCGTGGACGGTTTTGTTGGTCGAACCAACGGTGAACAGGATTGGATGGAATGGAATCAGGATGAAGAGTTTAAAAACTATTATCAGAACGAAATAATAGACGCTGTTGATACACTTCTTATGGGCAGAAAGATGACAGCAGAATTTATTTCTCATTGGGAAAATGTGGTAGACAATCAACCAGAAAGTGATTGGAATAAATTTGCACAAAAAATGGTGGACATCCCGAAAATTGTTTTCAGTAAAACGATTAAAACCATTGAAGGGAAAAACACAAGAGTAGAGAATGGTGATTTAGTAACTGTAGTTAATGAACTTAAAAATAAGGGTGGGAAAGACATTCTTGTTTATGGTGGAGCTACATTTGTTTCGTGTCTTATTAAAAATAATCTGATTGACGAGTTTAATTTGTTTGTAAACCACACTGCAATTGGAGATGGCTTGAGGATTTTTACTGACACAACAAAACTAAAACTTACAAAAAGCAAATCGTATAAGTGCGGTGTAGTTGCTAATCAATATAAACTCGGCAATGGATAAATTCTTACAACAATTTGCTCGCTGAATTGAAACAATTGTGCTTCGTGGGAGGAACAAGGCAGCCGATAACAGCCGTTTCTCGCAACTCTAAAACGAAAGTCAGTGCTAACATTGGACAGACAGAAATAAAAATGAACTATACCCGTTAAACAATACAATTAAACAATAATAAAAATGAAACAGACAATTCTAATGACTTGCATGTTGACAATTTCAACATTTTTGTTCGCAGGCTCACCCCCTGAAGCAGTAATCAAAGCGTTCAAACAAAAATTTCCGACAGCTACAAATGTAAAGTGGGGAAAGGAAAACGCAACTGAATGGGAAGCGAATTTTTCTTTATGTAACATAAAAGAATCTGCAAATTTTTCTACTAACGGACAATGGCTGGAAACTGAAACAGAAATTCCTGTTTCGCAACTCCCCGATAAAGTTGTTTCCGCAATTAAGAAAGCAAATCCCGACTGTAAAATTATTGGTGGTGACAAAATTGAAAGTGCAAAATCTGGAACACTTTACGAAGCCGACGTTAAAACAGGAATGAAAAAGAAAGAAGTCGTTTATAAGGAAGACGGCACATTCGTTAAGTAATATTCGTTTTGGATGACAACTGAACAACTGAACAAGGTTACCAAAATCACTTTGATATTTTGGCTAATGAAAATTGTTGCCACTACATTAGGCGAAACGCTTGGCGATTTTATTTCCATGACTTTGAATTTGGGCTACACGGTTGGCATTGTTATTACACTTGTGTTTTTCATTGTGGTATTGTTCACTCAGCTTACAGTCAAGAAATATGTGCCTGTAATTTATTGGTTAGTTATTATTGCTACGACAACTTTCGGAACAGAAATTTCCGACTACATTGACAGAACACTACATCTTGGTTATACCGCAGGAAGTATTTTACTTGTAAGTTGTTTGTTTCTTACATTGTTCTTATGGTTTCACAAATACAATAACCTTGAGGTTTCCCCAATTATTGACAAGCAAAAAGAAATTTATTATTGGTCAGCAATTCTTTTCTCAAACAGTTTAGGAACTGCTTTCGGAGATTTTCTTGGGGACTATTTCGGTATCAGTTATTTGCAAGGTGCTTTTGTTACTGGCGGAGTAATCCTTGTTGTTGTTCTTCTTTACTATCTCACCAAAATCAATTACATTATTTTGTTCTGGGTTGCTTTTATTTTCACCAGACCCTTCGGAGCAACCTTTGGCGATTTTCTGACAAAGCCACTTGACAAAGGTGGACTAAATCTTGGGACACTAAATTCATCACTCGTTTCAATTGGCGTAATGACTATTATAATTTTCATAGCACACCGACAACATAAATTGACCTGAGATGAATAAAAGTATAAAAAGGGCAGCATATAACACTCGTCAAAACGGCAATAGTGGCATTTGTTTCGCCTCATGTTTTTAGTTCTCATTTTATTTTGAATAACCTGAAAGTTTTCGTTCCTTTGAATCCGCTACTTCGTTTGGTACAAAAATGCTATGCAGTATTATCGGACGAGCAACAAATAAACAATGACATGGACAATAATTGCAATTGGTCTTTTAATTTTAGCTGGACTAGTACTCATGTTTTATGCAGTTGGCAGTCACGGACGACTAATCTTCAGACCACATGTGCCCGAAGACTAGTTTATTTGATGTGTTGCAGTTATCTCAACAGCGACAAGTTTTTTTCCACTTGTAAAACGACCTAAGAAAAAATAATGATGACAGGTATTTTAACAAAAGGACTATTGACAAGCGGACTTGAAAACGGTTTTGAAAAAATAAAGTGTATAATAGAAAACCATACAATTCCATGCAACACGACACAAAATTTTCTGTTCTGCTAATTCAAACGACAGAACAACTAAACAAAACAACTTTACAAAATGGATAAAATTTACAAAAATTGCCAGTCTTGCGGAATGCCACTAAAACGAGACGAAAAAGGCGGAGGCTCAAATTCAGACGGCACAATAAGCACAATGTATTGTTCCTACTGTTACGAAAAAGGCGAATTCATTTACAAAGGAAACAGCGTTGCTGAATTTCAGGAATACTCTAAACAAAAAATGATGGAAGGTGGACACTCAAGATTTTTTTCATGGTTATTTACAAGAGGAATGAGTAGGTTAAGCCGATGGAAAAACAAAAATCAGTAAGCGCTTCAACTAAACTTCTTTGCGAACTTCAGGCTGAACCGCTTAGTGAAGAGATTCGGGCAGCCGCTAATAGAATTATAAATACAAATTTATAATAAGGGGTTCCTATATCTATCGGAATTATCGGTAATCAATCCGTCATCTAGTGGAG
Organism: Saprospiraceae bacterium; assembly: GCA_040006775.1. Lineage (GTDB taxonomy): Bacteria > Bacteroidota > Bacteroidia > Chitinophagales > Saprospiraceae > Vicinibacter. The sequence goes on from JBDTWI010000046.1 coordinate 14,549, forward strand.
CTTTCTATTTACATTCAGTTCTCCGAATGAAGTTTAGTGCTAGAAATCACGCCCTTCGGGGAGCTAAAAAACGTTTAACTTGCAATCTGAATTAATAAAAAAATAATATCTTTGTACATAAATTATATTAATATGCTTAATAGAAAAGATGTGGAAAAACAAATTAATGAAATGCCAAGTGAATTTACTCTAGATGAACTTGTAGAAAGGCTCATATTGATTGAAAAAATCAATACTGGCATGAATGAATTTGCAGAAGGAAAAACTATAACAGAAGAAGAATTGGACAAAAGAATGGAAAAATGGTTCGCATAAAGTGGACTGAACTAGCAGTTTTTTAACTTGAGGATATTTACAATTTCATATTGCCTGATTCTAAGTAATATGCAATTAGATAAGTCAAAAGAATTAAACAAAAAACAAAATTATTAAAACGATCAAAGTACATCGGACACACTGTAGAAGAATATGGGAATCCGTCGGTTAGAGAATTAATGGAAGGAAGTTATCGAATTATTTATAGAGTAATAAGCAATTCTGAAGTTCATATACTAACAATACATCACTCGTCTTGTGAATTAAAAAGACGCGAAATAGAATAAACGCGAGATTACAAGCCATAGACTCTACCCCACCCAGCAGCTTGAATAATTCACATATAATTTTTTCCAATAATAATTTTATTTTTTAATTTTGGCGGCGAATGGTTTGACGGTGCACAGTCTTTGCCAAGACCATATGACCAATGACAAAGTCAAAAGATAAATGAAATTTAATATTTTAATTTAAGTTTAAATAGTATATTTACATATAAATTTTTATAAAATGATTGTGTCGGATTTAAAAAAAAGGCTTCATCAAAAAATAGATCTTATAGATGATGAAAATTTATTATTGGAGGCAATTCAATTATTTGAGTTGGAAATAGATGCAACAAACATAATATTACCTGAAAATGCCATCAATAAAATTAATGTTGGCTTACAAGATATTTTGTCAGGAAAAGTTAAATCACATGATCAAGCAAATTTAGAAACAGAAAATTGGCTAAGAGAACAATAATTTGGTCAGATCAAGCACAATCTGATCGAAATGAAATACTTCTTTACTGGATACATCGAAATAAATCAAAGGAATATAGTGTAAAGTTAAATACACTTATAATAAGAACAATTGAATTATTGGATGGGATTGGGAACTCTGGGATTCATTGGTTTGCTAATTTATCAGCACTAGATTATTTCGGAAGGCAATATAGAACGAATCAATTTCGAATTTTTTACTTCGAACGGAATAGCCAGCATATTTTTGGCAGTTTGTACTATTCTAGACTTTTATTGGTAGGTGATTTCTGATTATTTATTAAAGATTTAGAGGATAGAGGAATCAGGGTAAGTTTAATAGTCTTAATGTCTGTATCTTAAATCCTAGTTTCAATGGATTACTGCTTATCTTTATTCTAACCGCCTATACTTATAAAAAATACACCGCTTTTATTTAAAAATGCGAAGGATTGGGATAGATTTGTTGTAGTTATAACAAAGTTATGCGTTCATTGGAGCAAACTCTGTAACAGAATGAACCCTTCAAGAAACAGATAAATTAAGTGATTATGAACAATTAAATTTTTAGAATTATGAGAAAAAGAACAAACTTTTTGAGTTACCCACTATTAATAATGGGGTTATTTTTAGTATTTGCAAGCAGTTGTGAAAAAGATGACGACAATCCGGCATCAGATAATCAAACCAATGGAAAAACAACAGCCGTTTTTAATCCTGCAGTAACCTATGGAACAATGACTGACCAGAATGGCAACGTGTATAAAACCGTTACCATAGGTACGCAAATCTGGATGGCTGAAAACCTTCGAACAACGAAATATAATGATGGAACAAGTATTCCTAACATAACATCTTATTCTGTATGGGATAATTTAACCACGGGGGCATATTGTAACTACGACAATACAAGCAGCAACGATACAATAGCTACCTTTGGCCGCCTTTACAACTGGAATGCAGTAAACACTGGCAAACTTGCCCCAACAGGTTGGCATGTGCCAAGCGATGCCGAATGGACACAACTAAGCACATATTTAGGAGGCGAAAGTGTTGCCGGGGATAAATTAAAAGAAACCGGCACTACGCACTGGAATAGCCCAAACACCAATGCAACCAACAAAACAGGTTTTACAGCCCTTCCGGGTGGCGGCCGTAGCAGTGGTGGTGCGTTCAGCGGCATTGGTTACGCCGGATACTGGTGGAGTTCTACAGCGGTCAGTCCAGGCAGTGCCTACTGCCGGGCCATGGACGTCAGTGGCAGCATTGTGTATAGAAGCTACCTCGGTAAGAATTTGGGGTTTTCAGTTCGCTGCGTGAGGGATTAATTTATTTGATTATTTCTGCGAAGCGGTCGATTTTTTTTTAGAAATGGCACAGTATAACGAACTTCCTGTTTATAAAGCAACGTACGATTTGCTTATGACTATTTTCCAGTTTACAATGGAATTTAGCAAGGAGTATAAAGGATCAATAGGATAAAGTTTAAAAAAGGAAACGATAGAATGAAACAAAAACCAACAAAACGCTAACAAGCGGTCATAAAAAATTGCCGTGACAGTAGTATTTTTAGTTTTGGTAGGCCGCTCCTACTCAGCTGTATTTTGATAATTGATTAGCCCGCAATCGGCAACTTTTCATACCGCTAGCCGTTGACATTTGTTATCCATTTTAAAATAATGAATGGTATTGTTTTTCTAGGCAAATTAGTCTTTCTCAATTCCAACCACGCCGATTTTGAAGTCCATATGGAGTAAGTTCAATGTACAAGTTATAAATTAGAGTCTGCAAGGGAATTAATCGTTGGACGCTAATACCATGGCTTAAAAGAAGCATTGCATATAATTGATATTCAATTTATTATAAAATATTTAGTTTACAGTGAACAGTTTCTTGTAAAGAATCTTTACTGAGCACAGTCTGTAGCTAAGTTGATTGATTAAGGATTTTAAGCCCTACTAGATGTGGACTTGAGTAAATCAGTGCCTCTAACTTTCAAAGCTGAACAAAATAGATAAATGTTCTCCGACAGATAAAAAAGCGAAGGATTGTGATAGATTTGTTGTAGATATAACATAGTTATCGGCAACCTTCAAAGCGTCCCTGTAATTAGTAGCAGCCAGCAATAACAACCAAAATACTTGTCGCAAATGAAACCCATAAATGTCTCATTTGCCGATTATAGTTCCAACATATATAAGCTAACTTTGTGGACTAAAAATATAAAAGATGAGAAAATTAAAATTACAAATGAGTATGACCGTGGACGGTTTTGTTGGTCGAACCAACGGTGAACAGGATTGGATGGAATGGAATCAGGATGAAGAGTTTAAAAACTATTATCAGAACGAAATAATAGACGCTGTTGATACACTTCTTATGGGCAGAAAGATGACAGCAGAATTTATTTCTCATTGGGAAAATGTGGTAGACAATCAACCAGAAAGTGATTGGAATAAATTTGCACAAAAAATGGTGGACATCCCGAAAATTGTTTTCAGTAAAACGATTAAAACCATTGAAGGGAAAAACACAAGAGTAGAGAATGGTGATTTAGTAACTGTAGTTAATGAACTTAAAAATAAGGGTGGGAAAGACATTCTTGTTTATGGTGGAGCTACATTTGTTTCGTGTCTTATTAAAAATAATCTGATTGACGAGTTTAATTTGTTTGTAAACCACACTGCAATTGGAGATGGCTTGAGGATTTTTACTGACACAACAAAACTAAAACTTACAAAAAGCAAATCGTATAAGTGCGGTGTAGTTGCTAATCAATATAAACTCGGCAATGGATAAATTCTTACAACAATTTGCTCGCTGAATTGAAACAATTGTGCTTCGTGGGAGGAACAAGGCAGCCGATAAAAAGGGTTTGGCAAAATGGGGGCAGAAGCGCTGAATTGAACATTTGTACTTCTATTTGGCATTGGTGCTAAATTGAACATTTGTGCTTCTATTTCCCCCACTTCGCCAAGCCCAAAAACGATATGTGCAACCCTAACAGACGACAGAAAACAAGAAATAAATGGAAAAAATAATAAAGCATTTTGACAAATACCTTCCATTAAGCGACACTGAAAAGGAAGCCTTGACAAGTCGCTTGACCGAGCGTAAAATAAAACGCAAACAATATATTTTGCAAGAGGGTGACATTTGCAAGTATTTCACTTATGTAGTAGAGGGTTGTTTTAAAATGTATGGCGTTGACAATTCAGGAACAGAACATAATTTAGTATTTACAGCAGAGGACGACTGGATAACCGACATTGACAGTTTGCACAAAGAGCGACCATCCAAATTGTTTATTGAGGCGGTTGAGCCTTCTGTTATACTACAAATATCTAAAGGCGACCTTTGGTTCTTGTACACAAATTACCCTAAGTTTGACAGAAACTTCCGTGTAATTATTGAAGACAAATATATTGAACTTCAAAACCGACTTCTCCAAACTTTTAGCACAACAGCATACGAGCGCTACGAAAGTTTCTTGGAACAATACCCGAACCTTGCCAACCGATTACCCAATACACAAATTGCATCCTATCTTGGAATTACGCCCGAATTTCTAAGTAAAATCAGGAACGAGAGAGCAATCAAATAAAATTACTCTTAATCTACATTAAGACTATTTCTTAAACCAGTTTATAGGTGGAAGCTTTGCTTTCATCTCATCTTTGTATTGTCAATTTTGACACAAAACAAATTCAATACAATAGATATGAATACTTCAAAAACAACCGTAGCGGTAATTGGACTTGGCAATATTGGCAAAGCCATAGCAACAAATCTTGTAAAAGGAAATCATTCTGTAATTCTTGCCTCAAGAGACAATGAGAAAACAGAAGCATTAGCAGGACAATTGGGCAATCTTGCAACCACCAAGAATATTGCAGATGCAATAAGAGAAGCGGACGTTATCATTCCTGCAATTTATTTCAACGCCTTAAAAGAGTTTTTTCAATCCTATTCAAAAGAATTGGAAGGAAAAATCATTATTGATGTTTCCAATCCTATTGCTCCTGATGGAAATGGAGGCTTTAAAAAAATTATTGGAGAGAATGAATCGTCTGGAAAAATTCTATCTGATTTAATTCCAAAAAACGCTAAGCTAATTAAGGCTTTTGGAACATTGGGAGCTGGTTCCCTTTTAAATGCTTCGTTTAATGAGCCTGACAAAAAAGTTCTTTTTTACGCTTCCGACAGCACCAACAGCAACTCACAAATTGAAGAGCTTATCACAAGCAGTGGTTTCGTGCCATTCAACGTTGGTGGCATAGACCAATCTATCAAAATAGAAGTATTTGGTGACCTACACGAATTTGGAGCATTGGGTAAAACAGTAACACTTGTCGAAGCAAAAAGCAAAGTTTCTCACTCTTAAAATTAACCGAAATGAAATCTTTAATAATTTGTGCAATGCTTTTTATGTCATTAGCATCTTGCCAAAACGAAACAAAAAATCAATCAAAAAATTCAACAAAGAACAATATGGAACAGTCAACAGAAAAAACAGCAATTGAAAAATTACTTTTCTCTTACCGTGATGCATTAAACGTGTCGGACGTAAATAAAGTATTACCGTTATATACCTCAGACGGTGTATTTATGCCCTCTAATGCACCTTCTGCAATCGGACTAGGACAAATTAAAGGTTCTTACGAGTTCGTATTTAAAACTATTCAATTAAAATCGAATTTTATATTGACGAGATCGTGATTAACGGTGACTACGCTTTTGCGCGGACAACTTCAAAAGGAACAACATTAATTCACGCCAATGGACAAACAGTTCCCGAAGAAAACAGAGAACTTTTTGTTCTTCAAAAAACTAACGGACAATGGAAAATAAGCCGTTATATGTTTAATAAAATGAAATAGACCTACAAGAAGGGCAGCCTATAACAGCCGCTAAAACTCATGCCGGTATTTGCCTTGCCGCATGTTCCGTTTTCTTTTTTATATTTGTCTTCCCGATAAATTTCGTTCCAAAAAGTCCGGCACGAAGTTTTAGCGGCAACCGTTATGCGTGATAAAACATAAAAAAATGAAAATAAATTCTTTTTTAATATTACTATTTTGTTTAGTGACAAGATTAAATGCTATTGAATTTTATTCCTCTGGTGATACATTATTTGTGTGGGCAAGAAATGGTTTAATTATTAGAGATTCAAATTCAATTCGAGGAAATGTACTAGGAACAATCGGGCTAAATCAAAAAAATTGTAGTTTTAAAAAATAAATTATTTAATGATGAAGAATCTACATTTTTAAAAGTTAATAGTCCTAAAATCAGAAAGAATATTTACAACAATGAAGAAGAAAAAGTACCAATAATTGAAATAAAAGGCATTTGGGTAAAAGTAAATTATAATGGAATAATTGGTTATGTTTTTGATGGTTATTTATCAAAAATTTCTTTCTTATCATTAAATTCTAATTCTTTTGAAGAGAATCTCAGAGAAATTATTGAGAAGAATTTTGGCATAATATCACAAATGGATACGAACTCTCTGAATAGCAGAAAAATTGAAATTTATTATAATAAAGGCATTAGTTACATTAACAATGGATTGGGCGGAGGATTCAGGTCAACCTACATTATTCCCAATGTTTCTGTTGATGAAATTCTATTACTCCTTAATAACATCTGGATTAATGGCATAGGTTCAATTACTAAGAAAAAAAGCAAGGATCTTAATGGTAGAATATATGAAATAGTTGGGAATGAAGGTAATTATAAAATGACTGTAATTGAAATCAAGAATGTTACAATAATTGAAGTATTTGGTTCATGTTAAAAACCTCGCCTAACCGTTAAGCGTTCGTTGGGCTCGCAGAGCCAGCAATGAACGCGATGTTGAACTTTACCTACTTCTCAGAGGCCAAGAGTGAAAGATTTATTATGGAGTTGTCGTCGTAGAATGTTATGCTGTAAGGATACTTCGTTAGCTCTTTTTCGCAGTGATATAACTTTAGATCAATAATTTTTTAATTTTGGACATTGGTTTATTGGTTTGATTTCAATCTGTTTCATTGGATTTATGTTTGCTTTCACATTCTTTATGCTCATGCCATACTTAGCTGTGGTTATTTATTACATTAGCAGTTTGGAGTGAATTATTGGATGGGATTGGGAACTTTAGGATTGATTGCTTTACTCATTTATCAACACCAGATTTTTTCGGAAGGCAATATAGAACGAATCAATCTCGCATTTTTTACTACGAACGGAATTGCCAGTATGTTTTTGGCAGTTTGTACTATTCTAGACTTTTATTGGTAGGTGATTTCTGATTATTTATTAAAGATTTAGAGGATAGAGGAATCAGGGTAAGTTTAATAGTCTTAATGTCTGTATCTTAAATCCTAGTTTCAATGGATTACTGCTTATCTTTATTCTAACCGCCTATACTTATAAAAAATACACCGCTTTTATTTAAAAATGCGAAGGATTGGGATAGATTTGTTGTAGTTATAACAAAGTTATACGCCACTTAAATATTGCAATCAAAAAGGTGACCAATAAATTTAGATACGAAACGTTATGGTTTTCTAATAAAAAATTAAAGATATGAAAACAAATTATTGGTATTACTTAATTGGAGTAATAATACTTGGATTTGGAATTCTAATCTTAAAACCTGTACCAATTCCAGCTGAAAAAGATTGCTTAATTACCAAAGGAATTGTAATCGGAATATTTGAGGGTGGAACACATGATGTTGTCTTCAAATTAAAGGATCCAACTAAACAATTTTATGTAAACAGAGGAACAGAAAATGGCCTTGATATAAATAAATTACGAAATGAAATTATGGATAAAGAGATCGTAATTAAATATCCAAATTATTGGACACCATTGGATCCAGGAAATACAATAGTACATGCTTCAAAAATTGAATTTAATGGTACAACGATATATACTGAATTAGAATAAAAAAGCGGCGCATAACAGGCAATACACTCTACCCCGCCAGCAACTTTATGATTCTCTCCCGCAAAGCGGGATCTTCGCTTCACTGCGATTTGAATTTTTTTCTGTAATTAAAAATTCTTTTTTTACTTTTGGTCGCCAGGTTATTGGCGGTGCAGCGTGTATAGCCAATCTGTTATGCTCGACTTCAAAAAGACAATAAAAAATAAAGTGTCGTATTAAAGAAACTATTATCTTTGTTAAAATGTTATGAATGAAAGACCTTTTTAGGGTTGAATTGCTTGATGAGGCTACTGAATTCATAGAGAAACTTGACCAAAAGACTAGAGACAAAGTCTTTTACAACCTTAAAAAAGCATCTAAAAAACAAGATTCAGAATTATTTAAACAATTGGACAATGAAATCTGGTATTTTAGAACACTTTATAATAAACAAAAAATAAGGTTATTTGCATTTTGGGATAAGAATGATACATTGGTAATAGCTACACATGGAATCATTAAAAAAAGTTATAAACCGGCAATTGGTGAAATAAATCGGGCAAAATATTTAAGGACGAAATATTTAAATAATAAATATAGTAAATAATGAAAACAACTAGCTTAGATACTTTAATTGATAAGCATATCGGGAAAATTGGAACTAAAAAACGAGATGCATTCGAAAACGAACTTCGATTAGATTTGCTTGGAGAAGCAATTAAAAAAGCAAGAAAGAGTCGAAACTTAACTCAAGAGCAACTTGGTGAGCTTGTTGGAGTTCAAAAATCTCAAATTTCCAAAATAGAAAACGCAGCAACTGATGCGCGATTTGATACTATGTTGAAGGTTTTCAAAGCATTAAAGGCTAAAGTGAATTTCACAGTTGAAATTAACAAGCAAAAATTAATGTTAAGTGAATAAATAGAAAGGCTATATCATAACAATGCATTGGACGTACAGACTCCCTAACGGTCACCAATGTCAAAGGTTATTCTAACAAGCTATACTTATAAAAAATACAATGCATTTATTTAAAAAAGCGAAGGATTGGGATAGATTTGTTGTGGATGTAACAAAGTTGTACGTCACCCTATAGAACATCCTTCACATAAACAAGCATCCATAACTTTGCCGACCCGATCCCACGTTATTTTTAGCTCTTTGCAAGGCACACAAAACCAACCTTGCAAAGAGCTAAAAATGCCAACGCCCACCCCGGCTGACGAATATCTATCATCATTTGTTCAACACTTCAGCAGTGTATTCTTACTGGACACCAAAGCCCCACCCAACACCCAACTTGAGGAAGCTCAAAAATTTGGCATGGACAATTACAATAAACTGGCTTCAAAAAAACTTAACTTAGCGATAAAATAGGCATGGTAGATTTTACCACAAACGGAACTAATAGCTAAATATTGGAAAGAAGCAATGCCCGAAAAACAAAACATAGAATACAAACAAAGCTGGCACGATGATTATCTGAAATGGTTTTGTGGTTTTGCCAATGCCCAAGGTGGTGTAATATTCATTGGTAAAGATGATAATGGTAAAGTGGTTGGCATTAGCGATTACAAAAAGCTGATGGATGAAATACCCAACAAGGTAAAAGACCTAATGGGTATTTTGGTAGATGTAAACCTGCATGAAGAAACGGGACTATACTATCTTGAAATAATTACACAGCCTTATGCAGTGCCTATTTCTTTACGTGGCAGGTATTACTACCGCAGCGGAAGTACCAAGCAGGAATTGATTGGTGCAGCACTCACCGATTATTTACTTCGTAAAAGTGGTAAGACATGGGATGAGGTTAGTGAACCCACAGCTACCCTTGATGATATTGACGATTCCAGTTTAAAATCATACATAGCAGCTTCAGTTCATGCTGGAAGAATTGCCGATGTGGAAGGAGTAAGCAAAGCAGATTTGATTGCCAAACTTCGGTTGACAGATGATAACGGAAACATTAAAAGAGCAGCGATTGTTTTGTTTGGAAAGAACCCGGCAAAATTTTTCAATAATTGTGTTGTAAAAATTGGTCGCTTTGGAAAAGACAGCAGTG